>JAQXJB010000001.1 GCA_029008095.1 Clostridiales bacterium
TGCCTTTGGAAAGGTCCCTCTTTGTGGTAAGAGACTTGGCGGAGGAAAGCACCCGCTTCGTCTCAAAATCATATATTACGGCGTCCGTATAGGTTCCGCCGGTATCTATTCCTATTCCTATTTTCATATGTTCGTCTCCTTCAAAGGCTCAGGCTGTAAGCGAGAATGATCAATAGCTTCAAGCGATTTTATCACAGCCAAACGGAACGGTCAATCGTCTGTAACGCCATTCAGCGACCATTTTTGACTGATATGCAATGAAAGCGCCAATTTCCTTCATGGCGCCAAAGAAACAGATAATACTTATGTAAATTTCATATTTCCGTCTTTATTCACAAAAGAATGAATTCTTCGCCGGAGTTTTCCCCTTTTTAAAAACGGCTAACTACGGAGTTTTTCACATTTTCCACAGAGTTTTCCACAGAGTTGTGCATATTCAAGGCTATAAAAATATTCGTTTTTGGGGGTTAACATAATATTGCTATCTTATGCCTGCCTCCGTCCGCCTTCATGCCCCCAAAAAAAACGAAGAGGAATTTTTTCCTTCGTGTTAATATTTATGAGGCCATGTATAATATGCCTGCGGCACCTCGCGGAAATTTTGTTCTTTATCTTTATTCCGCGGTATGGTAATATGTCTTTATCAATCATGACAAAGGAGAATACACCATGATAAAGCACGTTATTATGTTCAAGTTCAAGGAAGAATACGACGGCAGGAGCAAGGCCGAGAATATTGCCATCGCCGCCGACATGTCCCGCAGCCTTATGGGCAAGATCCCCACTCTCAGGTCCAGCGCTACCAATCTCAACTGCGTCCCCGGCCCCATCAACTACGACATGGTCATCGAGCTTACCTTCGACGACTTGGCCGGCATGGGCGAATTCCACGTTCATCCCCTGCACATGGAGCTGGTCAAGCACCTGGACTCCTGCTGTGAGGCTCTCTCCGCCGTTGATTACGAGTTCTGAGAAATGACCAAAACCAATGTTATGCGCCTTCTGGAGCAGGAGGACATCCCCTTCCGCACGGCGGAGTATGAGTACGACGAGACCGACCTCAGCGGCGGACACGCGGCGGACAGCATCGGCATGCCCCGTGAGCAGGTGTTCAAGACCCTCGTTACCCGGTCGGGCAAGGGCGGCATTTACGTTTTCTGCATCCCCGTCTGCGATGAGCTGGACTTAAAAAAGGCCGCCAGAGCCTGCGGAGAGAAAAGCATTGAAATGCTCCACGTCAAGGAGCTTTTAGGCGTCACGGGCTACATCCGGGGCGGATGCTCCCCCATCGGCATGAAGAAAAGATTTCCCACATTCATAGACGAAACGGCCGTACTCTTCGACGAGATAGCCGTAAGCGCCGGTATGCGGGGCGAGCAGGTCATACTCGCACCGGACGCGCTGGGCGGATATGTGAGCGCTGAATTTGTGGATTTGACAGTATAGCAATAACGCCCCTGACGCATAAGCGTCGGGGGCGTTAAGCCTTATTTATCCGTTTTTCCGCATTCGCAGCGTTCCCTGCGGCAGCTAAGCTCACCGTTCTCGCAGCGCTTGCCGCCGCATCTGCGCCGGGCGCAGTCCTTCCCGCAGCATTTATGGGCGTTGGGGCAAACGTCATAAGCGCCGCCGCTGATGACCAGCCGCTTACCCTCCACGATGGCCTCTGCCAGCTTTCCGCGAGCGGTATCATAGATAGCCTGAACAGTGGTGCGGGCCACATTCATCTGCCGGGCGCAATCCTCCTGGGAATAACCAAGCCTGTCGATGAGCCTTATGGTCTCATACTCATCCACAGTGAGTTCCACAGCCGCGCCGCACTCCTTCCCCGAGGGGATAAATTCACTTGTTCGCGGCAGCTCGCATATGCGCCGGCGCTTGGTGGGACGAGCCATTGCGGAAAGACCTCTTTTCGTTTCTGTGTTTTTTACATTATATTGCTTTTTGTGGTTCAGGTCAAGGATGGATAGGCTTTTCACGATCTCAGCAGCCGCTCCCGTTCCTTATAATCCGGGAGGACGCTTTCAATAAAGGCATAAAACTCACGCCCGTGGTTTTTATAGCGGATATGAGCCAGCTCGTGAACAACGACGTAATCCACCGCCGCCTCGGGATAGCGCATGAGCCGCCAGGAAAAGCAAAGGCTGTTCTGTCCGCTGCAGCTTCCGAAGCGCGTCCGCGCCCCGGTTATCTTCACGCCGCTGGGCGAGACGCCCATCACAGCGGCGTATTTCGCCACCTTACCCGGCAGTACGGCTTTGGCTTCGGCAATATACCGCTCCCGCTCCTCCGCCGTTGGCTCGGGATATTTTTCCCTGCGTTCGCTCTGGCGGACAATCGCCTTTTCCAGCCACGCCTCATGGGCGGCCACAAAGCGCTCAATCTCTCCGCTGCCTGCCCTTTTGGGCGCGCGGACTATGACCTCGCCCTCCCTGCTGACCTCAAGAGCCAGCGTTTTTCGGTTGGAGCGTATCAGCTTATATTCACGCACGGCATTCACCTCTCGGCTAAAATTTATCATTCCGCACCAAAAAGGTCAATATACCGTGTCTGCTTTTCTTTCGCACAAAAGGCTTTACCTTATTCCGAAAGTTGATTTAGACATAGTTTTATGATACTATAACGAATAAAGATATTTTAATTTTCCCACTCAAGGAGGCGCCCTATGATAGAGCTGACAATAAAAGTTGAGCATATAAATTATGAGGACCTTGCCGACCTGCTGCTCCCAATGCTGATGGAGCAGGTGCCGAAGGAGGGGCTTGCCGGCTATCTTCTGCGCTCGCCGGACAAGACCGAGGCTCTTGTGAAAGAGCTTTTGAGCCGTATGCCCCAGTCCCAGCGGGACGAGCTGCTGGTGAAATATATCAATCATAACAGCGGCAAGGCTATGGACAAGCTTGAGGACATGGCCGCCAAGAACGGAGTTTCCATAAAGCTCAGAGATATTTCCGCAAAAACTCTCTGACGCTGGGCGAAACATAGGGCAGAACGATTCGCTCCACCGCTGTTTTTCTGAGCAGCTCCACCTTGCGGCCTACTGTCTCCGCGTCGTCATAAAGCACCGCCCCGGCCGGAGAGAGCATATATTTGCAGCCCAGCTCCGGCGAAAAGGCTCTGCATTGGGCGGATGCCGAGAATATTTCAAGCTGCTTCGCGCTTATGGGCACGCCGTTTCCGCTCCGGCAAGGCAGGGCAAAATATTCCCGGCAAGGCTCGATAAACGCGGTGCTTTCGCAGGCAAAGCGCTGGGCGAGGCTGCCGCCTGATAGGGCGGTGGAGGCCGGGATATACAGCTTGTACCCCAATTTCCCAATATGCACCGGAGCGCTGGGGAAGTACAGCACCTCGCTTATATTCAGCCTGCGGCACTCGGCGGCGATATCCGCCCTGAGCGGCTCCGTATTCTCTCCCAACCCGCCGAAAACGGCCATCATGCTTCCCTTGGGAAGCGTGGGCAGCGGACTGCGCCACAGTCTGCCGTCACCGCCGATACACCATGCCGCGCAGGCTATTCTCAGCCCATGCCGCCGGGCCTCGCCGATTTCCTCCGGGCGGCAGAGCAGTATCAATTCGGACATTGCCTTTCCTTTCAAATGATGTTATAATACCATAGCGGCAAAGCCGTTATGGTATTCCCGCAAGGGACGAGCAAAGCGGCTTAAATCCTATAACACCGCATTACATAATACGAACCGACTAACGGAGTTATGATATGGGATTTTCTATCATTCCCCGCGTCCGCATAGACAGCGTGCTCCAGCTTACGCCGGAGTATCTCCTTTCCCGGGGGATAACGCTGCTGATGCTGGATCTTGACAACACTCTGGCCCCCTATTCCGGCAGCAAGCCCTCCGAGGAGCTTTTCCTCTGGAAGGAGCGCATGAACAGCGCCGGGGTCACGCTCTTTATCGTTTCCAACACCCGCACCGACAGAGCGATGAAATTCGCCGCCCTTTGGGAGGTGCCTTACGTCAACGCTGCCCGCAAGCCCCGCTCCGAGGGCATAAACAAGGCTCTGGCACAGACCGGAAAGACCTCCGGCGAGGCAGCCCTCGCGGGCGATCAGCTTTTCACCGACGTTTTAGGGGCTAATCTTGCCGGACTCTGCTCCATAGTTGTGGAGCCTATCGAGCTGAAAAATCTTTTTTATATTCTGCGTTACGGCATAGAAGTACCCTTCCGCATATGCCGCAGAAAGGAGAAATTTTAATATGAACAATCTTGAAAGAATCAAAGCCGCTCTGAGCGAACATGAGCTTGACGCAATGCTCATCACCGGCATGAGCACCCGCCGCTACGCCACCGGCTTTCCCTCCTCCGCAGGCGCGGTCATAGTCACCAAGGGAGGAGCATATTTCTTCGTGGACTCCCGCTACATCGAGGCCGCCACAAACAAGATAACCGGCGCGGACGTGGAAATGGTCACCGAAAAGGAGACCTACGAGGTAAAGCTCAACCGCGTCATCGCCGAGCACGGCGTAAAGACTCTCGGCATTGAGGAAGAAAACATGAGCTACGCCGATTTCATGCGCTTCAATGAGAAGCTCAACGCCAAGCTCGTTCCCGCTCAGAAGCTGCTCATAAAGCTCCGCGCCAGCAAGACCGAGGCCGAGCTGGATAAGCTCATCGCCGCTCAGCGTATCGCCGAGAAGGCTCTGGAGGAGGTTCTCCCCCTCATCAAGCCCGGCGTGACCGAGCGTGAGATAGCTTCTGAGCTGACCAGCCGCATGCGCCGTCTGGGCGCCTACGGCAATTCCTTCGACCCCATCGTTGTCACCGGCATTAACAGCAGCATGCCCCACGGCGTTCCCGGCGACACTCAGGTGAAGGACGGCGATTTTCTCACGATGGACTTTGGCTGCGTGCTGGACGGCTATGTTTCCGACATGACCCGTACCGTCGCCGTGGGTCACGCCACCGACGAAATGAAGAAGGTATACAACACTGTTCTTGAGGCTCAGCTTGCCGGTATCGCCGCCGCAAAGGCAGGCGTACCCGGCTGCGAGATAGACGGCGCAGCCAGAAAGGTCATCACCGACGCGGGCTACGGCGAATACTTCGGCCACGGCTTCGGTCACAGCCTCGGCATGGACGTTCATGAAGCCCCCAATGCCAACCCCTCCAACAAGGAGCCCATGCCCCTCGGCGCGGTAGTATCCGCGGAGCCCGGCATCTATCTGCCCGGCCGCTTTGGTGTTCGCATTGAGGACGTTATCTATCTCCGCGAAAATGACTGCGTAGACATTACCAAGTCTCCCAAGGAGCTGATCATACTGTGATCAGAAAAGCTACCGCCGCCGACCTTCCCGACGTCGCCGGAATATACGACGCGGTAACCGCTCTTGAGTCCGTGAGCAAAATAACTGGCTGGAAAAGAGGCATATACCCCACTGGGCTGGACGCTATGGAATCCCTTGAAAAAGGACATCTTTTCGTGATGGAAAAGGACGGCTATATCGTCGCCACCGGGCGCATCAATCAGGAGCAGCAGCCCGAATACGCTCTCGTTGACTGGCAGGACAAAGCTCCGGACGAGAAGGTGATGGTGCTGCACACTCTCTGCGTCGACCCCAACTTCGGCGGTAGGGGCTATGCGAAAGAATTTCTGCGGTTCTACGAAGACTATGCCCGGGAAAACGGCTGCACCTGCCTGCGTATAGACACCAACGCCATCAACACACGCGCCCGTGCCATGTACGCCAAGCTCGGTTACCGGGAGGCGGGCATCGTGACCTGTACCTTTAACGGTCTGGATAATATCGACCTGGTAATGCTCGAAAAGAGCCTGTAACGTGGCGTTTCATGCCAATCGATGAAAGCTTTTACCTATTATATTATTGACATATGTCATTTATCGGTGTATACTGAATATATCAAATCATTCTTGGAGGCACAGCTTAAAATGAAAATAGCCACTACTTACGCAAACGGAGATATCTTCCAGCATTTTGGACACTGCGAGCAGTTCAAGATATACAACGTTGAGAACAATGCCGTAGTTTCCTCTGAGGTCGTCAGCGCCATCGGCAGCGGTCACGGTGCTCTGGCCGGCTTCCTCAAGGGTCACAATGTTGACGTTCTCATCTGCGGCGGCATTGGCGGCGGCGCGCGCAACGCTCTCGACCAGGCTCATATCCGCCTGTTCCCCGGCGCGTCCGGAGACGCCGACAAATGCGTAGCCGACCTGCTCTCCGGCAATCTGGTCTACAATCCTGACACCGTATGCAGTCACCACGGCGAAGGCCATGACTGCGGCGACCACGATTGCGGAAGCCATGACTGCGGTGACCACGGCTGCCACCATTAATTGAACAAGCAAAAGACCGGGGTTCGATTGAACCCCGGCCTTTTCATTATTCAAATCTCAGTAAATCCCAAGCGCTGGCGGACACCGTCGGTGACAATGTCGTAAACTATCGTGCCGTTGGCGAGGATGGACTTTTCGCAGCTCACCTCGCCGCCCTCGCAGTAGCTTCGGGCAATGGCGTCGGTATCATCGGTATCGATCTCGCTTATAAACACATCGCGCATCTGGTTATTCGCGCACTCATTGAAAATCTCACGGATCATTTCATAGCTTTTCATTTCGCACCTCACAATCCCAGCTCAACCCGGGCAAGCTCCCTGAGCTTGCCGATGGCGACCTTGCCGCTGTTAGTCTTGGGTATATCCTCCATAAACAGGACATAGCGCGGCACTTTGAAATATGCCAGCTTTGCCCGGACTATATCACGAACCTCTTCCTCGCTCATCTCCTCGCCATCTTTGAGCACAACGCAGGCACATATCTCCTCGCCGTAATGCTCATCAGGCACAGCCACCACCTTGACCTGGGCGGCTTTTCCCCCGGCAAGCAGAAGCTCCTCTATCTCGCCGGGCGAAATATTTTCGCCGCCGCGAATTATCATATCCTTCAGCCTGCCCGTAATATGCAGGCAGTCATTTTCATCGATAAAGCCCATATCTCCGGTACGCAGCCAGCCATCGGGCAGAATTGTCTGGGCGGTAACTTCCGGCTGGCCCACATAGCCCTGCATAACGCCGAAGCCGCGAACACATATCTCGCCTACCTCGCCCACGGGCTGGGGCTTGCCGGTATTGATATTTCGTATCATGCCCTCGGTATGCTCAATAAAGCGGCCCACGGTATTGGCTTTTATCTCCATTGGGTCGTCATAGCCGCAGAAGGTGAAGCCCGCTGTGGCCTCCGTCTGCCCAAGAGAAGAGAGCAAATTATAATTCAGCTCACGGCTTACCCGTTCAAAAAATTCAGGCTTATACACCGCTCCGCCGATAACTCCGGTTCTCAGCGAGGAAATATCGTATTCCCCGGCGTTGTTTCTCGCCATCATCGCTGAAAACAGGGTGGGAACGGCGTGGAGAACGGTTATCTTGTCCCGCTCAATGGCCTCAAACAGGGTCTTTGTGTGACGATTTGCGGGAAAATACACGCATGCACCGCTCATTATAGCCGTCAGCACACTGCCGGTGAGGGAGAAGCAGTGGAACATGGGTATAGCTACGCAGAATTTATCCTCCTCGGTGGCTTTCAGCGCCTCAATATGAGCCATAACGGTGTTGGCGCGGGAAAAATGAGTGGTAAGAACGCCTTTGCTGGCGCTGGTAGTGCCGGAGGTAAAAAGTATCATATCGGTATCGCCCGGCTCAACGGCAGCCTCCGCGGCAGCCAGCGCAGTCTCAGGGACGCTCTCGCCAAGCTTCTCCAGCTCAGATAGGGTTCTGAAGCCTTCCACAGACTCCATGCCGATATAGAAGCACTCCTTCAGAGCGGGAATGTCAAGCCCACGGCACACCGCCGGAAAAGAGATATCACGGAAACCTTCATCGAAAAATATGTATTCCGCGCCGGAGCGCTCCAAAAGGTCGGTAAGCTCACTTTTTTGCAGGCTTGTACCCAGCATCACGGGAACCACGCCTATCTTTGCCATAGCCAGGAGACAATAAAGGGTATTGGGGCGGTCATTGCCCCAAATCGCGGCGCGAGTACCCTTCTTTATGCCAAGAGCCATAAGTCCGCGCGCCAGGCGGTCCGTAAGAGCGTCCACCTGGGCATATGTCGCGCTTGTACCCATATACTCCACGGCTATCCTATTTCCAAACCGGGCACAGCTCTCGCTGAAAAGCGCGCCCAGCGTTATGTTTCTCAATTCGGGCATAAAAGACTCCCTCGATCCGCAGCTTATAAACAGTAATTTTTATTATAGCTTAATCAGACTAAAAAGTAAAGCGGCGTACTTCTAAATTTTACATCTTACGTCTTAACTTTGCAGTTATTTTATGCTACAATTCGTTTAATCGCCTTTATCAAGGAGCAATACCTATGAAAAAAATTCGTTCATGCTTCCTTTTCCAGCGCGTAAGTGACCGGCACAAGACGCTCTTTTGGCTCTGGAATTGGTTTTTTGTCATTGCCGCCGGAGCGGGTGCGGGCATACTGAGCCTGTTACTGGCCTTCGGTCACTATCGCTGGGAGATATTTTACGGCTACTTCCGCCATCCGCTTATCTTGATTTTGAATCTGCTGCCGGTGATACTTCTCATGGTGCTGCTATACTGCCTTATCGGGCGGGCATGGATAGCCTTTCTCGGCACCTCCGTGCCGCTGCTGCTGGCCTCGGCAGGCAACTATTTCAAGCTGCTTTGCCGGGACGACCCTTTTCTTTTCGCGGACGTCACAGCCATAGGCACTGCGCTGAAGGTCTCCGGCAATTACGACATATCTCTGGACAGCCGCCTGCTTTTCTGCATCCTATGCGTTGCCGCCGGCACACTTTTTCTCGCCTTTTTCGTGCGGGGGCATATCCGCGCACGCTCCCGCCTTATTGGTGCGGCGGCAGTTTTGATAAGCATATGGCCGCTGAGCAAAATTTATCTCAGCGAGAATATATACGTCAACAAGACCCGGAACTATGAATATGCCAACCAATGGTCGGCCACCCAGGTCTACATCACCCGTGGCTTCGTTTACCCGTTTCTCCACAGCATCCCCGACGCGTTCCCGGAAAAGCCCGATGGCTATTCCACTGCGGCAGCCCAGGAAATACTTTCCGCTTACGAATACGAAAACATACCCAAGGACAAAAAGGTAAACGTGATAAGCATACAGCTCGAGGCCTTCTCAGACCTTGAACGCATAGGCTTCACCGGCATCTCCGAGGAGGTTTACGCCCAATATCACGCTCTTGAGGCCGAGAGCTACACCGGCAATTTGCTTACCAATGTTTTCGCCGGAGGTACGATCGACACCGAGCGCGGCTTTATAACCGGCTATTACACCCAGGACAACTACCGCAAGGACGCCGGCTCATATATACGTTATTTTAACGAACAGGGCTACTTCACCGAGGGCAGCCATTCCTGCTACGATTGGTTCTATAACCGCAAGAATATAAACACCTATCTGGGCTTCGACAGATACTGGTTCCTGGAAAACCGCTACGGTGAGATGGCGGGCGGCATAGCGGCAGACGATATTCTTATACCCGATATTCTCGCCCTCTATCAGGCTAGGGACAAGTCCGTTCCCTATTTCAGCTTCTCCGTGACCTACCAGGGTCACGGCCCATATTCCACGGACAGCCTTACGCGCGGCGACGGCCATTGGAACGGCGAATACGAGGACGAGGCAACTTATTATATTCTCAATAACTACCTTGCTTCCGTAAAAAACACCTCGGAAAACCTTGTACTGCTCACCGACGCTCTTCGCTTCGACGCGGAACCCGTGGTGCTGCTCCTGTACGGTGACCACAAGCCTTGGCTCGGCTACAGCAACAGCGTTTACGGCGAGCAAAACATCAACCTTGATACGGCTACTCAGGAGGGCTTCTACAATTACTTCGGCACACGCTATATGATCTGGGCCAACGAGGCCGCCAAAGAGGCGCTGGGCAATGATTTCAGCGGTGAGGGTCCGGATATAAGTCCCTGCTTCCTGATGAATCTGCTCTTTGAGCAGTGCGGCTGGGGCGGCGGCAGCGAATATATGCAGCTCACCTCCGATGTAATGGCAGAAACCACCGTTGCTCACGTCTACGGATATTTTCTTGAGGACGGTAAGCTCACCTCCGCCCCGTCCGAGCGCATCAGCTCCGCCATGAGCAAGCTGAAGATAGCCCAATATTACCGCAAGACCCATCCCGAATGGTAAATCCATTCCGCAGGAGCTCAGTCAAATTTACAAAACGTTCACGAAAAACTGATTTTTTATTCACAAAGAAAAGCTATTATATACTCGCAGGCGGCGATAGAAGCCGTCCGCACTCCAACCGAATGTCTTTCTTCTTTCCTCACTCTTTTCTATCACTTCCAAATCATTTCTCCATCCCCAAAAAGCTCGGCGGACATCTTTCCCCAGATGTCCGCCGAGCTGTGTTTTTATTTTTGCGGGCAGAAGAAGCCCGTGCCGTTAGGGGCAACATATACAGTCGCCTTCATGGGGGCTGACACCTCCTGAGGCTCTATCTGGCCCGCGCGGTAAAGCGCCATTGCCTCAAGCTGCTTTTTCAGGGTGTCTACCCGGTTGAGTTCCATATCGTGAGCGCCGTACATATCCGCTCCATAGCCCATCAGTTTTCTGAGACTGGCCTCAAAAGCATCAAGGTCGTAATCGCCCTCAACGAGGAAAACGGGTGCGCGGCCTACGGTATCACCAGTGAACATAATGTTCGCTTCCCTGTCATAAAGGGCAATACCGCCGGGAGTATGGCCGGGTATCTCAATGACCTCCAGGCTTCTTCCTCCAAGGTCAAAGACATATCCCTCCGTGACCGGGGTGATCTGCTTCCATTCCGTCAGCTTCCGGATATCCGCCGGGTGCATATGGACATTGTCAAACTCCTTGTTTGCAGCGGTATGGTCATCGTGATAATGGGTATTGACCAGATCAATGGGCAGCTCGGTTATCTCGGCGCAGACCGCCTTTACATCCACCTCTCCGGCGCCGCTGTCGATGAGCAGTGCCTTTTTTTCACCCACAACCAGATAGGCGGCCGCCATTCCATTGGGAACAACGTTCCATACGCCGGGAGCTATCATTTTCTTATCCATATTTCGCCCCCTTCATATCCTTGCCACGCCGGTTCTCCGCGCCGCAGCGGCGACGGCGGCAGCCACCGCAGCGCCAACGCGGGAATCGAAGGCCTCCGGCAATATCTTGTCCCGGTTCAGCTCATCGCCCACAAGCTCCGCTATCGCTTTCGCCGCGGCAAGCTTCATTTCTTCGTTTATATCCGACGCCCGAACATCCAGCGCACCCCGGAATATGCCCGGAAATGCCAGAACATTGTTTATCTGATTGGGCAGGTCGCTGCGGCCTGTTCCGACTATGGCGGCGCCGCCCTTATACGCCTCGTCGGGCATAATCTCCGGTACGGGGTTGGAAAGCGCGAAGAGGATGGCGTCCCCGGCCATCGTCCTGACCATATCGGCATTGACTATGCCGGGGGCGGATACGCCGACAAATACGTCCGCGCCCTCAAGTACTTCGGCCAGGGTACCGGTCTTTTTGGCTTTATTCGTTATCTTCGCGAGGGACTTCTTAGCGGCGTTGAGCCGCTCGTCACCGTCGCAGACAGCGCCCTTGCTGTCGCAGACGATAACATCCTTAACCCCCACAGAGCAGAGCAGTCTGGCGATCGCAGTTCCCGCGGCTCCCGCTCCGCTGATAACAACGGTGATATCAGCAAACTCCTTGTTCACAAGCTTGAGCGCGTTAGTGAGAGCGGCGAGCACCACTATCGCAGTGCCGTGCTGGTCGTCATGGAAAACGGGAATATCGCAGCGCTGCTTCAGCTTTTCCTCTATCTCAAAGCAGCGCGGCGCGGAAATATCCTCCAGATTTATCCCGCCGAAGCTGCCTGCCAGAAGGGCCACGGTATTCACGATTTCGTCCACATTTTTAGTACGCAGGCAGAGCGGCACCGCGTTCACTCCGGCAAAGGACTTAAAGAGAACGCATTTGCCCTCCATAACAGGCATTCCCGCCTCCGGGCCGATGTCGCCCAGGCCGAGGACAGCCGTTCCATCCGTTATGACTGCGACGGTATTCTGCCTCCACGTGAGTTCAAAGCTCTTTGAGACATCCTTATTTATCTCCTGACAGGGTCTCGCCACGCCGGGAGTATATGCAAGAGAAAGAGCCTCTCGGTCATTTACCTCCATTTTAGGCATGACGTCCAGCTTCCCTTTCCATTGGTAATGCAGTTCAAGCGATTTTTCAGCATAGTCCATAATATGCACCTCTTTTTTATGAGTTCGCTTTAATTCTACATCACTTTACTGAAAAATACAAACATTTCTTTATAAAAGTGCCGTACCCACCGCAAGAGCGGAAATCGGCGTTATACTCGTGCCTGTATAGTAGTGGGAAAGGATCTCGCCGCAGCTCGCACCGAGCTTGGCCATATTGTTCGCGCCATATTGGCTCATCCCAACGCCGTGCCCGTAGCCGGTAACGGTGAAGCTTATGCCGTCCTCCTGCCTCTGCCAGCTTATATCAGCCGAGCGCAGGGAGAATATTCTCCGCAGCTCGCTGCCGCTCACCTCCTCGCCGCAGAGCTTCACGCTTATAAGCCGCCCGGTTGTGGAAAACACCGCGTCGGAAAGAAGCGGTCCCTCGGATACATGTACCGCCGCCTCGCTGTTCCAGGCCGCAAGGGTGGAATAAAGCTCATCCTCGGTCAGCGTGACCGAGCTGATATAATTCGGTACAGACTGCACATCCTCCATGCTCTCCACGCTGAGCAGATACGGCAGCGCCTTGCCGAAAACGTTTTCGCTGCTCTCCGTTCTGCCGTTTGAAGAGGAATGAAAGGCGGCGAGTATCGCCGCGCCGTCATATGTAACGCAAAGTCCGTCGGTCTCGCTTATTGCAGCGCGCATCTTTTCCGCGTACTCATCGTAGGCCGCTCCCCATTTCGCACTCAGCTCGTCCTCGCTCAGCCAGGCCTGGCAGCAGCTTGCGTCCGTGCAGACGGCGCCGTCGTGTACGTCCGATCCGATGCGGTACATTGCGTATGTCCGCGCCGCCACCGCCTGAGCCTTCAGCGCCTCCGGCTCAAAGGAAGCCGGCATCTCCGCGGCGACTACGCCGAAAAGGTAGTCCTCCAGGCTCATCTGCACCGTCCTGCCGCCATCCAGCAGACTTATCCTCGCAGTTTTGTCCAAGACCTGAGCTTCCGGCTCGTCTGCAGCAGCCATGACTGCGGCGGCGGTAGGCGGCGCTGTCTCCTGCTCCACTCCCCCTCCGATAAAAAGCGGCAGAGCTAAAATTACCCCGGCCTGCAGGAATGCCAGAAGAAATATCTTTCCTAAATTTTTCATTTGCACACTTCCTTTTTGTAAGCTGAAATGGTATAATCATATTTACCCGTGCGGGCATGTCCGTATGCTCCATCTATATTCACACTTCCGGAAGTATATGCTTTCCGCGAAAGAAATCCGTGTGAAAAAATCACACTATATTATGTAACGCCCATCTGCCCGCCGCTTTGCGGCAACCTCAGATGACGGCAATAATCCCCCATTTCGCCTGGGGGAGCATTTCATTTCTATTTGTGCCGCTCATAGCGGCGGAATCGGGGATTTCCATGAAAAAAACCGCCATTATCTTCACTGCCGTTACCGCCGCCCTCGGCGCGGTAGGAGCGGCACTGCACAGCATCGAGATAAACACCGCTTTAGACCCCGTCAATGGGCTGGCGGTGCGCTTCGCTCCCATCTCTGTCTGCATGTCGGCTGTGGCCATACTGGCCATGGTCATCGTTTTCGCTCTGAGCTTTCTTGACAAGGGCCGGGACGTCGAGCCGGTATATCACACCGCCTTCGCTGTAAAAACGCCGGCTGCGCTCATACTCTCCGTCCTCTTGGGCGCACTGATGATATTCGGCGCGTACCTCTGCCTTCGGGACGGCGTCGGCATACGCAACAGCAAACAACTGGCGCTTATTCTTGCCATATTTGCCGCGCTTGCCGGAATTTCCTACATCGTCACCTCTCTGATGGCATTCCTGAAAAAAAGCGGAGCGGAGACTATGCTCTGCTCCTTTATCATCGCCCTCTTTCTCTGCCTTTGGCTCATTGTTTACTATAAGGAAAAGGCAGCCGAGCCCGCGCTGATAAGCTATGTATATGATTTTCTCGCCATCTGCGCGGCTGCCATTGCCAGCTATTACACGGCCGGCTACGCCTTTGGCCGCAGCCGCCCCAGATGCACTCTGTTTTTCTCAATGGCGGCGGCATTTTTCTGTCTCACCGCCATGCCCACTGCCATGACCCCCGCTTTCCGTATTTTCTTCGGCGTTGTCGCCGTCCGGCAGCTCATCAACGTATTTCTGCTGGCAAACAATCTGCAATACAGGTCCGTAGAAGCACAGGAAAGCGAAGAACGATAAACGTCAAAAAATCCGCATACAAATTGTATGCGGATTTTTCATGTTTTCTTTATGAAGCGTTCGCCGCAGCGCGGGCAGGTAACATATATCTTGCCCTTGCCCTTGGGTACGCGGAGGTTATTCTTACAACTGGGGCACTTGAAAAAGCGGAAATTCTTGCCCTGGCGCATTTTATCCTTCTGGCGGCGGAAGAAGTTCTTTATCCTGTACCACATGCCCATAAACTTCTGGTTCTCAGCGCGCCGCTTTTCATAATTGCGGGAGAACATACGATAAAAGCACAGCACTATCAGCACCGCTGACAGAGAGGATATAAGCGCCATACGTAATATACTTGCAGCAAGATTCAAAACAAGCGCCACAATGAGCATTGCGAAGGAAAGCTGGTCGGGCCCATAGCGTCCTGCCATAAATCTTCTTAACCAATTCAAAAAATCAGCCCCTTATTACTAAGACAGGGCACGGCTTGCGCCCACCTTGTAATAAGTAATTATAGCCACTCAGGATGCTATATGCAATACATCAAATTTTAAATTACTGTAAATTCGCACTTGTCCCACCGGCGAGCCGCTGATTATTTTTCGTCCTTTTCATCCCGGTTCTTAGCTTCCCACTCGGCGCGCAGCCGGGCTGCCTTTTCCTCTTCCGCGGCATTCAGCGCCTTTTTCTTCTTTCTTCTGGCTCTGACAAGAAGAATGATGACCACGGCAGCAGCGGCAGGGATAATGAGTATCGGGACGGCGGCTACGACGAATATAACGATATTCTGACCCGCGTCTCCAAGCCACTTGAGAGAATCGCTGAACGCACCGGCAAGTCTATCCCAGAAGCTCTTGGGCTGCACCACCGGATCGGTATATTCATAGACCTCGCGGAGAGAGAGATTCACAGTGGAATAATCTACCTTATCCTGCCAGACCCGCAGAGTACCGGTGAGACTCTCAATATTGCATTCCACTTCGGAAAGACGTGCTTCAACGGCTATCATTTCCTCAACGGTCTGGGCGCTTTCCATCATCTCCAGCAGACGGTCGTACTCAGTCCTGTACGCCTTAAGGCGAGACTCGGTATCGGTGAACTGGCTGGTGATATTCTGTGACTGGCTGGAATAGTTCGTCACGTTGCCTATCTGCGTAAGAGCGGAGGACATATCCGAATAATGTTGAACCGGCACACGGATGCTGAAGTTAGCTTCACGATAAGAGCGCCCATTACGGTATCTGGTCGCATAGTCCGTGCCGCTGATGGAGGAATTTTCGATATAAGCGCCGTAGCGCTCCATCATGTCATAGACAGACTGTACAGACTCATCAAACTCCAGCGTTTCTATATCGGCATAGGCGGTATAGATGATCTTTTCCGTATCAAGATTATAGGTTCTGGACGCGGAGGCGATCACTTCGGAAATGCTGTTGCCGCCCATATCAGCAGTATAGGCGAAGTCGTCATCGTATCCATACCCTTCGGATACTTCAACCATTGACTCGGGATTGGGCATACCATTCGCATACTGCGGCGCTACGGCCATAGTGTCATACGCAGCCTTATCGGACGCGGAGCAGCCGGCTAACAGGGCTGCGATCAGTAAAACCGCCAACAGGGAGATAAAAACTTTCTTTTTCATGGCGTTCCCTCCTTATTTTGTCTATAAGACGCTCCCTGCGGCAAATATGTTCCGGCAAACGGAAGAATTTTTAATATATTTTTAATTTTTTACCTTACGGAGTCTAAAGAGCTTTAGAGAGAACATTGGAAAAAGGAAAACAGCCGGAGCATTGGCCCCGGCTGTTGGTTCGTTATCCAATTAATAGGCTACGCCCCAGATGACCATTTCCTTGGCTTCCTTGCCGCAGCAGGCGCATTTGTCGTCCAGATGCTCCTGTCTGTAAGGACGGCAGCGGGAGGACATGCCGGCCTCGTCCTTCATGCGCATCTCGCAGGCGAGGTCGCCGCACCACATGGTCTTGACAAAGCCGCCCTTTTCCTCCTGGATGGCCTTGGCCTCCTCCAGAGTATGGGCAACGTAGGTGTGCTCTTCCATATTTTTGAGAGCCTTGGCATACATACCGTCGTGAACGGCGTCCAGCAGCTCGGCGGTCTTGGCCTCCAGCTCATCGAATGCAACGAAGGTCTTTTCGCCATTATCGCGGCGAACCATCACGCACTGGCCGTTCTCGATATCCTTGGGGCCGACCTCAAGACGGAGGGGCACGCCCTTCATCTCATATTCGGCAAACTTCCAGCCGGGGCTGTTATCGCTGTCATCGGTCTTTACGCGCAGACCGGCGGCCTTCAGGCGAGCCTGCAGCTCTGCGGCCTTATCCAGAACGCCGGGCTTATGCTGGGCGATGGGTACGATGATGACCTGAATGGGAGCGATGCGGGGCGGGAGCACCAGACCACTGTTGTCGCCATGGGTCATGATGATGCCGCCGATGATGCGGGTGGACATACCCCAGGAGGTCTCATGGGGAGTTACCAGCTTATTATCCTTATCGGAGAAGGAAATACCGAACGCCTTGGCGAAGCCATCACCGAAATAATGGGAGGTGCCGCTCTGGAGCGCCTTATGGTCATGCATCATGCACTCAATGGTGTAGGTGTCCTCAGCTCCGGCGAACTTCTCCTTATCGGTCTTGCGGCCTCGGATAACGGGCATAGCCAGCCATTTCTCGCAGCACTCGGCATAGACCTCAAGCATCTGCTTGGTCTCGGCCTCGGCCTCGGCGGCTGTAGCGTGGAGGGTGTGACCCTCCTGCCAGAGGAACTCTCTGTGGCGAAGGAAGGGGCGGGAGGTCTTTTCCCAGCGCATAACGCTGCACCACTGGTTATAAAGCTTGGGCAGGTCGCGCCAGGAATGGACGACGTGGCTCCAATGGTCGCAGAAAAGAGTCTCGGAGGTGGGGCGCACGCAGAGGCGCTCGGTAAGCTCCTCGCTGCCGCCCATAGTGACCCAGGCGCACTCGGGAGCAAAGCCCTCAACATGATCCTTCTCCTTCTGAAGCAGGGACTCGGGGATGAGCATGGGCATGGAAACGTTCTCATGTCCCAGCTCCTTGAAGCGTTTATCGAGCATGGACTGGATGTTCTCCCAGATGGCATAGCCATAGGGACGCAGGATATACATGCCCTTAACGCCGGAATAATCTATCAGCTCCGCCTTGGTAACAACGTCGGTATACCATTGGGCAAAGTCTTCCTCCATGTCGGTTATTTTTTCGACTTTCTTATCTTTTGCCAAAGTGATCTCTCCCTGTCGCGCCCTTTCAGCGGCGCTTGATATTTTACAATATTATATTATTTGTGCGGCTATTGTCAAGCACCCACTCAGCCCCCGGCCAATATAATGATACTGCCCATCATCGACTCCCGCCGCCGCTGCGGGAGTCTTCCCCCATTTCGCGGCAGATTGGAGCTATATATGGATATATGAGCGGATACGCAAAATTTTACTTCAGACCTGCCGAGGGCGAGCAGATAAAGACCGCGGTACACATCGAGCCGGACTGCCGCAGCGCTCTCTGCGGCGTTGTGCTGGATATGAACGAGAGGCCGGTCCGGGACGCCCTTGTGCTGCTTCTAAAGGCCTCGGAGGACGGAGCGGACGACATCATCCTCGCCTACTGCTTCACCGCCGAGGACGGCAGCTTCGTTTTCGGGCCGCTGCAGGGCAACGCCCTTTATCTCGTGCGGATATTCAAGAGCAGCGTGCGTCTGCGTGAGCTGGAGATAAAGCTGGAATAATCCTTACTCGCCGTACATATCGGCCTCGGCGGCCTTCATCATGATGGCGCACTCCATGCGTTTTTTGAACAGCTTGCAGCCGTATTCGTAAACGCCGGTGATGTCGCCGGCAGCGTGGTAAGCATTGGCAGCGCAGCCGCCGGAGCAGTAAAGCTTTGCCCAGCAGTCATCGCACTGGGGACGGGAATAAACATTGCACTTTCTGAACTTTTCCCGCATTTCGTGGTTGGTGACGCCCTTCCAGATATCACCCATGCTGTACTTGGGGTCGCCAACGAACTGGTGGCAGGGGAACAGCTCACCCCAGGGGGTAACGGCAAGGTACTCCGTACCCGAGCCGCAGCCGGAAATACGCTTATAGATGCAGGGACCGTGGGCAAGGTCTATCATATAATGATAGAACGTGATGGGTTTGCCCTCCCGCTCCCTGCGGAGCATATCCACGGCGAGTATCTCGTACTGCTCAAAGAGCTTGGGCAAATCCTCCTCGGTGAGAGCATAGGGATCGGAAGGCTCGCAGACAACGGGCTCCATGCTCAGCTCTGTGAACCCAAGGTCGGCCATGTGGAAAAGATCCTCGGTGAAGTCCACGTTATTGTGGGTAAAGGTACCGCGGATATAATAGCCCTTGCCATTGCGGCTTTCCACAAGCTTTTTGAACTTGGGCACTATCTTATCGTAGCTGCCCTCGCCGGCCATATTCTTGCGGAGGCGGTCATGTATCTCCTTGCGTCCGTCCAGGCTAAGCACAACATTGTGCATCTCCCGGTTGCAGAAGTCTATGACGTCGTCGTCGATAAGTATGCCGTTGGTGGTGAGGGTGAAGCGGAAGCGCTTATGACATTCCTCCTCGCGGCTACGCCCATAGGCAACGAGCTGCTTGACAACATCCCAATTCATCAGAGGCTCGCCGCCGAAGAAGTCTACCTCAAGATTGACGCGGGTGCCGGAATTCTCGATCAGAAAATCCAGAGCGCGCTTACCCACCTCAAAGCTCATCAGGGCGCGGTCGCCCTGATACTTGCCCTGGCTGGCAAAGCAGTAATCGCAGTTCAGATTGCAGGTATGGGCAACATGGAGGCAGAGCGCCTTGATAACATTATTTTTAGTCTTGAGTACATCCGCCTTATCGCTGTAAACGTCCTCGGCGAAAAGCAGCCCCTCAGCCTTCAGAGCCTGAACGTCGGCATAGCAGGCCTCGGCGTCCTCCCTGCTCAGGTCAGGATACTTCTCCATAATATCCGCTATAACCTGCTCTCGGGACTGAGTCTCAAACATGGCAATAACATCATAGGCCACCTCGTCCACGGAATGGACGGAGCCGCTGTATACATCTATAACGATATTATAGCCATTGAGCTTATATTGATGTATCATCGGTTTACACCTCATTACAGAATAAAAGAGGCTGTTTGATACAGCCTCTTTTTAAGCATGGTAAAAAAGCTTAGTGCTCGCAGACCTGGTTGGCAACGCCGCAGGAGGTCTTGCATGCGGACTGGCAGGAGGTCTGGCACTCGCCGCATCCGCCGTCCACAAGGCTTCCTCTCAGGTTACGGGTACCGAGGGTCTTTATTCTTCCGGTGGAAGTGTTCTCGCAGGCCTGGTTGGCAACACCGCAGGAGGTCTTGCAGGCAGACTGGCAGGAGGTCTGGCACTCGCCGCAGCCGCCGTCCACAAGGCTGGAGTTGAGATTTCTGGTATTAAGGGTGTTTATTCTGTTCATAGTCAAAAACTCCTTTAAAGTTTTATAGTCAAAATCACACATTGTTATTTTACAATATTCCCGCCAGATGTCAAGACGCTCATGGTGTTTTCAGCACATATATTTTTTCAGGAAGGGCGGAAAAGCTGCTTTTCATGCTTATTCCGGCCTGTTCATGGCTCTCAACCAGGGCGCCGAACCCGCCGCCGATGATTTCTCCTGGTATCAGCAGGGGCACGCCCGGAGGATAGGCCCATACATATTCGGCGCTGACCCGTCCCTCGGCATCGGCGATGCTCACGCCCTCCCGCTCCATGCCGGCGGCTTCCCAGCTATGGCAAAAGCGCTCCGGCGGGGTCATGGCGCTGCGCGGCGGCCTGTCAGCCGCTGCAAGCTGCCTGTCCGTCTCAAAAAGAGCAGCGGCAAAGCAGCGGAGATTTTGCTCACAGTCTCCCATTCCTGTCATGGCAATTACATAGTCAGTCGCCGCCATTTCAAGCTCGATGGAATATTTCTCCCGCAGGCGGCTCATAAGCTCCCGTCCTGTGATATTCGTCCTTCGGGTGCTCACCACCAATTTGGATGGGTCGAGCGCAAACATTTCATCCGTTTTTCCCATAAGGCACAAATGGCGCAGTTCTGCCGTTTCCTCGCGGAAAAGGGCGAGATTACTCCGCCACGCTTCAAAAAGCCTCCCGCTCTCCCCTTCCAGCAGGCGGACGCATCCGTCAATGGAAGCCATGAGCAGATAGGAAGGGCTGCTTGTCTCGAAAACGGCAAGACTGCGTCTCAGCCGCTCCGCGTCCACCAGCTCGCCGCAGACATGCACGATGGCGGTCTGGGTAAGGCTCGGCAGTGTCTTATGCAGGCTCTGCACCGCAATATCCGCTCCGGCGCGGACAGCGCCGTCCGGAAAGCCCCCTCCGAAGCCAAGATGAGCACCGTGGGCTTCGTCAACAATAAGCACCGCGCCGCGCTCATGGGCGGCGGCGGCAATGGCGGCAACGTCGCTGACCACTCCCTCATAGGTAGGGCTGGTGATGATGACCACCTTTGCCCCCGGGTGCGCGTCCAGCATCGCGGCAACGGCCTCGGGTCTGACGATGCAGTCCGTGCCGCTGAACTTCTCCCGCTCCGGGAAAAGAAAATGCGGTCTTGCGCGGCGCAGCTCAAGAGCGTTATATACGGACTTATGGCAGTTCCGGGCGCAGATAAGCTCATCTCCGTCCCCCAGCACCGCGAACACGGCTGCAAGAACGCCGCCGGTGGAGCCGTTGACGCAGAAAAACGAACGCTTAGCCCCCCAAAGGCGGGCGGCGCGCGCCATTCCCTCGGCGAGAATTTCCGAGGCGTCGTGGAGGTCGTCAAAGCCGTTTATCTCGGTGATGTCCATACCCGCGCCAAGGCGCTCAAGGTAGTCCGCCAGCGTGACATTGCGCTTATGCCCCGGCATGTGCATGGGCACAGCGCCGGGGCAGTAGTTATTCAGCTTTTGCAGCAGTCCCTCAGATTTTGTCATTGCTGCCGAGGACGTTGATTATCTTATGCTTTACCAGCTCCTTGACGTTCTGGCGGCCGGGCTTCAGATATGCTCTGGGGTCAAAATCAGCGGGATTCTCAGCCAGATACTGGCGGACGGCGCCGGTCATGGCCAGACGCAGGTCGGAGTCGATATTGATCTTGCATACGGCCATGGAAGCAGCCTTGCGGAGCTGTTCCTCGGGAACGCCCACGGCGTTGGCCATTTTGCCTCCGTTGGCGTTTATCAGCTTCACAAACTCCTGAGGCACAGAGGAAGAGCCATGCAGCACGATGGGGAAATTAGGCAGGCGGCGGGAGACCTCCTCCAGAATGTCAAAACGCAGCGGAGGCGGCACCAGAACGCCATCCTCATTTACGGTACACTGCTCAGGGGTGAACTTGTAAGCGCCGTGGTTCGTACCGATGGCAATGGCCAGGGAGTCTACGCCGGTAGCATTGACGAATTCCTCCACCTGGTCGGGCTCGGTATAGGAGGAGTCGGCGGCGCTGACGTTCACATCATCCTCAATGCCCGCGATGCGGCCAAGCTCACCTTCGACCACCACGCCGTGGTCATGAGCGTAGTCAACTACCTGCTTGGTGATGCGGATATTCTCCTCGAAAGAATAGTGGGAGCCGTCAATCATGACGGAAGTGAAGCCGCCGTCAATGCAGGACTTGCATATCTCGAAATCTGCGCCGTGGTCCAGATGGACGCATATGGGCAGACCCGTATCGGCCTCAGCCGCCTCAATGAGCTTCATAAGGTAAATATGCTTGGCGTACTTTCTCGCGCCCGCCGAGACCTGAAGCACAAGGGGAGAACGGGTCTCAGCCGCGGCCTCGGTAATACCCTGTATGGTCTCCATATTATTAACGTTGAAGGCGCCGATAGCGTAGCCGCCCTCATAAGCCTTCTTGAACATTTCGGTGGAAGTTACGATAGGCATGATAACATCTCCATTCCGCCGCCCGCTGGCGGGCAGCTTGATTTTCTATCTTCACGTGTAATGATTGTATCACACGAATGAATAAAATAAAAGGAAAATTAATTGAAATAGCCGCACATTATTGCTATAATATCACTATACAAAACGGAGATTTATCTAAAAAAACTCATTATACATTCATCTGCCCGTCCCGCGCGGCAGCCGCAGATGAGATAAAGCCCCGCCGCCCGGCCGGTGGTAAGCTTCATTATAATTTATGCCGCCCCGCGCGGCTGAACGGAGGATAATATGGCACAGCTTAAAGGCGCGTGCGTCATCGCCCAATCCGGCGGACCCACCGCAGTTATCAACGCAAGCTTCTACGGAGCGGCCAAGGCCGCTCTCGCATCCGAGTGCATCACCAATGTTTATGGCGCTGCCCACGGCATAAAGGGCGTTCTGGGCGACGTGCTTTACGATATCGGTCAGGAGGACGAGCAGGAGCTGGAGTACCTGAAGTACACCCCCTCTTCCGACCTTGGCTCCTGCCGCTATAAAATGGCAGACCCGGACCAGGACAGCACCGATTACCAGCGCATCCTCGAGATATTCAAGAAGTACGACGTGCGCTACTTCTTCTATAACGGCGGCAACGACTCAATGGACACCTGCGACAAGATAAGCCGCTTCATGGCCAAGAGCGGCTACGAATGCCGCGTAATGGGCATCCCCAAGACCATCGACAACGACCTTTTTGGCACCGACCACTGTCCCGGCTTTGCCAGCGCCGCAAAGTATATCGCCACCTCCTGCATGGAGGTGAGCCGCGACGCACGAGTTTATGATACCGGCTCCGTGACCGTCATTGAAATAATGGGACGCCACGCGGGCTGGCTGGCCGCTTCCGCCGCTCTGGCAAGCTACTGCGGCGATGGCCCCGACCTAATATATCTCCCCGAGGTCGATTTTGACATGGACGAGTTCCTTGCTGCCGTGGAGAAGCTCTATAAGGAAAAGGGCTCCGCCTTCGTGGCCGTTTCCGAGGGCATCCATTATGCCGACGGCCGTTTCGTTTCCGAGGCTGTGACCTCCTCCACTGACGGCTTCGGCCACGCTCAGCTTGGCGGTCTGGCAGTCAAGCTGGCCGATGTCGTGAAGCAGAAGCTCGGCTGCAAGGTGCGAGGCATTGAGCTGAGTCTGCTCCAGCGCTGCGCTTCCCACTGCGCCTCACTCACTGACATAAACGAGGCTGCTCTGGCCGGACAGGCCGCCGTCGAAGCCGCTGTCAGCGGTGAGAGCGGCTATATGGTCGCTTTTGAGTGCAGCCGTGAGAACGGATATGAATGCAGAACCAAGCTCATCCCCCTCACATCCGTGGCAAACTTCGAGAAAAAGATACCTCTGGAGTGGATCGGCGAGGATCGCTGCAGCGTAAAGCAGGAGTTCATCGATTATCTTCTCCCCCTGATTCAGGGTGAGCCTCCCCGCGCGTTGGAAAACTCCATGCCCCGCTTCGCCAAGCTGAAAAAGCTCCGGGCACAGTAAGCGCCAGACTCACGCTTACCGCTCTGCTTCTTCGGTTGCTCCCGATCAATTGTTGCAATTTTCTTTAAAAGAAGTTACAATATTAAAAGTTTATTTTTCGTATGGATACATATCATATTTTTTCAGATGAGGAGGATGTATATGCTTACCCGCAAGCAAAACCTGCTTGAGACCATCCGTATGGGCAGCCCCGACCGTTTTGTCAACCAGTTTGACTATATGGAGCTGTTCCTCGACCCCATTCACGACCACTGCGGCGGCTTCTGTGAAGTCGGCGGCAGCAAGGTCAACGACTGGGGCGTGAAGGTATTCTGGCCGGTCGGCGAGCCCGGCCCCTTCCCCGTGACCGAAGGCGATGCCAAGGTTATCAAGGACGTCACCAAGTGGCGCGATGTTCTGGAGCCTCTGGTTCCCGACCCCAGCAAGTACCCTGAGGAGGAGTGGGACGCCATTCTCGCTCAGGTCGAGAAGGTAGACCGTAACGACAAGTTTGTTGCCCCCTGGTTCGTAAACGGCCTGTTTGAGAAGCTTCACTATCTCATGGGCGTAGAGGACACCATGATAAACCTCTACGAGGAGCCCGAGGCCATGCATGACCTTATCGACTTCATCGTTGATTGGCAGATTGAGGTAGCCAAGGAAACCAAGCGCCGCTATCACCCCGATGCTCTCTTCCAGCATGACGACTGGGGCAGCCAGACCCGACTGTTCCTTAGCCCCGAGATGTTCCGCGAGTTCATCAAGCCCGCTTACACCAAGATCTACGGTTTCTGGAAGAAGGAATGCGACTGCCAGCTCATCGTTCACCACTCCGACAGCTATGCCGCCGATCTGGTGCCCGACATGATCGACATGGGCATCGACGTATTCCAGGGCGCGGTTCTGGAAAACAACATTCCTGAACTGCTGAAGAAGTACGGCGGCAAGATCGCCATCCAGGGCGGTCTTGACAACGGTAAGTTCGACAAGGTGGATTGGAGCAAGGAAGCCATCACCAACGGTCTCGTTGACATCATCGAGAAAACCGGCGGCGGCAAGGGTCTCATCCCCAGCTTCACTATGGGCGGCCCCGGCACCACCTTCGACGGCGCGTACGATTGGGCATCCGAAGAGATCGACCGTCTGAGCAAGGTCTACTTCAAGTAATCAGCTTTCATACAAATGCAAAGGGACTGCGGAAATTTCCGCAGTCCCCGTTTGTTTATAAGAGTTTCTTCTGTCTTGCGCTATGTAAGTATCAGCACTTGGCTTTATAGCCCATTTGGTTGAGCTTGGCGCAGATCGCGCTGGCGTCCTCTATGTCGAGCTTGAAGTCCAGCTCGCCTTCATCCGCACCGTTGTGCAGAGCCATGTGCATGATGTTGGCGCCGGTCTCGCCGATAACCTTCATGACCTCAACACCCACGCCGGGCTTATTGGGTACATGGACCTCTATTCTCGCGCCTGCGTTTCTCGCGCCCATCATATCGATAAAGGCGTCAAAAATATCAGACTGCGTGATGATGCCGACCAGCTTTTTGCCTTCCATGACCGGTAGGGCGCGGACATCATGGCTGCGCATGAGAACGGCGGCCTTCTCCAGCAGAGCGTCAGCCTCAATGGTGACGGGGTCGGTGCTCATTGCCTGAGATACGTCTATCTTGGTAAGCAGATAATTGATCTCATAAACGCTGAGCGAAGTGGCTTTGGAGGGGGTAACGTTCTGCAGCTCAGTCTCCGTGAGCATACCAACAAGCTTGCCGTTCTTCACAACGGGAAGCTGATGGAAGCCGTGATCCTTCATGATGGAGAATGCATCGCTGATGCTTGCGTTGGGACGAATGGTATACGGATTAGCTGTCATCTTGTTCTTGACATACACGAGATATTCCTCCCTATCAAATAATCTTATGGCTTCATTATAATATTGAACTGAAAAATAGTCAATCTTTAGACGTTTTCATCTGTCTCTTCCGCCTCCTGAGCGGCTACCTGCTCATTCATTTCCGCAATGGTGCAGCCGGGAGCGGAGAGATCCAGTTCAAAAAGGATATTCAGCGGTATCGCAAGGTTCAGGCTGTGACCGTTGATGAAATACGCACAGGTACTGCCAATGGCCTGTCCATACGCGTTCACCAGCACACCGCCGCTGTTGCCTTGGGAAATGGCGGCGGTATTCTGTATCATGGGGTTGCCGAAGCCCTGCACCTCGCGGTTTTTATAGCTGACGATCCCTGATGTTATGGTTCCGCTGAGGGTGAGGGGGCTGCCGATTGCGTAAACCGTTTCGCCGTTTCTCACGTTATCGGAATGGACATACTCCAAGCACGGGAAGAAGCTGTTCAGCTTCATATCAAGGGACGTGCTACTGACACGGAACACCACGAGGTCGGTAAGCTTATCGTAGCTGAGTATCTCCGTAACCCTGTATTTTTCGCCGTTATTGAGTGTTATCACTGCAACGCTGCTGTTCGCGAAGGCATGGTAGTTGGAAACGGCCACGCCATCCTGGCTTATAAAGAAGCCGCTGGCGTTGGCGATAGGCTCATTGAGCTGGAGGCCTGTCTCGTTCTCATAAAAGCTTATGGAGAAAACGGCGTCGATGCAGCGCTCATATATCTCCGCACCGTCCAGCTCGCCGCCAATGGACATGCCTATGGCATTGGCCTTAGCTCCGTCCACATCGCCATCCGCAGCAAGGCGCTCTATGAGAGTGGTGGTCTTTCCCTTCAGCCGGGTCGTGAGAGTGTCGCAGGTCATAGAAAACATATCCGCGCGGGTAAAGCTGCCGTCATCATCGCTGCGCTTTATGCCCAGGCGGGCAGCAAAAAGAGCGCTCTGCTCCCAGGTGAACTCGCCCAGCGCATCGGAATAGCCAAGCACGCGCAGGAGCATGGTGGCGTAATCATCCTCGCTGACCGGCTGGTCGAAGCCGTATATACCGGCGTCAGTTCCGTTCACCAGGCCGGCAGCGTAGGCGTAGGCGGCATACTTCTCGGCCCACTCGGGAACATCGGTAAAGGGATTATGGTATTCTCCTTTCTCGTCCTCGCCGCCCGCCAGTCGGACAGTGAGGACCAGTGCCTCGGCCCGGGTAGGCGCCCGGTAAAGCTCATAGCCCTTGTCCGAGCCCTGGATGAGCTCCAGCGTGTAAAGAACGTCAGCATCTCTGCTTTCATCGCGGGTATATGCCGCTCCCGCATTGGGGACGGCGCAAAGGAGCATGACAGCCGCACAGACGCCGGCAGTCAGCTTTTTATATATCTTCATTTTTCTGTACTCCTTGGAGGGTTAATCAGGCACATGTGCACATGCCAAGTATAGCAAATCAGCGGCTGCAAATCCACCTCTAAAAATTACATTTTTGTAAATAAAAAGCGCAACCATCACGGCTGCGCTTTTCCGACGTCCTTCAATCAGGCAATAATATTGAGGATAAGGGTAAGGATGACAAAAGCGATGGCAACCCACTTGGTGGACTTGGCCAGCTTTGCATCGATGGAACGACCCTTGTTCTTTGCGGCGAAGGTATCAGCGATACCGCCGATGGCACCGGAGAGGCCGGCGCTCTTGCCGGACTGGAACATAACGATGAGGACAACAGCGACAGCGCAAAGAAGCTGGAAAATAGTAAGAACGAGCTGCATATTAATAACAATCCTTTCAACACAGCCCGCAAAAGCGCAAGGCTGAAAATATTTCATATTTTACCCTTTAATTTTAGGCATTAGTTATGGTATCATATATAATAAAATAATGCAAGACATTTTTTCCTGTTTTTTTAAGGAGAAGTTTCGTGTGAAGAACACACTATATTATGAAAAGCCCGTCGCCTCGCCCTTTGGGCAACCGGCGATGATGGCGAAAATCCTCCATGCGAGGGGATTTTTCATGACTATTTGTGCGGTGCTGCCGCATGGAGGATTTTTATGTACTTTGACACACATGCTCATTTTGATTCTGAAAAATTTGAAGCCGACCGCCTTGACGTGCTCTCCGCTATGCCAGCCGCCGGTGTGGAACTGATACTTGACCCCGGCAGTGATCTGGCCACTTCCCGAACCGCGGCGGCACTGGCGGAGCAGTTTGATTACGTGTACGCCGCCGCCGGCGTACATCCCCACGAAGCCGAGGACGTGAGCGACAGCTATATGGCCGCCATTGAGGAGCTTTGCCGGCTTCCCAAGGTAAAGGCAATCGGTGAGATAGGTCTGGACTATCACTATGATTTCTCGCCCCGTCAGACCCAGCGGGAAGTATTTGCCGCTCAGATGGCGTTGGCCCGAGACCTGGACATGCCCGTTATTATCCATGACCGCGAAGCCCACGAGGATTTTCTGAACATAATGCGGCAGTTCCCCACCGTGCGCGGCGTTGTCCACTGCTATTCCGGCAGTCTTGAAATGACCAGAGATATCCTCAAGGCCGGATGGAACATATCCTTCACCGGCTCTGTGACCTTCAAGAACAACAAAAAAGCTCCCGGCATTCTGGCGGCAATGCCTGCCGACCGCTACATGATTGAGACCGACAGCCCCTATATGACTCCCGTACCCCACCGCGGCAAGCGCAACGATTCCTCTTACCTGAAATATATCGCCGAATTCATCGCCGGTATACGCTGGGAGACCCCCGAGGAAGTCGCTGCCCAGACCCTTGAAAACGGCAAACGCTTTTTCGGGATAGATTAATACAGGAGGGAAATCAGGTATCATGTCGATATCCGATTTTTAACATATTGCGAAAAGGCAAGCTCTATTGTATAATACTTTACGCCATATTAAATACAAAGAATGGAGGATGTATATGGTCACTTGTCCCAACTGTGGCGAGCAGTACGAAAATCCAGGCAAATTCTGTTCAAAATGCGGAACCCCTCTGGAAGCCGACTCGTCCACTGCGACCCCTGATACCGCTGTCCCAGAAGTCAGTCCCGCGCCCCAATATGATCCCGCTCCCGAAAGCGCGCCTGTTGCAACTCTCAAAAAGAGCAGAAAGACTATAGTCATGGCGGCAGTTGTCGCTGCCGTTCTGCTGGTGGCCATCGTGCTCTCCGTTGTTCTCCTCGGCGGAGCGCTGAAATCACCCGCCGCCAAGTTTATTGACATACATAAGAATATGTATCTCTCCCCGCTTTCCTCGGCAGTTTCCTCTTCCGTGGATGCCATTACCTCAAAAAGCTCCAACGCGCTTGCGTACTCCGGCGATATGACTCTCAGTTTCAATTCCCGCCTGGACGACTACTATTACAGCGACACCAATGCCATTTTCAACGCGCTTTCCATCGGTCTGAGCGCTGACATCAGCTCCAAGGAAGGTCTGTTCGGTTTTATCGTAAGCTATGACGACGACGCCCTGCTCAGTGGAACAATTACCGCCGACAAGGACAGCATCGGCATTCAACTGCCTGAGCTGGACAGCAAGTACTACACCATAACCTTGGATGCTCTTTTGAATATGCTGGAGGAAAATGGCATCCCGATAGACAGTGACAGCGCTAATGAGACAAAAGAGCTCTTTAAGGAGCTTTCCGGCAAGGATGTCCAGAAGCTTCTGGACGACATTTCCGAAATACTCACAAGCTGCGTCACCAAGGAAAATGTGACTAAAGAAAAGCGCAAGATCGAGCTCAGCTATCTGGACAAGGATGTGGAGTGCACCGTTTACACCTTCACCCCCGATGAGGATGACATTGAAGCCATGCTGAAAAAGCTGGCAGACTACCTCGAATCCAGCAAAACCGCTTATGAGCTTTTCTATGCCGTCTACGGATTATCCTATATCGGCACCGGATATGAGACAGATGACGCCCAGATAAGGGATGATTATGACGACTTCATCGACGAACTCCGCGCTAATGCCCGCGACATCGGCACTGATATGGCAGACAGTGATTTCACCTGGATCACCGCTGTCAATGGAAAGCGGGTATATCTTGACAAGATAATCTTCAGAGACTCCTATAGCTCCACCGTGAGCATAAGCTATGAGTCCTACGGCGAGCCCAAGGACGGGCGACGCGACGCCATCGTTATTGAGGACGAGTGGGACAGCATGGTTCTCTCCAGCGAGTACGAGCTGGACGGCAAGAAGCTGAAAGGCAGCCTTTCTCTGTGCTATGACTATGAGGATATTGAGATAGAATATGATGTTGACATCTCAAAGAAGTCCTCTCTCGGTCTCTGGTACGGAACCTATAAGGTAAACTATGACGGAGATCGCGTATGCAAGCTCAGCGTTGACGAGGGCAAGTCCGGCGGCAGCGACCACGAGTTTGCTGCATACACCGATGACGGCACGTTCACAGCTATTCTCAACACCAGCGACAAAAAATCCAAAATCAAGCTTCCCTCTGTTAAGCCCACCGATATTTCCGACTACACTCTTGATGAGCTTGCGGACATATTTGAGGATATGGGCCGGGAGCTTGAGGACATCATGTACGATCTTTACGATAAGATATATTACTGATATGGATATGCAGGCCGCCGCGGGTATTGACCGCGGCGGCTTCGTTGATTAAAGTTCATATATCGCAGCCTCCAAAATCAGCCGGCATATAAAAGCCACCGGAACATTCATTGAATGATCCGGTGGCTTTTCTTTAATATATGCTTACCTGGGCGCGCATATACAGACGTATGGAAACCAGCAGAATAATAACTGCGGCAGCCACAGCCAGCGCTATGCCCAATGCGGGTGTCATCACCTCGGCGATTGGCATAAACACCGCTCTCAGCACTTTGGATACAGGATGCTCCGGCCGCTCAATGGCCATGTCCACAAGGCGCGGGATCGGTATACTGCCGAAAATAATGATGAAATACATCACCGTCCAACCGCGAGTACCGAAGCGCAGCTTCACAGAGGCAACAAACAGTGCAAAAACCACCGGAACGATGATAAACGCTGCCAGGCTGCCGGGGGAAACAAGTGCGCGCGGATCAAGCTCCATATCCCGTCCGGCGTAAATACTGTGGGCCACAAGCTCGTCCAGCATCATGAGCAGGTACACCACCGAGGCGACTACCGCCATGCGCAGCAGAGATACCAGAAAATGGGCGAATATCTGCGGCAGGCGTCTCTGGCTCATGGCAACTGCCAGACTGTAATTGGTGCTGAAGCTGGCGCCGTCATACATCATCTGACCTATAACAGCTCCTACAACAGCCATAAGGCTGCCCATAGGAAAGAAGGTGGTATCCTCCTCAGGATCAATGGCAAGGACTATTGTCAGCAGGATATATCCGAATATATACATGCCCAGCGTAAACACACCGCTGAAAATAGCCGTCTTGCCGCTGAGGCGAAATTCATTTTTGAATGCTTTAAGCATGACTTTACCTCCTTAGCAAGCACTGTTCAAAGCTTGACCTCGTACTTTTTCAGTATTCTTGTCATCAGAATAAGCTCCACCGCCCAGAGCACCACGGCCAAAATCGCGCTTATTATGGTTATCAGCTTTGAAATATCAATATTCATACCGAAGCTGAATACACCGCCCCCGGCGGTAAAGCCGCCGATAAATCCGCCGGCCATTCCGCACATAATGAATATGATTACCGAGAGTATCATTCCTATACGCCCGAAGCGCACGCCGATGCAGCCGATGATACCGCCCAGAGAGCCCGCGCAAATAAGCAGGCAGAACATAGGCAGCCACAGAGCCATAAATCCACGGGTAACATCGTTCCTGAATATCATGCAGACAACCACGGATATCAGTATGACAGCCATTGCAGGCAGACGTTCCATGATTTGCAGGCCGAATATAGCGTCGCGGCGTGTGCTGCCGAACGAAACGCAGACCGGCAGATAGCATTTATAGGCTGTTATGCCCATTATGAGCACAAAGAGAGCTCCTCCCAGTACAAGATAATAGGGGATCATCACAAAGGGCATCGCGTCCGTGCCAGTTGAAAACCACATGATCAACGCATAAAACAGGGCAAAGCCCATAGTCATCAGCAGTATGGTTACCGCGATACGCACCCACTTTTCACATTTCATTTTCCATCGCTCCTTTCGAGCCGTTTCCGCTCAGTTTTCGCGCTCATCGCCGCAGAGGGCAACGAATACGTTTTGCAGGCTCATAGGCTGAACGGTAACGTCATAGCCCTCGGCTATCTTTTCGCCGGGCTTCAGGACTACGGTGACGGACTTTCCGCGGCCCGTTGTGACGGCATGGTGGGTCTCAAGGCCGGCGACGGCTTTATCTACCTCGGCCTCCAGACCGCTGACATAGCGGCACCGCTCCACCAGCTCCTGGGTATCCTCCATGCGGATTATCTCGCCGTCCCGAACCAGTATTACATCCTCAAATACGTTTGCCGCTTCCTCGATGATATGAGTGGATATTACGAAGGTGCGCCCGGTGGCTGAGAACTCGTCCAGCAGAATGCGGTAAAAGTTTTCGCGCGCGATAACGTCCAACCCGGCCACCGGCTCGTCAAGGAAGGTAAACTCAGCCTTGCTTGCCAGAGCCACAGTAATGGTAACGGCGGAGAGCATACCCTTATTGACCTTGCCCATCGCCTTCTTTACGTCTATGCCGAATTCATTTATCAGCTTCTCTGCCATAACCTTATCCCAATTGGGGTAATAGATGGCGGCAGTCTTGAGATATTCCTTTATCTTCATAGTGCCTATCCCGTTGCTGCCGGAAACGTTTATCTCCCGGGAAAAACATATTCTGTCCAGAGCGGCCTGGTTTTCCCAGATGGTCTCGCCGTCCAGCTCCACGCTGCCCTCGGAGAGCGGGTTCTGGGCGGATATTATGGAGAGCAGAGTGGTCTTTCCGGCTCCGTTGCGGCCGATGAGACCATATATTCTGCCACTCTCAAGTGTCAGATCCACACCCTTGAGAGCCGCTTTGTTCTTATAATTCTTTTTTATACCTTTGCAAACGATCTTGCTCATTTTTCGGTTCCTCCGTTCTCTATCATCTCTATAAGCTCGGCCCTGCTTATGCCAAGGCTCTTAGCCTCCGCCAGCAGGGCGGATATCTTCTTCTCCTTGAAATCCTGCTTTCTTCTCCGCCGAATACGCTCCGCGGCTCCGGTCTCCACAAACATGCCTATGCCGCGCTTTTTATAGAGGATTCCCTCGTCCACCAGCATATTCACTCCCTTGGCCGCCGTAGCTGGGTTAATGGTATACATCCGCGCCAGCTCATTGGTGCTGGGCACGCGCTCGCCTTCCAGCAGAATGCCGCGAAGAATATCGGTCTCTATCATCTCGCAGATTTGAAGATATATGGATTTCTCATCCGTAAGCAGTTCCTGCATCCGTCCGGCACCTCCCTGTTATGCCCTAATTGGTTAATTACTTGTGTAATTAACCATACATCTACTTTACCTATTTGTCAATATATTTCCGCAAATAATGTCAAAAAATGTTTCGAGTGGCAGAAAGCCAAAAACCGCCCGGGAGAGTTCTCCCGGGCGGTCGGCATACTTCATATTCACTTATTCCGCAAAAAAGCGGCAGTCCTCCAAAGCGTCGATAACATCGTCTTCAATATCCTCGTCCATCTCAAGCTGCAGTATCTTCCGTTCCAGATCGCTCTCGATAATTTCTACATCCATGTCCTCAAGAGCGTCATATACCCGCTGAGAGCATTCCTTACAATGAATCTTGCTCTGGCAGGTCTGGCAGTCAAAATAGGAAAGCTTATACTCGAAAAGCATTTTCTTCACCCCTTAGCACAAGCAGTATAGCAGAACTGTATAGATAATTCTATCTCTATTTTCTACAAAACTGCGACACTTTCTCCTTTGACAAAAGCACTATTTGCTGATAAAATTTATTTACACTTAAGGCAACGGGTTAAACTCCCGCTGCCTTACATTCAGGAGGTCAGCATGAAAGAATACGAGCTCATTATTGAATCCTATAACCCCTGCGGAGGCCGTGAGCATGGCAAGAAGGAGCTTCTTGAGATAGAGACCAATAACCCCGTGGCATATGTCAAAAATCACGCGCAGGTGCCGGAAGTAGAGGTCGTAAGCGAGAACGACGGTGAAATTCTCATTGAGGTCAACCAGTATGGTTATGTGAAGAGATACACCTTCACCGAGATTTGATAAAGCAAAAGCGAGGAAGTGTCTGCTTCCCCGCTTTTTTATTATTCCTCCCTCGGGGCGTACTGCTTGCCGAAATGAGTGGCTGCAAGGCCGCCCTTACCAGTCTCGCGAAGCGAGGGCGGCAGGGATTCACCCACCTCGCGCATGGCGTCCAGCACCTGATCCGGCGGTACGCGGCTCTCTATCCCGGCCATTGCCATCTGAGCGGTGGAAACGGCATCCATTGCGCCGATTACGTTTCGCTTCACGCAGGGCACCTCCACAAGACCGCCCACCGGGTCGCAGACAAGACCCAGCAGATTTTTCATGGACATAGCGCAAGCGTGAGCCATCTGTCCGGGAGAGCCGCCCATGAGCTGAACCAGCGCGGGAGCCGCCATAGCGGCGGCAGCGCCTATCTCGGCCTGACAGCCGCCCTCCGCGCCGGATATGGAAGCCCGGTTAGCTATTATCATGCCAAAGCCGGCGGCAACGTACAGGGCGCGGATAAGCTCCTTCTCGTCAGCTCCGAAATGGCGATGGTAGGCCAGCAGGACAGCCGGCAGAACGCCGCAGGCGCCCGCCGTGGGCGCGGCGACGATCCGCTTCATGCAGGCGTTGCATTCGCCCATGCGCAGAGCGCTCGCCATTACATCCGTAAGGAAATCGCCGCAGAGCGTTTCACCTTTGGCATATTCCATCATCTTGCCGCCGTCGCCGCCCACCAGACCGCTGGCTGAGCGTTCCTCCGCCCGGTAGCTTGCATCGGCGGCTATCATCGCGTCCAGCATGCGGTCCATTTTGGAAAGGGATATCTCCTCGCTTATGCCCTGCTGCTCGCAGTCCGAGAGCATTATATTTTCCCATATCTGAAGTCCGCTCCGGCGGGTATCCTCAAGCATCTGTTCTATCGAAGAAAAATCGATCATTTCGCTTCCTCCAAGCTATATCTGGTAACCTGAAGTATTCCTGGCAGGGCGCGTATCTCTTCAACGGTGCTCCAGGGTATCTCCTCGTCACATTCTATGACCATAACAGCGCTGCCGCCCCGTCCGCCCCGGCTGAGCTGCAGGGAGGCCACATTTATCTGGCCGTTGGCCAGCGCCCCGGTTACGCGGCTGACACAGCCCGGCTGGTCATTATTGCGCACCAGCAGCGTGGGCAGCTCGCCGCTGAAGGCTGTACGCAGACCGTCCACCTGAAATACCTCTATTCGCCCTCCGCCGGGGGAGGACGCGCCAATCTCCATTTTTCGCCCGTCAGCGGTCTCCATGCGGATAAGCACGCTGTTGGGATGGACGTCGCGGAGATTCACGTTTGCAAAAGAAAAGCGCATGCCCGCCCGCTCCGCCAGCTCATAGCTGTGGGGCACATCCGGGTCGTCGGGGGCAAGACCCAGCAATCCGGCGATAAGCGCCTGATAGGTGCCGTGACCCGCTCCGGTGGAGGCAAAGGAGCCGTGGAGCAGCAGTTCCGCCCTGTCCGGCTGACAGCCCAGCAGCGCACGGGCCATGCCGCCGATACGCACCGCTCCCGCCGTATGCGAGCTGGACGGGCCGACCATTATGGGGCCGAGTATGTCAAATAAGTTCATTGTATTCCTCCTTGGGAGAGTTACCCGATCAGGGTATTAACTTCTCTGCCGCTGTATATCAAAACCGTCTTATCCTTATATTTCTCCAGTATTTTTCTTATATCTGCCATGTTTACATTCTGGAACGTATCCGTCCATTCGAGCAGCTCCCGCAATGATTTGAGCGTTTCTTTTTTCCCTTTTTCAAGGCCAAGCTTTCGCTTGACAAACCGTCTGATTATTCTGTACTTATATACTCTTTTCGGCGTATCCAGCAGATATATTATATCCGCATCCTCAAAGCACTGCATGCACCACGCATAATATACGCCTTCTATTATCCAATCATCATGATCGAGTATCTCAGCAAGCAGCTCCGCCCGCTTTTCCAAGGGCATTCTCACACCGTATGTATCAGCTTCATTATCCCACTGCAGCTCATCCAAATCATAGTGCCGGATATTATACTTTCGGGCCAAGCCCGCCGCCAAATATGATTTTCCCGCTCCGCTGCAACCGATAATATGTATCTTCACCGGTATACCCCTCTTTTGCCTTTTCTGTTATTATACTCTATTATCGCCATTAAAAAAAGCTATTTTTATAAAGCTTCGGGACATCACATTATATTAGAACGCCTGCTTTCAAAAAACAAAGTCAGACGTTTCTTTGTATTTACCAAAGGGAAATAGCCACGTCATAGCGAATGCGCATTACCAGGCGCGCACAAAAAAGAAAACCCTGAAATCGGATAGATTCCAGGGTTTTGACTCTTTTCGCTTGAAAAAGTTCCAATCAGCGCTTGGAGAACTGGGGAGCACGACGGGCGGCCTTCAGACCGTACTTCTTACGCTCCTTCATTCGAGGATCGCGGGTGAGGAAGCCGGCTGCCTTGAGGGCGGGACGGTAGCTCTCGTCAACAGCGAGAAGGGCGCGGGCGATGCCATGACGGATGGCGCCGGCCTGGCCGGTAACGCCGCCGCCGGTAACGGTGGCAACGATGTCAACCTTACCAAGGGTATCGGTGGTGACCAGGGGCTGACGAACGATGAGCTTCAGGGTCTCGAGACCGAAGTAATCGTCGATATCACGGCCATTGATGGTGATAGCGCCGGTTCCGTTGGGGAACAGGTGAACTCTGGCAACAGAAGACTTTCTTCTGCCGGTGCCGTACATATAAGGCTTCTTGCTTGTATACATTATTCAGTACCTCCCCTTATTCCCAGATCTCGGGCTTCTGAGCGGCATGCTTGTGCTCAGCACCCTTATAGACCTTCAGTCTGTCGAGCTGCTTGCGGCCGGTGGGGTTCTTAGCGAGCATACCCTTAACGGCGATGGTCATAGCCAGCTCGGGCTTGGTAGCCATGAGGGTCTTGTACTGAGTCTCATGCAGATGACCTACATAGCCGGAGTGAGTGCGATAGTACTTCTGGGTGAGCTTATTGCCGGTGAGAACAGCCTTATCAGCATTGACAACGATAACGAAATCGCCGCAGTCAACGTGGGGGGTGTAATCAGGCTTATGCTTGCCGCGCAGCAGGGTGGCGGCGGTAGCGGCGGTGCGGCCGAGGGGCTTTCCCGCAGCATCAAGAATATACCATTTTCTAACAACGGTATTCTTGTTAGCCATGAAAGTAGACATGGAACATTAACCTCCAATAATATCTTTTGCGATTGACTTTATAGTCAATGCATTTTAAAATACTGTATAAGACCCTTTGAGGGCTTCTAAGTTATACCACAACGGGAAGAGCGTGTCAACACCTTTTTCGCTTTATTCTTATAAAGCTCTGTTTTTCTCAATTTTGCTTTTGTTTTCTCTCGTTTTCTCAATTTCATTTTTTAATTTTGGTGACTTTTATGGAACATCTTACGAGTCTTGTACGCCGCTGCGTGGAGGATTACGACATGATACAGGACGGCGAGCGCATCGCCGTGGGCATATCCGGCGGCAAGGATTCTCTCTCTCTGCTCTGCTCTCTGGCCTCCCTGCGCCGCTATTATCCCAAGCGCTTTTCTCTCGCGGCCATCACCATCGGCATCGGCTTTGACGACATGGATTTCTCCGGCGTGCGCGAGCTTTGCCGCAGGCTCGACGTGGAATATATATATGTGCCCTCTGACATCCGCCATGTGGTCTTTGACGTAAAGCAGGAGAAGAATCCCTGTTCCCTCTGCGTGAAAATGCGCAAGGGCCTGCTCAACGACACGCTTATGGCAAACGGCATAAGCAAGGTTGCCTTCGGCCACCATATGGACGACGCCGTGGAGACATATCTGATGTCACTTATTTATGAGGGGCGCATAAGCTGCTTCCGTCCGGTCACCTTCATGGACCGCAGCGGCGTTACTCAGATACGCCCCATGCTCTACGCCGACGAGGCCATGACAACGTCGCTGGCCCGCCGCTATGCACTGCCGGTGGTGAAGAACACCTGCCCAATGGACGGCGTGAGCAAGCGGCAGGACGTGAAGGAGCTTATAGAAAAGCTCAGCCTTGAGCAGAAAGATTTCAAGCAGAAGGTCTTTCGGGCGATACAGCGCTTCCCTATGCCCGGCTGGGAGGTCATCGGAAACGGAGGCAGGAAATGACGGAGCTTGGCAAAAATCAGATATACGAGGTCGTTATAGAGGGCTGCACCGCCGAGGGCTATGGCGTTGCCCGCATTGACGGACGAGCCGTATTTGTCGCAGGCGCGCTGCCCGGTGAGCGCTGTGTAATAAAGCTGCTCAAGGTCAGCAAAACCGCCGTTTGGGCAAAGGTCGAGGAGCTTACGGAGCCCTCCCCCCACCGCGTTGAGCCCGACTGCCCGGTGTGTTCAAAATGCGGCGGCTGCGACTTTCGCCATGTTTCCTACGAAGAGGAGCTGCGGATAAAGAAGCAGCGGGTGGACGACGCCATGCGCCGCATCGGCGGTCTTGACATAACCGCGGAAGAAATACTTCCCTCCCCGCTTACGGAACGCTACCGCAACAAGGCCATACTCAACGTTGGGCAGGCGGACGGTAAGGCAGTCACCGGCTTCTACCGCCCCCGCAGCCATGACATAGTACCCATAGATAGCTGCCTGCTCCAGAGCGAAATGACCGACGCTGCGTCTGCCGTTCTGTGCCGCTGGATGGACGAGTTCTCCGTCCCGGCATATGATGAGTTGACAGCCAGAGGCGTAGTACGCCGTCTTTTCGTCCGTGACGTTAAGCACGGAAGCTGCGTGTGCATCGTAGCGGCGGCGGACAAGCTCCCCCATGTCAGCGAGCTGATAGACATGCTGAGGGAAGCCTGTCCCGGGCTGGTATCCGTGGTTCTGAACGTGAACCATTCCAAAGGCAACGGCATACTCTCCGATCAATTCGTCACCCTCTGGGGCGATGAGAGTATCGACGCGGAGCTTTGTTCCCTGCGCTTCAAGCTCTCTCCCCGCTCTTTCTTCCAGATAAACACCCCTCAGGCGGAGCGGCTTTACGCCAAAGCCATAGAGTACGCCGGGCTTACAGGCACGGAGCATGTACTTGACCTTTACTGCGGCACGGGCACCATCGGCCTTTGTGCCGCGGGCAAATGCGCCCATGTGACCGGAGCGGAGATCGTGGACGCGGCCATTGAAGACGCAAAGGAAAACGCCCGCCGCAACGGGATCGAAAACGCGGATTTTATCTGCGCAGACGCTTCCGACGCCGCCCGTCATTTCGCGGAGGCCGGTCTGACGCCCGACGTGATAATCGTCGACCCGCCCCGCAAGGGTCTCGCCCCGGATGTGATCAACTCCATCGCTCAGATGACCCCCGCGCGAGTGGTTTATGTTTCCTGCGACCCGGCAACGCTCGCCCGCGATCTGAAGCTTTTCTCGGAAAAGGGCTATACCGCAGCACATCTGACCGCAGTCGACATGTTCCCGCGTACCCGGCATTGCGAGAGCGTCGCGGTGCTGTCACGGGTTTAGTAGGAGAGAATGCTGATGAAAAACCGTATTGCAATGGCAACTGTTTTCATTGCCCTGTTTCCGAGACTTACGATATGCGGAAAGAGCAAGGTGGAGAAGATATACAGTAATGATGCAGAACTCGAAAAAGCATTATATATTATCAAAATGCCTCAGGAAAAATTTCAGCAGATTGATCAAGCAAGCGTAGCCACCTACAGAAAAGCTGCATTTTACACATCCGCATACTGATGTTCTTTAGAAGGTCATAGAGAAATGAACGAGATTGATAACACTTTTTTCGAAGAGTATAAAAGACTTGACAATCTTTGCATGGATTTATTATCCAGCAAAAGTGGTGTCAGTGAATATATTTCACAAATGGAAACCTCCAGATTCGGCCAATATTATATTCCATCTTGGGATAATGATTATAGAACACTGAAACATTTACGCTGGGTTCGCAATCGGATTGCCCATGATACAATGGGCGGCACTATCAGTGACGAATGCGACTTAACAATGGTAAGAGATTTTTATACACGTATTTTATCTAGGGAAGATCCCTTTGCACAGTTACGGGAGGTGCAAGACCGGAAAAAGGAATTATTTTCTTCAGAAAAACGGCAGACAAGCGAAACAAGAAACAGCATCACCGATGATACATACTATTCGGTTTCTACGCAAGCCGGGAAGAAGAAAGCGCATATTGGGTTTGTTGCATGTATAGCGGTTTTCGCTTTGATAATAGTGGTTTATGTTTTTTTAAAAAGCATATGAACTAATTGGGGATGATACATTCCATATCACAGCTGAGAGTAGATTTATACTTTAGTAATGTCTGTTGGCAGTCAAAGGGGAAGATTTGCTCTCGTGATCAAGACATTAATCTTGATCACTCAACCCCATATTGAGACGTTAGTATGCTGTCACGGGTCTAATTTGAGACCCCAGGACTATTAAATTTTATATATTAGATTATATTAGAAAAAGGGATAGAATATGAAAACATTATTTATCGATGCATGTCCCAGGACACATTCCAGAACAAGGGAACTGGCGGAAGTACTTTTGCAAAAGATTCCCGGAGATATGGAACGTCTTGTGTTGGCCAATGAACACTTTCCCGATTTGGATGATAAGGGTATTATTGACAGAAACGAAGATTGCAAGACAAGGGAATTTTGCGATCCCAAATACGAATATGCAAAAAAATTCGCAGACGCCGACAATATCATTATTGCAGCTCCTTTTTGGGATCTGTCCTTTCCTGCAATTCTGAAGAAATATATCGAAACCATCTCTGTTGTGGGTATTACCTTCCGATATTCAGAAGAAGGTATTCCCGTTGGATTATGCAAGGCGAAAAAACTGTTTTATGTCACCACAGCAGGAGGACAGATCTTTAACGATGAATTTGGGTATGGATATATAAAAGCACTGGCAACGGGAATGTATGGAATTCCGGAATGCGTGCTGTATAAAGCAGAAAATCTGGATGTGTATGGAAATGACCCTGATCAGATAATAAAAACAGCAGCAGAAGCAATTGAATGTTCCCTATAACCATTCACAGCAGCTTGTCAAAAAACGATTGTGCTTATGAGGATGCACGCACAGAATGATACTGCCATTCAGTGATATACTGCGGAGATTCTTCACGATCTTCAGAATGACACAACCTTTAGACTTGTACGATGTAACGACAAAACGCAAAACCGAAAGACTATGTCATTCTGAGCCCCGCCGAAGGCGGGAGTGCGAAGAATCTCCGGCGGTCTCGAGAGATAGGCACTTACGGAAAAACACTTTTTGACAGTCTAAACCGTTCACAGTTGAGTGTGTCTGTCTGATGACATGCGGCATTGCGGAAAAGCATGAAAACTCGGCAGGGCATATCAGGAACTCTGTACGCTTTACACGAATAGACTATATAAGGATCAGTATTAAAATGGATAGCTATTTTTTGATCATTACGGTTATAGATGTATTTGTTCTGGCAATCATGTGTATTCTCACCAAGCACAATGAAACTCTTCAAAAAAGGCAAAGGCGCTTGTTTATCCTGTCTTTTTTATTGATTATTGCGATCTCGCTCTTAGAGGTAGTAAGCGTGGCTGTGGATAAAGGCCCCGCGTCGTTAAGGTGGGTCAATATTATTTCGAATTATCTTGGATTCGGATTGACGCCGGCGATCCCGATCATTCTCGCTGCCGCATTGGAAAAGAACCGCAGCACAAAATACGCTCTTATCATTGAGGCTGTATATCTGATATTTTTAGCGATTTCATTCCCTCTCCGAATGATTTTCTACGTTGATCAGAACAACCAATATATGCGGGGAAAATTTTTCGGAATATTCATCTTTATCTATATTGCAGGAATCATTTATCTGCTTGCTATGACTCTGCGGGTCATTGCCAGTTACCAGAACAAAAGCAAAACCAGCGTTTATCCAATTATTGCATTCGTATTGGCGTGCACAACGATACAGGTAGTATTTCCGCAGGTTCATGTAACATGGCTATGCGTGTCGCTTCTGTCAATTCTTTACTATACATATTGCAACGGAATGTGGCAGCAGTTGGATGGTCTCACCGGATTGCTCAATCAGAAAAGCTATCTGAATCTCCCCGCCTCATTTCCACAAGGCGGAACGCTGGTCGCATTGGACATAGATGATTTCAAGCATATTAACGATACTTACGGTCACTTGATTGGAGACCAATGTCTGAAAGAAATAGCAGCCTGCATAAAAAAAGCATATTCAAAACACGGGTTATGCTATCGTATCGGCGGAGACGAGTTTTGTGTTATGCTGGGCGAAAACGCGGAGCCGGAAGCATGCTATATAAGCCTGCTGAAGGAATTGGACGTCAGAAGAAAAGCTCTGGATATCCTTCCGTCCGTGGCCATCGGTTCAGTGCCGTTTGCGGCAGGTGACGATATTTTGAGGGCCAAAGAAACTGCCGATAATAATATGTATCAATTCAAGAGAACGCGTAAAAAGCAGGTACTCTAACGCGAAAAGCGATGCACGCCGCGGTAAGTAACGGAAACCAGTATGATTTCAGAAAGGATAGAGAGGCGATAATATGAAATTTACAGAAGGCTTGACAATTGATTTTGAGAACGATGCAGATCGCCGCATGTCGTCTATCTGCCGCATCATGATCCTGCTGCTGATTATTGTCATGCTCTTAAACCGATTTCATGTGTTCAAAATATCCAACACAATTTATCCAACACTGTTGATATCAATGGTGATTTTATTTGTTCCCACTATATTATATGACTTTATGCATCTGCGCAGTAAATTCACACGCTATTTTGTACTGACGCTTGTTGTGATGATGGCAGGTGTATTATATTCCATTCTGTCCTATCACGTTATCATCATGCTGGTGTTTCCCGTTGTGGTCGCCTGCTTGTATTGCGATAAAAAAAGCGTACTATTTACCGCCATACTTAGCGTCCCGGTTATGGTAGCCAGCCACCTGATCGCGCTGCATCTGAAAAACGTGCCCGACGAACCGCTGGTTACGCTTTACGGGGTATTGGTATATGGAGTACTGCCTCGTGTCATCGAGCTTTTTGCCATAACTGTTATCTGCTGTAGCATAACGGAAAAGCTGCAGCGCCTGATAAATGATCTGATTGAAAAGAATAATGACCTCTATGCCGACCAGCAGACGCTTGTAACCTCATTGGCAGAGCTGGTCGAGGCGCAGAGCCGCGAGACCGGTCAGCATGTCAAGCGTGTCGCGGCATATACGGATATTTTCTGCCATGCCCTTGGCTTATCTGATGAAGAGACCTGGAAAGTAAGCGTGGCCAGCATGATGCACGATGTAGGCAAGATAAGCGTACCTCAGGACATACTGAATAAGCCGTCAAAATTGACGGAGGCTGAGTTTTCCGAAGTAAAGAAGCATGTGGACTATGGGTACAAATTGCTGCATAATTCTCCCGGCGAAATTATGCAGATAGCGGCTCATATCGCGCAAGAACACCATGAGCGGTTCGACGGCACTGGTTACCAGAAGCAATTAAAGGGAGAAGAGATCAACCTATACGCGAGATGTGTAGCAATAGCCGATGTGTTTGACGCATTGGTAAGCAAACGCCACTATAAGGATGAATGGGACCCGCAGAGAGCCCGCGCTGAGATCGTATCACAGGCAGGCCGTCAATTTGACCCTAAGCTTGTCGAATTATTCGATAGTCATTTTGACGAGTTTCTTGATGTAATGTCACGTTACCCCGAGCAGTAACCCTATATAGGGAATACCAAAATCGCTGTTTGCTAAAAAGGTTCCCCATGACCGGAGAGGAATGGCATTCAAATGAGTAAATACGACCCCTTGTGGAACTGGATAAGAGAAAACGGCACAGACAGCTTCAAGCTTACCTATGCCGAGATAGAGAAAATAGCCGGCCTGCCCATAGACCATTCTTTCTTGACGTATAAGAAAGAGCTTACGGAATACGGCTACAAGGTCGGTAAGATATCCATGAAGAAACAGACGGTTGCGTTTGAGAAAATAAAGTATTGAGTCGATGACAGCACGGAGTTATTGACAGATGAAAATATGGCATGAAAATGACAAGCCCGATACACACGGACTTGTCATTTTTTCACTTTAGCTCTATGAATTTTGTCCCTATTGTGTTAAACTATAGCGTACGTTTCAAAACATTATATAAGGAGAATCATCATGACTTACGAGGTTTCCTGCGGCGCTGTGGTATTCACCCGCGCGGCAGGCCAGATCAAATACGTTATAATCAAGTCTACCGAGGGCTGGTACGGCTTTCCCAAGGGTCATGTTGAACCCGGCGAAACAGAGGCGGAGACCGCCCTGCGGGAGATATACGAGGAGACCGGACTGAAGGTAACGATCCTTCCCGGCTTCAGGACCACCGACGAGCATGGGCTGCCCAAAAAGCCCGGCGTTATCAAGCGGGTAATATACTTCGCCGCCGAATACAGCGGGCAGGAGATACGGCGCCAGGAAGAGGAGCTGAGTGAAGCGAAGCTTATGAGCTTTGACGAGGCCATGAGCGTTTTCCAATTTGAAAGCTCACGCCGCATTCTCCGGGAGGCCCACGACTTTCTCAGCAAATAAAGGCAACGGGAGTCGAACCTGTGCCGCATTCCGGCGGCCCTGTTCGGCGCTTTTTGCCTTGTTGTCCTTGCCTTGCTAACGAATTTTCAAGACCGTTGACGCAGCATGGGCGGAAATCCGCCCGAAAAAACCGGCACGGGTTCGATTCCCGTTGCCTTAAGTAAGGTGAACATAATGACAAAAACCTATGTTGCCAATGTGCCCGACCACATCGGCGCGTTTCTCCAGGCCAGCAGGCGATTTGCCGCTCTCGGCATAAACATCACCCGCGTGAGCTACAACAAGGCCATCGATTCACACACCATTTTTCTCGACGTTGATGGCACGCCCGAGCAGCTTGCCGAAGCGGACAAGCAGATGGCGGAGATAGGCTATCTGCAAAACCGCGCGGAAAGCTCCAACGTTATACTGATCGAATTTCAGCTCAGGGACGAGCCGGGCAGCGTGACCCGTATACTTGAGCTCATCGCTGCATTCAACTTCAACATATCCTACATGAGCTCTCAAGCCGTCAGCGGCGAGTATCAGTTCTTCAAGATGGGTCTCTTCGTGGAGAGCAGAGCCGCCATTGAGGACTTTGTCCACCGCGCCAAGCAGATATGCAGCATCCGCATCATTGACTACAACCGCTCGGAGCGAACCTTTGACAACAGCATTTTCTATAACTCTTTCGTAAACAGTCTCATTGAGGCCAGCGGCATATCTCCCTCGGCAAAGAATGACCTTCTGGTGAACTCCAATCTGGCGATGCAGATACTTGACGAGCAGGGACTGTCCCCCTACCGTACCTTCGACAGCATAAGCAAATTTGCCGACATGCTGGCGAGCTGCCGCGGCGCGTCGTTCTCCCCCAGAGTTACACGCCACAGCATCACCGGGGCCACGGAGATAATTCTCATAGAGCCTCCCTGCGGCAGCAACACCGCTATCATCCGAAGCGGCAAAAAGTACCTCTTCATCGACAGCGGCTACGCCTACTACAAGGACGAGATGCTCTCTCTGTTCCGCAGTCTTATTCCCTGCTTTGACGAGATGGAGAAAACCATACTCATCACCCACGCCGACGTGGACCACTGCGGCCTGCTCCCCATGTTCGACAGGATAATCGCCAGCGCAAAGAGCGCCGCATCCCTCACGCGAGAATTTCGCGGCGAGGACGGCTACCGTGAGCAGAATGCCCTGCACAAGCCCTACATCCGCATCTGCAAAACTCTGACGGAGTACGCGCCGCCCTCCCCCGATAAGCTCAGCGTTCCCTGGGCAGAGTGCGACCCGGATCAAGGAGTGCTGTGGCAGATAGGCTTTTTCAGCTTCGGTGACCTCAGCTTCGAGGTCTACGAGGCACGCGGCGGACATCTCCCCGGCGAGATCGTGCTCATTGATTACGAACACCGCATTGCCTTCACCGGCGACGTATATGTGAACATGAAGGGCATGACCTCCGAGCAGAAGCAGTATAATCAGTACGCACCCATACTCATGACCTCCGTGGACACCGACCCCAAGCTCTGCGCGGAGCAGCGCAAGGCCGTGTTCCAGCGGCTGGGTGCGGGAAGCTGGAAGGTATTCGGCGCGCACGGCATCTGTGCCGATTACGACCCCGCAAAATAGCGGTCTCATATTGAAAAAAGCCGCGAAGTATTATATACTGTTAAAAAAATATGAAAGTAGTTGATGACTTGTCCAGAGAAAGCTTTGGCTCCAGGCTTGGTTTCATCCTCGTCAGCGCAGGCTGCGCGATCGGTATAGGCAATGTATGGAAATTCCCCTATGTTGCCGGTGAAAACGGCGGCGGCGTGTTCGTTCTGTTCTATCTGCTGTTTCTCGTTATTATGGGAATCCCCGTTCTCACTATGGAGCTGGCCGTAGGCCGCGCCAGCCGCCAGAGCGTTGTTCAGGGCTACAAGGCCCTTGAGCCGGCAAAGAGCAAGTGGCACATCCACGGCTGGTTCTGCATCCTTGGCTGTTATCTGCTGATGATGTATTATACCACTGTTTCCGGCTGGATGCTGGGCTATTTCTTCAAGTTCGCCTGCGGCACCTTCTCCGGAATCAGCACCGATGCTGTGGACGGCGTTTTCTCCGCTATGCTGTCCAGCCCCGGCGAAATGATACTCTGGATGGCGATAACCGTTGTAGGCGGCCTTGTCGTATGCAGCTTCGGACTTCAGAAGGGTCTTGAACGCATAAGCAAGTTCATGATGCTCGGGCTTCTGCTGCTGATAATCGTCCTCGCGGTAAACAGCATTACGCTGGACAACGCCGCTGAAGGACTGAAGTTTTATCTGCTTCCCGACTTTGGCCGCGCCGCGCAGGAAGGTCTGGGCAAAGTTATCACCGCGGCAATGAATCAATCCTTCTTTACTCTCAGCCTCGGCATTGCCTCTATGGAAATATTCGGCAGCTATATGAGCAAGGAACATACACTGGGCGGCGAATCCGCCCGTATTTGCGCCGTTGACACCTTCGTGGCGCTGCTTGCCGGCCTCATCATTTTTCCCGCCTGCTTCAGCTTCGGCGTGGAGCCGAACGCCGGCCCTCCCCTCATTTTCCAAACGCTGCCCAAGGTATTCGCAAACATGCCCGGCGGCCGCATCTGGGGCACGCTGTTTTTTCTGTTTATGACCTTCGCCAGTTTCTCCACCGTTATCGCTGTGTTTGAAAACCTGCTGGCAAGCTGCATGGATAACTTCAAGTGGAGCAGAAAGAAATCCGCTATTGTAAACGCCTTCGTTCTGCTTATCGCAAGCCTGCCCTGCATATTCGGCTATAATATCTGGAGCGAGCTGAAACTCATAAACGGACAGGATGTGCTGGGCAGCGAGGACTTTATCGTGAGCAATATTCTGCTGCCCCTGGGCGCGCTGATATACGTTCTCTTTTGCACTACAAAATTTGGCTGGGGCTTTGACAATTATCTGGCTGAGGCCAACACCGGCAGCGGCCTGAGGCTTCCCCGCTGGCTGAAAAACTATCTCCGCTTCGTTCTCCCCGTACTTATTATCATCATCTTTATTCAAGGTCTTATCTGAGCCTCGTCCCGAACGGGAAAAGCGCATAAAATGACCGCCACCGGAATCCCAATTCATCCGGTGGCGGTTTTATTATACGTCGAATATCATTACATTTTCGTCCTCTCCGGAGCATTGCTCCCAGCGGGGCAGGCCATTGGTGTTTGGGTCGCCTGTCTTTATAAAGCTGCACCAATAGTCGGTCATCGTCTCCGAAAGCTTATAGTCACCCGGAGTCATCATGCGCCAGCAGCGTCCCAGTGTGCCGAAAACATACCACAGCTCTGATGAGTGAAAAGCTCTCGCGTCATCGCCGGGCAGTGCCCTGTCGAAGGAATAAACGTAGGTCTTTCCTCCATGCTCCCGGCGTATGGCTGCAAAATCAAGGCAGCCCCGCCAGAGTGGGCCACGGTCGCCGCTTTGAAGCATTTCCTCGCTTACACCCATATCGTTTTTCGTACTGCCCAGCATATAGTCAATATCATGCTCCATGCCCGCTTCAAGGCATGCGTCCGTACCCCCGGTCAGGACAAAACCGTCTACGACTGGCTCAAAGGGCATCCCCGGCGAACGTCCGGACTGCATAAGGGCAATAGTGGAATTCATGATATCTCTTGGGCTGAGTTTTCTCAGGCTCTCGGCGGTCTCCGCCCCGGAAAACTCGGAAAAAGCGCTGCCCACGGCCTCTCCCTGAGCCTGACTGCGTCCCAGACCGAAGCCGCTGTTATACCCGCCGCCGCTCTGCATGATCGCGCCCTGAAACAGTCCCTTTGCCAAGGGTGAGGAGCTGAGCGCCTGAACGCTCATCGCTCCGGCCGACTGGCCCATAATGACGATACGCTCCCTGTCTCCGCCAAAGGCCTCAATATTCTCATTCACCCATTTGAGAGCCGCGATCTGATCGAGAAGTCCGTAATTTCCGCAGCGGCCATTCTCGTCCTCCGCCGACAGGGCTGGATGGCAGAGGAAACCAAAGGCGCCTACGCGGTAATTTATCGTGACGAGGATAACGCCCCGGCGGCAGAAAGCCTCGCCGTCAAACTCCATCTCAGAGCTGAAGCCGTGCATAAAAGCGCCGCCGTGTATCCAAAAGGCCACAGGGTACTTCTCCCCCGCCTTTTGCTCAGGCGCCCAGATATTCAGATATAGGCAGTCCTCACTCATAGGCGGCAGATAGGCCGGGTCAGAGTAAAACTCCTTGCCGTAAAAGCTGTCCGGCAGTTGGGCAAGCTGATGCTCCCGAGCCGGAAACTCCGTTGCCTCCATAATGCCGTCCCATGGCAGGGGACGCATGGGCGGACGCCAGCGCAATTCTCCTACAGGCGCTTTGGCATAGGGTATTCCCAGAAATGCCGTGCAGCCCTCACATTTCTTTCCCACAAGACTTCCGCTTTTGGTTTTTACTATCCGCATATCCCGCTCCCCTTTCCGGCTTTATTTTTTATTAACAATATGATACATCTTTTTCACAGAATTTGCAATAGCCTGCCGACGCGGTTTGCATCGGCAGGCCATTTATATGTATGCAGTCTATCAATAAATACCCAGTGAGTGGCCGCCATCGATGGTGACGATGGTACCGACGACCTGGTCGGCAGCGGGGCTTGCCAGATAAACGGCAAGGGCACCGATCTCGATGGGAGTACCCATTCTCTCGGTGGGGATGGATCTCGCAATACCTGCGACAGCCTCCTCAGAGAGCTCGTTAAAGAGGTTGGAATAGGTATATCCGGGGGCGATGGCGTTCATGTTGATGTGGTACTTAGCCAGCTCCATGCCGACAGCACGGGTGAACTGGTTTACGCCGGCCTTTGCGGTGCAGTAAGCGCTCATGCCGATGGCGCGGCTGGCCACATCACCTGCGTTGGAGCTGATGTTTACGATCTTTCCGCCCTTGCCAAGCTCTTTCATGTGGCGGCCAACAAAGAAGCTCATGCGGGCTACACCGTTCAGGTCAACATTGACACAATGGAAGTAATTGGTCATTTCGTCGTCCATATCAAGGAAATCGCCGTTTGTTCCGACACCGGCGTTATTGACGAGGATGTTTATCTCGCCGTAGTCTGCGATTATCTTCTCAACGACCTCCTTGCAGCTCTTGGTATCGGACATGTCGGCTCTGTAAAAGGATATCCTGCCGGGATACTGAGCGTTCAGCTCCGCCGCGACAGCATTGCCGGTCTTTTCATCGCGGCCAATGATGGCGATATTAGCGCCCTCCTGAGCGAAAGCTGTGGCGATGCCGAAGCCTATACCCTTGCTGCCGCCGGTAATTACCGCGTTCTTGCCTTCGATGGAAAATGCGTTAGTCATGCTGGTAATAGCCATTTTTATTCCTCCATATTATTTTATCATGCTATTTTATCCGGTTTCCCGGTTCGGTCACAAAGTCGCGCGGCTGTGTAGACCATAGCCACAAGCAGCCAGAAGAACACCATTACGCGGGGATAATACCAGGCATAGTCAGTTATACCGAATATCATCGCTCCGGCTATGCCGCCCACGCAGCCCGCCGCCACGCCCCGCAGCATGGGCCTGCCCGCGCTGCGTCTTATGGTGGTAACGCCCTTTTTCAAGGCAAAGAAGATAGTGAGCAGGAAGCTGCCGATGGCGATAATACCGGATTCAGCCCAAATCTCCATATAGATGCTGTGCGCATGGATAAAGGGGAAATGTGCCTGATAATAACCGCCGTAATCAGCCACGGCCTTTACAGCTGTTGCTCCCAGACCAACGCCGCTGAGGGGATGATCCTTGATTAGCTCATACATAGCGGTATAGATATAGGCGCGGCTGTTTATGGAAGAGTCGCCGCCCACGAAAATGGTCACGACGCGGTTGATTATATTTTTAGGCAGGAAAGGCAGCAGCAGGAGCGCCAAAATGATGAAGAAGGGTATCAGCCGTGGCTTCAGCAGCAGCACTATTATGGCGACGCTCGCCGCGAAAGCCAGCCACGCACCACGGGAATAGGTCATCATGAGCGCCGCGACGGACAGAACAAAGGCAAAAGCAAAGACCGCCTTCATCCAGCCTTTTGGAGCATAGATGGTAAGCGTAAGCATCAGAGGCGCGAAAAACACCAGCACGTTGGCAAAAGTGTTCGGATTATCAAAAAAGGAATAGACTCGACCCGGCATATCAGCATTCAGGGCCAGATCGGTAAAGGAGCTGCTGGCAGGAATGCCCAGCACAAAACGCTGATAAAATCCGTAAGCACTGCATATGATAAGACCCGCGGCGCAGCTTAGCATCAATACCGCAAGCTGCCTTTCGCTGTTTATGGACGAAACGCAGACCGCCACAAATATCATACATGTGACGAAGAAGAATATGAAGCGGAAGCTGTCGTCAAGATCCTGAGCCCAGAAGGCCGAGGCTATGCTTATGGCGGCAAAAACTATGGGCCAGAAACCGATAGAACCTACGTCTATACGGCCTCCCTCCCGGCTGCGCAGACTGCCCAGCCAGAGAAGCAGCAGCGAAGCGAAGGCCAGCGCAAGGCTATACATATTGTTCCAGGCTTTGTGGTGTACGCTCAGCATGATGAGCAGGGAAAGACTGAGCATATAGGGCGCAAATCCGCTCAGCCTGGCCAGCAGGCTTACGATGAAGCTGCCGCTGAAAACCCGTTCTCCTTTTTCATATACTTTTCGTAACAGCCACGGGACAAAATTCACTACGCAGTCAACCACGCGGAAGCTCAGACTCTCCCGCCACTTTCTGTCCGTGGCGCAGGACGAGGTAAACATCTGCTTCGTGCCGCTGTTATCGCTGAGGCGGCCAAAGAAGTCCATTATTTTCCCCAGCAGCCCTCCTGTTACCGAGCCGGCGGCAGCGGTCTTTATTTTGAGCCACAGGCAGTATAAAAGCCTGAATATGGCGCTTTGGCGGATGAGCTCTGTCATTATCTCAGCTCCTATTTCTGTTCTTGAAGTTATACAGCGCGGCCAGCAGGCCATACTGCTTCATGCGGATAAGCGAGGCGACAACAGTCTTGTTTCTCCCCATACCCCTGGGCTTATAAGCCCTTACCGCCGGAGCAAAAACACTGTCGCGGCAAAGAGCCCGGAGATTTTTAACCTTCTCCGCCTTACCCGCCGGGTTGCCTGGAGCAAATTCGTTGGCAACCGCAATAAGCAGTCCCGCCCACATGGTAGTGTACTCCCAATCAGCGTCAACGGCGATGGAATACTTTTTTACAAGCTCTTTCTTTATATCGAAGGATACCCGGAATGTTTCGGGATAATTTTTCAGATATTTGCGTGTGACCGAGGCAGGGTTCAGGCAGTAGCGGTAAAGCTCCGCATCCGTGACCGCCAGAGTGCGGCCCAGGCTGAAATATTCAATAAGGAACAGCTCGTCCTCCAGATAGGCGCCGGTAAAGCGTATCTTATGCTCCTCGATGCATTTTCTGTCAAACAGATAGCACCAGACGAAGCCATTGAAGGTGGCTGAAAGCCTGTCGCAGAGCAGGGAACGAACTATCATCTCCTCCGTCTGCTCCGTTTCATAGCGTCCGCCGGGTATGTGAGCGCCATAAGCGGAAAGGGTGCCGTCGGGCGCCTCGGCGGTAAAATTACAGAGAGCGGTATCGGCGGAATATTCCTCCATCGCCCGGAGCATGGTCTCGTATGCTTCCGGCAGGATGTGGTCATCGGCGTCCACGAAGGATATGAGCTCTCCTGTCGCCATGTCAAGACCGGAGTTTCTCGCCCGGCTTACGCCCCCGTTCTCCTTATGGAGCACACGCACACGGGAGTCCTTCGCCGCCCATGCGTCGCATATCTCAGCGGTAGTGTCCACGGAACCGTCATCTATCACGATAAGCTCAAGATTCGTAAAGCTCTGCGCCAATATGGACTCTATACATTTTCCCAAACAATCCTGAGCATTATACGCAGGAACTATAACGCTTATACGCGGCATGATACCGTTCCTTTCTCTGACATAATAATGTAATTATATCGTATCATTACATTTTTTTCAATAAAAAAGCTGAATTATACTCGCTTTGAACCGCATAATAAGTTAAGGCAGCGCCGCAAAATTTGTCCGCAAATCACTCTTGCACTATTGCGCGGTGCTGCCTTTAAAGTCAAATCGCGAGGTGATAGGATGATACTGCGAAAAATCGCGGCGCTCTGCTGCGCCGTTTTCCTGCTCCTGCCGGCCGCGCCCCACGCCGCTGCTGAAGAGCCGGTCGAGCTTCCTATAATAATGTACCACCATATTTCCAAGCTTTCCGAGCGCCTGGGAGATTATGTGGTCTCTCCCGAGACATTTGAGAACGACCTGAAATATTTGTCGGAGCTGGGCTATACCAGCATCAGCCTGAGAGAGCTGATAGACTATGTGGACGGACGGGGTACCCTGCCGGAAAAGGCCGTTATGATAACCTTCGACGACGGTCAGCGCAGCTTCGCCGAATACGCCCTGCCTCTGCTGGAAAAATACGATATGTGCGCCGTAGCCGCCATCGTGGGCAAATATGCCGATGATTACACCGCCAGCGGCGACCGTAACCCATACTACGCATATATGGGCTGGCCGGAGCTGGCGGAATTGGCCAATAACCCCCATGTTGAGCTTCAGGCGCACAGCTATGATATGCATTCTCTTGACTATCGCAAGGGTTGCGCCATGATGAAGGGTGAGGCTGCAACTGATTACGAAAAGGTATTTTCCGCAGACCTAACGCTGCTGAACCAGCGCTTCGCGGAGTATATCGGCGAAGTTCCACCGGCATTCGCCTACCCGTTCGGTATACGCTGTCCCGAGTGCCGCGAGATACTGCTTTCCTCCGGCTTTCGCGCCCTCTTCACCTGCGATGAGCATGTGAATTCCATCACCCACAATCCGGAATGTCTCCATGAGCTGGGGCGCTATAACCGCCCCAACAGCGCGAACCGTTACAGCTTTTTCTCGAAAATGGGCATAAGCTAAAGGACACCTCCGGCTTGCCGATGCAGCCGGAGGTGCTCTTTTTTGCGCATAATAAGCAAATCGTGTGAATTACCCTTCAACGACCTTTATGGAGTTGATCACAGGCTGATTCTCCTTGGGTATAACTCCGTTTCCGTCAGCGCCCCAGCCTGCGACATCCTTGCAGAGTGCGTCTATGACCTCTATACCCTCGGTGACCTTACCGAAGGCCGCGTACTTTCCATCGAGGAAGGTGGAGTCCTGATGGACGATGAAGAACTGGCTGCTGGCGCTGTCCGGGTTGGTTGCCCGTGCCATAGAGATAACACCGCGAAGATGGGAAATGTCGTTCTGTACGCCATTGGCGGAAAACTCACCCTTTATCGCTGCTTCACTGCCGCCGGTGCCGTCACCCTTGGGGTCGCCGGCCTGAGCCATGAAGCCGTCTATGATTCTGTGGAAGGTCAGTCCGTCATAGAAGCCATCCTCCACCAGACCGATAAAGTTGGTGACGGTTATCGGGGCAGTATCTGCGTCAAGCTCGCACTTGATAACGCCGTAGTCCTTAACATCGATTTCGACATAGTGCTTACCGCTGAGCAGCTCAACACCGTCTGCCGCGTTATCCTGTACGCCGGCAACATCACCGCCATTTCCGGCAGTAGTCGTGTCATCATAGGGCGTGGTCTTATTGCAGCCGGCAAAAATCGCCGCCATCAGGGCAATACAAAGCAAAAATAGAGCAGTTTTTTTCATTTTGGTCTCCTTTGCGTAGTTTATCGAAGGATATTGTAGCACATAGCGAAGCATATTTCCAGCTTTAAGCGCAGCCTTTCGGCAGATAATATGATTACACTGGACAGTGTTTTAATATAATGCGGAGGACAAACATGTTTGATTCATCCAAGTACAGATGTCAGGGTACGGTCTTTGACCCCTTCCACAGTCTGGATGCTCCCGGCGAGAGCCTCGGGCTCGGTGAGGACGGCGGCTTCATCGCTGATGTTCTCGACCTCGGCGACAGCTATCTGCTTGAGGCCGAGCTGCCCGGCTACTCCCGGGATGACCTTGACATAAGCGTTGAAGGAGCATGCCTCACGATCAGCGCTGAAAAGGACGGCGTGGACGGCTCTGTCGTCCGCCGCAGCTTCGATGTAAGCGGCGTGGACGTTGAGCAGATCACAGGCAAATTCCAGGGCGATATTCTTACCCTGGAGTTGCCCAAGAAGCCGTAGGCTTTGCTTCCTCGTTAAACGCAAAACGCCCACTCTTCTGCGCTATAGTCGCAGAAGAGTGGGCATTTTATTTCGCTTTTTCGCTCTTACACCAGCTCGATGATCGCCATTTCAGCGGCGTCGCCGCGGCGGGCGCCAAGACGCATGATACGGGTGTAGCCGCCGTTTCTCTCGGCGTACTTGGGAGCTATCTCGGTGAACACCTTGGTCACGACGTCTTCCTTGGTGATAAAGGCAAGAGCGGCGCGGCGGGATGCAAGGGTATTCTTTTTGCCGAGGGTTATCATCTTCTCAGCAAGGGGTCTGACTTCCTTAGCTCTGGTGATAGTGGTTTCCATTCTGCCATTCTCGAGCAGATCGGTAACCTGCTGTCTCAGCATCGCCTTACGCTGGGCAGTAGTCTTGCCGAGTTTCCTTGTTCCAGGCATTGTATTTCCTCCTCGTACAGAGTCACCGTGTCTTCACGGCATCAGTTATTGTCGTCGCTGGCGAGGGACAGGCCCATCATCGTCAGCTTATGGATAACTTCTTCGAGAGACTTGCGGCCAAGGTTACGGACTTTGATCATCTCGTCCTCGGTCTTGCTGATAAGATCCGCGACCGTGTTGATATTCGCTCTCTTCAGGCAGTTGAAGCTGCGGACGGAAAGATCCAGCTCTTCGATGGTCATATCGAGGACCTTATCTCTCGTGTTCTCGCTCTTCTCAACAACGGTGGACTTGCTGCCCATAGACTCGCTAAGGTCGGTGAACAGAGTAAAGTGGTCACACAGTATCCTTGCGGCCAGGGAAATGGCGTCTCTGGCGGTAATGGTCTTATCAGTCCATACCTCTATTGTCAGCTTGTCGTAATCCGTCATGTTGCCGACGCGGGTATTCTCAACGGAATAGTTGACCTTGATGACAGGAGTATAGATAGAATCGATGGGAATAACACCGATTATCTGCTGAGGCAGCTTGTTGCGCTCTGCGCTCACATAGCCTCTGCCCTTGCTGATGGTCATTTCCATATTGAGAGTAGCGTCGGGGCCAAGAGTGGCGATATGGAGCTCAGGGTTGAGAACCTCGACCTCCGCGTCGGCCTTGATATCGCCGGCGGTGATCTCGCCCTCGCCTGTTGCTTCTATATAAACGGTCTTGCTACCTTCGCAGTGAAGTCTCGCGATAACGCTTTTAAGGTTGAGGACTATCTCAGTAACATCCTCTTTAACACCGGGTATTGTTGAAAACTCGTGCGCCACACCGGCGATCTTAACGGAAGTAATAGCAGTACCTTCCAGGGAAGAGAGCAGCATTCTTCTCAGAGAGTTTCCGAGAGTAGTACCGTAGCCTCTCTCCAGGGGCTCAATTATAAACTTACCGTAGGAATCATCACCGGGGGTCTCAATACATTCAATGCGCGGCTTTTCAATTTCTACCATATTTTAATACCCTCCTCGTTCTAACGTGCGTAACCACACGCTTATTCTCAGCTTACCAATAGTGAGGGTTCGAGTGTGTTACTTGGAGTACAACTCGACGATGAGATGCTCCTCAACGGGCAGATCTATATCTTCCCTCTTGGGCATCTGAACGACAGTACCCTTCAGAGTGTTCTTCTCACGAGACAGCCACTGGGGAAGTGTGAAGACAGGTGCATCCTCGCCAAGCAGACGCTTGAACATAGCGGAAGATCTGCTCTTCTCGCGAACCTCGATGACATCACCGGGCTTTACCAGGTAAGAGGGAATGGTAACTCTCTTGCCGTTTACGGTGAAGTGACCGTGGTTAACAGCCTGACGAGCCTCACGGCGGGTCATAACGAAACCGAGACGGTATACAACGTTATCAAGACGGCGCTCGATGGTGGTGAGCAGGACTTCGCCGGTCTGTCCGGGAGCCTTGGCAGCCTTTTCATAGTACATATGGAACTGCTTCTCCAGGATTCCGTAAACAAACTTTACCTTCTGCTTCTCATTGAGCTGAGTAGCATACTCGCTCTGCTTACGACGCATCTGACCCTTGGGGTTGCGGATGGTATCGGACTTGGTACCGCCGGTATAGCCCATGTAAGCAGGAGAAATGCCCAGAGCCTTGCAACGCTTAACAATGGGCTGCATATTCTTAGCCATTAGATGTTCCTCCTTCTCAAATTAGACGCGACGACGCTTGGGCGGACGGCATCCGTTGTGGGGGATGGGGGTCACGTCCTTGATCATCTGGACCTCGAGGCCGGCAGACTGAAGAGCGCGGATAGCGGCTTCACGTCCCGAGCCGGGTCCCTTTACATAGACTTCGACAGTCTTCAGGCCATGCTCCATAGCTGCCTTCGCTGCGGTCTCAGCAGCGGTCTGAGCAGCGAAAGGAGTAGACTTCTTGCTGCCGCGGAAACCCATGCCGCCGGCAGATGCCCAGCTGATGGCATTGCCCTGCAGATCAGTGATAGTTACCATGGTGTTGTTGAAAGAAGAACGGATATGCACCGCACCCTTTTCAATATTCTTACGTTCGCGGCGCTTACCTCTGACGCGCTGCTGCTGCTGTTTATTGTTCTTAGCTGCCATTACATATCCCTCCCTTACTTCTTCTTATTTGCAATGGTTCTCTTGGGACCCTTGCGAGTGCGAGCATTGGTCTTGCTGCGCTGGCCACGAACGGGAAGGCCCTTTCTGTGTCTCAGGCCGCGGTAGCTGCCAATCTCAGTAAGTCTCTTAATGTCGAGAGCGACGGATCTTCTCAGGTCGCCTTCCACGACGTAGTGCTTGTCAATGCATTCACGAAGCTTTGCTTCGTCTTCCTCAGTGAGGTCCTTAACTCTGGTGTCGGGGTTAATACCTGTAGCCTTGAGGATATCAGAAGCGCTTTTTCTGCCAATGCCGTATACATAAGTCAGGCCGATCTCGACCCGCTTCTCTTTCGGCAAATCAACGCCGGCAATACGTGCCATATTTGTCAATCAATCCTTTCGTTAGATACTCAGGGATCAGCCCTGCTTCTGCTTGTGCTTGGGATTTTCGCAAATTACCATTACTTTACCCTTGCGCTTGATTATCTTGCACTTCTCGCACATGGGCTTGACTGAAGGCCTTACTTTCATTTCAGAAAACCCTCCTTGAAGTTTTTCATTAAGATGTTATTTACTTCTCCATGTGATCCTGCCGCGAGTCAGATCGTAGGGAGACATCTGTACTGTTACCTTATCGCCGGGCAGAATTCTTATGAAGTTCATTCTGAGCTTACCGGAAATCGTGGCCAGAATAGTATGGCCGTTTCCGATATCGACGGTGAACATCGTGTTGGGCAGGGATTCAACCACAGTGCCCTCAAGCTCGATTGCGTCGGACTTTGCCAAGATTACGTCCCTCCCTGGATTATTTGTTAGCCATGACCTTATATTCGGCCATTGCTCGCCTTAATTCGGCGTTCACGGGTCGGTCGCTGATTTTCCCGCTGACCGCCGCAAAGCCGCCGTCCGGCAGGAATTTTACATGACGAAGGTTTTTGCGCTTCGGATGCTCCAGCGTTCTGCGCTTTCCATCCGCCAGGAGAACCGTCCTCTCCGTCTTTTCCAGCACAAAGAAGAATTCTCCTTTATCTCGCCCGGCCAGAGACATGGCCATACCTACAGGCTTAAGCGCCATAGAAACCGTCTCCGGCTATCGGCGTGAGTATCTCGGGTTCGTCCTTCGTGATGAGAATGGTATTTTCATAGTGGGCGGAGGGCTTACCGTCCTCTGTTTCCACCGTCCATCCGTCGCTCAGAACCTTGACTGCCGCAGTTCCCATGTTTACCATAGGCTCCACCGCGATGGTCATACCCGGAATCAGGCGCGGACCGTGACCGGCCCTGCCATAGTTCGGAACCTCAGGCTCCTCATGGAGCTTGGCTCCCACACCGTGGCCTACAAACTCGCGAACCACCGAGAACCCGAAGGACTCAACATATGCCTGGATGGCATTGGATATATCCCCCACTCTGTAGCCCGCGCGGGCGAATTTTATACCTTCAAAAAAGCTCTGTCGGGTCACTTCGATGAGTTTTTTCACATCGTCGCTGACGTTTCCCGCGATGAAAGTCGCCGCGCAATCACCGTGAAAGCCGCCTATATAGGCTCCCACGTCGACGCTCACTATGTCTCCGTCCTTTATCAGGCGGCCGCCGGGAATGCCGTGTATGACCTGATTATTTATGGAAATACACGCACTTCCCGGGTAGCCGTTATAGTTCAGGAACGAAGGCTTGGCGCCTTGACTCACGATGAAGTCGCGAACAGCTCTGTCGATCGCCTTAGTTGAAACTCCGGGCTTAACCATTTCCCCTGCCAAAGCACGGGCTGCCGCGGTAATTTTGCCGGCCTTTCGCATCAACTCAACGTCATGAGCAGTCTTAAGTGAAATCACTTAATCATCTCCAGTGCCTTCATGACCTTTTCGGTGGTCTCTTCAACACTTGCGGTGCCGTCTACGGGGAGCAGCTTGCCGCGCTCCTTGTAGAAGCCGATGATCGGCTCGGTCTCGGCATGATAAACAGCGAGGCGCTGTCTAACGGTCTCCGGCTTGTCATCATCTCGGATAACAAGCTTTTCGCCGCATACGTCGCAAATGTTCTCGACCTTGGGCGGATTGGCGTCGATATTGTAGCTTGCGCCACACTTGTTGCAGACACGACGCCCCTGCATCCTGTGTTCTATCTCCTCGTCGGAAATCTCAATGGACACGGCTGCATCCAGCTCAACGCCCATCTTCTCGAGAATTTCCGCCTGCACAAGAGTTCTGGGAACTCCATCGAGTATATAACCAGTCTTAAACTCGTCCTTGCTAAGGAAATCCTTAACGACGCCAATGACTATCTCATCGGGAACGAGTTTTCCGGCGTCCATATATTCCTTTGCCTGAAGACCTACGGGAAGTCCTTCCTTGATTGCGGTTCTGAGAATGTGGCCGGTAGAGAGAGTAGGCACATTGAGGCTTACGCTCAGCTTAGCAGCCTGAGTTCCTTTGCCCGCACCGGGAGGGCCAAGCATGATCAGTTTCATACTGTTACACCTCTTTATAATTATTCAAGGAAGCCCTTGTAGTGTCTCATCATCATCTGAGTCTCAAGGTTCTGGACAATCTCAAGGGCAACACCGACAGCGATGATTATGGACGTACCGCCGAGGTAGATGCCGGTGAACTTGGTCACGCTTGAGAAGACGATAGGGAGCACGGCAACGACGCCGAGATAAATAGCACCGAAGAGAGTGATTCTGCTGAGAACCTTGGCAATGAAGTCGCTGGTGGGTCTGCCGGCGCGGAAGCCGGGGATGAAGCCACCGTTCTTCTTAAGGTTGTTGGCAATCTCAACGGGATTGAACTGAATGGTCGCGTAGAAGTAGCTGAACGCGATTATCAGCAGGAAGTAGATCACCATGTAAAGTACACTGGTGGTGTCGATAGCGTTCAGGAAACCAGCCCAGAAGCTTCCTTCCGCGGGAGCCGGGAAGAATGCAGCGATGGTAGCAGGCAAAGAAGCAATCGACTGAGCGAATATGATGGGCATAACGCCGGACATATTCACCTTCATCGGCAGGTGAGTGCTCTGGCCGCCGTAAAGCTTTCTGCCAACAACGCGCTTGGAATACTGAATGGGTATTCTGCGCTCTGCCTTGGTGACGAAAACAATGCAGACGACAATGAGAACAACGCCGATGATAATAGCAACAAACGCAAACCAGGACAGGGAGCCGGCAACAGCGTTGGTAATAAGAGAGGTTACGCCGCTGGGCAGTCTGGAAATGATGCTTGCGAAAAGGATAATGGAGATACCGTTTCCGATACCGAACTCATTGATCTGCTCGCCCATCCACATGAGCAGGGAAGCACCTGCGCAGAAGGTGGCAACGATCACAATACCCTGCCAAACAGAAGCGCCCTCTGTGAGGATGCCGTTGTTCTTAATGAGCAGGAAGTAAGCGAAGCCCTGGATGAGGCCGATAGCGATAGTGGAGTAGCGGGTAATGGAAGCGATCTTTTTTCTGCCTTCCTCGCCGCCTTCCTTCTGAAGACGTTCAAGCGCAGGAATGGCGATGCAAAGAAGGTTGATGATGATCGATGCATTGATGTAGGGCTGTATGGAAAGCGCGAAGATGGTAGCGGTAGAAAATGCGTTACCGGACATCGTGTTATACAGACCCAGCACCGTGTTCTGCAGTGTTTCAAAGTAGCTCTTGAGAAGATTTGTGTCAATGTAAGGAACCGGAACAGCGTTACCTATACGGTAAAGGAGAATCATGAACAGAGTGAAGAGTATCTTCTTTCTCAGTTCCTCGATCTTCCACGCGTTTCTGAATACCTGGAACATTTACACCACCTCGGTCTTTCCGCCTGCGGCCTCGATCTTGGCTTTTGCGCTCTCAGAGAAAGCAGCAGCCACAACAGTGAGCTTCTTGGTGAGCTCGCCGTTACCAAGGATCTTTACGCCGTAAGTGCATTTGGAAAGAACGCCGGCCTCGAGCAGAGCTGCAGCATCCACAGTTGCACCATTCTCGAATTTTTCAAGTGCGGAAACATTGACTGCTTCCAGGGGCTTTGCGAAAATATTGTTGAAGCCTCTCTTGGGCAAACGTCTGGCAAGGGGCATCTGGCCGCCTTCAAAGCCAATTCTTACACCGCCGCCGCTGCGAGCCTTCTGACCCTTGTGGCCTCTGCCGGCAGTCTTGCCGTTGCCGGTACCGGCGCCTCTACCCTTACGCTTGGCTTCCTTGACGGAGCCGGGAGCGGGACTAAGTTCGTACAGATTCATTTCGGCGCCCTCCTTATTCCTCAGTTACCTGAAGCAGATAGCCAATCTGGGCGATCTTACCTCTGGTCTGTTCGTTATCGGGCTGCACGGTTTCGTTACCTATCTTTCTCAACCCGAGAGAGTTGGCAGTAGCGATATGCTTATCAAGTCTGCCATTAAGGCTCTTTACGAGCTTTATTTTAAGGTTTGCCATGTTCAGCCCTCCTTATCTGATTTCTTCAGGGGCCTTGCCTCTGATCTTTGCTACCTGCTCAACACTTCTCAGAGACATAAGACCCTGCATGGTAGCGGCAACAACGTTGTTGGGATTGTTGCTGCGCAGGCACTTGGTTCTGATGTTCTTGATACCGGCAGCCTCAACTACGGCACGGACAGCGCCGCCGGCGATAACGCCGGTACCTTCGGGAGCGGGCTTGAGAAGAACTCTGCCTGCGCCGAATGCGCCAGTGATCTCGTGAGGAATAGTGGAACCGTCGAGAACGATGGTGGTCAGGTTCTTCTTTGCATCCTCAATACCCTTGCGGATAGCTTCGGAAACTTCGGCCGCCTTGCCGAGGCCGTAACCGACCTTGCCCTTGCCGTCGCCCACTACTACCAGTGCGGAAAACTTCATGATGCGTCCGCCCTTAACGGTCTTGGAGACTCTGTTGAGGGATACGACTTTTTCAATATACTCGGACTGAGCTGCATCCTGATTTCTGTTGTTATTGTAAGCCATGATCTATCTCCTTCCCCTTAGAACTTGAGGCCGCCCTCACGGGCACCCTCTGCCAGGCTCTGGACGCGGCCGTGATAGACATAGCCGCCGCGGTCAAAGACCACTTCTTCGATGCCCTTGGCAATTGCGCGCTCAGCAACAAGCTGGCCAACCTTCTTGGCAGCCTCGCAGTTGCCGCCGGTAGCGCCGAAGTCCTTCTCGACGGAGGAAGCGGCCACCAGAGTATTGCCGTTTACATCGTCGATGATCTGAGCATAGATATGGTTAAGGCTTCTGAATACATTCAGTCTGGGTCTCTCGGGCGTACCGGAGATCTTCGCCCTTACTCTCTTATGACGCTTCAGTCTCTGCGCCTTTGTATCAGGTCTCTTTATCATTTAGGTACACCTCCCTTTACTTACCGGTCTTGCCTTCCTTGCGGCGGATAACTTCGTCAACATACTTGATACCCTTTCCCTTATAAGGCTCGGGGGGTCTCTTTTTGCGAACGTCCGCAGCAAACTGGCCGACCTTCTGCTTATCTATACCGTTTATTACAATCTTGTTCGGATCGGGAACATCGATGGTGATGCCGGGGACCTCGTCAACAGTAACCTGGTGAGAGAAGCCGAGGTTCATAACCAACTGATTGCCCTGCTTCTGAACTCTGTAACCTACACCGTTTACCTCAAGCTCCTTCTTGAAGCCATTGGTAACGCCCTCGACCATGTTAGCGAGGATGGTACGGGTCAGGCCGTGCAGGGAACGGTTTTCCTTCTCGTCATCGGGTCTCTCGACGGTCACGATGCCGCCTTCGACCTTGATAGTCATTGCAGGATGGAGAGTCTTCTCCAGAGTACCCTTGGGACCCTTTACGGTAACGAGGTTTGCCTCGCCAACGGTGACCTCAACACCTGCGGGGATGGTAATGGGAGCTCTTCCTATTCTAGACATTATTCGTTACCTCCCTTACCATACAAACGCAAGGACTTCGCCGCCGACATGAGCCTCGCGAGCCTTCTTGTCGGTCATAATGCCCTTGGAAGTAGAGATGATGGCTATTCCGAGACCCTTGAGAACTCTGGGGAGCTCGTCAGCACCGGCATAGATTCTGAGGCCGGGCTTGCTGACTCTCTTCAGGCCGGAAATAACGCTTTCCTTACCGGCGTTGTACTTGAGAGCGACTCTGATGATGCCCTGAGTACCATCGTCGATGATCTGGAAGTTCTTGATATAGCCCTCTTCCTGGAGAATGCCAGCAATGGCCTTCTTCATATTGGAGGCGGGAATATCAACGGTGTCGTGCTTTGCGGAATTGGCGTTGCGGATTCTTGTGAGCATATCCGCAATGGGATCCGTAATCTGCATTTTTATATATCCTCCTTATTTAGAGTTACAGGCTGTGCCTGTTCAGGCGGCGAGGTATCAAAACCAATGTCTTGGGAAGCACCGGTTGCCCGGCGCTTCCTCAGCTAATTGCCAATGACCTTTCGCCGTCCTATTGACTGAATTGTGTGTTCGGTTTCCGGTTTATTACCAGGAAGCCTTCTTAACTCCGGGAAGCTGGCCCTTATAAGCAAGCTCACGGAAGCAGATGCGGCAGATGCCGTAGTCTCTCAGGTAAGCGTGAGGACGCCCGCAGATCTTGCATCTGTTGTAACGGCGGCAGGAAAACTTGGGGGTTCTCTGCTGCTTGAGAATCATAGATTTCTTAGCCATTGATGTTTTCCTCCTTATGCCTGGAAGGGAGCGCCCATGAGTCTGAGCAGCTCTCTTGCTTCCTCGTCGGTCTCAGCGGTGGTGCAGACGATGATGTCCATACCGCGGATCTTGTCGATCTTATCGTACTCGATCTCAGGGAAGATCAGCTGCTCCTTGATACCGAGGGCATAGTTGCCGCGGCCATCGAAGGAGTTGGGGTTGATGCCTCTGAAGTCACGAACACGGGGAAGAGCAATGTTGAGCAGTCTGTCGAGGAACTCCCACATCTTATCGTGGCGCAGGGTTACCTTAACGCCAACGGGCATGCCCTCTCTGACCTTGAAGTTTGCAACAGACTTTCTGGCCTTGGTAATCACCGCGTGCTGGCCGGTGATGGCAGAGATCTCGTTTACAACAGCCTCCAGACCCTTGGCATTGTCCTTAACGTCGCCGCAGCCAACGTTGACAACGATCTTATCGATCTTGGGGATCTGCGTGGTGCTCTTGTACTCGAACTTCTTCATAAGAGCAGGAGCGACTTCTTCGAGATACTTTTTCTTCATTCTTGTCATTGTCGTTTACCCTCCCTTATATGGTCTCGCCGCACTTCTTGCAGACGCGAACCTTGGAGCCATCCTCCAGGAACTTGAACGCCGCCTTGGTGGGCTTGCTGCACTTGGGGCAGACACGCATGACCTTGCAGGCGTAGATGGGGGTTTCCATCTTTATGATGCCACCCTCTTCGCCCTGTCTTCTGGGCTTCTTGTGCTTATGAGCAACGTTTACGCCCTCAACAATGACTTTGCCGTTTTTGGGGTCGGCGGAAAGGACCTTGCCTTCCTTACCCTTGTCCTTACCGGACAGAACTATGACGGTATCGTCTTTTCTAATGTTCATTGTATTTGCCTCCCCCTTAAATAACTTCCGGGGCGAGGGACAGGATCTTCATGTAATCCTTGTCACGCAGCTCCCTGGCTACAGGCCCAAAAATTCTGGTACCTCTGGGGTTCTTATCGTCTCTGATGAGAACGGCTGCGTTCTCGTCAAAACGGACATAGGTTCCGTCTGCGCGGCGGACTCCCTTTGCGGAACGGACGATAACAGCCTTAACGACGTCGCCCTTCTTTACGGTGCCGCCGGGAGCTGCCTTGCGGACAGAAGCCACGATAACGTCACCGATGTTTCCGTATTTTCTCTTGGAGCCGCCCAGCACGCGAATGCACTTGATTTCCTTGGCGCCGGTGTTATCGGCAACCTTCAGGTATGTTTCCTGCTGTATCATTGAGGCCCCTCCTTACTTTGCTTTTTCGATTATCTCGACCAGGCGCCATCTCTTATCCTTGGAAAGGGGTCTGGTCTCCATAACTCTGACAATATCGCCTACACCGCACTCGTTCTTCTCATCATGAGCCTTCAGCTTATAGGTTCTCTTGATGATCTTCTTGTAAAGCGGATGGGCTACACGGTCCTCGACCGCAACGACAATGGTCTTATCCATCTTATCGGAAACGACCTTGCCGGTTCTGGTTTTTCTGGAAGTAGTTCTTTCACTCATGTCCACTCAGCCTCCTTACCGCCCAAGCTCTTTTTCACGGATAACGGTCTTGATTTTGGCAATATTTTTCTTAACCTCGGCAATCTTCATGGGATTGTCGAGCTGGTTAGTTGCGTGCTGCATTCTGAGATAGAAGAGGTCCTTCTTCAGGTCAACAAGCTTTGCGTTGAGTTCCTCGGCCGTCAGGCCGCGTACTTCACTTGCCTTCATCATTCTTCACCACCTGTCTCGGTTTCGCGCGTAACAACCTTGGTCTTGCAAGGCAGCTTATGGCTTGCAAGTCTAAGCGCTTCGCGGGCAGTTTCCTCGGGAACTCCGGCGATCTCAAAGAGGACTCTGCCGGGCTTTACAACGGCTACCCAATACTCGGGGGAACCCTTACCGGAACCCATACGGGTCTCAGCGGGCTTCTGGGTAACGGGCTTATCAGGGAATATCTTGATCCAGACCTTACCGCCTCTCTTAATGTAGCGGGTCATGGCGATACGAGCCGCCTCGATCTGGTTGCTGGTGATCCAGCAGGGCTCAGTTGCCTGAATACCATACTCACCGTAAGTAACGGTATTGCCTCTGGTGGCCTTACCGGTCATACGGCCTCTCTGTACCTTGCGGTACTTAACTCTCTTAGGCAGAAGCATTAGTTGGCTCCTCCTTCCTTAGGTGTGCCGGGTCTACCCTGACCCTGGAATCCGCCCTGGGGTCTACCCTGACCCTGGGGTCTGTTGTAGCCACCCTGTCTCTGGCCGTAACCGCCCTGACGGCGGTCACCGCCCTGGCGACGCTCACCACCGCCCTGACGGTTGTCGCGGCGGCGGTTGTCGCGGCGATCCTTGCGGTCATAGGGCTTAGAGGTGTCCATAGTTCTGGGGGTGGTTCTGAGGGTCTGGTTGAGAACCTCGCCCTTATAGATCCAGACCTTTACGCCGATGCGGCCATAGGTGGTGGCAGCCTCAGCGAAACCGTACTCGATATCGGCTCTGAGGGTCTGAAGGGGAATCGTGCCCTCGTGATAGCTCTCGGAGCGAGCGATCTCGGCGCCGCCCAGACGGCCGGACGTGGAGACCTTGATACCGCGAACGCCCAGTCTCATAGCTCTGGACATTGCGTTCTTCATAGCGCGGCGGAAGGAAATTCTCTTCTCCAACTGCTGAGCAATGTTCTCAGCAACGAGCTGCGCATTGATGTCGGGCTGCTTTACCTCAACGATGTTGAGGGCAACGGGCTTGCCGATCATCTTCTCTACCTGCAGTCTGAGCTTTTCGATCTCAGCGCCGCCCTTGCCGATGACAACACCGGGGCGGGAGCAGTGAATATAAATCTTTACCTTTGCGTTATCTCTTTCGATTTCGATCTTGGGTACACCCGCGCCGTAAAGGGTCTTCTTAAGGAACTTGCGGATGTTATAGTCCTCGACTATGAGGTCGCCAACCTTTTCGTTTCTGGCATACCAGCGAGAATCCCAATCCTTGATAACGCCGACACGAAGGCCGTGGGGATTAACTTTCTGTCCCATAATCTTACTCCTTTTCCTTGACAACTACGGTGATGTGCGACGTTCTCTTCAGAATACGGGCATAACCGCCTCTTGCTCTGGCCATACCTCTCTTGAGGATGGGGCCGGGGTTGGCAAAAGTCTCGGAAATGTAGAGATTGTCGGGATCCATCGAGTGATTGTTCTCAGCGTTAGCCACAGCGCTGTTGACGAGCTTGAGAAGCAGCTCGGCAGCGGCGTTGGGAGTGTTCATGAGGATTGCTACGGCAGTCTTTGTATCCTTACCTCTGATGAGGTCACAAACGATCTTGACCTTGCGGGGAGTGATACGGGCATGACTGAGTTGTGCTCTTGCTTCCATGTCAGTTCTCCTCCTTACTTCGTAGTCTTGCTTCCTGCGTGACCTCTGTAGGTGCGCGTGGGAGCGAACTCGCCGAGCTTGTGGCCGACCATGTCCTCGGTGATATATACGGGAACGTGCTTGCGGCCGTCGTGAACGGCGATAGTGTGTCCGACGAAAGAGGGGAAGATGGTGGTCGCTCTGGACCAGGTCTTGAGTACCTTCTTTTCGCCGGTCTTATTCATTTCGTCAACCCTTTTCAGCAGTTCAGGTGCGGCAAAGGGTCCCTTTTTAATACTTCTGCTCATTAGTCTTTGCCCTCCTTACTTCGCGTTACGATGCTTGACGATGAACTTCTCGGTACGGTTCTTGGTCTTTCTGGTCTTGTAACCCAGAGCAGGCTTGCCCCAAGGAGTTACAGGGCCGGGACGGCCAACGGGGGACTTGCCCTCACCACCACCGTGGGGGTGATCCACGGGGTTCATGACGCTACCGCGAACGGTGGGACGCCAGCCCATGTGACGCTTACGACCGGCCTTACCGATCTTGATGTTCTCGTGCTCGAGGTTGCCGACCTGACCGATAACGGCCGTGCAGTTGGTGCGGACATAGCGAACCTCGCCGGAGGGCAGTCTTACCTGAGCAAGATCGCCTTCCTTAGCCATCAGCTGAGCGAAGGCACCCGCGCTGCGGACGAGCTGAGCGCCCTTGCCGGGGAAAAGCTCGATGTTGTGGATAACGGTACCAACGGGGATCTCGGAGATGGGCAGGCAGTTGCCGGCCTTGATATCAGCCTTGGCGGAGGAGATGACCTTATCGCCGGGCTTCAGGTCAACGGGGGCGAGGATGTAACGCTTCTCGCCGTCGGTGTACTGAATGAGAGCGATGTAAGCGCTGCGGTTGGGATCGTACTCGATGCGGACTACGGTACCCTCTACATCATACTTATCGCGCTTGAAGTCGATGATTCTGTATTTGCGTCTGTTGCCGCCGCCGCGATGGCGAACGGTGATGCGGCCATAGCTGTTGCGGCCGGCGTTCTTCTTGAGAACCTCAACCAAGCTTCTTTCGGGCTTGGCCTTCTTGTCAACACCCTCAAATCCGGACACGGTCATGTGTCTTCTGGACGGAGTAGTGGGCTTAAAAGTTTTTACTGCCATTTAATCACACCATCCCTTCGAAGAATTCGATGGTCTTGGAGCTCTCGGTGAGCTTGACCACAGCCTTCTTCCAGCCTGCGGAGAAGCCGGAAGGATAGGCGCCGTTGCGGCGCTGCTTGCCGCGAACGTGAGTGGTGGTAACCTTCTCGACCTTAACGCCGAAGATCTTCTCTACAGCGTTCTTGATCTCGATCTTGTTAGCATCCACAGCAACCTCGAAGGCGTACTTTTTGATATCGGACTGCTCCATCGACTGCTCGGTAACGATGGGGCGGATAATAACATCATAAACTGTTCTCATCAGGCGTAAACCTCCTCAATGATCGAGAGGGCTTCCTTATCCACAATCAGGCTCTTGGCATTCATGATGTCATAAACGTTCCACATGACCTTCTTCTGATTGTCGTTGGCATCAGAGTAAGCAAAGGTGGTGTTGACACCGGGAATGTTGCGGGAGGACTTGATAACGTTCTCCTGAGTGCCGTTGGTAACGATCATGGACTTTCCCTCGGCGTTGACTGCGGCGAGGAACTTTGCGAAATCCTTCGTCTTGATCGCATCCATCTTGAGGCTGTCCACAACGATAACGTTGCCGGCGGCGGCCTTGATGGAGAGCGCGCTTCTGATAGCGAGCTGCTTTACCTTCTTGTTAAGGGAGTATCTGTAGCTTCTGGGCTTGGGAGCGAAGGCGACGCCGCCGTGGGTCCAAACGGGAGAACCCTTGTAGCCGGCACGGGCGCGGCCGGTTCCCTTCTGTCTCCAGGGCTTTTTGGTGGAGTAGGAAACCTCACCCTTGGTCAGAGCGCTCTGGGTGCCCTGTCTCTGATTGGCCAGATAGTTCTTAACGTTCTCGTGAAGAACTGCGCCGTTAGGCTCGATTCCGAAAATGGCCTCGGAGAGCTCGATTTCACCAACCTGCTCGCCTGCCATGTTAAACATCTTAGCTGTAGGCATTCAAACTCTCTCCTTTCTTAGCCTTTTCTTGCAGAAGCCTTCTGCGGATTTCTACCGGATGCCTTCTGCGGGTTGGTGCTGATGGTGTTGTCAGCAACCTTGACCTTGTTGTTCTTGACGGTATTCTTGATGTAGACGATACCGCCCTTGGGGCCGGGGACGGCGCCCTTGATTGCGATCAGGTTCATCTCTGCGTCTACCTTGACGATGTCGAGGTTTTCAACAGTGACCTGCTCAACGCCCATGTGACCTGCGCCGATTCTGCCCTTGAAGATACGTGCCGGATCGGTACCGGAGCCCATGGAACCGGAATGTCTGTGGACAGGGCCGCCACCGTGGGACTTCTTCTGGATGTGAGAATTGTAGCGCTTTACGACGCCGGCGAAGCCCTTACCACGGCTGATACCGGTAACGTCTACCTTATCGCCCGCGGCAAAAACGTCTGCCTTGAGAACGTCGCCTACGTTCATGTTCGCGCTGTCTTCAAGTCTGAACTCCTTGAGATACTTCATGGGAGCAACGCCGGCCTTCTTAACGTGGCCGAGCTCAGGCTTGTTGAGCTCCTTCTCCTTGGTCTCGACGAAGCCCAACTGAACGGAAGAATAGCCTTCCTTCTCAGCGGTCTTCTTCTGAACGACCGTGCAGGGACCGGCTTCAATAACGGTTACGGGAATAACCTTACCGGTCTCATCGAAAATCTGGGTCATGCCGACTTTCTTTCCGATGATTGCCTTTTTCATCTTATTTCCTCCTTAAAGGTTATTGGTTGACCTCCGGCTGATTCGTCCGTGGCCAACTTGACCCGTCCGCCCCGCAAGATGGCGGACTGTGGTGCAAGCAAATTAATTGGTTGCTCAGAGCTTGATCTCGATCTCTACGCCTGCGGGAAGCTCGAGAGACATAAGAGCCTCAACGGTCTTCTGGCTGGGGTCGATGATGTCGATAAGTCTCTTGTGGGTTCTGCGCTCGAACTGCTCACGGCTGTCCTTGTACTTGTGTACGGCGCGCAGGATGGTTACGACTTCCTTCTTGGTGGGAAGGGGAATGGGGCCGGAAACCTTGGCATCGGTACGCTTTGCGGTCTCGACGATTCTCTCAGCGCTCTGGTCGATGAGCTGATGGTCGTAAGCCTTGAGTCTGATTCTGATGGTCTTGTTTGCCATGATGATGTTTTCCTCCTGTTGTTTGTACGTTTGGTTGGACGCACCTGAGAAAATTTCCCGTCCCCGCCGCCGTGCGTATCACTCTCCGGCAGAACTATAGCCGGCATACTTAGCCGGCTAAATTCTGACGCAGCGATATACTAAAAGCGCGTCAGCACTGCATTCCCGGTGGTTTTCCGGGGACAGATATTCTCCAGCCGCCCGATTATCGGACATACTCCACGGAAGTTACCTCGGAAACCGCCCGAGCAATCTCCCGCTTCATCGCATTTGGGCTCGAAAAAGCCCTGCGCCTCAAAGCGCCCTTGTAGATTATCAAAAATCCCGCCTATTGTCAACTATTTTTTTCATTTTTTCTTATATATTTCATTAATCAGCATTTTGCCCTAAAGAGCCGGAAATATACCCCGGCTTTTATGCTTTTTTACAGCATCCCGCTGTCTTAGGAACATATATAATATGTATCAGCGCCGTTGGAACAGCAGCTCTATCATTCCCTCGCCCTCACGCAGGGCATCCTCGGACACGGAAGCTTTCATATAGCCATATTCGTCCTGTATGCCGGAGGCGTGCGGAACGTTCATAGCGCCTGCATCGCTGCCCGGAGCTACTACACCGCCGATATAAGACACCCGGGCAAGCTCAAGGGCATGATTCTCTGCGATACGCCGCAGCACCTCGTCGGGAAAAAGGCCGCTGCCGATAAGATTGCATATTGGCGCAAAGGTGGGCACCCAGACCGTATCGGAGGCGGCAAGATCGCTCATGGCCTGCTCATCCATATAGAAGCCGTGCTCTATGCTGTCCACTCCGGCGGCTACGGCAGCCTTCACCGGGTCGGCCCCGTTGCAGTGAGCCATGACCGCAAAGCCCTCGCCGTGGGCAATACGCACCATCTCCCCCAGCTCATCCTCACGCAAAGGCTCGCTGGTCAGCTTTCCGTACTCATTGAAATCGAGTATCCCGGTAGCCATTATCTTTATAAAATCTCCGCCCAGTTCCTTCACCTCGGCCACGAGCGCGCGGTACTCAGCCATGGTCTCATAGGAGCGTCCCAGCATATTGCCGTATCTCCCCTTCCGGTGGATGGCGAAGCAGGGCGTGCGGAAGCTGACGCCGTATTCCGGCGCTATCCTGGCAGCCAGGGCGGACACCCCGAATTTGTCTCCTCCGTCGCGGATATATCCCACTCCGGCAGCCTTATATTCCTCCAGCTTCGCCCGCACCCAGCTTTCATCCGGGCCGCTGGCATGGCGCGCCTGCGCCTCACGCTGGCTGACGCCGTCCAGCATGATATGGGCATGACATTCATACAGCATCCTATCATCTCCACAACGATAAAGAGGCCGCCTGTCGGCGACCTCTTTTCTATAAGAATCAATAATATCTCTTATTCTTATTCTTTCTTGCGGCCTCAGACTTCTTGCGGCGCTTTACGCTGGGGCTCTGGTAGTATTCCTTCTTTCTCAGGTCGGAAAGAACACCAGCCTTCGCACAGTTTCTCTTAAATCTTTTCAGCGCGCTGTCAAGGGACTCGTTTTCCTTTACTCTAACTTCAGACATTTATTTCCCTCCCTCCAATACGCCGTATGCCGGCGTTTAAGGGCCTCATTCGGCTTTAACGCTCAGTATTATAATGCATGGCGGCAATATTGTCAATAGTTAATCTGTTTTATTATGCCTGGGGCTTCAAAATCAGGTTGACCAACTTGTTTTTAACTACAATAGTCTTTACAAGCTGCATGCCTTCCATCATCTTGGCGATCTTGGGGTCGGCGCAGGCCGCGTCAATTACGGCCTGATCTTCAGAATCTGTGGCTACGGTGACGGTGGAGCGAAGCTTACCGTTTACCTGAACGGCAATGGTCTTCTCCGCCTCGACGGTCTTGCTCTCGTCATACTCGGGCCAGGCCTGAGTGCAGCACATACCCTCGAAGCCCATCATCTCCCAAATTTCCTCCGTGATATGAGGGGCGAAGGGAGAAAGCATCAGCAGCAGAGCCTTCATATCTCCGCGGCTCACGCCCTTGTCATAATACTCGTTGACAAGGCTCATAAGGGTGGCAATGGCGGTATTGAACTTCATATCCAGAATATCGTCGCCAACCTTCTTGATAGCTCTGTGGATGGAGGCCTCATTCTCCTTTGAGTAGCCCTCGCCTTCGGCGGACTTGGCACGCTCGCCGAGATTCCAGATACGGTCGAGGAAGCGCTTGCAGCCCTTGACGGCATCGCTGGACCAGGGCGCGGCTTTCTCAAAATCGCCGATGAACATGATGTAAAGGCGCATGGTATCAGCGCCGTACTGGTTGATGATGTCGGTGGGGTTTACCACGTTGCCCCGGGACTTGGACATCTTCTCGCCGCCCTCGCCAAGGATCATGCCGTGGCTGGTGCGCTTGGCGTAAGGCTCCTTGGTGGGCACAACGCCGATATCATACAGGAACTTATGCCAGAAGCGGGAATAAAGCAGGTGCAGGGTGGTATGCTCCATACCGCCGTTATACCAATCGACGCACTTCCAATAATCAAGAGCCTCTTTGGATACCAGTTCCTTATCGTTATGAGGGTCCATATAGCGCAGGAAGTACCAGCTGGAGCCCGCCCACTGAGGCATGGTATCGGTCTCGCGCTCAGCAGGGCCGCCGCAGCACGGGCAGGTGGTCTCCACCCAATCTCTCATCTTCGCGATGGGAGACTCGCCGTTATCGGTGGGCTCATAGGAATCCACCTCGGGCAGGAGCAGCGGGAGCTGGCTCTCATCAAGAGGTACGTAACCGCACTTCTCGCAGTGGATGACGGGGATGGGCTCGCCCCAATAGCGCTGGCGGGAAAACACCCAGTCACGGAGCTTATAATTGACCTTCTCATCACCGATGCCCCTGTCGGACAGCCACTTGATGATAGTCTTCTTGGCTTCGGTGACGTGCATACCGTCCAGAAATCCGGAGTTGACCATAACGCCGTCCTCGGTATCCGTATAGGCGGCCTCGTCAACGTTGCCGCCCTTTACGACCTCCACAATGGGGAAGCCGAACTTTTTGGCATACTCCCAGTCGCGTTCATCGTGGCCGGGAACAGCCATGATAGCGCCGGTGCCGTAAGTAGCGAGGACATAATCGGAGATGCAGATGGGTATCTCCGCGCCGGTGACGGGGTTCACGGCGGAAACACCCTTCAGGGTAACACCGGTCTTTTCCTTATTCAGCTCCGTACGCTCAAAGTCGGACTTACCTGCCGCCTGAGCCTTATACGCTCTGACTTCATCGGCATTCTCCAGCACGTCCATCCACTTGTCAAGTATGGCATGCTCGGGAGAAACGACCATATAAGTAGCGCCGAAAATAGTATCGGGGCGGGTTGTGAATACACGGAGCTTATCGCCGGTGGTGGTGGGGAAATCTATCTCTGCACCGGTGGAGCGGCCTATCCAGTTGCGCTGCTGTATTTTGACACGCTCGATAAAATCCAGATCATCAAGGTCATCGATAAGCCGCTGGGCGTACTCGGTGATTTTCAGCATCCACTGACTCTTTTCGCGGCGAACCACAGGACTGCCGCAGCGCTCGCAGACATTGTCCACGACCTCCTCGTTGGCAAGCACGCACTTGCAGGAGGTACACCAGTTGACGGGCATCTTGGCCTTATATGCCAGCCCCTTCTTGAAAAGCTGAAGGAATATCCACTGAGTCCACTTATAATACTCGGGATCGGTGGTGCAGATCTCTCTGTCCCAATCGAAGCTGTAGCCCAGGCTCTTAAGCTGCTCCCGGAAATGATTTACGTTCTTCTCTGTGACGATTTTGGGGTGAATATGGTTCTTGATGGCAAAATTCTCCGTTGGCAGGCCAAAAGCGTCGTAGCCTATGGGGAAGAGGACGTTATACCCGTCCATTCTCTTCTTACGTGCCACTACGTCCATAGCGGTGTAGGGGCGGGCATGACCAACGTGCAGGCCGTTGCCGGAGGGATAGGGGAACTCTACAAGGGCGAAGTATTTGGGCTTATCGCCGCCGGTGGGTGCGGCAAAGGTTTTCTCCTCTTCCCATCTCTTCTGCCACTTGCTTTCGATTTTATGGAATTCGTATTTCATCTATAAGACTTCCTTCTGTTTATTCATTGGGGGTGGTCAAATAAGCGATATCTACCTCGGGAGCATCGCTCCACAGTCGCTCCAGGTCATAGAAGCTGCGGGCTTCCTCAAGGAAGATGTGAACAATGACGCAGCCAAAGTCCATAAGCACCCATCCTCCGTCACGGTAGCCCTCAACTCTGCGGGGAGCTTCATCCAGCTCAGTGAGCTTTCTGCCCGCCTCGTCGGAAAGGCTCTTTATCTGACTGGTGGAGCCGGCGGTGCAGATGACGAAATAATCCGCAAGGACGGTTATATTGCCGGTCTGCAGAACGGTTATGTTCTTCGCTTTTTTGGAATCAAGTGCCCTGACTATGTTTTCCATTACTTCTTTTGTACTAAGCATTTATTAATCTCCTTTTTATTCCCGCTTTACCGCAGATCAGCCGGGCTGCCTCCACCCAGGTCGTCACCGGAACCGGAATCGGTCTTTTGCTCGGAACCCGAGTCAGGCTTGGGACTTTCTTCCCCATTCTCATCCCACGGAGATGGCGTATCCTCCGGAGCAGGCTCGGAAGACGGCTGGGTATCCGGGTCTTCGGAAGGAGGCGCGCTGGGTTCTGTCGTGGGTTCTTCTATAGGATCGGTCGTAGGTTCAGTAGTAGGATCAGTCGTAGGCTCATTAGTGGATTCAGGTTTATCAGTAGTCTCCGGAGGATTATCCTCGCCGGTGTTGTCCTCTTTATCGTCCGGGTCAGGCTTAACAGTATGGACAGTGTTATCGTAGAAGGAATCCAACCCGCCGGCAATAACTCCGGTGGTGGCATAAAGCTTGCCGTTTTCGTCTCTGGTGAGAACATTGAGGTTCTCGGCCTTTATGGGAGCAATATACGGATTGAGACTGCTGTTTATCATAGCCGTCCACAAATCCAGATAAATGGTGCAGTAAGACAGTCCCTTTACGCTGTCGTTATAATTGGCGGGCAGGGTCGAAAAGCTGATGGAGTCCGGAGAAAGCTTGAGCAGCTCCTGACCGTACCAGACCAGATTACCCACAGTAAGGTCGGTAGTCACATAGGTCTTGAATATCTCGGCGTAGTCGGTGATATTGGTTGCCAGATTTTTCATGGAAAGGCACTGCTTTGCCAGCGCCATAAGGAACGCCTGCTGAACCTCTATTCGCTTTATATCGCCCGCCGCATAGCCGGCGCGGTAGCGAACAACGCCCTCAGCCTTCTCGGGAGTAAGGAGCTGATAGCCCGCGGACACGTCAATGACGAGATTCTGCGTGGGGTCGTTATACTTCATATCCTGGGGTACGTCGAAGTAAACGCCGCCGATGGTCTCAACAAGGGCTTTGAAGCCCGCCAGATTCACGCTGATATAGCTGTCCACCTCGAAACCGAGAATATCGGAAAGGCCTTCCACAAGCCCCTCGACGCCGTTGCCATTAAAGGCCTGAATCGTGTTGACCTTCTTGACAGGCCATTCCACGTTCACCAGGGTATCGCGTGGGATGCTTATCATATTGAGCTTATGGTTCACCGTATCCAGGCGGCCAACTATCATGGTGTCGGTATTGCCGTTGCCCTGGTCATTGCCTACTATAAGGAAGGTATACATGCCCTCCTGCCGGAGCCCATCAACGGGCGTCTTACTCGGGTTTGGACTCTTGTCGGCATCCGCGTCACCGCCTGAATGATTCGGGCCGTCATTGCCGCTGTTTATCTGTCCGTTATTCGTCTTATTGATATCCGGGGGCACTACGGTCATCTTATAGAAAACGACCGCGGCAACCACAAGCAGAAGTATCACGAGGATGACTACAAGCCGGGTGACCACCTTGCGCTTCTGGTATCTTTCCACGTCCTCCTCTATACGCTTGCGCTCCTCTGGCGTGCGGCGGCGGTGCTCCTCGGTATCCAGAGCCGCCTTGGCTTTCTCGATGCGGCGTCTGGCCAGCATACTGATCAGGCCGCCCTTACCGCTCTCGGACTCAGCGGAGGCTTTGGTCTTTGTCTCCTTTTTGCCGGTTTCCTGTTTTGGTACTTCTTTCTTTACCGCGTTTTTAGCGCTCTTTTTTTTTGAATTGCCATAAAGTTTCATAAATCTCCCACTCCCGTACTACGGGTCACAATCCATGTTCCTTTAAATTATTTTCTATGTATTCAAGTGCGCCGGAGGATCTGGGATGCGGCACGATGTTTCTGGCCTTCATATCCTCTATGCTCATGCGCAGTCCCAGGCAAAGCGCCCGGTCAATATCCTCGTATGCAAGTCTGCGCAGCTCTTCCACGCCCTCGAAATCTCTGTTAGGCTCCATATAGTCGGCTATATAGATTATCTTTTCCAGCAAGGTCATGCCGGGCCTGCCGGTGGTATGCCAGCGGATGGCCTCCCGCACCTCGGGCGAAATGCCGAACTCTGCCCAGGCCATGTCCGCGGCAGTCTTGGAATGGAGAAGCTTCGGCGCTTCCAATTCAAGTGTGTCTGTCACTGTACCATATTTTTCGCACAATATCAACTGTTCCTTTGTGCTGCACTTTTTTGTTATATCATGCAGTATGCCCGCAGCCGCCGCGGAATAAACGTCCTCTCCCCAGCGCTCTGCCAGGCGGACGGCCTCCTGCTCGCAGCCCATCACATGGGCGACCCGTTTGGGGGCAAGCAGTTTTATGGCCTCCTCTCTCAACCAGTCAAGTTGAGGCTTAACTCCATAGAGCCGGTTTTTTACAATATAGGCATATACCTCCGGGGCAAGAAGCTCCCGGCCTTCGGCATTTGCTATCTTGCGGCGCAGCTCAGTGGAGGATATTTCTATGGGGCGCTCTGGAATAAATTCCACCTTAGCCGCCCAATCACGGCGCATGCGCCCGGCATATTCCTTCAGCTTCTCCGATTCGTCCGCCCTGTCGGCAACAGCGAAGCCCACTTCATTCAGCAGCTCCTCAAAGCGGTACCATTCGGTAAGGCTGTAAAACATATCTCCGCCCATGATGAGCCATAGCTCGTCCCCGGGATAGATTTCCCGCAGAGCCTTCACTGTGTCAACGGTGTAGCTTCTGCCGCCTCGGGTCAGCTCAATATCGCAGACCTCCGCCTTTTCGACCCCGGCAAAGGCCAATCCGGCCATTTCCAGCCGCTGCTCCGCCGTGGGTGACGCCTCGGGCAGCTCCTTATGGGGCGGCTGGGCGGTAGGTACCACAAGCAGCTTATCCAGTCCAAGAGCCTTCACCGCATCGCCCGCGGCCTTTATATGTCCCACATGAGGGGGGTTAAAAGTTCCACCGTATATGCCGATCTTCATACATAACCTCCACGCTCTCTGTCTGTCAGGTTGTACCGGTGTCTTTCGCCGTTATTTCACAAGCTCTATTTTAGGGTCCTCATCATTGCGCTTATATATCACAAAGCGGCTGCCTATTACCTGCACTCCCTCGGCGCCGGTTCTGGCGGCCAGTTCGTCGCAGGCCTCGCGGGCGGTGAGCATGGAATTCTCCTGCACCTTGCACTTGATAAGCTCGCGGGCCTTCAGTGCGTCCGCCGCCTGCTTGACAAGGTTCTCGGTAACGCCGCTTTTTCCGATATAAACTATCGTGTCCTCGCTGTTGGCAAGGCTTCTGAGCTGAGCTCTCTGTTTTCCGGTCAGCATATGTTATTCTCCTTAAAGTAATCAGTCAGTTTTTCCTTCATAGCCCGCAGCGCTCTCCCCCGGTGGGAAACGCTGTTCTTTTCCTCGGCGCTCACCTGAGCCAGAGTGCGCCCGAATTGCTCCATATAGAACACGGGATCATAGCCAAAGCCGTTCTCTCCGACAGGAGCGTATGTCAGCGTACCGTGGCACTCGCCAAGGGTCGTGAGCACATCGCCGTTTGGGAAAGCTACCGCTATGGATGAGACGAATTTCGCCGCGCGATGTTCCTCATTTTCCATGTTTTTCAGCAAATATTCCACTCTTTCCTCATCAGATCCGCAGTTTCCGTAGCGTGCGGAATAAATGCCCGGCTCGCCGTTCAGGGCCTCAACCGCTATTCCGGAATCGTCTGCGATGGCGGGCAGTCCCGAGGCCTCCATTGCCGCTCTGGCCTTGATAACTGCGTTCTCCTCAAAGGTCGTGCCGGTCTCCTCCGGCTCGGAGGCGATACCGGCCTCCTTCTGGGACATCACCTCGATGCCCAGTTCGGAAAGTATCTCCTTCATTTCCTTAAGCTTGCCCTTATTGTTGCTGGCAAGCACAAATTTCAAATTACTCATCGAGCAGCGCCCTCACAAAATCAGTTCCATCGAAATCGATAAGGTCCTCGGCCTTTTCGCCCACGCCAACGAGCTTGACCGGGATGCCCAGCTCGCCGCAGACGGCAAACACGATACCGCCCCGGGCAGTACCATCCAGCTTCGTGAGCACAAGGCCGGTGATATTGGCCGCGTTGGAAAATTGCTTGGCCTGAATAAGACCGTTCTGGCCGGTGGTGGCGTCGATGACCAGCAGGTTCTCGCGGGTTGCGCCGGGAAGCTCGCGGTCGATGATGCGGTTTATCTTGGCCAGTTCGTTCATAAGGTTCTGCTTGTTATGAAGTCTTCCCGCGGTATCGCAGATGATAACGTCGGCGCCGCGAGCCTTGGCAGCCGCGATGCCGTCATAAATAACCGCGCCGGGGTCGGAGCCTTCCTCATGCTTTACTATGTCCGCTCCCGCTCTCTGGGCCCAGATACTGAGCTGTTCTGCGGCCGCGGCACGGAAAGTATCGCCCGCGCAGAGCAGAACCTTCTTGCCCTCCCTGACATAGCGGGCGGCCAGCTTGCCTATGGTGGTGGTCTTGCCGACGCCGTTTACACCGATGACAAGGATGATTGAGGGCTTGGTCTCCGTTTTTATGCCGTTGTCCTCAAAGGTCACTATCTCAGTGAGTATCTTTTCCAGCTCGGCCTTTATCTCGCTGCCGCCGCGTATGCCGTTCTTCTTGACTATCTCGCGGAGCTTGTCCACCGACTCGGTTGCTATCTCCACGCCCACATCGGCGAGGATGAGGGTCTCCTCAAGTTCGTCGAAGAACTCGTCGTTAGCTCCGGTGAAGCTGTCAAACATTCCGTGGAGCTGGTTGCTTATATTGTTCCTTGTTTTCGCAAGGCCCTCTTTGATTTTGCTGAAAAAGCCCATTTCTGCCTCCGTATATCAGTAGTATGTATCAGAATTTCTTAAGCGCCTCGTCAAGGTCTATGCTCAGCACCTTGGAAACGCCCTTCTGCATGGTGACGCCATACAGCACATCCGCCCGCTCCATAGAGCCGCGGCGGTGGGTGATGACAAGAAACTGCGTGCTGTGGCAGACCTTGCGCAGGTAATCCGCAAAGCGCGCCACATTCTTTTCGTCCAGCGCGCTCTCTATCTCGTCCAGCACGCAGAACGGCGTTGGCCGGACCTTCATGATGGCGAAGTACAGCGCAATGGCCACGAATGCCCGCTCGCCGCCGGACAGCAGCGTAAGCGTTTTCTGCGTCTTTCCGGGGGGCTGCACGCGTATCTCCACACCGCAGCCGAGGACGTCGCTTTCGTCCTCGAGCTCAAGGCTGGCGCTGCCGCCGCCGAAAAGCTCCTTGAAGGTGGTCTGAAAATTCTCGTTTATGCTTCTGAACTCGCGAACGAAGATGTCCTCCATCTCCTTCGTGATATCCTGAATGATCTTTTCAAGCTCCGTCTTGGCCCGGGCAATGTCGTCCCGCTGGTCAGTAAGGTAGGAATACCGCTCGTTGACGCGCTCGAATTCCTCAATAGCGCCGATATTGGGCGTGCCCAGCGACGCTATCTCGCGCTTTAGCTCGCTCGCCCGCTTATTCGCTTTGGAAACGCTCTCCAGCTCAAGCCGCTGGCGCTGGGCGGCTGCACGGCTCAGCTCATAGGTCTCCCAAAGGCGGTCTACTATCTGCTTTTCCTCCATATCGGCAGCCTGTTTGCGCTGCTCGATGCGGGCATAGGCGCGCTCCAGCTCAACGATCTCGCTGTTCTTTTCCTGAACGCGCTTCTCGTTGCCGCTGCGCTTTGCCTCAAGACTGCTTTTCTCCGCCAGAGCTTCATCCAGCTTCTTCTGCCCCTCGGCGGCAAGCTTTTTGAAGCTCTCGGCCTGCTCCGTCTTTGCGGCGGTCTCCGCTTCCAGCTCCTTATTCTTTGCCCGCAGAGCCGCTATCTCGGTCTCCTTGCGCTCATGCTCCATGCCAAGGGTGGAGACCAGGCTCTCCCATTCGCTCACAGCCCGGAGAGTGGCCTGCCGCTCGGATTTAAGGCCGGTCTCTTCGTTTTTAAGGGCGGCAAGCTTGTCGCCCAGCTCGTCAAGGGCGGCTTCCAGCTCATGCTTAGCGGCGGTAAGCTTATCCGAGAGAGCGCGAAGCTCTTCAAGCCTCGCTTCCTGCTCCTCCGCCTCGGCAAGAGCGGCTTCCTTTTCGCTGCGGCTCTTATCGGCCAGATTCTCGGTCTCGCCAAGACCGGCCTCCATTGCTGCTCGTGTATCCCTCAGGGACGCCACCAGTACCCGGCGCTGGTCAAGCTCCGTCTGCTTCTTCAGGAGCTCGTCCTGTATGCGGCGCAGCTCTGTCTCCGCCAGCTCCGCCTCGTAATTCGCGGAAGTGAATTCGCGCTGTGCCTCGTCCGCCTTAACGGTTAGCTCTCTTATCTCACCCTCCAGCTCTTTCTGACGGGCAAGCAGCCGCTCCAGCTCGTTGGCGCGGGATATCATGCCCACGCTGCGGGCGGCGGAGCCGCCGGTCATTGAGCCGCCCACGTTCATCACCTGTCCATCCAGCGTGACTATCTTCACACGGACGGAGTGGCGGCGTGAAACGGCGATCGCAGCTTCCAGATCCTCGGCTATGAGCACGCGCCCCAGAAGATTTTTGAATATTCCGTCATATTTCTTATCGTGGCTGACGAGGCGCGAGGCCAGGCCGATAATACCCGGCTCGGAAAGAAGTCCGTTCTCCGACACCTCGTTTCCCTTGATCGCAGAAAGGGGCAGGAACGTGGCTCTGCCCGCGTCACGGCGTTTCAGCAGGCTGATACCCGCCTTGCCGTCCTCTTCCCTGTCCACAACTATATGCTGCACCGAGTCGCCAAGGGCGGTCTCAATGGCGACGGCGTAATCATCCGGCACCCGTACCAGCTCGGCAACAGTACCGTGGATATTCTTCAGTCCTCCCCCGCGCTTTTCCTGCATGATGGTCTTGACAGCCCGGGAGAAGCCCTCATATTCCTTTTTCATATCACTCAACAGCGATGCGCGGGAAGCGATGCGGCTCTCCTCCATCTGCAGTTGATTTTTCTTTTCCCGCAGACCGGCGACCCCGGCCTCGCGGTTTTGGGCACGCTTTCTCAGTCCGTCGATACGGTTTCTGGCGCTCTGCTGCTCCTCCTCAATGTCCCGGATGGTCTTTTCGCAGCCATCAAGGGCGGAGACCTCGGCATTCAGGCGCTCATCAAAGCGAGCCAGCTCCAGCTTGGCGCTTTCGGCGCGGCTGAGCATTTCCTCGCCCGAGGCGTTCAGCGCGTCCCAGCGGGCTCTCGCGGCGGCCGCGGCCCCGGCGGTATGGGATATCTCCTCCGCCAGCCCCTCAAGCTCTCCGCTTCTCTCGCCCAGCTCCAGCTCCTTCAGCTCTATCGCGTCGATGACCGCGCCGCATTCTTCGGAAAGGCGGCATATCTCGGCTTCTATCTCAAGGGTGCGCTCCCGGCGCATCTCGATCTGCTCGGCAAGGGAAGCATTGCGCTCGTCCTGCTCCCGCAGTTCTCCGGTAAGCCGCTGGGCGTTGCGCTCATTGGCATCCATATTCGCCCGCAGCACGGCCAGCTCATTTTCCTTTTCTGCGGCCATTCCATTGACGGCGGATATCTCCTGACGAAGCCTTTCCGCCTCTTCCTCACGGCTGCGCATGATCTCGGCAAAGCTCTCTGCGTTATCGTAAAGTGTCTGCAGCTCCTGCTTGACTTCCTCAATACGGCGGCCGGCATCCTCATATTCTTCGCGGAGAGCGGCGCTTTTCTGAGTTAGCTTATCAAGGCTGTCCATCCAAAGGGAAATTTCCAGCCCGCGCAACTCATCGCGGAGAGTGAGATATTTCTTCGCCACCTCGGCCTGACGGCGGAGGGGCTCGACTGTCAGCTCCAGCTCGCTGATTTTATCGTTTATGCGGACGAGGCTGTCCTCGGTCTTGTTGAGCTTATTCTGTGCCTCCTCGCGGCGGTAGCGGAAGCGTGAAATGCCCGCCGCCTCCTCAAATACCTCGCGGCGGTCGGTACTTTTGGCGGAAAGTATCTCGTCAACACGCCCCTGGCCTATCATGGAATAGCCGTCGCGTCCAAGTCCGGTATCCATAAAGAGAGAATTTACGTCCTTCAGGCGCACCGACTTCTTATTGATGAAATATTCGCTCTCGCCGCTGCGGTAATAGCGACGGGTGACGGTAAGCTCGCCCGGCTCGGCGGCAAAGGCGCCGCCGCTGTTATCCAGAACAAGGCTGACCTGCGCGAAGCTCAGCTTCTGCCTGTCCGGTGTGCCGCCGAAGATCACGTCCTCCATCTTCGAGCCGCGAAGAGCCTTGCTGCGCTGCTCGCCGAGAACCCAGCATATAGCGTCGGATATATTCGATTTTCCGCTTCCGTTCGGCCCGACGATGGCTGTGACTTCCTTCTCAAAAGAAAGCCGCACCTTGTCCGGGAACGATTTGAAGCCCTGTATTTCCAGCGCTTTTAAGTACATTCCATTCCTCACTTCAGGCAGCAGACCTTAAATCTGTGCCGGTCGGTCGTTTACTTTGAAATATTATTTTATACCTTTTGGAAACATTTTTCAAGGCAGGATGACGATTTCTCCGTCATTTACCGGAGATTTTACCACTCTTACCTCCTCAAGGCCGAATTTGGCCTTGAGGCTCTCAATATTACGCCGCTTCTGCCCTGTCATCAGGGACACCCTCGAGGGGTGCACGCCAAGACTCACGCTGCCCCGGCAGCCGCTTTTTTCTATAAGCTCCTCAGCCTTCTGCAGGTATACACGAGAGTACACAAGCTCGCCCAGCGCGGGGTGATACGCCCCGGCTGCTGCCTCCCCCGCCGAAAGGTCGTCGGTAGGGTTGAGACCCAGCCTTATTATCGGCACTTTTGCCGCGCCGAATTCCTTGACCAGCTCGGCGCAGACGCTCACCGCGTCCTCCACCGTATGCTCACGGTACTTTCCCGCGCGCCACAGCTCATAGAGCGCGGTTTCGCGGATTATCACCGTTGGGTATATCCGTACTCCGTCCGGCCCGAGCTTTATAAGCTCCCGGGCGGTCATTATATCGCTCTCCGGGCTGCTCCCGGGCAGGCCGGTCATCATCTGCAGCATCAGGCGAAAACCGCTTGCCTTTATAAGCGCCGCCGCCCGCCGTGTATCCTCAGCCGTGTGCCCCCGGCCGGACATACGCAGCACCTTTTCGTCCATTGACTGAGCGCCCAGCTCCACGGTTTTCACTCCGTATTCCGCCAGCAGGGTCAGAGCCTCCGGGTCTATCCTGTCCGGGCGGGTGGATACCCTTATTTCGGCAACAAAGCCTTCTTTCATATATGGCCGCGCCGCCTCAAGCAGCTCGCGCTGCTGCTCCGCCGGTATAGCCGTGAAACTGCCGCCGTAGAAGGCCAGCTCCGCTCCGGCGGGGGTATAGTTTCGGGCTTCCTCCAGAGTTCTTCGCACGGTATCGCCGTCAGCCGGGACAAGGCTTCCCGATATTTTCCGCTGATTGCAGAAAACGCAGTCATTCGGGCAGCCCAGATGAGGCACAAAGATCGGTATTATCCTGCGGCGCGGGTTCATCTGCCGCTCTCCGCCTTTATCTTCTCAAGGGCGTTCTTCGCCGCGTTCTGCTCGGACTCCTTCTTGGTGCGTCCGCTGCCAATACCCATAACCTCGCCGCAGATGAGCACCTCGGCTGTAAAGACCTTATTATGGTCAGGGCCGCTTTCTCCGACCATGCGGTAAGCGGGCGATTCCCCGCCGCCCTTCTGCACATGCTCCTGCAGCAGTGTCTTGTAATCATGGCTGCCCTCCCGGGCGGTCTTTGCCGCCTCGCTGAGAACAAAACCGTAAACAAATTTTTTGGCAGCCTCGGCTCCGCCGTCCAGATATATCGCCGCAAGCACAGCCTCGACCGCGTCAGCGGTGATGGAAGGTCTTGTTCTGCCGCCGCCCAGCTCTTCGCCGCGGCCAAGGCGCAGATATTCGCCCAATCCCAGCTTTTCCGCCACGCGCGCAAGGCTCTGCTCGCAAACCAGCTCAGCGCGTATCTTTGTCATCTCGCCCTCGGGCTTTTCCGGGTATGTTCTGAAAAGGTACTCCGCCGTGAAGTAGCCCAGAATGGAATCACCCAGAAATTCCAACCGCTCGTTGCAGCCCAGCCGTCCCCTGCCCCGCTCGTTGGAGTAGGAGCTGTGGGTGAGCGCCAGCTCTAAAAGCTTTGGCTCTCTGAAGGCATAGCCTATCTTGTTTTCAAGCTTTTTCATCGCTTGATACCCCCTTGCGTCTGTTCAATAAAACCACACATGCGGAGACACCCTTTTACGGCATCTCCGCTGCTTACTTAATTCATTTCCGTCTCAGGTACCTTCATATCCTCAAGACGCCTGGTTATTTCCTCCATTGTGTCTGAGGACGCCACGGCTGCCGCCTGTTCTATGGCGGCGCATATCTCCGCCGCCTTGGAGGAGCCGTGAGCCTTGATCACGGGCTTTGATATGCCCAGCATGATACTGCCGCCAACAGAAAGCTTGGCCTTAAGAGCCTTAAAATCGTTTCTGACAGCCAGCCCGGCCAGCTTATTTTTCGTGCTGCCGTTGAATATCCCCTTCAGCTCCGACATAAGAAAGGACGACATACCCTCCATTGATTTGAGCATAACGTTGCCGGTGAAGCCATCGGTTACGACCACATCCACCTTACCGGAAAGGACGTCGCTGCCCTCCACGTTGCCCACAAAATTTATCTTTCCGTCCCCGGCGGCATCTGAAAGGAAGGCGTGAACCTCCTTCTGGAGCTTGCCGCCCTTGCTCTTCTCGGCGCCGTTATTGAGCAGGCCCACTCTGGGGTCATTCAGCTTCAGCGCGTACTTGGCGTAAGCATAGCCCATGAACGCAAACTGAACAAGATACTCAGCGGTGCAGTCCACATTAGCGCCCACATCCAGCAGTATGGCCTGTCCGCCGACCGCGGTGGGGACGGTGGGACTGAGCGCTGCACGGCGTATGCCGCGGATGCGCTTTACAATAAGGGTAGCTCCGGAAAGAAGCGCGCCGGTGCTTCCGGCGGAGACCACGGCCTCTCCGAGACCGTCCCGGAGCATATTCAGGGCCACGGTCATGGAAGAATCCTTCTTTTCCCGGCAGGCCTTGGCGGGATCGTCCTCCATAGTGATTACCTGGCTGGCGTTCACAACAGAAACGCCGTCCGGCAGATTGCCCAGGCCAAGGCTCTGGAAGCTGCGGAGTATTTCCTCTCCGCTGCCGACCAGTATAATGTCCACGCCCAGCTTATTATGAGCGTCTATCGCGCCCTTTACTATTTCAAGAGGCGCGTTGTCGCCGCCCATAGCGTCGATAATGATTTTCATTTCTTATCCTCTCCAACAAAACCCATTTCCTCCAGCAGCTTGAGAGAGCGCTCGGAAATCGCGATATTTTTATTTCTCTTTCCCTTTACCTTATAGCCCAGAGGCTCCATAATGCCGAAGTTGACGTTCATGGGCTGGAAATTACCCACGCTGCCGCTGCTGACATACTCAGCCAGAGCGCCGATTGCGTTCTGCCTGCTGAACTCGGGGCAAGGCTGTCCCAGAAGCTCCATAGCGGTTGTTATTCCCACGAGCATACCGGAGGCGGCGGACTCCACATAGCCCTCCACACCGGTCATCTGTCCGGCGAAGCGTATGCGCGGCTCGCTCTTGAGGCGGTAACGGTTATCCAGCAGGCCGGGAGAATTTATATAAGTATTGCGGTGCATAACGCCGTAGCGCATGAATTCCGCGTCTCTCAGGGCGGGTATCATGGAAAAGACCCTCTTCTGCTCCCCGAAGGTCAGGTGGGTCTGGAAGCCGACTATATTATAAAGGCTGCCCTCCCGGTTATCCTTTCTGAGCTGAACCACCGCGTAAGGCTCCTTGCCGGTCTTGGGGTCAGGCAAGCCTACGGGCTTCAGCGGGCCGTAGCGCAGGGTGTCCACGCCCCGGCGGGCCATTACCTCAACGGGCATGCAGCCCTCGAAAACGCCTCCGTCGTCGAAGCCGTGTATCTCGGCCTCCTTGGCGGCGCAGAGCTCTGTCCAGAAGGCCAGATACTCCTCCTGCGTCATGGGGCAGTTTATATAATCGGGAGTACCCTTATCATAGCGTGATGCGAAATAGGCGCTTTCCATATCCACGCTCTCAAAGGTGACGATGGGCGCGGCGGCGTCATAAAAATTCATATACGCCTTCTCGGGCGGAAAAAGGCCGCGAATGGTATCGCTGAAAGCGTCGGATGTGAGAGGGCCGGTGGCGATAATGACCGTTCCCTCCGGTATCTCCGTTACCTCGCCCTCAACTATCTCCACCAACTCATGACCGCGAAGCTTCTCGGTTATTGTTCTGGCGAAATTCACGCGGTCAACAGCCAGAGCCGAGCCCGCCTCCACCCTGTTCAGGTCGGCGCTTTCCATGATGATGGAGCCGATGCGGCGCATTTCCTCCTTGAGCAGGCCAACAGCATTCGCCAGTTCGTCGCTGCGCAGGGAGTTGGAGCATACCAGCTCCGCAAAATCGTTGGATACATGCGCGGGGGTGTGCTTCAGGGGCTTCATTTCCATAAGTCTCACGGGTATACCGCGCTTGACGAGCTGCCACGCAGCCTCGCAGCCGGCAAGCCCCGCTCCGACTACCGTAACTTTTTCCATCACTTATCCTCCGCCTCGCTTTTCTTCGCCGTCTTTTTCGCCGCGGTTTTCCCGGCGGTGGATTTTTTTGCCGTGGTCTTTTTGGCGGCAGGCTTTTCGGCTTTCTTCTCCGCCTCGGCAGCAGGCTCGGCCGCCTCTCCCTCGGCAGCCTTTTTCTTGGGATAGCCGCGCTTATCCTCCGGCAGGAAATTGGAGCAGTTTTCGTTTATGCAGAAGGGCTTCTTGAAGCCGCGTCCCGATTTCTTGAACATGGTATGGCCGCACTCGGGACAGTTGTCCTTCACAGGCACATCCCAGGTCATAAAGCCGCAGTCAGCGCCCTTTTCGCAGGCATAGTAGGCGTAGCCCTTTTTAGATGTACGTTTGAGTATGCGGCCTCCGCACTTGGGACACTGTCCGGGCATCTCAATGACGATAGGCTTGGTGAAGGTGCATTCAGGGAAACCGGGGCAGGCCAGAAAGCGGCCGAATCGGCCCGACTTGATGACCATGTTTCTGCCGCATACGTCGCACTTTTCGTCCGTTACCTCGTCCGGCACCTTAATTCTCACGCCCTTGAGAGCCTCCTCGGCATCTCCGAGAGCCTTTGCAAAGTCCGCATAGAACTCCTCGAGAACGCTCTTCCACTCTTTTTTGCCCTCTTCCACCTCATCGAGAGTTTCCTCCATTTTGGCGGTAAAGGTAACGTCCACGATGTTCTCAAAGCGCTCTGTCATGAACTTGGTGACAGTTTCGCCGAGAGCGGTGGGCTTCAGCGCCTTGCCCTCCTTGACCACATACTCTCTGTCCAAAATCGTGGACATGGTGGGCGCATAGGTGCTGGGGCGGCCAATGCCCTTTTCCTCCATCGCGCGGATGAGTGTATCCTCGGTATAGCGGGCGGGAGGCTGAGTGAACTTCTGCTCCTTGACGATATTCTGCAGGCTAACCTCCTGGCCCTCGCGGAGGGCGGGAAGCGGGCGCTGCTTCAGGTTCGGCTCATCCTCACCGGAGTCATAGACCCTGGTGAAGCCGGGAAACTTTATGGCCGAATGGGTGGCGCGGAACATGTGTCCCGCCGAAACCGCGTCTATGGAAACGCTGTCGTAAACCACGTTTGCCATCTGGCTGGCCATAAAGCGGTTCCAGATGAGCTTATACAGGCGGTACTGCTCGGGAGTGAGATCCTTGCGCACACGCTCCGGCGTCAGATATACATCACTGGGGCGAATGGCCTCGTGGGCATCCTGAGCTTCTTTTTTCGTTTTATACACTCTCGGAGCCGCCGGGCAATAGGAATCGCCGTAGTTCTCCTGAATAAAGCTTCTGGCAGCAGCCTGCGCCTCCAGAGATATTCGCAGGGAGTCGGTTCTCATATATGTTATAAGACCCACGGTGCCCACGTCCTCGATATTCACGCCCTCATAGAGCATCTGGGCAATAGACATGGTGCGGCGGGGAGTCATATTCAGCTTTCTGGAAGCCTCCTGCTGGAGGGTGGAGGTGATAAATGGTGCGGAAGGGCTGCGCTGTCTGTCCGTTCTGCGGACGGCGCTGATGCTGAAGGGTGCGGTTCTGACGGCGCTTTCCACCTCAGCCACCTCATCGGCGCTGTGAAGCTCTCGCTTTTTGCCGTTCATGCCGTAATAATGAGCGGTGAAGCGCTCATCCTCGCCCTCTCCGCAGGCAAGCAAAACATCCAGCAGCCAGTATTCCTCCGGCACGAAGGCTCTTATCTCGTTCTCCCGGTCAACGACCATGCGGGTGGCGACGGACTGCACACGGCCGGCGGAAAGGCCGCGCTTTATTTTCGTCCAAAGCATGGGACTGAGCTGATAGCCCACGATGCGGTCAAGTATTCTTCTCGCCTGCTGGGCGTCCACCAGATCCATGTCTATGGCCCGGGGATGGGATATGCTCTCGGTGACTACCTTTTTCGTTATCTCGTTGAAGGTGACGCGGCGGGTCTTATCATCGGGCAGATCGAGCAGTTCCTTCAGGTGCCAGGATATAGCCTCTCCCTCGCGGTCAGGGTCGGTGGCGAGATAGACTATGCTGGCCTTCTTGGCAGCCTCTCTGAGTTCCTCGATTTTCTCTTCCCTGCCCTTGATGGGCTGGTAATCGGGAATAAAGCCGCCCTCGATGTCCACACCCATAGTGCTCTTGGGCAGATCACGGAGGTGTCCCATGGACGCGGTCACCTTATAATCCTTTCCAAGGTATTTTTCTATTGTTTTCGCTTTGGCCGGCGACTCAACGATCACCAGCGCGGCGTTAGATTTTGCCATTCTTATTACAGCTCCTAATTATTTCTGCGTTTTAAGTCGTCAGGATACGAGTTCCTGCATTACGGGCATAGTTCAAAACGCTGTTCCTCATTCAGGCGGACATATCCTTCAAGCTCCAGCATAGTCAGGGCGGAGAGGACGTCGGACGCCTCCATACCCGTGAACTCGATAAGCTCGTCTGTCTGCTTCGCCCCGTCCGCAAGGGCGCGAACAAGCGCCAGCTCCTCACCAGAGAGCTGCGCTCCGTTCACGTCAATATATTCCTTGAAATTTTGCTTGTCAACAAATTTTTTTGTCTCTGTCTCATTGACCTTCTCTTTTTGTGTCTCAGAAATGCGTTTTACAGCCTCCAGAACAGCCCGTTTTTTGCTGTCCCGGCGCTGTATGCGCTCAGGGAATTGCCAGCGGTAGCAGGAGATGACATCCCATGCGTTCATGGCAAGAGCCGCTCCGTCCCGGATGAGCAGATTAGAGCCGACGAAGTTGGGGTCGTCTATATTGCCGGGCACCACATAAACATCCTTGCCCTGCTCCGAAGCTCTGGCGGCGGTTATCAGCGACCCGCTCTTTTCCGGCGCTTCTATGACAACCACGCCCACGGAAAGGCCGCTGATTATGCGGTTGCGCTGGGGAAAGCTTATCCTGCTGCCCTTGGTTCCGGGCGGATACTCGCTCACGAGCGCTCCGTTTTTCATAACGGCGTTCTGCAGCTCGGTGTTCCAGGCCGGGAACACCACGTCGATGCCCGTACCCAAAACTCCGACTACGGGCTCGCCCGCCTCCATAGCGGCCTGAATGGCGGTGGAATCTATACCTTCGGCAAGGCCGGATATGACCACGCCGCCGCAGCGGGCTATATCATACCCGAATTTTCCGGCACAGCGCCGGCCATACGGCCCGGCCTTGCGGGTGCCGACAATGGCGATGCAGGGACTTTCGTCTATCCGGGGCAGCTCGCCCTTAACGTACAGTACCAGCGGAGCGTCATAAATATTTCTCAGTCTGTCGGGATAATCGGCGTCATACAGGGTCATTATGCGCACGCCCAGCTTACGGCAGGCCGTTTCTATTTTCTCCGCGGTATCAAGCCGTTTATTCATCAGCCGCTTCACCTCAGTCTCCCGAGCCTCGGGAACAAGGCGGTAATCCTCCGCGGAGGCATAATACAGCTTCTTCACCGAGCCGAAGTGGCTCAGATATTTATGGGCGGCAATATTGCTCAGTCCTCCGGTCTGAGTGAGCCAGAGCCAGTATTTTACGTCCGACATCCCATCCCCGCTTTCGTTCTCTTTATCTGTTGCGGAACATCTCCCAGAGTATGACCGTGGCGGCCGCGGCCGCGTTCAGCGATTCACAGCGCTCGCTCATGGGAATGATCACTCTTGCCGCGGAGGCCTCCAGCAGCTCGCGGCTCAGGCCGTGTCCCTCGTTTCCGATGGCGAAGGCATAGCTCTCCGGCAGCTTCAGCTCGCGCAGGTCGCAGGCCGTGCCGTCCAGCGCGGCGGCATAGATAGGCAGACTGATATCCCGCGCCTGCTCCACCAGCGAGCTGACGGGCAGCTCGATGAGCTTATGGCGGAACACCGCGCCCATCGACGCCCGCACTGCCTTGGGGCTGAACGGGTCGGCGCAGTCTCCGGCAAGGATGACCGTGCCGCAGTCCAGCGCGTCGGCGGTGCGCAGGATGGTTCCCACGTTTCCGGGGTCCTGCATATTCTCCATGATAAGATGCCTTCCCGGCGTTATCGGCTCCCATACCTCGGGCATGGCGCAGGTAAAGACCACCTCGGGAGCGCTCTTCATTGGCGACACGCTCTCGATGATATCCTTCGGCACACGCGCCATGCGCTCGCAATCCGGCACATCCGGCGCCTCGCCGCAGAAAATAACGCTTTTTATTTCAGCGCCCCATTTCACGGCCTCATAGAGCAGCTTATCGCCCTGGCAGAAATATTCTCCCGCCTCCCGGCGAGCCTTTTTATCAGCGCCCAGCCGCTTTATATGGGCAATAAGTGGGTTTTTCCGGCTGCTTATCTCTTCCATAGCGCTTCCTCTTACTCTGCTTCAAGTATGGCGTTCAGCGCCCGGACGGCGGCGTCGGTCAGCTTCTTGTCGCCCTTGCCGTCAACAGTCCAGTCGCAGATGCAGGCGTAAAACTCCTGTTCCCCGGGGATATGCTGCCCCATGCGCCAGAGCACCGGCACGTCGCTTACATTCATGCGCCGGTCCTCGTCCTCATCGGGGGTAAAGCCGTAATTGGCAATGGGGTCAAAATATTCTCTGTTGCAGTAGGTGGCGGAATACATATCGTCCATGATGTAAAGGGTGTATTCCGACTGAGCGAACACGAGCTGCAGGCGCTGATGGTTTGCCTCCAGATTCTCCTGGTCGCCAAGGTCTATGATCTGCATATCGATCATTATCTTGCCGTCGCCGTTGACATCGCCCACAGCGGGAGTAATAACGTCCCGCAGTTCCTCCGTAACAGAGTAAGTAACGGCAGAGTCCATTGCGATGACCATATGGAAGTCATAACGGGGCTTATTCACGGCCTCCACAGTGAGCAAAACGACCACGATCAGCGCCGCCAGCAGAGCAATACTCAGTTTGCCGTAGTGAGGCCAGAATACTTCCTTGAACCAATATTTCAGGCCATGCTCCTTGATAGCCTTTATCATGCCCTTGCGTATCTCGCGGCTCATGCTGTTATCCCATTTTTGGTTGTTCTTCAATATGCGCACCTCCTGCAAAAACGCCCCAAAGCGGAGTCCGCTCCGTTTTGAGGCCCACAAAGCACATCTCTGCATCTAACAGTTTTTATAATATAGGTATAGCACCCATGTTGTCAAGCAGTGGTTTATAAACAGTTTTTGAATTATGAGAAGAATTCATCGCAAAAATATACAAATTTTTCACTACACCTTAAGCGCTCGCTATTCCTCAGAATCTCATTTCAGCTTAATTTTATCGCAAATAAGGAATACGGCCGACTGCTTTCACAGCCGGCCATACCCCTCTTTTCCTTTATTTCATTTTGTCCGCGCTGAACAAAGCCTTGTTCTTGATGAAATACTCCGCGCCGGACCATACGGTGAGGATCACCATTACCGCGACGCAGAGAGCATCCAAATCAAAGCCGCCAAAAAGGGCAAGGTCATGCCAGGGGGTGAGCATCAGGCAGATGCAGACAATGGAGCTGGCAGTTTTTATCTTTCCTGACCACGCGGCGGCGATAACGATGCCGTTGTTCACAGCAACAAGGCGCAGGGCCGTTACGGCGAACTCTCTGGCGATTATCAGCAGTGCGCACCAAGCGGGACACTGTCCGCTCTCAACAAAGAGCAGGATGGCCGCCGTGACCAGCAGCTTATCCGCGAGAGGGTCAACGAACTTGCCGAAGTCCGTTACCTGATTATATTTGCGGGCAATATATCCGTCCACAAAGTCCGTTACGCTTGCGGCGATGAAGATCGCCAGCGCCACCCAGCCCGAGCCCGCGAACGGGAACATCATCACCAGCACAAACGCCGGTATCATCACCATTCTGACAATGGTCAGTTTATTGGCTGTTGTCATTCACATTCCCTCCAATGCGTCATTGGACGACCTCGCCCATGAGGTCGCCGTCTATGGTATCGGTAATCAGCACATTTACGAACTCGCCGGGACGCAGACCCTTGCCGGTGAAGAACACCTTGCCGTCGACCTCGGGAGAATCGGCATAGCTGCGGCCGTACCAGCACTCGGCCAGACGGTCGAAGTCCTCGCAGATGACCTCCAGAGTCTTACCGATGCGGCTCTCGTTGAATTCATCGATGATACCGGACTGTATATCGATAAGCAGCTCTGCGCGGTGCTCCGCCACATCGGAATCGGGATGCTCCATCTCGGCGGCGGGGGTGCCCTCCTCGGGAGAAAAGGCGAAAACACCCGCGCGCTCTATCTTGGCACGGCGCAGGAACTGGCAAAGCTCCTCGAATTCCTCCTCGCCCTCGCCGGGGAGGCCGGTGATGATGCTTGTACGCAGCACCACGCCAGGGATGCGCTCGCGCAGCTTATGGAACAGAGCCTCTATCTCCTCGCCGGTACCGCGGCGGTTCATCCTCTTGAGTATTCCGTTGTTGATATGCTGGATGGGGATATCCAGATATTTGACCACCTTTTCCTCCTTCGCTATGGTCTCGATAAGCTCGTCGTCCACCAGCTCCGGATAAAGGTAATGGAGGCGTATCCAGTGCAGCCCCTCTATCTTGGCAAGCTCTCTGATAAGCTCAGAGAGCATTTTTCTGCCGTAGTTATCCATGCCGTAGCGGGTTATATCCTGGGCGACCACGATAAGCTCCTTTACGCCCTGCTCCGCCAGCTCTTTGGCTTCCCGGAGTATGCCCTCCATCGGGCGGCTGCGGAACTTGCCCCGCAGAGAGGGGATGACACAGTAGGCGCAGTGATTGTCGCAGCCTTCGGCTATCTTGATGTAGGCCCAGCCGTCGCCGGAGGTAATGACGCGGTCGGTTTCCTCCACGGGCGCACTGATATCGCCGAAGCGGGAAACGGTCTCGTCCCGCTCAACGGCCTGCATGACCTCCACTATTTCAGAGAAGCTGCCGCAGCCCACAAGAGCGTCCACCTCGGGCATTTCCTTGATGACCTCCTCACGGTAACGCTCGGGAAGGCATCCCGCCACGATTATCTTCTTCAGCCGCCCCTCCTTTTTCAGCTCGGCAAACTCGAGGATATTGTTTATAGCCTCGGTCTTGGAGCTTTCAATGAAGCCGCAGGTATTTATAATAAGATATTCAGCGTCCGCGAGATCGCCGGTAAGCTCATACCCCGCGTCGTTGAGCAGCCAGAGCATCTGCTCGCTGTTAACAAGATTCTTGGCGCAGCCAAGAGATACCATTCCAACTCTATGTGCCATCAGTCTTCGTCCTCATAACTTTCATCGTAATATGCCGCCATAACGCTTTTTATTCGCTCCCATGAAAATCCACGGCGGTAAAGGGCGTCAGCGGTTTTTTTCCGTTCCTTGGGGTCATTTCCCCGGGAGGCAAGGCGGCGCTCGATAAACCGGGCTATCTGCTCGTCCTCGCCGTCCAGTTCCTCCAGCGCCTCCTCCCAGAAGTCCCGGGGGATGCGCCGGCGGTAAAATTCTTCCTTGATACGTCCCGCGCCCCAGCCTTTGCCGCTGTAATGGCGCACGACGCTTTTCGCGTACTCCAGATCGTCCAGAGCGCCGAGGCGGCTGAGCCATTCCACCGCCTCCCGGGCGTTTTCCGCAGTCTCGCCCTTTTCAATGAGCTTGCGCTCCAGCTCACCGGCGGACATGGCGCGGTATGCCAGCAGAGCCGCCGCCCGTTCCTTTGCCCGGGCGAGCTCAGCCGCGGCCTTCACGGCCTCGTATTCCTCCGCCGTCAGCTCCTTGCCGCTGAAAAGGGCAAAATCCGCCACCTGCGCTGCGGTACAGCGCATGGTCTCGCCGGAGGCAAAACACAGCTCGAAGCTGTCCTTCTTATTTTTGGAAGGCAGCACCTTTTCCAGCAGTATGCCGTCCATCAGCCTTCAAAATCGTCGGCGTTCACGTCCACCGCCCTGCCAGCCGCCACAGCGGCAGCCTTGGATTGGGGGCTCATGAGCTTGAAGGCGTTCTTCATGATCTCTTCCTCATACTGCTCGGCCAGCTCAGGATTATCCTTAAGATAGGCCTTGACATTATCCTTGCCCTGCATGCGCTCGCCGTTTACGGTGAACCATGAACCGCTCTTCTCGATAAGTCCGAGGTTGATACTCATGTCTATGATCTCGCTCAGGCGGGAGATGCCCTCTCCGTAGATGATGTCAAATTCGGCCTCCCGGAAGGGCGGGGCCACCTTATTCTTGGTGACCTTGACCTTGGTGCGGCTGCCGATGGTCTCGCTGCCGTTCTTCAGGGTCTCGGTGCGGCGGACGTCCAGACGGACGCTGGCATAGAACTTCAGGGCGCGTCCACCGGTGGTAGTCTCGGGGTTGCCGTACATAACGCCTATCTTCTCACGAAGCTGGTTGATAAAGACAACTATGCAGTTTGTCTTGGAAATAGAGCCGGCCAGCTTTCTCAGCGCCTGGGACATAAGGCGAGCATGGAGACCCACAACGCTGTCTCCCATCTCGGCCTCGATCTCGGCGCGGGGCACCAGAGCCGCGACGGAGTCGACAACAACAACGTCAACGGCGCCGGAACGGACAAGTGCCTCGGTTATCTCAAGAGCCTGCTCGCCGGTATCCGGCTGAGAGATAAGGAGACTGTCGATATCCACGCCCAGAGCCCGGGCATAGGTGGGGTCAAGAGCATGCTCCGCGTCCACAAAGGCGACCTCGCCGCCCTTTTTCTGGGCGGAAGCCAGAATGTGGAGCGCTAGGGTGGTCTTACCTGAGGACTCGGGGCCGTATATCTCCACTATTCTTCCCCTCGGCACGCCGCCGATACCCAGCGCTATATCCAGCGCCAGAGAGCCTGTGGATATGGCTTCTATATTGATATTCGCCGTCTCGCCAAGGCGCATGATGGAGCCCTTGCCGTAGGTGCGCTCTATCTGAGCCATAGCGGTCTCAAGCGCCTTTTTCTTATCCGTGGCGGGGGCTGCTGGTTCAATGGTATGCTTCTTGCTGCTGGCAGCCATAGTTATATCATCCTTTCAGATCAAATATTATCGCGCGCTCAACGCCTATGGTGTCCTTCACACTGTCCACCCAGTGGAGACCCACAGCCTCGCCGATGGCGCATACAGCTTCGCTCTGGCCTATGCCGCACTCAAAAACGAGCCAGCCGCCGGGCGCGAGAGCGTTTTTCCATTTTTCACATATGGCCCGGTAGAATACGAGGCCGTCATCTCCGCCGTCCAGAGCCATCATAGGCTCAAATTCGCGGACGGACGCATCCAGTCCCGGGATATCCCCGGCGGGAATATAGGGCGGATTGGAGACTATCAGGTCGAAGCCGGACAGCATTGGGCCCGGCTCGGAAAGCGCATCGGCCTCAACACACATGCTGCGGGGTGATACCTTATTGATCAGAGTGTTCTGCCGGGCCACCTTAAGGGCGGCGGCGGATTTATCGGCCAGCACCAGCCGGGCATTCGGCACGTTCTTCGCAACGGCGATACCGATGCAGCCGCTGCCGGCGCAGAGGTCCAGCACTCTGGGCTTTTCCATATTTCTGATAAGGCTGATAGCCGCCTCTGCTACCACCTCGGTATCCACGCGCGGTATGAGCACATCCGGCGTAACTATCATCGGCAGGCCGAAAAACTCCCAGCCGCCGGTTATGTAGGCAGCAGGCTCACCCCCGACCCTGCGGCGTATCAGCGCCATAGCTTTGTTTTCATACTCGGCGGTGGTATAAAGCCGTATGTCCCGAGTAAATTCGGAAGTCGTTTTTTCGGCGGCGAAGGCCAGCAGCAGCCGCGCCTCTGCGGAAGCGGCGGCGTTTATCTCCTCGGGAGTGCCGTCACCGGCCGCGGCCTTCAATGCCTTTTTCACCTCGATATAAATATCGTTATAGGTCTTCATTACCACTCGTCCGTGCCCTTCTCCTCAGGGATGACCAGCTCCATCGCCTTGATCGCCACCTCGATCATGCCGTCGTCCGGCTCGAAAACGGTGAGGTGCTGCAGCGCCTTGCCCGGAGCAGAAAGTATCTTGGAGAGCCAGTTATCATGGCGTCCGGCCCAGCGGATTATCTCATAGCTTATGCTGACGACCACGGGCAGCAGCACCAGACGCAGCAGCATGCGGATGAGGGGATTGGACCAGCTTACAACAGAGAACACCAGTATACTGACTATCATTACAACGAAGAGGAAGCTGGTTCCGCAGCGGGGATGGCAGCGGGGCTGAGGCCGCACGTTTTCCACGGTGAGGGGCAGACCCGCCTCGTAGCAGAAAATCGTTTTATGCTCCGCGCCGTGGTATTCAAAGACGCGGTGGATATCTTTCATTCGCGTAGCCAGCCAGATATAGCCCAGAAATATTGCTATTCTGATAACGCCCTCGATAAGGTTCATCAGTATGCGGGACTGGACAAAGCTTGTGAAAATACCGGCGATAAGGGTCGGCAGCAGCATAAACAGGACTACCGCCATACCGATGCCTATGAACATGGCAAAGCCTATCATCAGCTTCTCCGCCTTCTCGCCGCTGAAATGCTCGTTTATCCACTTATCCACCTTGGACTCCTGAGCCTCCTGCTCCTCCTCGGGCATCTGCTCGGCGGAGAACATCAGCGCACGGATGCCGTTGGACATGGAGCCCGCGAAATTCACGCAGCCGCGCACGAGCGGCCAGCCGAGTATCGGGTACTTGTCCTTGATGAATTTTATTTCTTCTTCCTTTATTACCATCCCGTTCTCGCCGCGCACTACGATGGCGCGCTTTTTCGGGCCCTGCATCATGATTCCTTCAATAAGTGCCTGTCCGCCAATGGAGGTGCGGAAGCCGCCCTTTTTTTCCTTCTTTGCCGTTTCGATCACATCCTTTGTATATCATTAATAGTTTACTTATTCACAGGGAGCAGCACAGTAACAAGCGTGCCGCCGCCCTGAGCGTTTTCTATGGTCAGCATGCCGCCGTGCAGCCTTACGATCTCGTCGCAAACGGCCAGGCCGATGCCGCTGCCTCGTTCCTTGGAGCTGCCCTTATAAAACTTTTCCTTTACATGGGGAAGCTCATCCTCGGGAATACCCGGGCCGAAGTCCTGAACGGTCACCTTGACATAATCCCGCTCCGTTGCCTCATAATTTCTCTCAAGGGAAATGGCGACAATGATGCGCTTGCCCTCCCTGCCATACTTTGCGGCATTATCAAGAACATTGAGGAACACCTGCTTCAAGCGCTGGGGATCCGCCGCTATCATAGGCAGCGGCTCCGGTGCGGGCTCATATTCAAGGCTGATGCCCTCCTGCCGAAGCAGTTCTCCATAGGTTAAGGTGGCTTCCTCCAGCTCAGCCTCAACATCTATTTCCGTTATATTCACGGTAAAGCGGCCATCGGACATTCTGGTGAAGTCCAGCAGCTCCTCCACCAGCCGGGTAAGCCGGCGCGCCTCTTTAAGGATGATGGATATACCCTTCTGGGAATCCGCGCTCATTTCCGTATCGTACATCAGCGTTTCGCCCCAGCCGGTAATGGCCGTGAGCGGCGTTCTCAGCTCATGGGAAACGGAAGAAATGAATTCCGACTTCATCTTATCAGACCGGCTGATTGCCAGCGACATTTCGTTTATGGCGTCCGTAAGCTCGCCGATCTCATCGTCATATTTACTTTCTATCTTTACGCCGTAGCCGCCATCGGCAATGCGTCTGGCAACGCCTGTTATCTCCTGCACCGGCTTGATGATGGAACGGATAAACACCATGTTCATAACAAACACGAACGCCAGTATAACCATGCCTATGGCGACGGCTCCCAAAACGCTGAGAACCACCTGACGGTCTATATCACGCAGGCTGGAAATATAGCGCATCACGCCGACCACCTGGCCGTTGGAATATATCATGGGGCTGGAAACGGCGATTATCCGTTCCCCCGTTGTGGGACTCTTGCCCATCCAGGTGCTTATTTCCTTAGTGCGTATGGCCTCCTCTATTTCCGGCGTACCGGGCGAGGTACCCGCTGTTATGCCATAGGTGGATATCTCCACACTGCCGCTGGTATTGATAAACTGCAGTTCCAGCTTATCCCGCTCGTCGAACTTCTCGGTGTACTTATACGCACTCTGATAGTACTCGGCATAGGTTCTGGTTATATAGTTGGCGAAAAAGTCAGTAGCCGTCTTGGCCTTGTTTTCAAGGCTTGTCTGCACGGCGATATAGTAATTACTGCCCACGGCAACGGTGAAAGCGCCGATGGCAACAAAGACTATGACAAACGTGATCAGCATACTGTTGAGCAGCCAGCGTTTTTTCAGACCCTTTATCTTCAATGCTTTATAACCTCTCAAAATCCCCACTTATAGCCGTAGCCCCAGACGGTGGTTATATAGGACGGATTAGTCGGGTCGTCCTCCACCTTTATTCTCAGGCGGCGGATGTTTACATCCACGATCTTAAGCTCGCCAAGATAGTCCTTGCCCCAGACCGCGTTGAGTATCTCCTCCCTGGAGAGAGCCTTGCCTGGGTTATCCATGAAGAGCTTCACTATTGAATACTCCACCTGGGTCAGGCGGATGCGCTCACCGTTCTTCTCCAGAGAACGGTTGCGGGTATTGAGCTTGAATATGCCACGGACTATCTCGCCGCTCTCCTCTTCATCTTCTCCCCCTACACGGCGGTAAAGGGCGTCGATTCGGGCGGTGAGCTCCGCGGGTGAGAAGGGCTTGGTCACATAGTCATCCGCGCCTGTCATAAGTCCGGTGACCTTGTCCATCTCCTGTGTGCGGGCGGTGAGCATAATGATGCCCATTTTGGAGCCGGAGGCCCGGATATGGCGGCAAACCTCGAAGCCATCCGTATCCGGCAGCATAATATCCAGCAGAGCCACCTTTATATCCGGGTTTTTCTTTATCTGTTCAAAAGCCTCCTCACCGGTGGCCGCCTCGATAGGCTCATAGCCGGAACGGCGAAGATTTATAACGACGAAGCTGCGGATGCTGGATTCATCCTCAAGTACAAGCACTTTTTTCATATTGCTCCGGTCTCCTTTCATTAAGGCAACGGGAGTCGAACCCGTGCCGGTTTTTTCGGGCGTATTTCCGCTCATACTGCGTCAACGGCCTTAAAAATACGTCAGTATTCTCTGCGCCCGTTTCCTTGCCTGGACAAAAATCCACTCCGTAAAAGCTGCCAGGCACATTCCGGCGAGGAATGTTCGAGGGATTTTTGTCGCGGCGGACGCCGCCTTGCTGACGCAAGGCAAGGACAACAAGGCAAAAAGCGCCGAACAGGGCCGCCGGAATGCGGCACGGGTTCGACTCCCGCTGCCTTAAGTAAGCCCCGTTATCCACTCAGAGTAGATCAGGTGAAAATTTTCTTTCAGATACTGGTAGTCCACCACATAATCCCAGTTCTCTTCATCCATAATGAGCTCTGCGGCGTATATGACCTCGTCCTCACGGCGGAGCACCTGCCGTCCCCCTCGGGTGGCGGCAACGGCGCGGTTCTCGCCGGTAAGGGCATATATTTTCAAATAGTCTGTGACGGGCTGGCCGTCCCCGTTCCATATGGAGAACACAACGGCTCGCTCGCCGCTCGCCGAGTCCTCGCGGCGGACGGTCACGCCGCCCCGCCAGCTTTCCGGTATCACCAGATACCAGCTATCGGAATAATTATGATAGGTCGTCAGCGCCAGTTCGCCCACGCCGCGCTTGGTAAAGCGGTACCAGTCCAGAGAGCGGTAGCTGTTCTCACCCTGGCTGGGCAGCGTACGGGGGATGGGTATCTCCATAACGCCATCGTTGTTTATATCCCTGCAGTAAACAGTGTAATACCTGATGGTCCCGGTACTCACGCCGGTGTCATCGGTGGATATGTTCTCTATCTGTTCGCCGCTGCTGATGAATATATCCGTTATAAGCCCTGTGCCTCCGTATACGCTCTCCACAAAAAGAGCCGGAGTGTTGGCGGTGAGCTTGCCTACTGTGACCTTGGATATGTTCTCTACGCCCTGCGAGAGACGCGCCTCGCTGCTGGCAGTCTCGCCGTCGCTGCTGAGGCTGTAGGCAATGACGCTGCCGGCGTAGTCGCTTCTGTTGTGGCGCACCACCAGCAGCTCGTCCGTATCATCATCGTTGATGTCCGCGGTTAGATATTCGGTGTAATCCGTTGCCGCCACGGAGGACACGGTAAAGCCCCTGAGGGAATAGATATTGAGCATCTGGATATCCGCGCCCATTTTCCAGCCGACGATTATCTCCGTCCAGCCGTCGCCGTTCATGTCCGAATAGCTTATACTTTCTATCTCCGTGCCGTCGCCGTCAATAATAGCGACATTTTTGTATTCGCCGTTCATATTGCGGAAAATGTATATCTTCAGCGGCTTCTCGCCGGAAACGTTGAAGAAGGCGAGCGCCTCGCTCACGCCGTCGCCGTTTATGTCATGGAGCTGGACAGACTGCCGGTAGGAGCCGGAGGAGGGTGCGGAATAAACAGCGCCGGAGGCTATGATTTCATCTATCTTGTCCTGTAGGTTAAGGTATTCCTCGGAGGGTTGAGGCAGTCGCAGCAGTTCATCAATATTGCCGCTCATGCAGCCGGAAAAAAGCAGCATTATAAGCAGCGTGAACAGCACCGCCGCCCGCTTGGATACCACGCGCATATCTCATCCTCCTTCTGGATATGAATCATCAATTTATAATATCACATCCACCGGTGAAATGGTAGAGGATATATTTTAATTTTTCAAAAATACTTGAAATGCTCTGGGCTTTATTGTATACTTAATTCCGTTATAAGCCGGTGTGATGGAATTGGTAGACGTAGTGGACTCAAAATCCACCGCTGGCGACAGCGTACCGGTTCGAGCCCGGTCACCGGCACCAAAAATCCCGAATGCGACAGCGTTCGGGATTTTTACTTCTTACCTTTTCACTCTTCACTAATATTCGCACTCAGGATTTTTGGAAAGCAAGAAGCAGAGTATCATAGGAGGTACAGGAATGAAAAACATATTGGTTGTAATGCCGTTTCAAGAGTCTCACAAGCAGTATATCGAAAAAATTGCTCAAGACTGCACATTCACCTACACCACCATTGCAGATGCTGCTCCGGAACAGGTCTGCGCCGCTGATATCATCCTCGGTAATGCGAAGCCCGAACTGGTGGCTCAGTCCCAAAAGCTCCGGTGGATACAGCTTAATTCCGCCGGGACAGATGCTTACTGCAAGCCCGGAATTATCAAGCCCGGCACTCTGCTGACATGCGCGACAGGCGCTTACGGGCTGACCGTCTCAGAAAACATGGTTGCAATGTCCTTTATGCTATGCCGGAAAATGGACCTCTATATGCGCAATCAGGTAAATCACAACTGGCATGACGACGGCCGGGTGACCTCCATCTGGAATTCTACCACTTTGGTCATCGGCCTTGGCGATATCGGCACAGAATACGCAAAGAGGATGAAGGCTCTGGGCAGCCACGTGATTGGTATTCGAAAAAAAGTATACGAAAAGCCAGAATGCGTGGATGAAATCTACGGCATGGAGCGGCTGGATGAACTGCTGCCCAGAGCGGACTTTGTAACACTGCTGCTTCCAAGCACGCCCCAGACACATCACATCATGGATGAACGCAGGCTCCGTCTTATGAAGAAGGGCGCTTATCTTTTGAACGGCGGTCGCGGAGACGCCGTGGACTGTGAAGCTCTGAACAGGCTTCTGCGTGAAGGAAGCCCTCTTGGCGGCGCCGCGCTGGATGTGACGGAGCCGGAACCCCTTCCTGCCGGCCATCCGCTGTGGGACGCCCCGCGGTGTATAATCACGCCCCACATAGCCGGCCGGTTCAATCTTCAGGAAACCTTTGAGCGCATCGTTCGGATATGCGGAAGCAATCTGGAAAAGTATCTGGCGGGCGACATGGAGCATATGCAAAATCTGGTGGATATTTCCACCGGGTACCGGAAATAACGAAAAAAGGTCTATACGCTCACCCCGCAGCTACTTCCCGCAAAGCCGCGTTTCACCGCCGCGGCATAGTCGCCTCTCGTTAGAATTACGGTGGATTTTGTCATTTCCTTTTGATATAGAATATCGACCGCTCACTCTATACGAAAGGTTATCATGAAAGCTATAATGCCCCATTTTGTGCGGACAGCACAAAACGGGGCATTACACTTTGCAAATAGGTATTGGGATGATACTCTGAACTTGTTAGCTCAGTTTTCAGTCCAAAGGCTTCATCGTCGGGAAGAGCAGGACGTCGCGAATGGAGTCGCAGCCGGTGAGCATCATGACGCAGCGGTCAATGCCCATGCCCATGCCGCCCGTGGGAGGCATGCCGTACTCAAGAGCAAGGAGGAAATCCTCGTCCAGCATCTCGGTCTCGTCGTCGCCGCGCTCACGCTGCTCGACCTGCTTCTCAAAACGAATACGCTGGTCGATGGGATCGTTCAACTCAGAATACGCGTTTGCCAGCTCGCTGTGGCAGATAAAGAGCTCAAAACGCTCGGTGAGGCGGGGATCGGCGGGCGAACGCTTGGTAAGAGGAGAGACCTCAACGGGGTACATGGTGATGAAGGTGGGCTGGATGAGCTTTTCCTCCACGCGCTGGTCGAAGCAGGCATAGAGAGCGTTGCCCCAGGTCTTTTCGGCGGCGTCAGCCAGCTCAACGCCCTTGGCCTTGGCGGCAGCCACAGCCTCGGTATCGTCGGTAATAGCGCCGAAATCGATACCCAGATATTCCTTGACCGCGTCGACCATAGTCAGGCGGCGCCAGCCGGGGGTCAGGTCGATCTTCTCGCCCTGCCACTCTACCTCATAAGTACCCAGTATCTCTCTGGCAGCGCCGGAGAGCACGCCCTCGGCGATATCCATCATGTCATGGAAATCGGCATAGGCCTGATACAGCTCAACACTGGTGAACTCGGGGTTATGCTTGGTGTCCATACCCTCGTTGCGGAAGATACGGCCTATCTCATAAACGCGCTCAATGCCGCCGACGATAAGGCGCTTCAGGGGAAGCTCGGTGGCTATGCGCATATACATATCGATATCAAGGGTGTTATGGTGAGTGATGAAGGGTCTCGCAGCCGCGCCGCCGGCCAGAGTGCCGAGAACAGGGGTCTCGACCTCCATATAATTTCTGCCGTCCAGATAGGAGCGGAGATAGGTGATAAACTTGGAGCGTATCTCAAAGTTGCGGCGGCTGTCATCGGACATGATGAGATCCACGTAACGCTGGCGGTACTTCAGTTCGGTATTGGTCATGCCGTGAAACTTTTCCGGCAGGGGACGCAGGCTCTTGGAGAGCAAGGTGACCTTTTCGACGTGGACGGATATCTCCTCCGTCTTGGTCTTGAATACAAAGCCGGTAACGCCGATAATGTCGCCGATGTCATACTTTCTGAAATCGGCAAATTCGGTCTCGCTGACGGAGTCCTTCTTGATATAAAGCTGGATCTGACCCTTATCGTCCTTTATATGGCAGAAAATGGCCTTACCCATGCCGCGCTTGGACATAATGCGTCCGGCCACGGAAACGGTCTTATTCTCCATAGCCTCGTAGTCGGCCTTAATGTCGGCGGAATAGGCGGTACGCTCAAACTTGGTTACTGTAAATGGGTCGCGGCCCTCGTCCTGGAGAGCCTTGAGCTTATCGCGTCGAACCTTGAGTATCTCGGAAAGCTCCTGCTCGGGCTGCTCAGCCGCGGGGTTTCTTACTTCTTCGGACATATATATCTTTCCCTTCCGGTGGTTTTATCTGGCGATGGAGGTGATCTTGAAGCTGAGCAAGCCGTCCGGTACCTCTACGGAGACTATCTCGCCAACCTCGTGACCCAGCAGCGCTTTGCCGATGGGGGACTCCTCGGAGAGCATACCGTTCATGGGGTCAGCCTCCTGAGAGCCTACTATTTTATATTCCTCCGCGTCACTTTCCTCGCCGTTCTCTATCTCCACAACGGTAATGGTGGCGCCATGAGACACCTTGTCGGTATCATGGCTATCCTCAATGATCTCGGCGTTCTCAAGAACGTTCTTTATCTCAGCTATCTTGGAATACAGCTTGCCCTGCTCGGTCTTGGCCTCGTCATATTCGCTGTTTTCCGAAAGGTCGCCAAAGGAGCGGGCCTCTTTGATGAGCTCCGCGACTTCCCTTTCTCTTACGGTTTCCAGATACTCAAGTTCCTTTTTAAGCGCATCAAATCTTTCGGCGCTGATTCTGAATGTTGCCAATTTAAAGTCTCCCTTTCTTCGGCGGCTTCCGCCGTCCCAATTAATTCGCTATTATACTTGTGTTGTAAAAACCTGTCAAGAATTTTTTCTGTATGATTCAGTTAATTCAGCTTTAACTGCCTCCAACGCAGCCTGAAGCTGGGTGTCGTTCTCCGCTTCCAGCACATCGTAATAAAGCTCATACCAAAGCTCGTCATCAAGAGGCAGCTCTATATCCGGGGTTATACCCACTCCCGCCAGAGAAACGCCGTTCGGCGTATAATACTCCTTTGCGGAAATGTGTATGGCGCTGCCGTCTGAAAGCATCTGGGTTATCTGGGCATAACCCTTGCCGGTGGTCTGCTCGCCGACTATGGTGGCCCATTCATATTCCTGCAGCGCCGCCGCGAAGAACTCGGCCGCTGAATAGCTTGCGGAATTCACCAGCACTGCCATCGGCATTTCCAGACAGCTTGCGTCGGAACGCTCTGCCTCCATCTCGCCGCCCTTCACATTGGAAAGGAAAATATCACCCTCGGGCAGCAGATAGTCCAGCGCGGCAAGCAGCTCGCTTAGCTGTCCGCCGGGATTGAAGCGAAGGTCAAAGACCAACCCCACAGCGCCCTGCTCCACCAGCGCCTTGCAGGCTGCGATAAGCTGCCCGGAAGACTTGGCGTCAAAGTTTTTCACCTTAATATAGCCCACTCCATCCATCATTTCATAACGGACAGGGTCTATCTGAATAATGCCGTTGGAGACAGTGTGTTCGCTCTGGACTCCGTCATCAAAAACGCTCAGCTCCACCTCGCCATCCTCAAGGCTGGCTCGCACCATTGCCTTCACCTCGGAGGCGCTCAGCCCGGCAACGCTCTCGCCATCCACCGCCCGCAGCTCGCCTCCGGGGCGCAGTCCCTCCAGGGCCGCGGGAGAATCGGCGTAGACGGCGGCTATCTTAATGCAGCCCTCTGACTGCTCTATGGTAATGCCGATTCCGGAATATTCGTTGTTCGTCTCCCTGAGGTAGCTTTCCAGCTCCTCGGAGGTCATGTAGTAGGACCAGCGATCCTCCAACGCGGCGACCATAGCCGCGACGGCCTGGTCCTCCACTTCCTCCCGGGAATAATCGCCGACGTAATAGCGCTCTATCACGTCCATAGCCTCATCAAATTTCGATTTTTCTGCAAACTCGCCGCTCATATAGAGATATGTCACGGCAAAAGCCAAAAACGCGGCTGCGACGATAAGTACTATCGCCGCAGACGCATCTATTTTCCGTTTCAATAGCTTCTCCTTTTTGCCGCCATTACACTATGATGTAGTTACTGAAGTATTTAAGGGGGTCTACGCGAACGCCGTCCTCATAGATCTCAAAGTGGAGATGCGGCCCGGTGGAAACTCCGGTGGAGCCAACAAATCCAATTACATCACCCTGCAGCACGATATCGCCCTCCTGAACATTTCGGCTGCTCATATGCGCAGAGAGGGTGTAGTTACCGTTGCCGTGATCTATCATTACATAGTTTCCGTAGCCGGAGCCATAGGTGGATGTAACGACCACGCCTCCATCGGCGGCATAAATTTTCGTTCCGTAGCTTGCCCCGATATCAATGCCGTAATGCATGCGGTAGTATCCGTAGACCGGATGCAGACGGTTTCCAAAGAGCGAGGTGACGTAAACCGAGCTGGCGGAGGGCCATATGTAAGAACCGCTGGATGCTACGCGGGCGTCCTGCTCGGCTCTGCGCCGGCGTTCTTCCTCGAGCTCCTGCACCATTCTGTCTATCTCGGCGGCGGCCTCATCTTCTTTGGCCTCAAGAGCCTCGTACTCAGTCTGGCGCTCGTACATATTGTTCATTATCTCGGTCATAAGCGCGTTGGCCTCGGCCATTTCGCTCTCAAGCTGGCTTTTTTTATCCTCCTGGGCGGTTCTGGCGTCCTCTGCGTCAGCCTTGGCGTTCTCCAGCTCCACCTTGGCGTTCCATGTTGCCTCCTGAGCGGAATTGAGCTGCTCTACCACCCACTCGTCGTAGTTCATAACGTCTGTGATGGAATCCACGGCGCTGAGAAGGTCGGCGAAGCTGTCCGCCTCGAAAATGATCTCCAGGTAGGAAATATCTCCGTTTTCCTCCATCTCGCGGACACGGCGGCGGAAAAGCTCCATCTGCCGTTCCTCTTCCTTAACCGCGAGATCGTACTGAGCGTTCTTTTCCTCGATTTCTTCCTCATACAGCTCTATCTGAGCCGTGAGGTTATCAATTTCCTTAATGGTGATGGCAATATTGGCATCCAACTGAACCTTGCGCTCCACGATGGCATCCCGCTGGGTCTCAAGCTCGGCAATCTTCGCGCCGATAGCTTTCTTTTCCTCGGCAAGCTTATCGGCCGCCGCCTTCAGGTAGTCTATCTCCGCCTGAGAAACAGCCTCTGCGCCCAGAGATGTGACGATGGTTACAATTATCGAGCCCAGCATGGTAAGGGCAAGGATGACTGCTATAACTGCTGAAAATATGCGATGTTTTTTCTTCATGTAGTACTCCTTATGCTGCGCAATTATATGCGTTATGCTGCGATATTATACGCGCAGGTAGCTTTTTATAGCGCCAAGACTTCCGAAAACGCCTTCGAGGATGCCGATTACACAGAAGGCGACAAGCACCGGAACGGAAAGGTTCTCGAATGGTATCAGATTGATAAAGGACAGGGCGCCGGAGATATTATTGGACAAAAGGTTATATCCTCCCCACTGCAGCAGAAACGCGCATAGGGATGAGAACAAACCGATGAGCATACCCTCCAGCACAAAGGGCCAGCGGATAAAGCTATTGGTCGCGCCGACCATCTTCATGATCGCAATCTCCGTGCGCCGGTTGAAGGTGGCAATTTTCATTGTATTTGTCATCAGGATGATAGATATCAGGAAGAGCACCACGAAAAGGGCGAGGGCAACGATGCCGAGAATATTTCTCAGGGTCACGAAGCCATTTGATATGCCCAGATGGGCGTTTATCTTTGCCACTCCGGCTATGCCGGCCACTGCGTTCTGGGTATCGGCCGTGAGGGCGATATCATCCAGATAGATAAGGTAGCGGTTTCTGAAAACGCTGGAGTCAACGTCCTCGAAAAGGCTGTTGTTCTCGTATTTGTCCAGGAAGCTGACCATTGCCTCTTCCCTTGTGACAAACTGAACGTGCGCAACATTCTCCGTGGCAAGGATTTTTTCCTCCAGTGCGCGGGCCTCTTCGTCGCTGAGCGTTTCATCAATATAGGCGACCATCTGGTTCTCGCTTTCCAGCTCTTTGATCACCTCATGGACGTTCAACGTAAGGAGCCCGCAGCTGCCCATGATAATAAGACAGCAGATTATAGTAAACGTTGTAATAAAGGACATCAGGCCATGACTGAATATATTGGCCATTGCCTCTTTTATGAAATAAGCTGTTCTACTAAACATTGCCGTAATACCCGCCTGTTCCGTCTCTTACTACCTCGCCCTGATTTATAACAACGACGCGGTTCGTGAATTCATTGACCAGTTCCTCCTCGTGAGTTACCACAAGGACGGTAGTACCCTTCTTGTTTATTTCCACAAGCAGGGCCATGAGCTCACGGCTCAGCTCGGGGTCAATATTGCCGGTAGGCTCGTCCGCGATAATGAGCTTCGGATTATTGGCCAGGGCTCTGGCGATGGCCACACGCTGCTGCTCGCCGCCGGAAAGCTCATTGGGCATGCATCTCATCTTGTCCGGCAGGCCCACAAGCTCCAGAACATAGCTGATACGCTCCCTTATCTTTTTTGGCTTCGCGCCAATGACGCGCATGGCAAATTCTATATTTTCATAAACGGTCTTATTTTCGATAAGGCGGAAATCCTGGAATATTACGCCCAGAGTTCTTCTCAGCTTGGGGAGCTTGGAGGGTTTCATATTGGTAAGGTCAAAGCCGTTGACCTCTATTTCTCCGTCTGTGCAGTATATCTCGCCGGTGAGCAGCTTTGTAAGTGTGGATTTACCGCTGCCGGATGGGCCGACGAGAAAAACAAATTCTCCGTCGTTCACCTCGAGGTTTATCCCTCTAAGTGCGTCCGCTCCATTGGGGTAGGACTTGCGGACGTTCTTCATACTTATCATTATGAGCTATCCTCCAAAATGCGCAGTCAAATCAAGAGAGAGTATCCTCTTCTCTGGAAGCAAGATACTTCTTTACCATCAGCGCTACCTTGAACACGATGGCGTGGTCAAATTCGCGCAGATCCAGCCCTGTGAGCTTCTTGATTTTTTCAAGGCGGTATACCAGGGTGTTTCTATGCACGAAAAGCTTTCTGGACGTTTCGGAAACGTTCAGATTATTTTCAAAGAACTTATTGATCGTGTAAAGCGTCTCCTGGTCAAGGGAATCGATGGAGTTCTTCTTGAACACCTCGTTAAGAAACATTTCGCAGAGAGTGGTGGGCAGCTGATAGATGAGGCGGCCGATACCGAGATTATCATAATACACGATCATCTTCTCGTTCTCAAAAACCTTGCCCACATCAATGGCCACCATCGCCTCCTTATAGCGTTCAGCCAGCTCGCGGATATGGCGGGCAACGGAACCCACGCCGATAACGGACTTGAGAAACAGCTCGGTATTGAGCGTGTTCTCTATCTGAGCCGCGATTTTGGCTATATCCTTGCTGTCATAGCCCAAAGGCAGTTCCTTGATGAGTACCACATCCGTCTCGCTCACGCCGAAAACGAAGTCCTTCTGTCTGTCCGGGAAGAGATTCTGCATGACCTCGATGGTGTTGACCTCAATCTTGTCCTGCTGACGGACAAGGAATACGGCGCGGGGCGCGTGAACATCAATATGCAGCTCCTTGGCGCGAACATAAAGGTCAGCCAAAAGCGTGTTATCGGATATAATATTCTTTATAAAGGTGGTCTTGTCGTACTTTTCCTCATAGTGGGTCTTGGCCTCGCTGAAGGCAATGGACGCCAAAACGCAGATACAGCGAGCCTGCTCGTCCTCACCCTCGACAAAAACGGCATAGTCATAATCGGCATTCCAGCCTCCAAGGAGTTTGAAGGTTCTCGCATCGCAGACTACGGTCTGTTCCTTTGCATCGGATATGGCAGCCGCTGCGCGGCTCAGGTGGGTGCCGACCATAGCAAGCTCATTGCAGGCCACAACATTTCCTTCCGAGTCAATCACACCGATAACTCTATCAGTGGCCTCCTTCATTTGGACAATGACGCTCTGAAAAATTCTTCCTGACATTGCTGCTCCTCCCTTTGGCGTTATTTTGATATGATCGCGGTGGTTATGTCATTTTTTGACACAATCATTCAGTGTACCTTTTATGATACCGTTTTTTTTCATTTTTTTCAATAGAAGAATGATAATAATATGTAAATTTTTGTGGGAATAGCGCCAAATTTCTCCCTGCAATGTCATATATAGTACGAATTATGACGAAAAAACACTCCGTTTTGTTCCCGCTGAAATTCCGCAAATTTGTATTACAGCCTTGCCGCAAATAAAAAAACTCCCCCGAAACGAGTTCGGGGGAGTATGTAGAAACCTATCAGTTGGTGATGGTCTTCTCGGTGTCGTAGTCGAAGATATGAACTTTGGAGGTGTCGAAGTAAACCTTGATCTTGTCTCCCAGCTTGCAGTTGGTGCTGCCGGTCTCAACAACAGCGGTAAACTGGTTATCAGCATTGGAGAGATAGAGGTTGGTCTCAGCACCGAGGAGCTCGGTGAGCTCAACGGAAACGTCGATAGTGCGCTCGGGGAACTGAGCGATATAAGCCTGATCGGCGTGGATATCGTTAGGACGAATACCGAAAATGACCTTCTTGCCGGCATAAGCCAGGACCTCGGGCTTGCGGCCCTTGCTCTCAGGCAGAGCGATCTTGCAGCCCTCGCCGAAGGTGAGGTAGCTGACGCCGCCCTCGTCTACCAGGGTAGCCTCACAGGTGTTCATCTGAGGAGTACCGATGAAGGTAGCAACGAAGAGGTTTGCAGGATTCTCGAAGAGGTACTGGGGAGCGGCTATCTGCTGTACGAAGCCGTCCTTCATAACAACGATACGAGTACCCATGGTCATAGCCTCGGTCTGGTCGTGGGTAACATAGATGAAGGTGGTAGCCAGCTTGATATGCAGCTTGGAGAGCTCGGAACGCATGGCGGTACGGAGCTTGGCATCCAGGTTGGAGAGAGGCTCGTCAAGCAGGAAGACCTTGGGGTTACGAACGATAGCACGACCCAGAGCAACACGCTGTCTCTGACCACCGGAGAGAGCGGCGGGCTTTCTGTCGAGCAGGTGCTCGATTTCGAGGATCTGGGCAGCCTCTTCAACGCGGCGCTTGATCTCATCCTTGGGCATCTTGCGGAGCTTCAGACCGAAGGACATGTTCTCAAAAACGGTCATATGGGGATACAGTGCATAGTTCTGGAAAACCATTGCGATATCTCTCTCTTTGGGAGGAATATCGTTGACGAGCTTACCGTCGATATAGAGCTCACCTTCGGAGATCTCTTCCAGACCGGCGATCATTCTCAGAGTGGTGGACTTACCGCAGCCGGAAGGACCAACGAGGATAATAAATTCCTTGTCTTCAATATCGAGATTGAAATCAGAAACGGCAGTTACGCCGCCGGCATACTTCTTGTATATGCCCTTAAGAGTTACACTTGACATTTTTTAACCTCCAAATTACTTGTTATCTGTTATCGCTATAAAAGCATAATCTACATCAACAAAATAACTGTAAAATATAATAGCACATTTTATTCGTTCTGTATATTAACTTTCCCAACAAAGCTTTTTCAAATTGTTTGTGAATTATGCCCTAATTGGTTCAAAAATTGAAATGCGTTCAGCTTCTGTCAGTTCTCTCCACTGCCCTTTTCCGAGACTTGCGTCAAGCTCCAGGCCGCCCTCCGCAAGGCGCTTGAGATATGTTACCGGGCAGCCCACCGCAGCCATCATTCTCTTGACCTGATGAAACTTGCCCTCGCATACATAAACGCAGGCCCGCTTTTCATTCTCTCCGAAGAGCTCCAGTTTAGCGGGAAGGCAGTTAAAACCATCCGGGAGAACCATACCGTTTTCAAATCCGGCGCATGCCGAAGCCGGCACCGCGTTCTCCGTTTCCACGTAATACTTCTTTACCACTCCGCTTTTGGGTGAAATGACCTTATGGCAGAACTCGCCGTCATCGGTAAGGATGAGCAGCCCCTCGGCGTCCTTATCCAAGCGTCCGACCGGAAACAGTCCCAGCTTCTTCGCAGGTCCGTCCAGCAGGTCCAGCACAGTCTCACCCCTGCCGTCCTCTGTCGCCGAGAGCACGCCCGCAGGCTTATGCATCATTATATAATGGTACTCGCTGTACCGCAGCAGTTCGCCGTCCACCCGTATCTCAGACTTTTCCGGGTCGCACTTCATATCGCAGGCTGCCGCTGTCACGCCGTCCACGGTGACCCGGGCCTGCTTTACAAGGCGTTTGACCTCGCTGCGCGTGGCAAGTCCCGACGAGGATATAATTTTATCAAGACGCAAAAGCATGACCGTCTCCTGTAATAAACCGCAGGTGCTCCGAATAATAATTATCAAACGTTGTGTTGGACAAACAAAATACTGATAATACGGAGGTGCGGAAATGTTTGTTATGACCGCAAAACTGAACAAAAAGAAGCTCACTGCAGTCCTGCTCACCGTTATCCTGCTGATCGTCGCCATCGTTGTGCTGCTCAACGTCGTCGGCGGCTCTTCCTCTCAGAAAATACGCAGCAGCGATGACGCCGCGGCATATCTGCGTTCTCTTGGCTGGCAGGTCTCGCCAACGCCCCTTGAGGTGCAGCAGATAGTCATCCCGCGGGACTTCAGCGGCGTATACGAAAGCTACATAGCGCTGCAGCATAAGCAGGGCTTCAAGCTGGAGGAATACGGGGGCATGAGCGCCACGCGCTATACCTTCCGGATACTCAACTATCCAAGCGGCGAGGATTGCATAGTGGCTGACATCATAGTCTACGGCAGCGGAGTCATTGCCGGCGACGTGCAGTCCACTGCTATCGATGGCTTCATGGAGGGGCTGCGCGATAACGCGCCCTCCCCGTCCGGACAGCCCAAATGACATATGAAAGGAAGCGGGACGTTCTGTGGAACGTCCCGCTTATCTTAAGGCAACAGGAGACGAACCCGTCGCCTAATGTTTGGTTTCAGGGCAACGCCGCATAAGCCGGCAGGATGATCTGCCAGCAAATTTTGCGGTATTGGCTCAGATTATTCCTCGGCAGCAGGCTCGTCGGTGCTGTAAACCAGCTCGTCGGCATTCTCTTCCTCGGCGGGAGCCGCGGGAGCCTCCATGAGAGCTCTCATGCTCAGAGATACCTTCTGCTTCTCAAAGTCGATATTGGTGATCTTCACTTCGACCTCCTGACCCTCGGTGAGAACCTCGTCGGGCTTGCCGATGCGGCGCTCATTGGTGATCTGGGAGACGTGGATAAGACCGTCAACGCCGGGGAGGATCTCAGCGAAAGCGCCGAAAGCCATGAGCTTTACGATCTTAACAGTGAGAACGCTGCCAACCTCATACTTGTTGGTGAAGATGGTCCAGGGGTTCTCGGAAGCCTGCTTGTAGCCCAGGGAGATCTTCTTGGCTTCCTTATCGAAGCTGATGACATATACATCGATCTGATCGCCGACTTTAACGACCTCGGCAGGGTTCTTGATGCGCTTCCAGCTCAGCTCGGAAACGTGAACCATGCCGTCTACGCCTCCGATGTCAACAAACGCACCGTAAGAGGTGAGGGACTTGACGGTACCGGTGTACTTCTTGCCCACCTCGATCTCATTCCAGGTAGCCTCGGCGGCAGCCTTGCGAGCCTCGTACTGAACGGCACGGATGGAGCCGACAACTCTGCGGCGGGAATGGTTTACCTCGGTGATGCGCAGCTGCTGGCGGGTCTTCATGATGGTGCTCATGGGAACATCCTTAGCAAGGCCGGTCTGGGAAGCGGGAACGAATACGCGGATACCCTTAACGTTGACGATAACGCCGCCCTTGTTCTCCTCGGTAACGGTGCCCTCAACAGTGAGCTTCTCTTCCTTGGCCTGCTCGATATACTCCCAGTTCTTAACGGTGTCAAGACGCTTCTTGGAGAGCATAACGGTGCCCTCAACGTCATTTACGCGCATAACGTAAGTCTCTATCTCAGCGCCGACCTGGACAATGTCCTCAGGCTTGAGGTCGGGATCATCGGTGAGCTCGGACATGGGTATGTAGCCCGAGTGCTTGGTACCGAGATCAACTGTGACCTCAGTGGTGCCGATGTGCTGAACGATACCGCTTACCTTCTCTCCTGTATTTAAAGTCTTGATACTTTTCTCAAGCAGTGCATCAAAGGATTCCTCTTCGGGGATGGTTTCCATAGTTTTGATTTCTTCGGTCATTTTGTTGTAAGCCTCCTTAATTATCCAAGCGGGAGCTGACGCGCCCGCCGTTACGCCAATTGAATCGACCCCATCCAGCTCAGACAGATCAAGTCCGCTGGCAGACTCCGCAAAAATAACCTTCTCGCAGTGTTCCGCGCATATCTCCGCAAGGCGCTTGGTATTAGCGCTGCTTCTGTCTCCTATTACTATCATTGCGCCGCAGCGAGCCGCAAGCTTGGCGGCTTCTCTTTGGCGTCTGGACGTGGCTTTGCATATTGTATCAAATATTTTTAGATTTGTATACTCTTTTTTTAGGATTTCATCGCATTTTTTTGCATTTTCTCTTATAGCGGTTGTTTGATGAACCACCGTAACGGGCGTTTCGGACGAAATTTCTGCCGACTTTATCCAGTTATCAGCGCTTACCTCGTCGCTGAGCACAACGGCGCGGCTGCATTGTCCTAATACAGCCACGACCTCCGGGTGGCTTTCTTCTCCGATCACCACCGGCAGCCGGCCTTCCTCCTCCGCCTTACGGACTATGCCGTGTATGTGGGAAACGTTGGGACAGGTGGCATCCACAATTCGGCAGCCCTTGTCCTTCAGCGCCTCGTAATCTCTAATAGGCGAGCCGTGGGAGCGCATTATGACTGTGCTGCCATCAGGGATTTCCTCTATGCTTTCGGCCAGGCTCACGCCCAGGGTCTCCAGTCTGTCCGTTTCCGCTTTGTTATGAATAAGCGCGCCAAGAGTATAGCACGGGCCTTCGGCGGCGGTCTTCTCGGCTATTTCTATGGCCCGCTTCACACCATAGCAGAAGCCGGCACTTTCAGCAAGAATTACCTCTCTCATACTCTGATGCGCTTCTCAATGATCTCAGCCACGGCGTCCTCGCTCTGCTCAAGGCTCATATCCGTGGTATCCACTGCGATGGCGTCCTCCGCCCGCTTCAGCGGCGCGGCGGCGCGCTCGGAATCGTTCTTATCCCGGATATTCATTTCCTCCAGCACCTGCTCATAGCTGCATTCCGTGCCTCTGGCCTGCAGCTCAAGATATCTGCGGCGCGCCCGTTCTTCCGGTGCGGCGGTGAGGAATATCTTCACGTCCGCGTCAGGCAGGACTACCGTGCCGATATCGCGTCCGTCCATAATGACGCTGTGTTCCCGGGCCATTGAGCGCTGCATTTCAAGCAAAAACGCGCGTACCTCGGGCAACGCGGAAACCGCCGACGCATACATTGACATCTCAGGCGTGCGGATGGCGTTGGAAACGTCCTCCCCGTCCAGCAGCATGCGCTGGCTTCCGCTCTCGTCATACTTCATCTCTATTTTCATGCTTTCCAGCAGGGGCGTGACCTCTTCCGCCGAACTGGGGTCGGCTCCGACGCGGCGTACGCGCAGACCGACGGTGCGGTATATGGCGCCGGTATCAACATAAATAAATCCGAAGCGGCGGGCTATAGCTTTGGCTATGGTGCTTTTTCCGGCTCCGCCCGGGCCGTCTATGGCTACGCTGATTTTATCCATCACGAACCTCCGTTTTATATATAATATATCGTTTACCACAGGCTCTCCGCCGCGCTTTTTCCTGCGGCATAGGCCGTTGACCAGGCTATCTGCAGGTTGAAGCCGCCCGTATAAGCGTCCACGTCTATGACCTCTCCGGCGAAATAAAGGCCGGGCATGACGCGGGACTCCATAGTGGAGGGCTTTATTTCTCCGGTGGCAACACCTCCGGAGGTTATCACCGCCTCGTCCACCGGACGCTTGCCTGATATGCGGACGGTGAAATTCTTGAAAAGCCGCAGCAGGGTCTGCCGCTGCTCACGGGTCACGGAGTTCACCTTGCTATGGGGATCGATACCCGAGCGCTCTATCAGCACCGGGATGAGCAGCCGGGGCGCGAGTCCGCCCAGCGCGTTGGCGAAGTCCTTATTGGCCTGCCCCGAAAAATCCCGCAGGATGCGGGCATCCAGAGCCTTTTCATCCAGAGCGGGCTTCAGGTCAAGGCTTATCCTATATTCTTCCCCGCTTTTGCGTCCCATGTGGGCGCTGGCGGAAAGTATCAGCGGGCCGGTCACGCCAAAGTGAGTGAACTGCATCTCGCCAAAATCCTCAAAAAGCCTGCCGCTCACCGAGCCTGTAAGGGTCAGGCGCACATTGCGCAGGCTGAGCCCCTGCATAGCGGCGCAGAAAGCATCAGGAGACACCAGCGGCACCAGGGACGCCTCCGGCTCCACAATGCTGTGACCCATTGCTCCGGCAAGGGCATAACCCTCGCCGTTTGAGCCGGTCTTAGGATAGCTCATGCCGCCCGTGGCGAGTATCACCCTGCGGCAGCCTATCTCACCCGCGGAGGTATGGACCCCGCAGACAGCTCCGTCCAAGGTTTTTATACCCGTTACCCGGCCTTTTATACGCTTTGCCCCAAGGCTCGCGCAGTATTTGTCCAGAGCCTCGGCAATATCGGCAGCCCTGTCCGATACCGGAAACACGCGGTTGCCCCGCTCAGTCTTGAGCGGCACGCCAAGGCGTTCAAAGAATTCCATAACGTCCGCAGGTGAAAAACCCTTCAGGGCGCTGAACATAAACTTACCGTTGCGGGTGATGTTTTTCATCACCTCGGCCTCGGAGCAGTTATTGCACACATTGCAGCGACCCTTGCCAGTTATGCGCAGCTTAACGCCGGCACGGTCGTTTTTTTCAACTATAACGACCTCCGCTCCAAGCTCGGCGGCGGCTGCTGCCGCCATCAGGCCGGCGGCTCCGGCGCCTATGACGACTATATCAGCTTTCATTTTTCACATAAACGTCGTACTCGTCCCAGACACGTTCCAGTTCGGCGAAGGTCTCGGAGAGATTCTCATGGGTCTCGCTGCCAACGGCCACTATAAGGGCGTTGAGCAGGCTGAGCGGGCCTACGAGAGAGTCAACGAAGGAGACCATGTCGCTCTTGGCGAAAAGGCAGGTCTGAGCCTCCCGGGCGATCGGCGAGCTATCCGAATCTGTGATAGCGATAACGGAGGCTCCCATATCCCTGGCAAAGCGCACCGCCTTCACGGTACGTTTGGAATACCGCGGGAAACTGAGACCAATGAGCACATCGTTCTTGCCGATGCGCATGATCTGTTCCAGCAGCTCATTCGCGGAGTTCTGCTGAACCACCTTCACATTGGGCATCAGCAGATTGAAATAAAAGCCCATGAACATGGCCAGCGGTGCACTGGTGCGCGTGCCGATGATATAGACATGCTCCGCGTTGACGATCTGCTCCACAGCAGAATCAAACATGCTCCGGTCCACGGCTTCCATCGTAAGCATTATTTTCTCCATATCAGACTGAAGCACGGCGGAAAATGTGTCCTTATCACCCATGACGGTCTTGGCAACTTCAATACGCTGTACGCTGGTAAGCCTGTTGCGTATCATTTCCTGAAGCGCGAGGCGCATCTCCGGGTAGCCCTCGAAGCCCAGCTCTGACGCAAAGCGAACCACCGTGGATTCACTGACGCCGGCGGTTTTGCCCAGCTTGGCAGCCGTCATAAACGCGGCCTTATCAAAGTTTTCTTCAATATATTTGGCGATCCTGTATTGACCTTTGGAAAAACCGCTCTTCTTTTCTTCGATGGCGGCAAGAATATCCTTTCCCATTCAAAATCACCCCTCCACACGCAATAAATGGGCGTTATATTGCAGATTTTATTACAAAACCCGAAATTTTGCAAGAGATTTTGCAATTTTATTTTGTTTGCCTTGCAAATTAACGAAAAGTATTGGCCAGTACCACACGGAGCATCGCTTGTGCGGAGCTCACACGCAGTCACTTCGAGGCGCGCCGCTAAAATTCAAACCGTTTTCCCGTTTATTTACTTCTTTCCGTTCTTTTCCCTGTATCCACACATAATATTCCTTGAAAACCTACAAATCATGTGGTAAAATAATTTAATAAATTGCTTCAGCAGCACTTACTGATGTTCTGAGGCTTGCTTTTTAAGATGGGATAGTGTGCAAAATCACACTATAATTATCAAAAATTATCAAAAGCCCATCGCCTCGCCCTTCGGGCAACCGGCGATGATGGCAAAAATCCTCCATCCGGGAGGATTTTCAATGACTATTTGAGCGGTGCTGCCGCATGGAGGATTGCTATGAGGATGAATGTAGCGGCCGACATGGCCGTCGAGCTTCTGTTGGGGCAGGAGGCAAAAAAATATACCGAAACACTGCGGCTTTGGGAGCTGGAGGGACGTATTCTGGCCGAGGATATCCGCGCGGCCATCTCCGTGCCCCCCTTTGACCGCTCTCCCTACGATGGCTACGCTCTTATGGCTGCCGACACTGCCGGAGCGAGCCGTGAGGCCCCCGCCGTGCTGAAAATAACCGAGGAGATACCCGCCGGACACGCCCCCACTATCCTCTTGACACCCGGCCATGCCGCCAAGATACTCACCGGCGCTCCCATCCCCGAGGGCTGCGACGCGACCATAAAATACGAGGATACCGAATTCACCGATACCGAGGTGCGAATTTTTGCTCCGCAGGAAGCGGGCAGCAATGTGGTGCGCGCAGGCGAGGATATCAAGGCCGGTGAGGTCATTCTCACCGCCGGAACTCTCGTTTCCGCGGCGGCTCTGGGTATACTCGCGGGTCAGGGAATAAGCGAAGCCACCGTATATAAAAAGCCCCGCATCGCAGTGATAAGCACGGGCAGCGAGCTCGCAGAGGCAGGTAAACCTCTGAAGCCCGCCCAAATATACAACAGCAACGTTTACACCCTCTCCGCCTACCTTCGCGCGATGGGCGCCGAGCCGGTGAACGGCGGCATAGTCCCCGATGACCCGGACGCGATCTCCGCGCGCATCTCCGAGGCGCTGGAAACCTCCGACATGATAATCACCACCGGCGGAGCCTCCGTGGGAGACTACGATTGGGCATACCGCGTGAGCGAAATGATGGGCGCGGAGATACTCTTCTGGAAAGCCGACTTCAAGCCCGGCGGAGCCATGTGCGCCGCCGTTCTGAACGGCAAGCTCATACTCTGTCTCTCCGGCAATCCCGGCGCGGCAGTCATCGGCCTGCTTCGCGTGGGCATGCCCTATGTCCGCAAGCTTTGCGGACACAGGACAGTCATGCACGAGCGGCTGAACGTTATCATGAAGGATAGCTTTGGCAAAAAAAGTCCCAGGCTGCGTCTTGTCCGGGGACGGCTTGAGATAAAGGACGGCGTTGCCTATTTCGTCCACAGCGACGGTCAGGGCAACGGCGTGATCTCCTCCCTTATGGGCTGCGACCTGCTGGCTGAGATACCTGCCGGAACCGGCCGGGTTCAGGACGGCCAGATACTCAGCGCCATTCGAGTACCTTCTAATTAATACACCGAAAGGGTGAGTCCTGTGAAGGATGCCTTTGGAAGAAAAATAACATACCTGCGTATCTCCGTCACCGATCTCTGTAATCTGCGCTGCGTATACTGTATGCCCGAAAATGGCGTGGAAAAACGCTGCCACAGCGACATAATGAGCATTGAGGAGATCATCACTGCCGTTGAGGCCTCCGCCGACTGCGGCATCACCAAGGTTCGCATAACCGGCGGCGAGCCCCTGGTGCGCAGAGGTATCATCGATATCTGCCGTGGAGTTGGCAGGATACCCGGCATAGAAGAAATATGCATCACCACCAACGGCGTACTGCTGCCGAAATACGCCTCCCAACTCCGTGACGCGGGCGTTTCCCGCCTGAACATCAGTCTGGACACCCTGAACCCGGATAAATACGCCCAGCTTACCCGTATTGGACGTCTTGAGGACGCTCTGGCGGGGCTTGAGGCCGCTGAAAAGGCGGGCTTCACGGGCACAAAGATAAACGCCGTGCTCATCGGCGGCGTGAACAGTGACGAGCTCGGCGAGCTTGTCGGCCTTACCCGGGACAGGGACATAGAGTTCCGCTTCATAGAGCTGATGCCCATTGGCGAGTGCGCCGACTGGGACAAGGCGCGCTTCATTCCCGGCCAGTCCGTTTTAGACGCTGTTCCCGAGCTGGTGGAGGATGGCATGAGCGGCGTTTCCCGCATGTACCGGGTTCCCGGCTGGAAGGGCCGTGTTGGTCTCATAGATCCCATCAGCCATCGCTTCTGTGACCGGTGCAACCGCATACGCATCACCGCCGACGGCAAGATAAAGCCCTGTCTCCACTCCTCGGGCGAGTTCAATCTGCGTGGTCTCGACCGCGACGGAATGGCGGAGGTCATACGGCTCGCCATCGAAAGCAAGCCCGGCCGCCACATGCTTGAGGAGCGCAGCAGCGAGAGTATACGCAACATGAACGAGATAGGAGGCTGAGCGCATGGCTGAATTTACGCATTTCAATGAGGAAGGCCGCGCCAGAATGGTGGACGTGAGCGCAAAGGAACAGACCCTTCGCATAGCCGCCGCCAAGGGCGAGGTACATCTGAATCCCGAGACCTATGACATGGTCAAGGGCGGCAAAATGAAGAAGGGCGACGTGCTCGCCGTGGCTCAGGTGGCGGGCATTATGGCAGCCAAGAAGAACTGGGAGCTGATCCCCATGTGCCATCCCATCGCTCTCACCGGCGTCGACATCGCCTACGAGCTGGACGACGCGGAGCACATCATCCACATCCGCGCCACAGCCCGCTGCAAGGGCGAGACCGGCGTGGAGATGGAAGCCCTGACCGCCGCATCCGTCGCGGCTCTTACGATCTACGATATGTGCAAAGCCGTACAGCGTGATATTCTTATCACCAACATTTGCCTGCTGAGCAAGTCCGGCGGCAAGAGCGGCGATTTCGTCAACAGTCACTTTGAATAAAAGGAGTTTTGCAAAATGTATACCGCAGCAGTTATAACCGTAAGTGATAAAGGCTCCGCCGGCCTGCGTGAGGACACCGGCGGCCCTCTGGTTTGCAGCATGCTCAAAGAGGCGGGCTATGACGTGGTCTACACCTCCATCATTCCCGATGAGCAGGAGCAGATAAGCGCCGAGCTTGTCAAGACCGCCGACGAGCTGGACATTGCCCTCACCGTGACCACCGGCGGCACCGGCTTCTCCCCCCGGGACGTTACCCCCGAGGCCACCATTGCCGTCTGCCAGCGCATGACCCCCGGCATCCCTGAGGCAATGCGCTGGGAAAGCCTGAAAATAACCAACCGCGCCATGCTCTCCCGCGCTCAGGCGGGCATACGCGGCAGGACCCTCATTGTCAACCTTCCCGGCAGCCCCAAGGCCATACGGGAAAACTTTGCCGCCGTTCTCCCCGCTCTCGACCACGGTCTTGAGATGCTTCGCGGCGCAAAGCGTGACTGCGCCGACGACGCGAAGTGAGAATTCGAAGTACGTTCCGAATATGCATGAATTGCCCGGCAATATCAATATCTGCCGGGCAATTTTCATTGTGTTAAATCCAGCCGCATAATATTCTTGCAATCACCATTGTATTGGTAGTATAATAATCAAAAATCAGCCTTACTGAATGGAGGAAACACAATGTATAAAATACTCGTACTTGGCGGCAGCTATTTCATGGGCCGCGTATTCAATATTCTGGCCTCCCGCACGGGAGATTACAGCATCCGCGTCATCAACCGCGGCCGCTACGCCCTGAACCTTGAAAACGTGGTCGAAATGCACTTCGACCGCCACAACACCGGCATGATCCGCGGCATCGTTCCCGCCGACACCTTTGACGCCATCATAGACTTCTGCGCCTACGAGCCCGGCGACATTTCCGGCTTCGTGAGCAATATGCTCACCAAGACCCACCAGTACATATATGTCAGCACCGCCAGCGTATACGACCCCTACGCTCCCGCCCCCGTGGACGAGCTGTCCCCCGTGGCCACCCGCTTCGGAACTGACGAGAACTCCGTTTATGTGCAGAAGAAGCTGAAGCTGGAGGAGGAGCTGAAGTACGTCTGCTCCAACACCCCCGGTATGGCATATACCATTCTGCGTCCCACCTTCGTTTACGGTCCCTTCAATTACGCCCCCCGCGAGCCCATGTACTTCAATAATATTATAAACGGCGTCGCCACGCCCCATCCTACCGATGCGGCTGCAAAGTTCCAGTTTGTCTACGTCAAGGACATTGCCCGTATGATAATGGCCGCCATCGGCAACAGCAAGGCATACGACCAGGTGTTCAATCTGGCCGCTCCGGAGGAGCTCGACTATGACAGCTTCCTGGCTGAGCTTGAGAAGGCCAACGGCGGCAAGGTGGAGACCATCCCCATGAGCTGCGCCGAGATCGTCGAGAAGCAGATACCCCTTCCCTTCCCCCTGCAGCACGACGAGCTTTGCGACGGCAGCAAGATAACCCGCGCCCTTGGCGTGGAGTACACCCCCTTCAGCAATGCCTTCAAAGAGACCTACGACATCTATATGAAAGCCATGCGGCGCTGATATTAGATATTAAAAGATTTTCACAAAACATAGTTGAATTGTAGTTTTGTCTATGATAGACTTGTTACATCTATTTAATATCGAAGAAGGAGATTTACTATGAAAGATTTCGCAGGAAAAGTTGCATTCATCACCGGCGGCGCTTCCGGCGCCGGCCTCGGCTATGCCCAGATCTTCTCTGAGGCAGGCATGAAGGTAGTAATTGCCGATGCCCGCCAGGATCATCTGGACGAGGCAATGGCCTATTTCAAGGACAAGAACGCTGACGTTCACGCCATCAAGCTGGACGTTACCGACAGAGCAGCCTTCGCTGCCGCCGCTGACGAGACCGAAAAGGTATACGGCGTGCCTGATCTTCTCATTCTCAACGCAGGCGTCAACGTTTTCGGCCCCGCTGAGGCGTCCACCTACGATGACTTTGACTGGGTCGGCGGCGTTGTCTACGGCGGCACCGTAAACGGTCTTGTCACCTTCGTTCCCCGCATGATCAAGGCAGGCCCCGGCCGCCACATTGCTGCCACCGTTTCCTGGGGCGCATTCGGCGCCGGCCCCTCCACCGCTCCCTATTCCGCAGCCAAGGCCGCTCAGCTCAACCTGATGGAGAGCTATTGGATGGCTCTGAAGCCCTACGGTATCGGCGTGAGCGCCATCGTTCCCGCAAACATCCGCTCCAAGATCTACGAGGCGGCTATCCAGGGCCGTCCCGAACAGTACGGCAACACCGGCTATAACGTTTCCGAGGACACTCAGAAGCTCCTTGCCGGTATCCACGCCAACGGTATGGATCCCCGCGTTCTCGCAGACTGGCTCAAGAAGGGCATTGAGAACGAGGTATTCCTCGTTGTTCCCTATGAGCACGGCACCCGCATGGTGGAGCTGGCTCTCGAGCGCTTCAAATATTACACCACTCCCGAAGGCATCAAGGCATGGGAGGCCAAGAAGGCCGCTCCCCCCACCGAGGAGGAGATGATGCACAACGCGGAGCGCGAGGGCTACACATTCGACCCCAGCAAGAAGGGCAACGGCCCCGCTCCCGCCCCCGGCGCACCCATGAAGGACGTGGGCTTCGGCAAGGCCCGCGGTGACATTGATTGGGTAGACGCGGCAAAGAAGTTCAAAGACTGATATAAAGGATTTATCCCGGGAACGCTTGGCGTTCCCGGGATGCTTTCAGTAATTCAATTTCTCCTTGCATGATTGCTTCAGGCCAAATGCAATGCAGCGCTTCATCTGCAAATGGACTACTCGGCCAAATTACATTGAATATAGTATAAGAAAAATCGACAAGCCCCTGACGGTGCTTGTCGATTTTTGGTGGAGACTGGCGGGCTCGAACCGTCGACCTCATGCGTGTGAAGCATGCGCTCTAACCAGCTGAGCTAAGCCTCCGAAATAATGTTGAACTAAATCCGGTGAACATCGACAAGATGTCCACCGGATGTGGTGACCCGTACGGGACTCGAACCCATGTTACCGCCGTGAAAGGGCGGTGTCTTAACCACTTGACCAACGGGCCATCTATTTAAAACCACTATGAAGCGCCTTAGTGCAAGACGCTCCATAGTGGATGTGGTAGCGGCGACTGGATTCGAACCGGTGACACTTCGGGTATGAACCGAATGCTCTGGCCAACTGAGCTACGCCGCCACATCAGCGAGGGTAAGTATATAACAGATAGCGCTTTTTGTCAATAGTTTTCGCAAAATATTCTGCAAAATATTTTCGCGTACAGGGCGGGGTTCAGCCCCGCCCTGCTGCGCTTCACTCCACTGTTCTGTAATAGATCAGCTCGCTCAAATTCCCCGTATACTGCTCATGCAGGGTCACAAAGGTGTCCATTGACTCCTCGGGCAGCACAAGGCTGCTCTGCTGCGCGGCAACGGCACGGACATATGCCTCCGCGTCATCGTAAATCAGGGAGCTTATCTCGTAGCTGACCTTGCCCTCGCCCTCATATACCTTATATGGCTCAAGCTCGGCAAAAGTGAGAAGCCGCCCGTGGATGAAGGCGTATGCGTCGTCCCGGATATTCTCCCGCTCATAGCTGAGGATGAATATCATGGGCACGCTAAGCTGTTTGCCGTCCTCCGCGTCCAGTACGGCGTCCACCACATAGGCGTATTCGCCCTCCGTGGCAAGGAGGCGGAAGTCCGCGTCTATCCCGCTTCTTCTGTGAAAGGTGCTGCTGACCGTATCGATGCCAGGTATCTCGGCGTGGCGGACGGTCAGCAGCGGCTGGGAGGTATCGATCCGATTACCGGGCAGGTAGGGTGAAACAGACTGGACGATCTCGCCGTCAAACTCCTCAAACAGCTTTGTATATGCCGCGATATAATCATAAAGCTGCTGGCGGCGCTCAAGGATATCAATGCTGATATTCTCAAAATAGGGCCTCAGGCTCTCCTCTATCTGCGCCCTTGCTTCCTCGCCGCTGCTTGGCTCAACGATAGAGTCGTCCGGCGCAGGCTCCGGGGCGGCCTCCTCCTCTCGCTTGCAGAAGTCCACGCTGCACATCCAGTCCTGACCGAAAAGAAAGCGGTCATTGGTGAGCCGGATATAGTACCAGTTTCCCTTCTCCAGCGGCTGCTCCAGAGCCGCCACATCGCAGGCTTCGGAAAGGTCAATTCGCATTACGCCCTTGGAATAAGGCATGAATTTTGTATTTTCAAATTTCACGGCGTCCATATCCACGTCCACCTTGCCGCCGCGCCACTGAACGAGCCAGAAATCATGCTCAAACTCCAGCAGCTTATCGGAACGGTTCTCTACACTGATCGCAATCACGCCGTTGCCCTCGTAGCAAACCTCGTTAAATGCCAGCTCGTCACCCTGAAGAGACGAAAACTGCACTCCCGCAAAAGCCGTTATGCTAAGACAGGCCACCAGCGCCGCCAATATCAAAGCTATTTTCAGCGGGCGGCGAAGGTTGCGGCGTTCAGGCAGCTCCACTCCCGTCCTTTCCTCAAATATGTTCTTTATATTCTCAAGGTTTTCTTTTTTGAAATCGCTCACTTATGCTTCACCCTTTCTCAGACCTCATCCGCCATTAGCTCCCGCAGCTTCCGCTTCGTACGGTAAAGGCGGTTCTCCACCTTTTTCACGGGAATATCCAGCGCCAGAGCTATCTCCTTGGGCTTCTGCTCATAGTAATAGCGCCGGAGCAAAATCTCCCTGTCCTGCACGGCGAGGGTATCCACCGCTGCGGCCAGCGCCTGTCTGGTCTCCCCCGCCTCGGCTTCCTCCGCCGCGCCGAAAGTCTCCGCGCAAAGCATTTCCTCCAGCGGCAGGGCGCTGCGGCGGGATATCTCCCGGTAGCGGTCAAGGGCACGGCTGCGGGTCTTGATGCAGAGCCATGTGCGCAGGCCGCCCCGCCCGGCATCGTACTTCTCCGGCTGCTGCCAAAGGCTGATGAAAACATCGGCCACGCACTCCTCCACGTCCTGCTCCGGAGCCACATTCTTCAGCACCGCCGACGCCACTGACCAGAGCAGCCGGGAATATTTATCGATAATCTGCCCGATAACCGCCTCGTCGCCGCTTTTAATGGCGTTTATCATCTTTTCGTCATTCAAGAGTATCACCTCTTCGTTCTTTCGACCGGTCATTCATAGTACGGCAGAAAAGGGAAAAACACTCATTAAATATATGTGTTCTTATTCTATATTTCCGGCAATACGAACAGCTTTCATCCGGATAACATTTAAGGCGCACCAAACGGCGCGCCTCATTGTTTTTCATAAAGCCCCTTCATGGCCAGAAATTCCTCACTGAGCATACGGCTCAGTTCTTCCTCCGTAAAGCTCATAAACTTTGTTGCCGTCATAACCGCGAGCCCGTGGACAAATATCCACATATGGCGGTGCATCTCCATCGCACGCCCGCGGCTGAGCTTCACCTGCTCCATGAGGGCGGATATGACAAGCTCAAGGGAGCTGTCCTCTATCTCCGTCACAGGCTTTGTAAGGCGGTCGTTCATAAACAGGAGCTTGAACAGCTCCGGCTCCCTGCGGGCAAAATCGATATAGGCCAGCCCGGTACCCTTATAGGATATCGGCTCTCGTGACGCGCCCTCCGCGATATGCTCAGCGTATATGCTCATGGCGCGGCGGGCGATCTCGTCCTTTATCTGTTCCATAGACTCAAATTCGCGGAAAAGCGGCTGGGTGGAGCAGCCCAAACGGGCAGCTACGGCCCGGGCGTTCACTCCCTCTATCCCCCGCTCCCGGGTAAGCTTCAGAGCGGCTGTGATAATTTCCTCCCTGCCGAATTTTATTTTGGGCGGCATTGTGTTCACCTCTCATAACATTTGTTATTTTATACGTTATCTCCCCTCTTGTCAACGTGGGAGGCGAGTGGTATAATATCGCCAGCATTAAATAACATATGTTATTTCAAGGAGTGATAATATGACCGTTCTCAGCATAAACGGCCTTTGCAAGAGCTATGGGAGCTTTCAGCTCCGAGACGTGAGCTTCGATGTACGCCGGGGCGAGATAATGGGCTTCATCGGCCGCAACGGCGCGGGCAAGACCACAACGCTGAAGTCGCTCTTGAACCTCGTTCATCCTGACAGCGGCGAGGTGCGCTTTTTCGGCATGGACTTCAGAGAAAATGAGCTTGAGATAAAGGGGCGCATCGGCTTCGTTTCCGGCGGCGCGGACTTTTACAGCCGCAAGAAGCTGCGGCTCATAAGCTCCGTGAGCAAAAGCTTTTATCCAAATTGGGACGAGGCGGCATACCGCCGCTGCATGGAGCTTTTCTCACTGGATGAAAATAAAACTCCCGCCCAGCTCTCGGCGGGCATGAAGGTGAAATACAGCCTTGCGCTGGCTCTCTCCCACCGGGCGGAGCTGCTCATTCTGGACGAGCCCACAAGCGGCCTTGACCCGGTTTCCCGGGACGAGCTGCTGGAGATTTTTCTGCGTCTTGTCCGCGAGGGCGTGAGCATACTCTTCTCCACCCACATAACCTCCGATCTGGACAAATGCGCTGACCGCATTACCTATATCCGCAATGGCCGCATCGCCGCCTCTGAGGGCATAGAGAGCTTCAAAAACCGTTACCGCCTTGCGGAGCTCAAAAACGAAGATATAACCGATACTCTGCGCCCTCAGCTTATCGGCTGCGGCATAACGCGCGGCGGCGTCAGCGCTCTGGTGGAGGCGGAAAAAGCCGCCTCTCTGGGCATTGCGACCCGCTCTGCCGATCTGGAGACCATTATGGTACATCTGGAAAAGGAGGAAAACGCATGAAAAAGCTGCTCATCAAGGATTTCCGCCTGGCGATGCATCCCACGGTCATACTCTTCTGGCTGCTTTCCGCCATGCTCATCATCCCCAACTATCCCTATTATGTGGTACTGTTCTATTCCTCTCTGTCCCTTTTCTTCGTCTGCCTATCGGGGCGGGAGAACCATGATATTGAGTTCTCCGCGGCACTGCCGGTGCGCAAGGGCGATGTGGTTCGCGCCCGCCTATGCTTCGCGGCAATCGTGCAGCTTGTTCAGCTCATCCTGGCAGTACCCTTTGCAGCCCTGCGGCAGGCTCTCCCGCTCCCCGGCAATCTGGTGGGAATGGACGCCAACGTCGCCTTTTTCGGTTTTTCCCTGCTGCTTCTTGGCCTGTTCAACCTGTTTTTCTTCACAAGCTATTACCGCGCCCCGGAAAAGGTAGGCAAGACCTTCGCCGTAAGCAGCGTTCTCTTCTTCGCGGCTATCGCCATTCTCGAGGTGACGGCCCATGCCGTTCCCTTCGTCCGGAACAGGCTTGACACGCCCGACCCGCAGTTTCTCCCGGAAAAGCTTATCGTCCTCGCCATCGGCGCGGCAGCCTACGCAATACTTACCCTTATTTCCTGCCGTATATCAGTGAGGCGCTTTGAGGCGCTGAATTTATAAGTATATATTCCGCGCCTTATAGGATACCCGTGATAAAGATCTCAAGTCCGATAAAAATAAGGATAGCGCCGCCCAGAATGCCGGCCTTACCCGCCAGCTTGGTACCGAATTTTTTGCCCAGCGCAAGACCGCCCATGCAGATGATAAAGGTGACAACGGCAATGAGCAGGCAGCAGACCAGGGCATGGGTAAGGTCATGCTCCGCGATGGTGAAACCCACGGAAAGAGCGTCAATAGAGGTGGCCACACCCTGCACTATCAGCGCCGCGAAGCCCACGGCGGGCTTTTCCTCATCGCCGTTCTTATTGCGAATACCCTCGACGAGCATCGTGCCGCCGATATAGCACAGCAGGCCGAGAGCTATCCAGGGGATAAACTTCTCCACCACGGAAAAATACTGCGCTATGGTGCTCACGCAGAACCAGCCCACCATTGGCATGGCGAACTGAAAGAACGCAAAAACTCCGGCAACGCCGCACATCCTGCTTCTTTTCATTCCCGGCTCATTAAGTCCGTTTGCCAGTGAGACCGAAAAGGCGTCCATTGCGAGACCCACGCCCAGCAGGACGCTGTTAAAGAAAAACACAAAGCTCCAATTCATCTTTTATCCTCCGTAAATTCATGAAAAACCCGAGTACAGCCGCAGGGCTATACTCGGGTGAATTTCTGATATACAGACTCCATGCATAGCTCTACAAGTTATACATGAGTCTCGCAATTTGAAGCAAGCCAGGTCTACCGACCAGCATGTTGACTTGCTACGCGTTATCCGCGCTCGCTACTCCCTCATAAGGTACGATGATATTAACATACTTTTCCGCAGAAATCAACCGTTTTCCGATGATTTTCACTTTTCGCGGTATTTTACCACATATTCCGTCACATCGGAGAGCACCAGCTCGCCATGCTGATTGCAGACGTCTATGCTTATCTCGGCAATGCCGTTATGGGCGTTGCGTGGGGTAATGTTGGATATCCGGGCGCGGCCTTTAAGGGTGTCTCCTGCAAAAACGGGCTTGAACCACTCTATTTTAGTGGATTTGCCTGCTATTACCTCGTCGCCGAAGATATCCGCCTCCACGAATTTCGCCCATACTGACATAAAGGTCATCACGCCGGGTGCGACGAGCCCGCCAAAGCGTGTGCTTTTGGCATATTCTTCATCGCAGTGCAGGGGCAGCGGGTCGTATATGCGCGCGAAGTCCAGCATTCTTTCCTTTGTTATGGTAACCTCGGGGAGGTCTATTTCGGTATTCAGCTTCAGATCGTCCAGATACATACCGCATCTCTTTTCCTTTGTGATTGAGCATATGATACCACGTTTCTGTGTTAAAGTAAAGATTTACATCATTAAATTTTGCTTACCGTACAAATGGAACATGGAGCTTTGGCGGCATAAGCGCCAAAGCTCCATGTTCTCTCACGCCAGCTCGAACAATACGAGCACAAGGCCGTACGCCACGCTGGCCGCGATACCGAAAACGATTACCGGTCCGGCAATGACGAACATTTTCGCGGCCATGCCGGAAATAAAGCCCTCGGCCTTATATTCCAGCGCCGGGGACACCACCGAGTTGGAAAAGCCGGTTATAGGCACCAGCGTACCCGCTCCGGCGAAGCGGGCGATGCGGTCATATATCCCAAGGCCGGTGAGAAGCGCGCCGCAGAACACCAGTGTTACCGAGGTAGCGCCGGCGGCGCTCTCCTTGTCCAGCCCGGCGGCGCTCCATCCGTTGAGTATGGCCTGACCTATGACGCAGATGATGCCGCCCACCAGAAAGGCCTTGAGCATATCCGGCAGCAGCGGTGAATTCGGCGATTTTTCCTTAACGTATTTTCCGTAGTCCTGATTGGTCATTTTCTGCATAAAGAAAACCTCCTGCGGATATTTTTCCGGCAGGAGGCATTTTTATGCGCCATTCGATTTTCGTCACTTATCAAGGGAAATATTGTTAACGCCGTTTTCCTCAAATTCTTCGATATATTCGTCTATGCGCTCGGTGAGCTCCGCCATATTGTCGGCGTTTATCGGCTCGAAATTCATATCCCGGCGGGCAAGCTCCTCAGCCAGTATCTCATAAAACACCGTGTCCTCATAGTCCATGATAGCCTCGTGTATTCCGCCCTCGGAAAATTCTCCGCTGGGCAGCACCTCACCGTTGACCACCTCGAAGAGGGAAAACATCCCGGTCTTGACGCAGTGGGCAAATATCTTGGACTCCAGGTCGTCATAGTCCTTTATCCTGTCCTCTCCCCGGGTGGAGTTAAGTATCCAGTTGCCGATGTAAACCATATCAAGCAGGCGGCGGAATTCCTTATCACTTAGCTCGATATTCATAATAGACGCACCTCCCATGATCCTATGCTATATTATGTGATACAATTATACAATAGTTCATTTGAAAATACCATATGAATTTTTAGGTATATGGCCTTGTAATTTTTCCCCGGCTATTATATTATATTAAATTAGGTAATCGTTGCTGCAGCAGCAGACCTGTGAAAGGAGGCGGCGCGATGGATAACAGACCCATCGGCGTGTTCGATTCCGGCCTGGGCGGACTGACCGCGATGCGAAAGCTCGTGGAGGCAATGCCCAACGAGGATCTTATTTACCTTGGTGACACAGGCCGCGTCCCTTACGGCGGCCGTTCAAAGGATACTATTATAAAATATGCCCGTCAGGATATAGAGTTCCTGCTGGGTCATGATATCAAGGCAATCGTTGTGGCCTGCGGCACTGTGAGCACCGTGGCGCTGGAGCAGATTTCCGGCGAATACGACACGCCCATTTTCGGCGTTGTTGAACCGACGGCGTGGAAGGCCGCGAAGCTCACCGCGTCAGGACGCATCGGTATTATCGGCACTGTCAACTCCGTGAACAGCGGAGCATATGACCGGGCCATACAGCGTTTCCGCCCCGGCAGCTATACCTTTTCCAAGGCCTGTCCCCTCTTCGTGCCTCTTGTGGAAAACGGCCGCGTCAATCGCGGCGACCGGGTCATTGAGCTGGTGGTCGAGGAATATCTCAGCGAGCTGCGGGAGCAGGAAATAGACACTCTTATCCTCGGCTGCACCCACTATCCCCTTCTGAGCGATGTCATCAGCGACTTTATGGGGTCAGGGGTAAAGCTCGTAAGCCCCGGCGAGGAGACGGCGGAATACCTCATCAAAAAGCTCCGTCAGGCGGATGCTCTGGCACAGCCTGACCGTCCGGGCCGCCACCGCTATTATGTCACCGACAGCACCGAGGGCTTTGAGCGTCTGGCTTCTCTGTTCATGGACAGCGATATAAGCGGCGAGGTCAGCCAGACAGAACTTTTCTGAACACAAAAGGGAAATCAGTATATGAAAAAAGTTATGATCTCCATCATTGGAAAGCAGGAGAACGAGGGCGAGCAGGATTCCGTAGAGCTGGTCACCGAAGGTGAATACGAATACAGCCCCGAAAACAGCACCCTTGTTTATCAGGAAAGCAGCATCACCGGCATGGAGGGCACCGTCACCACCTTCAACATTGAGCCGGGCACCGTCACCCTCACCCGAGAGGGCACTGTCACAAGCCAGATGCTCTTCCGCAAGGGCGAGAAGCATGTTTTTCTTTACAGTACTCCCTACGGTGCGAACACTATGGGCATCTCCACCCGCCGCCTTTCCGTAAGCATTGACGAAAACGGAGGCCACATGGAGATAAGCTACGCCCTGGATGTAGACAACATCAAAATAAGCGATAATGAGTTTATCATCGATATAAAATAGCAGAAGATAATGACCGAAAGGAAGAATATACAATGGCTAACATGATAGAAGCCGCAAAGCTGCAGATAGATTCTCTGGTGCGCTCCGCTTACGCCGCGGCAGTCGAAAAGGGCGAGCTGCCAGAGGGTGTTGAGCTAACCGGCGCTATTGAGATACCTAAGGACGCAAAGCTGGGCGACTACGCCTGCTCCTACGCTATGGCCGCGGCCAAGGCCATGCACATGGCGCCCCGCAAAATAGCCGACGCGCTGCTTGCCAACCTTGAGCTTGAGGGCAGCTACTTCGCCTCCGCTGAGGTGGCGGGCGCGGGCTTCATCAATTTCCGCCTTGCGGATTCCTGGTACGCCGCCGTTCTGGAGGCCATTGAGGCCGATGGCAGCAACTACGGCAGCATAAACGTGGGCAAGGGCGAGAAGGTGATGGTGGAGTTCGTTTCCGCCAATCCCACCGGCCCCATGCACATGGGCAACGCCCGCGGCGGCGTTCTCGGAGACTCTCTGGCCGAGGTGCTCCACCGCGCGGGCTACAACGTATGGCGCGAATTCTACGTCAATGACGCCGGCAACCAGATAAACAAGTTTGCCCAGTCCATCGACGCCCGCTACCAGCAGATAATCCTGGGCGAGGACAAGGTGGAATTTCCCGAGGATGGCTACCACGGCGACGATATAAAAGACATCGCAAAGGCCTTTTACGAGGCTAACGGCGACAAGTATCTCAACGCGGAGCAGACGGAGCGCTACGAGGCCATGTCCCGCTTCGGTCTGGACACCAACATTCCCAAGATGCAGTCCGATTTGAAGAAGTATCACATCGAATACGACGAGTGGTTCTTTGAATCCTCACTCCACGAAAGCGGCTATGTGGCCGAGACCGTGGAGCTGCTTGGGCAAAACGGCTGGACCTACGAAAAGGACGGCGCGCTCTGGCTCAAGACCGCAGACCTCCTGCGCCAAAAAGCCATGAACGAGGGCAAGACAAAGGAGCAGGCCGACAAGCTCGACCTGAAGGACGATGTTCTCCGCCGTGCCAACGGCTTCTACACCTATTTCGCCGCCGACATCGCCTACCACCGCAACAAGTTCGCCAAGCGCGGCTTTGACAAGGTCATCAACATCTGGGGGGCTGACCACCACGGCCATGTCGCCCGCCTGCAGGCCGCTCTGGACGGTCTCGGTCTGGACGGCTCACGCCGTCTCGTAGTCGTCCTGATGCAGCTCGTGAACCTGCTGCAGGACGGCAAGCCCGTTCGCATGTCCAAGCGCACCGGCAAAACCATCGCTCTTGCCGATCTGCTGGACGAGATAAGCGTGGATGCCGCCCGATACTTCTTCAACGCTAAGCCCGATACTCATCTGGACTTTGACCTCGGTCTGGCGGTACGCGAGGACAGCGAAAATCCCGTTTATTACATCCAGTACGCCCACGCCCGTATATGCAGCCTTGTGGCCGCTCTCGCGGCCGAGGGCAGCGCTGTGGCTGCGGCAAAGGATATTGACGTTTCCAAGCTGGCCGGAGATAACGAGCATGAGCTCATCAAGCAGCTTTCCCTCCTTCCCGAGGAGATACGCCTCTCCGCCCGCGATTACGACCCCTCCCGCATCAACCGCTATTTGGTGGAGCTGGCCTCCCGTTTCCACCGCTTCTACAACTCCGAGCGCATCAAGGGCGCGGAGCCTGAAGTTCTGGCAGCCCGACTGAAGCTCGCCGACAGCGTGCGCAGCGTTATCGCCGCCGCCCTTGGCATTCTCGGCGTTACCGCTCCTGAAAAGATGTAAATTTAACATTTTTAAAATCGCGGATGTCACATGATATCCGCGATTTTTATGACTGTCAAAATTTTTGCGGGTCGATATTGCATTTTTCTTGTCTCAGGTGCCTTAGTTCATACGTTTAATTGCCTTTTTAGTCTTTTCTTGCAAAATTATGTAAAAAATTTCTATGTCAGCTCTTGACAATCGATGTAAATTTAAGTATAATACGCTTGCTTTATGTCGAACTTGGTAAAATTCGCCAACAAAATTCGGTCTATAGGAGGATACAATGAAATCTACCGGTATCGTAAGACAGATGGACAGTCTCGGCAGAATCGTACTGCCCATCGAACTTCGCAGAACTCTGGACATCGCCCAGAAGGACTCTCTCGAAATATACGTTGACGATTCTGCGATCATACTCAAGAAGTATCAGCCGTCCTGCATTTTCTGCAACAATGCAAAGGACGTAGTAAACTACAAGGGCAAGAACATCTGCCAGTCCTGCCTCGACGAGCTTAAGGCTCAAGATTGATATAGACGCGTCAAAAAGCTCCGTTTCTTCGGAAACGGAGCTTTTTGTAATGATCAGTTGTCTGTCATTGGCTGCCGCCTGCGGCGCTGCGCTCGCGCTCGGCACGCCAGAGTTCTATGGCGCTCAGGATCAGTTCCACGCTGCCCTCCGCGCCGAAAACACCGCTGTCCACAGCGAGGTTGAAATACTTGGTGTTGCCCCACTCGCGTCCGGTAAAGTTCTCGTAATGGCGGGCGCGGGCGGCGTCCGTCTTTTCTATCTCCGCCCTGGCTTTGGCAAGGCTTACGCCGTGCCGTTTGGCGATATTCTCCGTCCTGTAAACGGGATTGGCGTGGATAAAGATGCGGAAGCTGTTGGGGTCGTCATAAAGTATATAATCCGAGCAGCGGCCCACGATGACACAGGACTCGCTCTCCGCCGCGATACGGCGGATTATCTTTGTCTGAGCGGCAAAAAGAGTCTCCAGCGGAGAAAGCGCGTCATTATACATGGCGTAGCTGGCGGTGAGAAAATCATAGACGATGCCTCGGCTCATTTCCTGCTCATGAGCCTCAATAAAGGCCTCGCTCAGGCCGCTCTCCTCGGCTTCCATTTTCACGAGCTGCTTATCGTAGAACTCCACTCCCAGTCTCTTAGCCAGGAGCTGACCGATGGCATATCCGTCCGAGCCGAACTCGCGGGAAATGGAAATGATGAGCTTGGGCTTGCCGCTGCTGTCCACGGCATAACCGGCGGCGCGGATGATACGCTCCAGCTTGTTCTCCCGCTCGACGAAGCGGAGCAGCCAAGGCTGGCAAAGGCGCATCATGCGCTTCATGACAAAGCCTACGGTCAGGGCGGATATCACCGTACCCTCGCGCACGCCCACAAGGCCGTGGAAATATATGAGGGAGACTATCACGGAAACGCCCACCATGCAGCAGTCGGTTATCATCTTGCAGGTAGCCACCGGCTTGCCCAGCTTTCTGGACACGGCCATAGAGAGTCCCTCGCCCGGGGTGGGCAGGATATTGGGAGCCAGATAGAGCATCACGCCGAATGCCACAAGAGGTATGCTGCAGAAGAGGAAAAGCAGGCGCATGAAATAATTCTCTGGCGCGGGTATGAAGGCGAAAAGATGGGTCGCCAGCGTAACCAGCGAACCGAAGAAAAATGACGCCACAAGCTGCAGCAGCATATGGGGCTTGAAGTCCCGGCGGAGTATGATGACCTCCACCAATATGTATAGGCAATAGGTCGCCGTAGTACAAACGCCCATTTCCAGCCCTGTTATCTGGCTGGTAACGTTGGCCAGACATGTCACCGGGCTCACGCCCAGAGCGGACTTCACCGAAAAGACCACGCCAATGGCCATTATGAACAGGCCCAGGCAGTAGATAAGTCCACGCTTGGCCCATGTGAGAATATTTGTTTTATTCATTGAAAGTATCCTTTTCAGTATTATATATTCTTAAGTGTATAACGATTTTTCAGTAAAGTCAATGCCTGAATAATCATCCGCTTTGTGGAAATGATATGAGCAGTATACCAAGAAAGGATGCGATATCATGTCCGCAAGACACATTTCAACAGCAAAAAGGCTCTCAGCGCTGCTGCTGAGCATCGCGCTTATACTCTCCTTCGCCGGCTGCCGCAAGAACGGCGGCGTTGAGCCCACAGCATCTCCAACCGTTCCTCCTTCACCCTCCGCTACCGCAGCCACCTCCTCTCCCGCCACTTCCACCGGCCACGAGCCCATAACAGAAGAGCTGATAACGATTCTGGAAAAACACCCTGAGGTAAAAACACTTCTTGAAAAATCCATAGACGCGGCTAAGGCCATCAACCCGGACAAGACCACCAATCCCGCCCAGACCCTTGAGGAATATTATGACTACGTGGATTGGGCAGCCAAGGCAATGCCCTGGAACATTTCAAAAAATGTAGACTCAAACAGCCTTTACACGAAAATCGACCAAAGCCTGAATTATTTCTATTTTATCAACGACCAGCCCCTTGAAGAGCTGGACGGACAGGGCCTCTATAACAACTCCCTGCAGTACGCTGAGCCCTACCGCAGTTGGTTGATAAAGTTCACCAGAGAATGGGGCGAATATCTTTCCACCCCCGATTCCTGGAACGATGAGTATTACCAGCTTTTCAGAAGCGACCCCAGCTTCGGTCTGCAGGAGGATTGGTACGAATCCCCCGAGAACTGGAGCTCCTTCAATGAATTCTTCTCCCGCTACCTTTCCGACCCCGGCCAGCGGCCTATAGCCGCCGCTGACGACAACTCCATTATAACCTCTCCCGCAGACTCCACGCCTCAGGGCGTCTGGCAGATAGACGACAACTCCATGATAGTCCAGCACGAGGGCGTAAGCATAAAGTCCCAGACCTTCAACTCCATTTCCGAGCTTATAGGCCCGGACAGCGCCTATCGGGATGAGTTTGCCGGCGGCGTGCTCACCCACACCTTCCTTGACGTTCACGATTATCACCGCTATCACTTCCCCGTCAGCGGCACCGTAAAGGAGGTCACCATGATACCCCAGGATGACGCCATAGGCGGCTGGGTCACATGGGATGCGGAAAAGGGTCTTTATGTGCTCACTGCCGACGTTCCCGGCTGGCAGATGATCGAGACCCGCGGCTGCGTCATTGTGGAAACGGCGGAATACGGCCTCGTGGCCCTTCTGCCCGTCGGTATGTCTCAGGTGTCCTCCGTAAACTTTGAAGACACCGTTCAGGTGGGTGCCGAGGTAAAAAAAGGTGATATGCTCGGCTATTTTCTTTTCGGCGGCTCGGATTTCATTATGATATTCCAGAAGGACGCCGGCTTTGAGCTTACCGCGCCCAACGAGCGGGAAAGCGAGGAATACAGCCACATTTTCATGGGTCAGGAATATGGCCGCTTCACCGGCACCCCGGCAAACTCCGCAGCGTGATATAAAATATGGGGCGTGCTGTTTTCAGCACGCCCTGTATTTTAAGCACTTCCGCTCACCCTTTAACCGCCATAGTAGCATAATAGCTCGGCACATTGAACTCATGCAGCCTGCCAACGCCATTGGTGTCCTGATAAACATCCTTCAATATAAACCCGGCTTTGAGCTGCCCGCCTATCTGCTCCTCAATGGTATGGGAGAACTGCAATCCCCAATCGTTTTTCATGGAGTCCTCATAAAGCCGTTCGTCCGCAAGAGGGTCAAAGGGCAGCCTGTAACACAGCTCCGTCTCGTCCTCGTTATATGCGAAGTTCAGCCCGTTATCAAGACCTGCCAGCAGAATGCCGCCCTTTTTCAGTACGCGGCAGCATTCCCGCCAGATGGGCAGCACATCCTTTACATAGCAGTTGGACACCGGATGAAATATCAGGTCGAAGCTCTCGTCCTCAAATGGCAGCGGTTTCGTCATATCCCCCTGCACCGTTTCGATGACGTAGCCCTCGCGCTCAGCCACCAGCTTTTCGCTTTCAAGCTGCTTCTCGGAGTAATCAAGCACCGTGCAGCTTGCGCCCAGCGCGGTAAATATGGGCATCTGCTGCCCGCCGCCGGAGGCCAGCCCCAACACCTTCGCGCCCTTCATCTCGCAGAACCATTCCTTCGGCACGGCCTTCGTGGGCGTGAGCAGCACAGACCATTCACCCTGCCGCGCCTTTATATATGTCTCATGGTCAATAGGCTTGCCCCATTCCCAGCCTGCTTCCACCCAGCGGTCGATAGCACTGGAATTTATATCTGTGTAGCTGCTGTTCATTGTCATCTCTCCTTTGCTTGTGTTGCCATGCATAAATAATAGCATAGGAGGGTCATGTTTGCAATGTGCCTATAAACCGTTATCTGCTGCAATAGCAGTCTATGGCTGCTGCGGCGAATTCCGCCGTGCCATTGCCGTGTTTGTTGATATTTTCTCTGAACCGCTCATCACTCACATACATTTGTCCTAACCCGGCCAGTATTTCTTTGGTACATGAATAATAATTCTCCGTAATATGCTCCTGCAGCTTTCGAACCAGCGCCTGTACAGAAAGGTCATCAGGCGCGATTTGCCGCTGTACGCAGTCCGCGAACTCCGCAAAAATACGATCCATATCGGAATTCACCGCACTCCATTTTTCCTTCGAATACCCCGCCGTTTTCTTCTGGCATTCCTTATAGGCGGCTGTATCCCCCCATTTTGCCCTCACTTCCTCAGCGTAGCTCTCGCGGGCGGCCTCATATTCACTGTTGTCAAATAGCTTCATATTAATATCGGCACTTCCTTTCTCGGCCTCTTCCAGCGCATGTATCAAACGTTCCAATCGTTGCTTTTTCAGAAGGAGCAGTTCTCTTTGCTTTGAAAGAGCCTCTTTTTTGTTGTAATTCGGCGAGGACAATATCACTTTGATGCTTTTCAATGGAAAATTCAGTTCACGATAGAACAATATCTCCTGCATCCGCTCAAGAGTCCCTTCGTCATAAAAGCGGTATCCATTCAGAGGATCTACCCGGCTCGGCTTCAGCAGTCCGATCTCGTCATAATAATGCAGTGTGCGCACACTGACTCCCGTGAGCTCCGCAAATTCTTTGATGTGCATTTTCATTATAAATCACCTCGTCTGCATCAAGCATAAGCTATACCGCAGCGTGAAAGTCAATAGTTTTTTAGTTTTTCTTCCGATTTGTTTTGGTAATAGTATCCGCCTTTTTCTTTTTCAAAAAGACGAAATAATAATCCACCCGCATAGCGGGTGGTTTTTCTTTTTCGGGCATAGCCCTAATATTACAGGCAGCGCACAAGTGCGCTTTTTATTGGCCTGCCAGCCATGCATCAATTACTTGCTACCCTTAAAAGGATCTCGCGGGTCGTACAGACTTAGCTGGTCTGCCTCTTTATCTCTTTTCAACTGATCCGATATGTATTCCTTTATCGCCTTCGTATTCTTTCCCACGGTGTCCACATAATATCCTTTGCACCAAATCTCTCGATTCCTATATGCAAATTTCATATTCCCGTACTTTTGGAATATCAGCAAACTACTTTTTCCCTTCAAATATCCCATAAAGCTCGATACGCTCATCTTTGGCGGTATACTTAACAGTATACTTACAATTCCACTTCGTATGTGCTAAACTGTTTACGGCATTATTTTGTTCACTCATTCTAATGTCCTCCTAATGTGTTTTCTTTTACAAGCTGGCAGGCTTATAAACAGTTTAGCACATTAGGAGTTTTTCTTTTCTACGCTTAAGCTCTTTTGAACCACGCGACTATCGCGTGGTTTTCGGTATACAAAAAAGAAGCGAAGCAGAAAATCTGCTTCGCTTGAAGTGTTGGCGTTGACTTATCTTCCCGGCACGTTGCCATGCAAGTATTTTCAGCACTGGTGAGCTTAACTGCCGTGTTCGGAATGGGAACGGGTGGACCCTCACCGTCATTAA
>JAQXJB010000002.1 GCA_029008095.1 Clostridiales bacterium
CGTTTTTGCTGTGAGCACCGCCACACCGTAGGGGCGACCATCGGTCGCCCGCCGGTTTTCAAACGAAATAAATCCCTTTCGGGATTTGTGAAATTTGCTTCGCAAGTGAAATATGGCTTCGCCATGTGAAATGCCTGCGGACGTGGGTAGATTCCTTTCCTTTCCCGTTTCGTGTAAGCGGAAAATTTCACAAGAATGAGCGTAAAGATAGCCTTGTAGGGCAGGGGCGCGCCCCTGCCGTGCAGTAACGTTCCGCATCATGTAACGATAAAACGCAAAACAAAAAGGTCACGCCGTAGGGGCGACCATCGGTCGCCCGCCGGAACGCAATAACGATATATACAATGTAACGATAACAGATAAAAATATAAAGAATATGTCATTCTGAGCTTGCGAAGAATCTCCGCACTGATTTGACTGCCATTGTAAACCAACACCGAAGTTTCTTCACTGCGTTCAGAATGACGTATTTTTTTACATTTCTCCGTTTGATCCTTTCTGTGGTGGATGTCAAAACTGCCCCACTGGCGTGCAATGCACGCCCCTACGGTGCAGCTTTTTCCATTTGTACGCGTGATCGTTTTTGCTGTGAGCACCGCCACACCGTAGGGGCGACCATCGGTCGCCAGCCGGTTTTAAAACGAAATAAATCCCTTTCAGGATTTGTGAAATTTGCTTCGCAAGTGAAAATGTGAAATGCCTGCGGGCGTGGGTAGATTCCTTTCCTTTCCCGTTTCGTGTAAGCGGAAAATTTCACAAGAATGAGTGTAAAGATAGCCTTGTAGGGCAGGGGCGCGCCCCTGCCGTGCAGTAACGTCCCGCATCATGTAATGATAAAACGAAAAACCTAAAAACTTGTCATTCTGAGCCACGCGAAGCGTGTGCGAAGAATCTCCGCACTGATTTGACTGCCAATATAAAACCAATACCCCGCCCGCACACCGCGCCAAAACGAAAAAATCCCCAACGCGCCTCCCAAACCCGCCGGGCTAACTGTCATTTCTCACGATTGCAAAGCATATCGGCGTATGCTATTATTGAAATAAAATAATTACATTGTTGCTGACTTCGAGGAGCATTCCGGGGAGGAAGGACAAGACCCAGACATCTATGCGTCCTGTACCTCCGGGTATGGGATTTTTTTACATTTTGAGGTGCGTTTTATGAAAAAAATCGCGATATACGGCAAGGGCGGCATAGGCAAGTCCACCACCGTGAGCAATATCGCCGCGGCTCTGGCAAAGGAGGGGCTGACGGTGATGCAGCTCGGCTGCGACCCCAAGGCCGACTCCACCTCCGCCCATTTGAACGGCGCGCGCCAGACCACGATACTTGACATAGTCCGCAGCCGGGGCGAGAGCTTTGCTCTGGAGGATATCATCGCCCGCGCCGATGACGGCGTGCTCTGCGCCGAATGCGGCGGCCCCATTCCCGGTGCGGGCTGCGCCGGGCGGGGCATCGTGACCGCCTTTGAGACGCTGAAAAACCACCGGGCCTACGAGACGTATAAGCCGGACGTCCTCCTTTACGATGTTCTGGGCGACGTGGTCTGCGGCGGCTTCGCCATGCCCCTGCGCAGCGGCTGCGCCCGGGACGTATTCATCGTCACCTCCGGCGAGAAGATGTCCCTCTACGCCGCGGCCAATATCGCGCTGGCTATCGATAATTTCAAGGGACGCAACTACGCCCGGCTCAGCGGCCTTATACAGAACAGCCGCAGCGTGAAGGACGAGACCCGCCTTGTGGCCGAAATGGCGGAGGAGCTCTCCGTGCCCGTGAGCGGCATCATCCCCCGGGACGGCCTTGTGCAGCTCGCCGAGGAGCGGAACACCACCGTGGTCTCCGCCTTCCCGGACAGCGAGCTGGCGCAGATATACCGCCGTCTTGCCATGACCATGTACGAAGCGGCAGAGGAGGTGGAGATGTGAGCCAATGCTTTGAGGTACCCGAGCGGAGCTGCTTCAACCTGACCCACTACGCCCGGCTGGTGCCGGAGAGCCACATCGTTTTCGTCACGCCCCCCGGCTGCTCCCGCATCATCCGTCTTTCCGCCATTGAGGAGGGCATAAACGAGCGCTTCACCATTTTCAACCTTGAGCCCTCGGACGTGATACAGGGCAGCATCGAGAACATACTCATCGACGGCACAGAGGCCACCCTTGACCGCCTTACCGCCGAGGGACGCCGCCCGAAGGCGATGCTGGTTTTCGTGAGCTGCGTGGACAGCTTCATCGGCACCGACCACAGCTACGTCATGGACGAGCTGCGCGCCTTTGCCCCGGACGTCATCTTCATGGACCTTGCTATGGACCCCATAAACCGCGAGACGCTTCCGCCGCTTCTGCGCATACATAAAAGCATCACCGCCCTCTTTGAAAAGACCGGCAGCGAACGCTCCGTAACGTGGCTTGGGAGCTGGATACCCCCGGCGGAGGACGATCCGCTGGCGCTGAAGCTGGCGCAAAAGGGCATAGCCTCCCGCCACCTTCTCCAATGCGAGACCCTCGACGAGCTGCGGCAGCTTGGAAACAGCGCCGCCTTCATCGCCTCCACAAAGCTGATGCCCCCAGTCGTCCGGGAGCTGAAGGCCCGCTTCGGCACTCCGTATTATAATCTTTTCAACCCCGCCGACCCAGACTCCATGAGCGAGGAGGAGCTGCTGGCAATATGAAAGAAATGAGAACCGTACTGCCGAACATCGCCTCGGACACCGTGGGCGCTTCCTCCGCCCTTTTTGAGGCCGGCGGCCTAACCGTCATACATGACGCGGGCGGCAGCATAGAGCTTTTCGTGACCTTCGAGGAAGGACGGGAGCTGGAGGGACGCCGCACCGTCGGCTCCCGCCTTACCCAGCTCGAAGCCGTCACCGGCGACGACCGCCGGCTGCTGGAGACCATCAGCGACGAGGTGGAGACCCAGCGGCCCGAATTTATCGCCATCATCGGCACCCCCGTCCCCTTCACCATCGGTGCGGATCTGGACGGCATAGCCGCCGAGGCCGAGTTTTCCACAGGCGTACCCGCCTTCGCCGTGAATTCCGGCGGGTTCGAGCCCTATGACAAGGGCGCGGGCGAGGCCACAAAAAAGCTGATAGAAAAAGTCGCCCTGCCGCCGGAGGCCGCGGAGGGCGCGGGCATCAATCTTCTGGGCGCGACGCCCCTTGATTACAGCTCCGCGGAGATAGCCGCCATATGTGCCCGCCTGCGGAGCATGGGGGCGGAGAGCGTGAACGTTCTGGCGATGGACGCGGGCATCGAGGTATTCAAAAACGCGGCTCAGGCCAGAGCCAGCCTTGTCATAAGCATGGCGGGCCTCCCCGCCGCCCGCTATCTGAAGGAGCGCTTCGGCATCCCCTATTTCATCGGCGTGCCAATGAGCGGACAGAGCAGCCACGCGGACACGGCGCTCCCGGATCTGACCCCCGGCAGGGAAACGCTCATCATCGGCGAAGCGGTGCTGGCGAAAAATCTCGCCCTGCGCTGCATGGAGCAAAGCGGCCATCCCGCCGTGGCGGGCGTCGTGGGCAGCTATGACCCGGAGGTTTTCGCCGGTGTGCCCCATATCATCCTCGACACCGAGGAAAAAATCCGCCGCGAGCTGGCGAAAAATTACTTCGCCGTGCTGGGCGACCCCCTTTACAAGCTGCTGCTCCCCAAGGACAGCGGCACGGTTTACATCGAACGTCCCCACCGGGCACAGTCCGGACGGCTCTATCCGCCCACGGAAGTGACCCTGGATGAGATAGCGGAAAAACTCAAAAATCTTTACGAGAGGTGAATTTTATGTCTACTCTGAACGAGACCCCCCGCTCCGAGCGGGTACACATTGCCTTCTTCGGCCGCCGGAACAGCGGCAAATCCTCCCTTATCAACGCCTTCGCGGGACATAAGGTGGCTCTTGTGTCCGATGTGGCGGGCACTACCACCGACCCTGTCTACAAGTCTATGGAAATACACGGCATCGGCCCCTGCGTGCTTATCGACACCGCCGGCTACGACGACGAAGGTATGCTGGGCGAAATGCGCGTGGAGCTGACCCGCCGGGTGCTCAAGGAAGCCGACGCGGCGGTGCTGCTCATTTCCAGCGAAACCGACCCCGCCGACCCCCTCACCCTTGAAAAGGAATGGGTCGATACCATGAAGGATACCGGCACGCCCGTGCTCTGCATCCTCTCCCGCTCCGACCTGAACCGGAACAGCGCCGCGCTGGCCGCCGCCGTTCAGGAAAAGCTGGGTCTTGAGCCCGAGACCGCCAGCGTGAGCGACAAGGGCATAACCGAGCGGCTGCGTCTGCTCCTGCTGCGCCTGCTGCCGGAAAACCTCTTTGCCCGCACCATCGCGTCCCACCTGGTAAACCCCGGCGACACAGTCCTGCTGGTGATGCCCCAGGACATTCAGGCTCCCCAGGGCAGGCTGATACTCCCCCAGGTGCAGACCATCCGCGACCTGCTGGACGGAAGCTGCGTGGTAGTTTCCGCCACCGCCGACCGCATAGACGACGCGCTGGCCGCTCTGAAAGCGCCCCCGGCTCTCATCATCACCGACTCGCAGGTGTTCCCGATGGTGTATTCCAAGAAGCCCGCCGAGAGCGCGCTTACCTCCTTCTCCGTCCTCATGGCCGCCTATAAGGGCGACATAAACGCCTTCGTGGCGGGCGCGGAGACCATCGACCGCCTGACGGCGGACAGCCGCGTCCTCATTGCCGAGGCCTGCACCCACGCGCCCCTCGAGGAGGACATAGGCCGCGTGAAGCTGCCCCGGATGCTGAAAAAGCGCTTCGGCGAAAGCCTGCGCGTGGACCATGTCAGCGGCAAGGATTTCCCCGCCGACCTCAGCCAATACGACCTTATCATCCACTGCGGCGCGTGTATGTTCAACCGCCGCTACGTCCTCTCCCGCATCGCCGCCGCCCAGGCCGCCGGCGTCCCCATCACCAATTACGGCGTAGCCATAGCCAAAATCTCCGGCATTATCGATAAGGTAAGCTACTGAGCAACGCAAAACATGGCGTTTTGTTGGGGCGACCATCGGTCGCCCGCCGGTATGCAATAACGACATGCACAGGGTAACGATAATATGAAAAATGTAAATAATCCTGTCATTCTACGCCACGCAAAGCGTGTGCGAAGAATCTCCGCACCAACGTGTCTGCCATTGTAAACCAACACCGGAGATTCTTCACTACGTTCAGAATGACATAACTTTTCATTTGACCGTATTGTCGCTTTTGCGGTGGAAATCACCGCTACCGCGCAGGCGTGCCATGCACGCCCCTACGGTGATTCTTTTTCATTTATCCGCGGTATCGTTTCTGCTGCGAGCTACGTTACACCGTAGGGGCGACCATCGGTCGCCCGCTGGTATGCAATAACGACATGCACAGGGTAACGATAATATGAAAAATGTAAATAATCCTGTCATTCTGAGCCCGCCGCAGGCGGTAGCGAAGAATCTCCGCACTCATTTGTCTGCCATTGTAAACCAACACCGGAGATTCTTCACTACGTTCAGAATGACACATACGCTTATACCGCAAGCAAAAACGCACCATGCACAAATCCTGCATGGTGCGTATATTTATCCATAATTATCCGAATTTTTTGCTTTCCGCCACAGCCAGCTTATCGCAGCGGTTGTTATATTCGTTCTCGGCGTGACCCTTGACCCAAACGTAGCTCATCTCGTGCTTTTCCGTCAGCGCCAGCAGGCGCTCCCACAGCTCCGGGTTCTTGGCCGGCTCCTTTTTATTGCGCATCCAGCCCGCTGCCCGCCACTTTTTTGCCCAGCCCAGCTTCAGCGCGTCTATGACGTATTTCGAGTCGCTGTAAAGGGTAACGGCGCAGGGCTCCCGCAGAGCCTCAAGCCCGTTTATCACCGCCAGCAGCTCCATGCGGTTATTTGTGGTCTCCGCCTCACCTCCGGAAAGCTCCTTCTCCGCGCCCCTGTATATCAGCACGCAGCCCCAGCCCCCCGGGCCGGGATTGCCGGAGCAAGCCCCATCGGTATAGAGTTCTACTTGCTTCATTCTGTCCCTATCCAATCTTTGCAGTAAGACATTCCGATGATAATTTCAAACATCCAATTTGATTTTATCAATCAGATATTGCTTAATGGTAGCTCTATACGTCTCCAGGAGTCTTTCGTGCATCTCTTTCTTGGAAAGCCAGATGTTGATTTCCGATTCGCAGTGCTTAACGTCTTTATGATAAGCCTCACAATCAGAACCGTACTCCTGGATCTTATTCAGATGTCTTTCGTTTATCATGATATTTCTTTCGCAATGACGAATTTCATCTAAACACTCTTTTTCTTTTTGCAAAATTTCTATCAAACTCTCCATAGCTAAATTCTCCATAAAACAAAATGTTACTCCACATGCTCGTGTAGACTTTTATCTATTATCGTAATTGCAAATTCTCAAATCTATTTATTTGCTATTTGAACACTTTTTCCGCCAGTGCGGTAAGCTTCTCCCCGATGATATCCGCCAGCCTGTTTATGCGCAGCAGCTTGAAGAGCAGCCCGCGCACCCAATCCACAGCGGCGCAGAGGACGAAAATGCCCAGCGCTCCGCCTATCACCCCAAGAACCATCACCGCCGCGTTCCGCGCCGCGAGGGGGGCGAAGAGCCCGTCCAGCACGTAGTTCCAGACGCAGGGGTGGACATGGATGAGATACACGCCGAAGGCCATTGGCGCCACGAAGGCCGTCAGCTTCTTCACCGCCGGAGCCATGCTTATGCGGGAGAAAAAGAGCAGCAGGCTTATGGAGCCGATAAGCACAAAAACAGAGGTGAAATTCACAAAGCGGTCGGGGTAGGCAAGACCCAGCGCCGTGGCGATAAACTTATACGCGCAGACGCAGGCCATGCAGACGGCGTAAATAATGATCCATCCACGGCGAATTTTTCCAAAGGGCTCGAAGCGTTTTATGTAGCCGCCGATGACCGCGAGGATGGCCAGCCATGCCGTGGCGTAGCCGCCGTGGAGCTTGAAGCTGTCCGCATTATACACCGTGGGCAGCAGCGAAAAAACGCAGACAAGGGCGCAGACCAGCATGGAGGCCTGCTTGCGGCTTATCCTGTCGAAGAGCGGGCCGATAAAGGGCAGGAGGAACACTATACCGAAATAAGCGGTCATGTACCACCAGCGGCCTGACATGACCGGGAAAAGGGTCGCGCGGGGCTGAAAGGCGCTGATGCCCAGCAGGCGAAAAACGCCCGATATCACCACCGAGTAGGCGATGAGCTGGAACCAGAGCGACACCACCCGGGAGGCCCGGAAGCGGGAATCCACGGAAACATAGCCGGTAATGAGAGCGAAGCAGTTCACGTCCACTATCATGAAAATGCGCAGCGTCCAGCCCGCGTACCAGCCCGCCGAGCCCGGTTCGGCAGCCGACAGCACTCCGCCCTGGGTGAATATATGCACCGCGACTATCATCAGCATGGACAATATCCGCAGGGTGTCAACGCCGTAGTTGCGCGTGGCTCTCGCTGCAAGAGTTTCGGTTTTCAGGGAGCGCACCTCCTGTCGAATTTTCTGCAACGATTGTACCACAAGGCGCATTTCCGCGCAAGAGCATTTGCGCCGCCCCGCGGTGCCGCACAAACAGCGATAAGCCGAAAAAATTTTGTCATTCTGAGCCCCGCCGCAGGCGGAGAAGGGAAGAATCGACCCACTGGCGTGATTTCAATTCTAAAACCAATACCACAGATTCTTCCCTTCTGTCAGAATGACAGATTCTAATTTTCCGCATCTCCTATCTATACTTTCCTAAATCTCCCACATTTAATTTGACAAATTTCGTTAAATGTTATATAATGGGCAAAATCAGATAATATTGGAAAATTATGAAATAAGTGTAAATATACTATTATAAGCCTAATTTATAGCTCAGAAACCGTGTCTTCCACAACATTGAGCAGGTGCACAGGTTCTAATTGGAGCCGGTTGCACATGTCTACAAGCTGTTCAGCTTTATCCTCATCAAGAAATACATCAGGTATATATTGCAGCGTTTTCTTTTCATCTCCATCATACTCGAAAACGCCTATGCCATAGGCTGTATATGCTCCAATCTCTTCTCGGTACAGCGATTCTTTAACTGCGTAATATTCTATCATTACAATCCTCCTCCGAGCAGTTTTATCATAAAGCTGTGCTTTATTGAAGACACTGTTGTATTTTAGCATATCAGTTGATACGGATATTTGCTTTAGTGAAAATGACATATTTTTCGATGAATTTGTTATCATAAATTTACTTTATCATTATGTTTTTTTGCAAGAGAGGGTCGAATATAATGAATATTGCGGTTTGCGATGATAACAGTATAGACAGAGAGCTGATCGTTTCTTTACTTAATATGTATTTTGTAAACAGACCGATTTCCAACGAGATCATTCAGTACGAAAGCGGCGTTGATCTGCTGTATGATTTTGAGGATGGTATGTGGTTCGATATTATTTTTCTCGACATATATATGAATGACCTGCTGGGGATCGATGTTGCCCATAAGCTGCGGACATTGGGCTATAGCAGGCATATTATCTTTCTTACTTCAACATCCGACTTCGCCGTGGATAGTTATGATGTAGAGGCTTTGGGGTATCTTCTTAAACCCCATAGCTTTGAAAAACTTTCGCAGGTTATGGACAGGGCGACCCGCGATATAGCCACGAATACATATCAGATCAAAAACCATTCAAAAGTTATTATGGTTTCCTATCATAACATTCTGTATGTGGAAAGCAATAACTCCAAATGCATTCTGCACTGCCGCGACGGACAGAGCTATGCCATATACAAAAGGCTGGACACGATTGAGCAGGAGCTGAATGATGAGCGCTTTTTGCGGTGCCACCAAAGCTATCTGGTAAATATGGATTATATCCGACAGATCGACAGTCAATTCACCCTCGCTACGGGAGACACGGTGCTGATCCGGAAAAGAAGCCTGAAAGCGATTCGGCAGACAGCTTTAGATTATATGGAAAAAAAGCACCTCCTCAGTCCTTCCAATCCATGAGAAAAACGCCGCTGCCGTCCCCCACCAACGCCCCGCATAATGGTAACAATAACACGCAGAACCCAAAGAATATGTCATTCTGAGCCCGCCAACGGCGGTAGCGAAGAATCTCCGCACCAACGTGACTGCCAAGGTAAGACCAGCACGGGATATTCTTCACTGTGTTCAGAATGACGTATTTTTTTACATTTCTCCGTTTGATCCTTTCTGTGGTGGATGTCAAAACTACCCCACTGGCGTGCAATGCACGCCCCTACGGTGCAGCTTTTTCCATTTGTACGCATGATTGTTTTTGCTGTGAGCACCGCCACACCGTAGGGGCGACCATCGGTCGCCCGCCGGTTTTAAAACGAAATAAATCCCTTTCGGGATTTGTGAAATTTGCTTCGCAAGTGAAATATGGCTTCGCCATGTGAAATGCCTGCGGGCGTGGGTAGATTCCTTTCCTTTCCCGTTTCGTGTAAGCGGAAAATTTCACAAGAATGAGCGTAAAGATAGCCTTGTAGGGCAGGGGCGCGCCCCTGCCGTGCAGTAACGTTCCGCATCATGTAACGATAAAACGCAAAACCTAAAAACTTGTCATTCTGAGCCACGCGTAGCGTGTGCGAAGAATCTCCGCACTGATTTGACTGCCATTGTAAACCAACGCCGGAGATTCTTCACTGCGTTCAGAATGACATAACTTTTTAGTCTAATGCAATGTAACAATCAAAACGCAAAACTAAAGATTTGTCATTCTGAGCCCGCCGCAGGCGGAAGCGAAGAATCTCCGCACTGATTTGACTGCCATTGTAAACCAACACCGAAGTTTCTTCACTGCGTTCAGAATGACGTATTCGGGATTTCAGCCTGCTGAATTCATGATAAAATCCCCCCACTCAAACCTCGAAAAACTCAAATATTTTCCGTTGCCAAACGGGTATGATTTTGCTATAATTATTAGAATAGGTGTAATATAACAATATTCTGCGCGGCCCATCAGCCAACGCACGGGGCTGCGCGTGCGAAACTGAAGGTGGTGGGGACTATCAGGGCTTTTGATGAATGGAAAATACAGGGCTTTGACCCGGGGCATGCGGCGCGGCTTGAACAGGCGGGCTTTACTCCGCTTACCGCCCGGCTGCTGGCCTCCCGCGGCCTGACCGAGCCGCGGGACGCCGTCGAATTTCTTCAGGATGGGCTGGATATCCTCTCAGACCCGTTTCTCATGGCGGACATGGACAAGGCCGCGGCACGCATACGGCTGGCTATCGAGCGCGGCGAGCGCACCGCCGTTTACGGCGACTACGATGTGGACGGCCTGACCTCCACCTGCCTGATAACCACATATCTGCGCTCCAAGGGGCTTTTCTGCGAGCCCTATATCCCCGAGCGTCTTACCGAAGGCTACGGCGTAAACGAGGAGGCTCTGCGCCATTTCAAGGAGCTGGACGTTTCCCTTATCGTTACCGTGGACTGCGGCGTGACCGCCAGCGCCCAGGTTGAGCTGGCCCGGGAGATGGGTATGGACATGGTCATCACCGACCATCACGAATGCTCCAGCGAGCTGCCTGATGCCGGCGCGGTGGTTGACCCTCACAGGCCGGACTGCCCTTATCCCTTCAAGGGTCTGGCGGGAGTAGGCGTGGCGCTGAAGCTGGTATGCGCTCTTGAGGGTCCGGATAAGCTGGAGCAGGTGATAGACGAATACGGCGACCTGGCCGCTATGGGCACCATCGCCGACATCATGCCTATGGTGGGTGAGAACCGCGCCATAGTGCGCCGCGGCATTGCCGCCCTCAAGAAAAAGGGCCGTATCGGTCTGACCGCGCTCATGGCGGAGACCGGCGTGGAGCCCGACAAGGTAAACAGCATAAACATCAGCTTCATCCTCGTCCCCAAGCTCAACGCTGCCGGACGCATGGGCAAGGTGCGTCTGGCCTTCGACCTGCTGATGAGCCGCAGCGAGGCCGAGGCCGAGAAGCTGGCAAAGGAGCTGTGCATGCTCAATCAGGAGCGGCGCGGCGTTGAAAACGAAGTATACGAGGATGCGCTCACCATGCTCTCCGGCGGCGCGGACGCCCCTATCATTCTCGCCTCCGAGGACTGGCATCAGGGCGTTTCCGGCATCGTTGCCTCCCGCCTGGTGGAAAAGTTCGGTGTGCCGGCAATCGTTATATGCAACGTGGAAGGCAACGGACGCGGCTCCTGCCGCAGCGCCTATGGCTTCAATATCTTCGAGGCGCTGGATGACTCCGCCGACCTTCTCGAATCCTACGGCGGCCATGAGCTGGCTGCCGGCCTGACTATGGACATGAAAAACCTGCCCGCCTTCCGAGAGCGGATGCGGGAGTTTTATAAAAAGAAGGAGGGCGAGGGGCGCAAGCTCGTCCTCAATGTGGACTACGAGGTTGACAGCGCCTCCCTGCTGACCATTGAGAACATTGACTCCCTGGTCTCCAACGAGCCCTGGGGCGGCGGCAACCCGCCTCCCATACTCTGTATGCGGGGCGTGTCCGTGGAGAGCGTGTCTCCCATCGGCGGCGACCGCCACGTGAAAATGCGCGTCTCCCGCGACTTCCGCAGCATTGACTGCGTGTTCTTCTCCAAGACCGTCCGCGAGCTTGGTCTCCGGGCCGGCATGCTTGCCGACATCGCCTTTGAGGTGAGCGTGAACGAGTTCCGCGGCGTGCGCAGCGTCCAGCTCCTTCTCAAGGACGCCAGGCCCTCCCGCGTACCGGCGGACGAGAGCGTGGCGCTGGCAATGAAATTTTTCAAGGGCAGCAGGCTCTCTCCCGGGGAACTCTCCTCCCTGCTCCCCGACCGCCCCGTGTTCGCCGCCGTCTGGCGCTGCATGGTGTCCTGCCAGGGCGCAGTTGCCGGCAGCATCCGCGAGATCGTTTCCGAAATTTCCCGGAAGGTCAACGCCTCCTGCGGCAAAGTCATCGTGTGTCTGAGCGTTTTTGAGGAGCTCGGCCTTGCGGAGATAAGCCGCTTCCGTGACAATATGAGCATCTACCCGGATTCCACCGGCAAAAAGGTGAATTTGAACGATTCGGATATACTCCGCCGCCTGCGCGGCGAATGACGCCCCGCATCATGTAACGATAAAACATTAAAATAAAAAATCACCCCGTAGGGGCGACCATCGGTCGCCCGCCGCAGCGTACCCACACCTCGCAAACAAAAAATAACACGCAAAACCTAAAAATTTGTCATTCTGAGCTTGCGAAGAATCTCCCAAGTAACGATACTGCCATTCTAAACCAACGTTGGAGATTCTTCCCGACCGTCAGAATGACACGACTTTTAGTCTTATATGCAGTAACGAACAACACGCAAAACCGTAAAATCCAAGCCCGAACAGAGCATTCTTTCCCATAAAACAAGAGGTGGCCCTATGGACAACAACACTGATACCCGCGACGAGGTATTGGAGCAATATCTCGCCCTCGAGGAAAAAATCAAAAAATACAACCCCGGCCTAAACGTGCAGCGCCTGCGGGACGCGTATGAGTTCGCCCGGGCGGCTCACGGCGAGCAGAAGCGCAAGGACGGCTCCCCCTTCGTGACCCATCCCCTGGCCACAGCCGACATCGTGGCGGACATGGAGCTGGACGAGGACTCCGTCATCGCCTGCCTGCTTCATGACGTGGTGGAGGACACTCCCGTCACCGCCGAGGAAGTAGCCAAGCGCTTCGGCAAGGACGTGGCCCTGCTTGTTGAAGGTGTTACCAAGCTGACCCGGGTGGTGTATACCAGCAAAGAGGAGGAGCAGGTGGAGAACCTGCGCAAGATGCTCATGGCAATGGCCAAGGACATCCGCGTTATCATCATCAAGATCTCCGACCGCCTCCACAATATGCGCACCATGAACTATCAGTCCGCTGAGAAGCAGCGCCAGAAGGCGCTGGAAACTATGGATATATACGCCCCCATCGCCCACCGCCTTGGTATGCAGCGGGTGAAGTGGGAGCTGGAGGACCTCTCCCTCATCTACCTCGACCCCATCGGCTATCAGGAAATAACCAGCCAGCTCGACAGCCGCAGGAAGCATCTGGAGAGCTTTATGTCCGGCATTTCCGCAACCATCACGGAGCGTATGGAATCGGTAGGCGTGGAATGCAAGGTGTTCAGCCGCCTGAAGCACATTTACAGCATCTACCGCAAGATGTATAGCCAGAACAAGGAATTCAACGAAGTTCTTGACCTCTGCGCTTTCCGCATCATCGTGGATAATGTCAGCGACTGCTACAACGCCCTGGGCCAGATACACGACCTCTATAACCCCATGCCCGGCCGCTTCAAGGACTATATATCCACCCCCAAGCCAAATATGTACCAGAGCCTGCATACCACGGTCATCGGCGAGGAGGGCATCCCCTTCGAGGTGCAGATACGCACCTGGGAAATGCACCGCACCGCCGAATACGGCGTCGCCGCCCATTGGAAATACAAGCAGGGCATCTCCGGTACCAGCGGCAACAATGAGGAGAAATTCGCATGGATACGCGGCCTTCTTGAGACCCAGCAGGCCTCCGACGCCGCCGACTTCGTCCACGGTCTTAAGACGGATATGTTCGCCGACGAGGTATATGTCTTTACCCCTCAGGGCAAGGTCATCAACCTCCCCGCCGGCGCCACCCCCATCGATTTCGCTTACAGCATCCACACCGCCGTCGGCAACCACATGACCGGCGCGAGGGTCAACGGACGCATCGCGACCTTTGACCACATCCTCGAAAACGGCGATATCGTGGAGATACTGACCTCTCCCTCCGCCAACGGTCCCAGCCGCGACTGGATGAACATTGCAAAAAGCTCCCAGGCCAAGGGCAAGATAAAGCAGTGGTTCAAAAAGGAGAAGCGCGAGGAGAACATCATCCACGGAAAGGCCTCCTTTGACGCGGAGATGAAGCGCAACAACCTCAGTCTCAGCGACTTTCCCAATGCCGAGGCTCTGAACGCCTGCCTGAAGAAGCTCTCCTTCTCCAATATAGAGGATATGTACGCCGCCATCGGCTACGGCGGTCTCACCAGCGTCCGCGCCGTGAACCGCTTCCGTGAGGATCTGGTCCACGCCCTGCGCCAGAAGCGTCTTGAGGAAAAGGCCGCCGAGGCCGCGAAAGAGCAGCCCCAGCAGCCCGCCCGGGCTCAGAAGCGCCAGCACAGCGTACGCGGCGTGGTGGTGGGCGATCTGGATAACTGCCTGATAAAATTCGCCCGCTGCTGCACCCCCGTCCCCGGCGACAAGATCGTGGGCTTCATCACCAAGGGCTACGGCGTTTCCGTCCACCGCGCGGAATGCCAGAACTATCTGAACTCCGGCAGCCGAGACAATGAGGACGAGCGCTGGATAGACGTCTCCTGGGGCGACATCGGCTCCGAGACCTATAACACCTCCCTGACTATCTCCGCCCGTAACAGAAGCAACTTCGTTCTGGATATCGCCACCGTGCTCGCCACCGCCAAAGTGAAGATAACCTCCCTCAGCGCCCGCGAGATAGAGGGCGGACAGGCGGTCGCCTTTGTTTCAATGGACGTTCACACCCGCGCCGAGCTTCAGGCCGCCATCCACCGCCTCTCGGTCATTCGCGGCGTCACCGAGGTAAAGCGTCCCGGCGTGTGAATAACGAAATAAATCCCTTTGGGGATTTGTGAAATTTGCTTCGCAAGTGAAATATGGCTTCGCCATGTGAAATGCCTGTGGGCGTGGGTGGCTTTCTTTCCTTTCACTTTTCGCATAAGCGGAAAATTTCACAAGAATGAGTGTAAAGATAGCCTTGTAGGGCAGGGGCGCGCCCCTGCCGTGCAATATCGCTCCGCATCATGTAACGATAAAACATTAAAACAAAAAGGTCGCCCGCAGGTACGCAATAACGATATGCACAATGCAACGATAACAGATTAAAATATAAAGAATATGTCATTCTGAGCC
>JAQXJB010000003.1 GCA_029008095.1 Clostridiales bacterium
GGAACCTCATTCGCGGCAACCGTCACATAGCGTAACTGCGCCACATTGGAAAACAGGGGCTTGATTTTCGTATTATCCGTTTCGTCCATCAGGGGGCCGCTGCCGCAGTCAAATTCAAAATGCAGCATGTGGCCTGCCTCCCGCACGGCTTGCCCCCTGACCGGAACCAGAATATACATGGGCGTTTCGCTGTTCTTTCCGAAAACCGAATCATAGCTTTTCAGCTTGATCGTATTGCCGCTCGGGAGGGTGGACTCCACCCCGCCGCTGGTAAATATCTTGTAGCCGTCCACGGAAACAAGCTGCCCCTCGGACTTCAGAACAAGATTTTCGGTCTGGGCCGCCTTGAAGGAGTCATACCAGGCAAGGGTCACACCTGCTATAACAGCGGCTGAAACCGCCAGGAGAATGACAGCCGTCATAAGTCCCCGCGGTTTCATCAGTTTTTCCCGGAATAAGGATCGTAGTTGTTTCGTTTTTTTCATGCAAACGCTCCGCTCAGCTATTGGCAGCAGGAACACCCACGAAGTTCAGCTTGACGTTAATACTGCCGCTTCCCGCTATGTAGCTGACCCCTTGCGCGTCCATACCTTCCAGCCAGACGTAAACGCTGATATTGGTTCCGGCAGTGTCGGCTTTGCAGATGGTTTGTGCGCCTTCCGTGAAGCTGTAGGGGTCGTCCTGTACCGCGACACCAATGTATGGTTCAAGACTGTTCCCGCCTGTCGTACCCACCAGAACGGTCTGCACTGCCGCCGTCTGATTTCCGGTCACGGCATAGAAGGTATCGGAGGCGGCTTTTGTGCCGGAAGCGTCAATAAAATTCATTCCGGTGCCGCTCTCCGCCACCGGGGCGTATATAAGCACACTCTGAGACTCGCCTGGATTCACAACGATTCCCACGCGGATGGCTTGCTTGAGACCCTCGTCGCCGGTAATCGTGATAGGATTCGTGGGATTGAAGTAGACATCCAGCGTGTCCTTGTCGGTGTAGAGGTTATAGCTGCTGCAGTAGTACGCGCGGCGCTGCTGGTTGACCGATTCATTGTAGAGTCCATCGGCAGAAATGCTTTCCGCCTTAGCATAATGGCTGGCGTAATAATTGGTCGCAGTAATGCCATCCGTTGTGACAGAATTTGCTGTCCGCTGATCGATATAGAACCAGTTTTTGCAGTCGGCAGTAGAGATGGGGTAAAGGGGCGTGTTGTTCACGACAGCCCAGTTAGTGCTTAAGGTGGTGTAATAGTTCGTGGCTGCTTCACCTTGCAGCCGGATAAACAGGTTGGCAGTGCCGGTTTCGGAGGTGACGGAAGCATTCTCAGCGGCAACGTCCTTATTGCTGGCAAACCAAGCCTTGGATATGTATGCAAAGACCGCCAAGCAGGCGAGTATCAGCGCGAAGCAGGTGAATACCAAACGGCGTGTGAACTCTATTCTGGCCGCTGCCACCGCTCCCGCATCAATATTCTCTTTTTCACTGCTGTGAAAGTCCTTTTTGAATACCGACATTTTCCTGCCGCCTTTCCGATTTTGTGAAAACTCTCGTTAAATAAAAAAACCGATGACACGTCAATGTTCACCGGCAACTGGCTGACTGCGAAGTGCAGTCCCTATAGTTTTGCGTCACCACCTTGCGACGGCTTTGCTTTTTACAATATACATTATTTAAATAAAATATACTATCCGCTTATGGATTTGTCAAGAAAAAACGGTAGTTTTTAGTCATTCTTTCACACTTTTTAGGGTAAAATGCAGAATTATTTGCCGTTTCTCCGCATTAGACAATATATTTCCGATGCTCGACAGAAACCATCAGCTTCGGTACAGCTTATTTATCGCTGCTTCTGGAATCCTCCTCAGCTTTCGGGGCAGCGTTTTCGTCATCTGCTTTTTCGAGGAATGCATCAACAAAAGCGTCCTCCACCTTCTTATAACCGCCGACCACGGTGTCCTCAATCTTCTGGTAAGCAGATGTGGCCTTTTTCGCCAAACCGCCGGTTTTCAGGGAACCATCTTCTTCGAGGAAAGTATCCACGAACTTTTGCTCGATACCCTTATAGGTGTTCACAATTTTTTTGCCCAGTTTGCCGGCTTTCAGTTTGTACTCACTCATGATAAAACCTCCTGTTTGTTTTGTATGTAAAAGTTATGGTTTGTTCTTAAAACAGCGTGGACAGGAATCCCCAAATGTGCTGAAAAATGAAGCCGATAAACGGAAGCACGAACTTCCAAATCAGGATCGCACCTACAATGACACCAATGCCGCAGCCGATGGTCAATAATACTTTCTTCATGGTTTTCTCCTTTCGTTTTGCTGCGACCTCATAATAGCTGGTCATTGTTTGTGAAGTGCTTGAATTCTGTTTGCGAATTATTAAAGTAAAAAAACACCGGCGCTTTTTACAGCACCGGTGTATTGGTTATAATAAATCGTGTCCTTTTTTGCAGATTTCATAAATTTCATCCTGCTTGGCCTCAATGATCGGCTGTATTTTTTTCGTTTGGGCCGTCACTTTGAGGCTATATATGAAATAGGGGAAGATCCATCCGAGAAAGCCGGGAAATGCCAGCAAAACGCAAAGCCAGTAAATGGGCGGCTCATGGGTTACGGCAAACACAGAGCCTGCCATGAATGCCGTCCCTATAATCCCCACAACTAAGGACCAAAGGGTAGCGACAGAGCTTTTGGATTGTTCCAGCTTATCGATTTCGTTGGCACAGGCTTCAAAATTCCGCTGAAGGCGGGTCAACTCCATCTTATTGACGATTTTACGATCCCGCTTCATTCTCAGCGTTACCATATGGAACTGACTGACCGTTTGGATATTTTCATCCAGCTCCCAGCCGAAGTTTTCATAACAGTCCATATACAAGGATGCCTGATCACTCTTTACCGTGACCTCTTTATATTCGTATCCCACATAGGGGCTCTTTTTTCCCAGTTCCATTATGCTCTTTCCTCCTGTTTTCCGGCTACCGGTAATGTGACGGTGAACACAGAGCCTTTACCCGGATCACTTTTTACGGCAATCGTGCCATCGGACAGCTGCATGATACGCTGAACCAATGCAAGGCCCAACCCATTGCCTTCTGTGGCATGGGAAGTATCGCCCTGATAGAATTTATCAAAGATGCGCTTCAATGTGTTTTCATCCATTCCGCAGCCGGTATCGGAAACAGAGACTGTGATCCAATCCCGGTCGGAAGTCTGCGTGATGCGAACGGAGCCTCCATCGGGAGTAAATTTCAGTGCATTGGAGAGCAGATTGGTCCATACGAGTTCCAGCAGGCCGGCATCCGCATTGATTATGACTCGTTCCTCAATATCAGCGTCAAAGGATATATTCTTCTTTTCCCACAGATCCTCAAATTGCAGTGCGCACTCACAGATCTGCGCGGATACATCAAACGGTTCGGGAACGGGTTTGATTACCTGCTTCTCCAGTTTGTTGAGTTTGAGCATATTGGTGATCAGTCCGGAAAGACGGTGGGTCGCCTGCAAAATCGCCGTGGTGTACTCATGCCGCTGCGCCTCGGTTCCAGCCCCGTTTTGCAACAGCTCCGCATTGTTCTGAATGACGGCAATCGGTGTCTTGATCTCATGGGATACGTTGGAAAAGAAATCTGTTTTCAGGGTTTCAATGCAGCCCAATTCCTCCACCATTTTGTTGAAATCCATAAAAAGTACATCCAGATAATCCACTTTATCCGGTGTGTGCCTGGACGCCACATAGACAGAAAAATCTCCGGACGCTACCTTCCGGGCCGCTTTTGCGAGATTCTCAATGGGTTTCTGATAACGGCTTCTGATCTGGTACCTTGTCAGCAGCGTAAAGATCGCCGCCGCCAGAAGCCAGAGCGCAGGAAGAGCAATGGCATGGATCGGGGCAATCTTCGTATAGTCAATATACTCCCCGATAATGCGCATCTGGATGGTGGTAAAGACGCCAACGGTCACAAAGGTGACCATAAAGATGTGAAACGGGAAAATCTCCGCTTTTACCCGCTGATCTTTTGTGTACCGGTTTTTCATAACAGCACCGCCTTATATCCCAAACCGCGGACCGTTTTGATTTCAAAGCCATCACAACCGGAGAACTTATCACGCAGTTTGGTAATATAGACATCCACAGCGCGGAGACTGGTATCCGATTCAATGCCCCAAAACTCGTCCATGAGCTGGGCACGGGAAAATGTCTTATTGGGATAGGACAGCAGCTTATAAAGAATGTTGAACTCCCGGGTGGTTACCGGAACTTCTTCGCCCTCGATCAAGGCACTCATGGCGTCTGCATCCAGTTTCAGATTACCAACTACCAGTTTCCGCTCCATCTCAATGTTCGCTCGGCGCAGCAAAGCCCGCACCCGCAGCAAGAGCTCGTCGAGCTGAATGGGTTTTACCATATAGTCATCGATGCCGAGCTGGAAGCCCTTCTGCTTGGACGGAAGATCATCTCTGGCCGACATGAACAAAATGGGAATGTGTTTATTGACCCGCCGGACATTCTCCGCAAATTCAAAGCCGTCAATCTCCGGCAGCATAATGTCGGATACAATCAGGTCATACAGGTTGTTATACATTTCATCATAAGCGGCATTTGCGTGCAGGCATCCCTTTGCCTGAAAACCGCTGTCATTCAAATAAGTACAGACCGTCTGGTTCAGTTTTGCATCATCTTCCAGTACCAAAATACGAATCATTTGTATTCCTCCGTTTCTTACAAACTCTGATCCTGTCAGCTTTCTGTTTTCAGCTTTCTGAGCTGCTTTGTTGACCGAATTACCATGTAGATTGCAATTCCCAGCACAATCGCACAAACACAGCCTCCGGTGCTTCCGGTCATGATCTGCCGGAAGGTCTCCGGATTATTGCCGTTGTCGAACTGAGCCAGCATGGCCGTTTCCAGAGACAGCATAGAGACCAGCGCCGCCGCAAGGTTGATAACCTTTGCTGCTGACATGACCGGACTGTTATACTTCCTGTATTTTATCACATTTATGACCGCAGTGATAACATTGTAAAAGGCGTACATGGCCATGACATAAATCAGGTAGCCTGCATACTGGAAGCCCTCATTTTTACGAACGACTAAGACCACTACACCGGAAAAAGCTACATTCATCAGCATCAGAACAAGTCCACACATACGGTATTGCTTCAGCTCCGCGGCAATGTTTTTGCCAAAGCCATTCTGATTTGCATGGCGCAGCAAGCCAAAACGCATGACAGCCAGAAAGAAATAGTAAACGGCCAAAGTGCCGAACCATACGGAGTGATACCAAACGCCATAGACGAATTTTATCACTGCGTAGAGAACATTCAGTCCAAGAGACAGGTACAAGGACACATGCAGCTTAAAGGATACATCCGTAAGGTAACGGTGCGCCAATGGAATATTGTGGATGGCAGAATCCAAACCGGATTTTGAGCTTTTGGCGTTTTTTATAATCCAGGCACAGGTGATGACCATTGCGTATGCTGAAAACACATAAGCCGGATATGCAATGGGGCTGTCCTCTCCGGCAAAAGCAAATGTGTAAATTAGGAGTGCGGCCGCCACAGGCACACTGATCAGCACCACAGCCAACCTTGGAAAAAGAAGTCTATTCAAAATCTGTTTGAAGCGTTCCATTTATATCCTCCCGCTGCTGTGCAGACACATATTGATTAGTATAGCATATCTGTTCTCTGTTGTGGAAGTGTTTGAGAATTGTTTGAGAATTATTAATTTCAAATCACGTTTTCCCGGTTATAAAAGCGGCGAAAAAACTTTCATGAGCTCTGCCAGCAGCCGTTTCCATCCTTTGAGCTGTGCCACATCCAGCCTGATCTGCTGGGAGCGATGCATGGTTTCCAAAAAGTCGGCTTTCATCTCCTGGATGCAGTCCACATCATACATCCAGGCACCGCATTCAAAGTGGCGCACGAGGGAGCGGTAGTCCAGATTGATGGTTCCGCAGACGGCATACTTGTTGTCGCAAACAAAATTCTTAGCATGAATAAAGCCTGGGGTATACTCATAGATCTTGACCCCATCGCGCAAAAGCACCTGATAATTGGAGCGTGTCATCAGCAGAATGGTTTTCTTGTCAGGAATGTGCGGCGTAATGATGCGAACATCAACACCCTTTTGAGAAGCAAGACGCAGGGCACTGAGTATTTCGTGGTCACATATCAGATAGGGGGTTGTAATATACAGATAATCTTTTGCCCCGTTAATCATGTTCAGATAAACATTTTTTCCAATGGTGTCCTTATAGATCGGAGCAGGACCATCTCCAAAGGGAATCACGATTCCTTTGCCGGAAGTCTTTGGGGCCGCGGTTTCCATATAGTCAGCGCAATTCATCGGCTGTTCGCTCTGCGTATTCCACATTGCCAGAAACAGCATCGTCAAGTTCCGGACGGCCTCGCCCTCCAGACGAACAGCCGTATCCTTCCAATGACCATGCTTTTCATAGGCGTTGATATATTCGTCTGCCAGATTGACGCCGCCTGTATATCCAACGGCTCCGTCAATGACAGTGATTTTTCTGTGATCCCGGTTATTGTGGATGTGTGATAAAACCGGGGTGAATTTGTTGGAAGGGATGCAGTGGATCCCTTCTTCGCAGAGGTGTTCAAAATAGTGTTCCGACAGAGTTGCCATGCAGCCGAAATCGTCGTACATGAAATAGACAGCAACATCCCGTGAAGCCTTCTCCCGAAGTATTTCATGAATGGCGTTCCACATCTGACCTTCCTGAACAATAAAGTATTCCATCAGGATGAACCGTTTGGCCTTTCGCAGATCCGCCAGCAGCGAACTCCAAAAATCTTCACCCAGCGAATAGTAGACAACAGATACCGCGCCTTGGCACGGCATTGCCGCCGCATGATAGAGATAATTTGCCTGCACAAAGGCTTCGGCATCCTGCTCCCGGAGCCAATGAATCTGTTCGGTCTGCTGCTGATAGGGTTTTAGTTCCAGAGATGCTTTCTCGTAACGCTGAAACTGTTTCTTGCTTGTTTCATTGCTGGACAGAAGCATAAATACAAAAGCGCCAATGACCGGAAGCAGAAACAGAATAATCAGCCACGGCAGCTTGAACTCGGGAATCTCATCCCGGTTAAGCAGGTACAGCAAAACACTGATATGAAAAATCCATCCCATAATCGTAATCGGGAGGAAGTATTTGTAAAGCAAAATGAACACAGCCAGCAGCTGAGCGAATTCCAAAATGATAGCAAGTCCCGCAAGAAAATAGCGGGATCGGAATAGTTTTGTGATCTTGTCCATCGTATTCCTCCCAAAAACGAAAATACAGGCAGCAGTTTGGTCTCGGTCTGCTGCCTGTAACGTATGTAGTATGTTTACTTAATCCCTTTCACCAGGGGAATCAGGCACAGCAGCAGAACAATACCTACGAGGCCAACAATAACACCCAAAGCCAGCATCTCCCAAACCATAACCATGCACATTCCGACTCCCAGCATCAGAGCGCCAACGACACCCAGAACGATGGTGCCGACGGTCTTTGCGCTGAGCTTAACGAATACAGGCTTGCCCTCCATCTTTCGGCGAACCACCAGCATGACAAGCAGAACGAGCACACCGACGCAGCCAACGATGATGCCCTGGGTAAAGGAATTCCATTCAGGGAGCATTGCCATACACATTCCCAGTGCAAACAGGATACCGCCAACAGTACCAAGGATCAGGGAAACAAAGTTTTTCTTAGACATGATAACTACCTCCAGATTTTTTCTCCTCATCGGATGGCTGCATCATATCGCGGAATTGTTAATCCAGTGCTTGAGAATTGTTTGAGAAATATTAATTGCTTTTTTGCTTCTTAAAAGGATAACCGATACAGAACGTACCGGCGATTTTTACCAATCAGGCGAACAGAAGCTTCACCGTAGAGAAACCGCCATTTGCATACGGCAACGGACAGCAGCCGTGCAGCGATGAATACCATTGTGGATGTAAAGCCTATGGAGAGGTTTGCAAAGAACAGGATCACGGAACAAAAATTCCGATCCGGCGCTATACCGATTCCACCACGATTACCAAACGCATGGTCGGTGAGCGATCGACAGCATTGACGTTTATCCGGCGGTCAAGGAGGACTGCGTTACCAATCAGCGGGTCGTGATCTTCTACAACTGCATCGGTGCTTTCGCAGCCGGTAGTGTCGACTGATTCCGCGTGTTCCGGTTTGTTTGTAGTTTTTCTGTGGTGTGAAAACACTTCCCGCCCCAAAACGGTGATTTTTCACCGGCTTGGGGCGGGAAGTGTTTTGCGTTTTAGATTGGTCGTTATGCTATCTGGATTTTATCATTGTTCTCACGACTCTGAAGAAGACGTGTCATAAGACTGGAGGCTTTCCCCACCGTCGGAGGGCTGCTCTGAGCCGTCTGTTTCTTCGCCCTCAGCCGCACCGGGGGATTCCGAAGTTCCACCGCTTTCTGTGCCGTCCCCGGGAGTTTCGGACTCCGCGGGAGTTTCGGATTCTTCGGGGGTTTCGGACTCAGCAGGAGTTTCGGACTCAGCAGGAGTTTCGGATTCCGCGGGAGTTTCGGACTCCGCGGGTGTTTCGGATTCTTCGGGGGTTTCGGGCTCCGCAGGAGTTTCCTCGGAATCGCCGGACTCTTCGCCGCTTCCGTCAGTGGAGTCTTCTCCATCACTGTCTTCGGTCGTGTAAGTGGTGATGGTCCAATTCCAACGTTCAGAGTACACCCCAATTATGCTTTCGACATCAGCACTGCAAATAATCATTTCGCTGCCGTCAGAAGTAATCCCGATATGATTTGTATCACCGCTCTGCTGTGCAAATTCAATGAACATATCCGCATCTGCTTCGCTGCCGTTCTGGAGCAAAGCGACCGAAGCTGCGACGGCGCCATAGTATTTTACGGAGATATTTCTTATCTCAATACTGTCGCAATCTGCCGCAGGAACGATGACATAACTTCCACGCTCATCCATTTCGTCCAGACCGCAGAGCAGCCCGCTGGCATCAGCGCCGCAATAGGACATCAGCTCAAGGTTATCAGTTATTGCCGGGATATAAGCAGTAAGAACATCGCCGTTCTGAGCGACAAATGTGCCCGGGATATCGTTCACAGAAATTACAGTTCCGTCGCCCTTATCAAAGGCCAGAAGCGAATTGTCGGAAGCTGTGTACTCGATCCGGATGGATCCGTTTTCCGCCAAAACAGGCTCATCAAAAACTGTGATCACGGGAAGATACTCATTTGCAGCCAGGACATTGGGCGCACAGCCGTAATTCTGCTGGGGCGCGGTGAGCCTGTCGTCTGCGTTAAGAACAACTGCGGAATCAAAAACGGAGATAGTTCCCACGACATCTTTATCGCAGACGTCTGTTTCAATGTCGGTGTGATCGCCGAAAACGTAGTAATCAATGAAATACAGGTCTTCGAGCTCGTCGTCAACATTTCCACTGTCGGAGCCGCCGGGATAATCAATAACGACATCCTGCGTCTTTACAAGAGGTATGAAGATCACTTCCACTATCGTCTGTTCGCCGAATTCAACGTAGGGAGGAGGCACAGCAGAAGCGGAATCTTCTTCAGAAGCGGAATCTTCTTCCCGCACATCGTTATCATCGGTATTCTGCGACTCGAAGCCGAGAGAGGACGATGGCAATTCGCTTACAGAATTCGCAAACGAGTTCAGAAATGGCGATGACATAAGGAAGTTCATGCTTGCCACAGACGTAAGGACTTCACCCTCGGGATAAGTTACAACATAAGTCGTTGTCGTTGCATCAACAGTACTGCTTGCGACATTGACCGCTGTTTCGGCCGCATCAATATCGGCATCGTTGATTGCGGACCAGACCTTGTCTCCGCTGCTTGTTCCGTAGATCGTCAGATCATGATTGCTTGCAATACGGATATAGTAAGAAACAACGGGGTCAAGAGATGCTGCAATATTGAGTTCGTTTGACGTATTGACATATGTATCGGCAGGTTTGACGTAATGATAGCTGAGTACGGTTTCAGTTCCGGTATAAACATAATTCTCGGTCGTGTTTCTCTTCGCCTCGGCAATGATATCCAGTTCGGACTGCGTCAGCGTGTAGGCTTCATGTTCGCTTTCACTGCCGTCTTTATAAATGGTGTAGCGTACCGCGGTTGTGCTTCCCCCGGTAGTGGTCTGCACCGTCATCGTCGTTTCCTTAGAGATGGTGTCATAGTCACGCAAAGTGAGGATCTCGGTCGTGACGGATTCACTTGCTATGGGGTCGCCGGATGTCCATGTATTCGTGCCGTCCGAAACAGTGGCGCCCTTTTTCACATAGGGCACCATGGTCCCGTCCCGTGCGTTGAATGCAATTGTATCGCCGGTGCGGTCATAGGAGATCGTCCCGCCGCTTTCGCCCGCGGCAAGGGAGATCGCGGCACTCGCCTGAATACCGGCAAGGGAGTCCGTGGTGCTCTCCAGAAAGTCAACGCCAAGGGGATATTCATAAGTGGAAACGGTTTCGGTGAAGCTCTCCTCCGTGACGGTATATTCATGGAACTGCGCATTCGCGGAAATATCCAGATAGATCAGATACGCACCGTTGCTTTCACTGACAGAGCCCAAAGCGTACTCGCCAGGATTGGCGGGAACCTCGAAATAGAAAAGTCTGTTCGTATTGTTGGAAACCAATGTACCGTTATCCCAGATCCACGCCAGGTCAAAAAGGAGAGCGCCTCTTGGGTCGGAGCTGGAATAGGTTCCATCCGTATACAGATAGATATAATCCTCTGTCCCGTCCGGATCAGAATTGGCATATACCTTGGAGATTTCCTTGATCTCCGTGATGGTGTTTCCGGAACGGAAAATCTGATGCAGGGAGAAGAAGCTGGTGTTTTCGGGAAAGTAGTTTCCTGCGAAGAAGTTGATATAGCCGGCCTCTTTCAGGTTGAAGTCGATGGAGTGGCGGGGCAGCTCGTAATTATAATATGTGTCGCCATTGATCATGACTTCATCCACCGTGACCGTATCATCCTTGCTGATGGCCGCGTCCATAAAATGGAGGCCATAGACAGATCTGTTATCACTTTGGAGGATCGTCAGCAGCTTTGCCTTGGAATCGGCATACTTCTTATATGTATTATCGTTATCAGAGATCGTATGACGACCAATGTCATCTATCGTGTAAATATCGGTCAGTGCTAGTGCTCGGTTGGAATAGGAACCGCTGATATTTGAGATTGCATAACTTGAAACACGGATATCACCGGACTTTTGATAATTGCTGTTACGATAGTTGGATCCACTGATAACATAACCGGTGTTTGCCAGAGCCGGATACAGGGATTTGTCATTGACATTATAGTCGTCGCTGGACTCCGCCCGAACAGAAAGCGGGAACCAGGTGTCTATAGGATAATCCGCCAGTTCGGTGGAAACGGTTCTGGTGACCACCTGAAGCTGTGCCGGAGTCTTTACAATATCGGTGGGGGTGACAGTGACAGAACGCGGCTCCAGCTGGCTCGGGTTTTCGATAGTGACCTTGTCAATGGTTTGGGTTTGATTTGCGTTCCGGCTGGTGGCCCAGCTGTTGTTGTTGTAATAAATATAATAATAGGAAAACCATCCGGACCTATAATAAATCGTTCCATTTGAGGTGCTATGCGTCCAGTTGGTCTGATCGGTGGGACTGATCATCAGGCCATTTCTGTAGTAGAGATAATACCGGGTGCCATTGATTACCGTGGAAATTGTTCCCGTTCCGCCGTAGTTGCTGAATTCCCACAGGGTAGCGGTGGCTTTGTCTGTTCCGTTGGTTATAGTGCTACCGTCCGTATTGAGGTAATTGCCGCCGTTGCTGATCGTATACCCCCCTTGTCGGGCAAGCGTCCAGTTCGTACCGTCAAAGTAAAGATAGTAGCCTTCGAAATTGAGACCGTTCCCGCTGTTGCTCCAGGAGCTGGCATTTGTCGTGGAAAGCATCAGCGTGCCGTTATTAGCGCTGAGATAGTACCTTGTTCCGTTGATGACGGTGGAGACCGTGCCGCCGGGATTGGTCCCATCGTCCGTCCCGAAGGAAAAAACAAGGGCGGCATCGGCATTGGTCGTATTGGCGATGGTATTGGTCCCCGTATAGGTCAGGTAGTTTCCGTTGCCATCCGTGATCACATATCCATTTTCGGAAATGAGGGTCCATTGAGTGCCGTCATAGAATAGGTACTGGGTTACACCGTTCACCGTGCAGGAATATTTGCTGTCAGTATAAGTCCATACCGTGGCGGAAGAAACGGCATTCGCATCCGTACTGCTGCTGCTCACGCCCTCGGCATTCAGGTAATAATAGTAACCGTCATCATTGCCGATGGTATAGATATGTCCCTCATTGTCCTGTGCCCAAACGGTGGCGGAGACGTCGGAGGTGCCTGTGGTAAACCCGGTCTTTGTCGAATTGAGGTTGAGATAATGCTCCCCGTCGGTGATAAGAAACCCCTCGAGAAATTCATTCTTTTGGGTAATGGTCGTAACCTCCTTGGCAGGGATAGGGGATTTTTCGCCCAGGACTTTACCCATCAGGTAAATATATTGTTCATTGTCATACGATGTAGTATTATAGCTGAAGGAAAAGCTGCCCGCAGGGCTGTTCGAATCATACTGTCTGATCAGGGTGAAGGAAGGCTTCTGTTCCGTAACCGTGCGGGTTCCGGCGATTTCATCCACCACAACCGTTTCCGAAGAAACATAGCTTGTTTGGCGGTTTCCGGTGGCAGTGCGGAAAACATTCAGACGATTGTAGAGGCTGAGCATATCGATGGAGCCGCCCCAGGCGTTGCCCCCCCCGTTGCCGCTGTCGCTCCAAACCGTGACCGAAGGATCCTTCACATCAACGGTCACGATGTCTATCGTGTCTTTATATGCGTCTGTGCAGTATCCTACCAGAGAATAGTCGGAAAGATTGGCAGTAAGGTTTGTGGCATCAACGGCATTAACACCTGAAGCTGCAATATTGATAGCGGAGTCAACAACGCCGACATTGCTGACAGTTCCGTTAACATAGCCTGCGACCACGCCGATAAGGGCTGTGTCAAGCTGAGTTTTGACGGAAAGATTTTCAACATAAAAGTTGCTGATTTCGTTTACCGAACTGCTGTAGGAATAGCTGTCGCCCGGCAGTTGGCCAATTACGCCGAACAGGCCTACGATCTGAACGCCTTCCTCCTGAAATGCATTGTTGTCCTCGACCAGGTCGGGAAAATCCGTAATGCCTGCGTCAGATATGGTGTTATCAATAAGCAGGTTTTTGATGATCTGACCGTTGCCGTCAAAGTTTCCCAGAAAAGGATTAGTGCTTGTGCCGATGGGCGGAAGGATTTCGCCTGCCATATCAATGCATCCGTCATTGTTCGTATCGGTAATGATAAAATAAGTCTGAATAATATTTCCGTTCTCGTCGAGCTGGTTGAACGCGCCGAGGTATTGAAGCCAGGCAAGGTTATAAAGCTGATCCTTGTTATCGATTTCATAAGGATGCTCCTTCGTTCCGTCACCGCCATTAAAGTATGCCGCAACGAAGTCCACGCTTCCTTCAACCTCGCGCATATCAAACTCGTGGCCGGAATAATACCAAGCAAAGCTGCCCGCCGCGAAAAGGACTATGGCGGCGAGCAAAACAAATACTGTCTTTGTTGTAAATTTCAGGGCTTTATTCAAAACTGCCGCCTCCTTTCCTTTGATATCAGCGGTGGGTTTTATGCAATATTTACGTCCAGCTTCAAAAAGTCATTGTAGAACTTTGTTTCAGTTTCGTTTGTGCCAAGTCTTATTGTAAGTTTGTTTTTAATCATGTATTTTTGCACGAGAAGTTCATTGTAGTCAATAATAAGATAAAGATTCAGAGCCTTGCCGGATACCGGCGGTGTATAGCCGGAAACGGTGAAGCTGAGAACGTCTGTCTTTACCGGGTTATCATCGCCCCATGCAACATAGGTTGCACCGGATGAATTTTCGGCCGCTCCCGTCACCGCATTCCAGATCTCCAAATCTGTGCCATCATGATTGATCACACCGCACTTCACTTCAACAATATTGCTCAAAATCGCCTTCATCATCAGATTATCGCCAATCCAATCAGAAGATTCGTTGATGGAAAGCGTTACCTTCAGGGCGTCTCCGTTCATAACAGCCTGCCCTCTGACGGGTATCTTTATTACCAGCGGAGTATGCTCGTTATGGTTACCGATGGTATCATAAGGAACCATTATTATCTTCGGCGTGTTGCCGGAAGCATCCGGCTCGGGATCATTATACTCTTCTGAGTAGAAAACATATCGCTCATTTCGCTCGTCACCGGTAATACCATTGTCAACATATCCCATGATCTGAAAACCCTCAACGGAGACCGAAACATTGTCGCTGGTGGAATTTCCTGCGCTTTGAGAGACATTTGAATTTCTGTAATACCAAGCATAGGAACCAACAGTAATCGCTGCAGCCGAAAAAACAACTGCAGCAATTACGATCCACACTTTATAATAAATAATCCTATCAGAAAAAGAATGAGCGGCAGCGCCTTTTCGGACTTTATTTTTTAGCTCCATTATTTTTTCCAATATTTCCAATACCGCTCACCACCTTCAGGTATCAGCAGCTTAATTGTTCTTAAGAACGCCGACCAGCTTGAGATGTACACTTAATCCATCGTTGGTAATATTTCCATCTTCTGAAACGCCGAGAACCGTTTCTCCATCGGTACCTTCAAGCCAGATATAAACGGAAACGACCTGACCGTTATTATCAGTGGTACAAATCAATTTGGATACATCACCGTTTTTTTCATATTTATCGTCGAATCCGATTTTCTTTTTTGCTGCGAACTGCGTCCAATCAGATGAGATCGTATAGACAGCTTCTGCGGCGCAAAGCCCTGTGCCGTCCACAGCGTAAAATTTGACCTCACTCTGTCCGTCGCTGTTGCCCACCTGGGTCTCAGCCGGGGCATAAACCAGGACAAGCTCTTCTTCTCCGTTGCCATCGGTGTCTGCAGCAAGACCAATTCTGACGGCCTTGTCAATTTGCTTGGTGCTGGTCTCGGGATAAGTGACGGTTATCGGATTTTCAGGGTCGAGATAAACTTCCATAGATCCTACGTTAGAATAAACATTAAACTGTGCGAGGCTGTAAGCGTAAAGGTCTCTCTCCTCATATTCGTTGTAATACAAGCCGTCGCTGCCAATATCAGCCGCCTTGGCATAGCTGTTCGCAAACACTTTTCCGTCGCTTCTTTTCCAGCCGTTGACGTAGTACCAGTCCTTGCAGTTAATAGTGGAAATGGGGAAAAGGCGGATTTCTGTATTGACTATATCCTCTATTTTGTAAAGCCCGTCGGGTAGAGTACCGGCGTTAATAAACAGGGATGCAGTAGGCGTTTCTGTGGTAACGGAAGCGTTGTTGGCGTCAACATTCTTGTTATTTGCAAACCAGGCCTTGGATATGTATGAAAAGGTCGCCAAGCAGACGAGTATCAGCGCTAAACTGGTTAAGATCAGCCGGCGTGTGAACTCCGTTCTGGCCGCTGCCACCGCTCCCGCATCAATATTCTCTTTTTCGCTGCTGGGAAAGGTTTTTTTGTATACCGACATTTTACTGCCGCCTTTCAGATGTGGTGAAAACTCCCGTTAAATAAAAAAACCGATGACACATAAATGTTCATCGGCAGCTGGCTGACTGCGAAGCGCAGTCCCTATAGTTTTGCGTCACCGCCTTGCGACGGCTTTGCTTTTTGCAATATACATTATTTTGAATATAATATACTATCCGCTTACGGATTTGTCAAGAAAAAACGGTGGTTTTTAGTAATTCTTTCACATTTTTTAGGGAAGACAGCAGAAATATTTGATATTTGCTGTTTCCCCACTATAGACAATAAGGGTGTCTATAGCGTTTGGACATGTGTGTATGCTTGTTTTGACATGATAATACCCCTGAGGCAGTACTTTTATTTTCCTGCATCAGGGGCTTTTGTCTATTGTCCGTTTTTACTGGACCTGTCCACTTCTTCGAGAACAGGGGTTCTTTGACAAACTGAAAAAACCGCCTAAAAAGATGGCTTTTCAAAGAAAGTTGGTTCGAGTGACAGAATTCGAACCTGCGGCATCCTGCTCCCAAATCTATCTTACGGCGGTTTCAGATGCCTCTCTCCGCTGGTGTTTAGACCTGCCTTGCCCTGTAACGCAGTGCCATCAAGGTGTGTCGAATTCCTGTCCGGCACTGTCTGGAAGTGCGTTCTCAGTTGTCTCCTGTCGGGTTGTGGGTGTGGCTGTGGGTCAGCATTCTGGGTATTATTGAACGTGTTGCGCAGATGCCGGCAGTTACAAGACCGAAAACTGTAGCGACCCCCACCGCCAGTTGGTGAGGAATAGTATAAACAAGACGAAAGACAACAAATGAAAACCCTTCCAAACCCATGGCAAAGGCGGCTTGACACATCGCGTCAAGCCGCCTTGTTTCTTATTTCAACAAATCTGCCAGATACTCTTCGCCCTTCCTGTGGGCGCCATGGGATTGCTTATATTTCTTGATAACCTTCACAAGCGTTTCGATGTCTGAGCCGAAATAGTCTCTGTAAAACTGTGTACTGTTGTCATAGCGCTTGCGGTTATGGACAACATTGGCTTTGCAAAAGTCTTTGGGTTTCATCCGATGCTTTCCGGCTTTGACCTTTTCAAACTCGGCTTCTTTACCCTCTGCAATTAAGAGAAGCATTTCAAGCTCTGGCTTTGTACAGAACTTCCTGGCGCCCTTGAAGCGACCTTGATAGTCGGCAGGAACGGGGAGTTTCTCTGTCATAGAATCGCCAATGCGGTAAACTTCAAATTCTCCGGTATAGATGCTCAAGGCTGTTTTGATGATCGGAGCGGTGAGCTGACGGGCATGGTACACAGTCAAATTGACCAGATCATCTCTCGTAAACTCCAGACACTCTGCATCCAACAATATGTCGACAACGGCCTTTTCGTTGGGGCCTTCGCACATGACAAGAAACTTCATGCACGCATCAGCTCCTTCTTCAGCTTCATCAAATCTTCGTAATTGACAGAGGTCTGGAAGGCGTTGTTGTAAAACTGCTTACTCTTCAGCAGCTCAGGACGAAGGTCATAATCATCGTACATATTACTCAGAGATACTTTTCCGTTGGCCTTGGAGATCCAGATGTTGTCCTGCCGATTAAACAGATCCAGGACCTCGCAGTAGTGCGTCGTAAAAATCAAAGTGGCATTGTGCCGATTGACCGACTTATCTTTGTAAAGACTAAGCATATTTTCAACCAGCGTTTTGTGGAAGTGATCCTCGACCTCGTCAATGATCAAATCAAATCCATACTTGAGAGAGGCGACAACAAAGGTATACAGAAGCATTCCCTTGGTTGTACCACTGGAAAGGAAGTAGAGCAGTTCTTTGTCAGACATGACTTGATCTCTGGGTTGATCGCCTTCAAACTTCAATCGGAAGTTGTGCTCATCCTTCATAGAGATCTCACGGATGTTCTCATCAAAAATGCGGAGGATATGAGAAAGCGTAGAAAGCGGAATATCATACTTTTTGAGAGCCTTAAACATCAACTGATAGGTGTTGGCACCTTCTCCGTCACAGTCAAAATAGATCGCACGAGTTTCTTTTTTCTTTAGAACAAAGAAAGTAATAGAAGTGTCCTCGGGCAGAGCGCTAATGTTGGAGACTGGCTCAAAATCATCATCCAGGTAAATGCTCTTAAGCTTAGATTTGTAATACTTCTTTCGCTCAAGAGTTTGATTGATAAAGCTTGCCTTGTTGCTCAAAGTTGTGCTGGAACCAAGCTCGGTACGATACCTGTAGATAAAGTCCTCGTGATAGAAAATAATCTCCAGCTTGATGCCATCATAGCGATAATGCTTGTTCT
>JAQXJB010000004.1 GCA_029008095.1 Clostridiales bacterium
CCGAGGAGGAGATCCGCCAGCGGGTGATGGAAATGCTGGAGGTCGTGAGTCTGAAGGGCTTTGAAAAGCGCCGCATCACGGAGCTGAGCGGCGGCCAGCAGCAGCGTGTGGCCATCGCCCGGGCCCTGGTGAACCGGCCCAAGGTGCTGCTTCTGGACGAGCCTCTGGGCGCTCTGGATCTGCGCCTGCGCAAGGACATGCAGAACGAACTCAAGCGCATCCAGCAGGCCATGGGCATCACCTTTATTTACGTCACCCACGACCAGGAGGAAGCTCTCTCCATGTCCGACACCATCGTGGTCATGGATAAAGGCCAGATTCAGCAGATCGGACGGCCGGAGGATATCTACAACGAGCCCAAGAACGCCTTTGTGGCTGATTTCATCGGCGAAAGCAACATCCTCGACGGCGTCATGATTGAAGACTACTGCGTGGAGTTCTTCGGCCGCAAATTCCAGTGTGTGGACAAAGGCTTCTCCCCCAAGGAGCCTGTGGACGTGGTCATTCGGCCCGAGGACATCGACTTCGTGGAGGCCGATCAGGGCCATCTGTGCGGCACTGTCACTTCTATCACCTTCAAAGGCATGCAGTATGACATTATCGTGGACTTCTACGGCTTCAAGTGGCTCATCCAAACCACCGACCTGTCCCCCGTGGGCAGCCGCATCGGCATCAAGATTGACCCCGACGGCATCCACGTTATGAAAAAGAGCCAGTACTCCGGCATGTTCGGCGACTATTCTTCCTACTCCGAGGAGTACGAGGAGATCGGCGACGCCAGTCTGGAGTCGGAAGAGGAGGAGAGCGCGGATGAAGAATAGGCGCTCGGGCTTTGCCGTCCCCTATGTGGTGTGGATGGCTCTGTTCGTGGTCATTCCCATTATCATCATGGCGGTCTATGCCTTCACCACCGCCGCCTTTGACGGCACTCTGGAAAATTTCGCCCGCATGGGTACCTATCTGTCGGTGTTTTTGCGTTCCTTCCGGCTGGCTATCATCGCCACGCTGGTCTGCCTGCTCATCGGCTACCCCCTGTCCTATATGATGGCCAAGGAAGGCCCTCGGTTCCAGAAGATAGCAATGGTGCTTATCATGCTGCCCATGTGGATAAACTTTCTGCTGCGCACCTACGCCTGGATGTCCATTCTGGAGACCAACGGCCTGATAAACCAGTTGTTTCAGCGAATCGGTATCATCGACCTGTATAACAGCATCGCCATCCATTTCGTCTCCGATCCCGCCAATTACGTGCCTATCACCCACTTTAAAATGATCGGCACCTCCGGCGCGGTGGTGCTGGGTATGGTATATAACTATCTGCCCTTTATGATCCTTCCCATCTATTCGGTCATCGTCAAGCTGGATCACTCCCTGTTGGAGGCCGCCCGGGATCTGGGTGCCAACTCCTTCGGCGTGTTCCGCAAGGTGATCTTTCCCCTTTCCCTGCCGGGAGTTCTGTCCGGCGTGACAATGGTATTTGTCCCCTCCGTGTCCACCTTCGCCATCTCCCGCCTGCTGGGCGGCGGCACTCAGATGCTGCTGGGCGACCTCATCGAGCAGCAGTTCCTTGGCGGCGCCTACAATCCCCATCTTGGCGCGGCCATCTCTCTGGTTATGATGCTTGTGGTCGTGGTGTGCATGGTGGTCATGAACCACTTCGGTGAGGGCGAAGAACAGGCGGTGATGCTATGAAAAAGCAGCGCCGTGTTGGAAACCGCCTGTTTATGGCTCTGGTATTCCTGTTCCTCTACCTTCCCATTTTCCTGCTTATCATTTTCTCCTTCAATTCCGGCAACAGCAACGCGGTGTGGAAGGGCTTCTCCCTCCACTGGTATACGGAGCTGTTCCGGGACCGCATAGTCATGGAGAGTCTTTACACCACTCTGCTGGTATCTCTGCTGGCCACGGTTATCTCCACCATCGCCGGTACCTTCGCCGCCATCGGCTTTTTCAACATGCGCCGCCGCTGGCGCAGTCCGCTTATGACGGTGAACAGCATTCCCATGATGAACGCCGATATCGTCACCGGCGTGTCTCTCTGCCTGCTCTTTGTGGCCTTTTTCTCCTTCTGGAACAGCTTTGACCTGCCCAGACTGTCCATGGGCTTCGGTACGCTGCTTATCGCCCACGTCACCTTCAACATTCCCTATGTGATCCTTAACGTGCTGCCCAAGCTGCGGCAGATGGACAAGAATCTGGTGGACGCCGCAATGGATCTGGGCTGCACCTGGATGCGTGCCTTCTGGAAGGTCATCCTGCCGGAGATCAAGCCCGGCATCGTCTCCGGCGCTCTCATCGCCTTTACCATGTCCGTAGACGATTTCGTCATCTCCTATTTCACCGCAGGCTCGTCCACACAGACCCTCGCAATGGCGATCTACGGCATGACCAAAAAGCGCATAACTCCTGAGATCAACGCGGTCTCCACCCTGCTTTTCGCGGTGGTGCTGCTCCTGCTGGTCATCGTTAATGTGCGGGACGCCCGGGCGGAAAAGGCTGCCGCCAAGCGGCATAACTGAGTTCTTTCGGCTTGAGTAAATACAGGCCCTGAGATAATATTTTTAAACACAACTGGAGGAATGATCAATTGAAAAAAATACTTGCCTTGGCCCTTGCCGTTCTGATGCTTTCCGGAACACTTACCGGCTGCAGCGGCGGCGAAAAACAACGTGTTGTAAACGTTTGCAGCTGGGGTGAATACATCGACACCGATCTGATTACCCAATTTGAGGAAGCTACCGGCATCAAGGTCAACTACCAGACCGCCGAGAGCAACGAAGCCCTTTATTCCCTGCTGAAAAGCGGCGGCGCTGACTTTGACGTCATCGTCCCCTCTGACTATATGATAGCCCGCCTGATCGCGGAGGATATGCTGGCGGAGCTCAACTACAACAATATCCCCAACTACGCCAAAATCGACCAGAGATACAAGGGTCTGAGCTACGACCCCGAGAACAAGTACACCGTCCCCTACACCTGGGGCACAATGGGCATCATCTACAATTCCTCAATGGTCGAGGAGGAGATCACCAGCTGGAGCGCCATGTTTGACGAGAAGTACGCCGGCAACGTGCTGCTCATCGGCAACTCCCGCGACGCCTTCGCTATGGGCCTTCTTTATTTGGGCTACGATGTGAACACCACCAATGAGGCGGAGATCCGCGAAGCCTATCAGCTCCTGGCCAACGCCAACGCAAAGGGCGTATATCAGGGCAAGGTAATGGACGAGATCTTCCAGAAGATGGAGGGCGGCAACGCCGCCATCGGCACCTACTACGCCGGCGACTATCTGACCATGCTGGAGAATAACGAGGATCTGCGCTATGTAGTGCCTGAGGAGGGCTCCAACTGGTTCGTGGACGCCATGTGCGTGCTCAAGAGCGCCCAGCACAAGGAAGAGGCCGAGGCATGGATAAACTTCATCGCCTCCACCGAGGCCAGCCTGAAGAACATGGACTATATCTGGTACGCCTCTCCCAATACCGAGGCGCTTGAGCAGTACCCCGCCTATTACGAGGAGACCTACGGCGAGCCTCTGGACATGGAGCTCTACGAGATCATGGCCGCTCCCCTCGAGGTTCTGGAGCGCTGCGAGCTCTACACCAATCTCCCCTCTGACATTCTGAACCTATATAACGATCTCTGGATACAGCTCGGTATATAAGCTCGAAACGCCATATAAACACACTACGCCCCGGCTTCACAGCCGGGGCGTAATCTTTTTTTATTTTATATCAGACGTAAATCACTTTGCGTTTCTCTTCTTCAGATAGCTGTCAAGATACTTCATGAGAAGTACGGGGATAACAGCGGTGACAGCGCCCATGATGAAGGTTGAGGTAACGTTCGAGATGGTGGCATGGAGAACGTTAGCGGAAAGGAAGTTAAAGAAAATGGAGCTGAAGCCGAGAGCCAGCATGGCAACGCCGTAATTGGTACCGGAATTCTTGGGTCCAAAGAGGTCGGTGCAGAGGGCAGCGTTGAGGGCAGAGGGTCCGCCGTAGGCAAAGGCGATGATCGCGATAGTGGCGAAATATCCGTAACCGGTGATGAAGGTCATCAGGATAGCTCCCAGAAGGGTGATGCCGCAGAGAATATACATGGTGTTGGTGCGGCCCAGCTTATCGGAGAGGGTAGCCATGATAAGGCGGCCGGCGGCGTTGGTGATGCCGGTAAAGGATACGCAGGCGATAGCCATAGCCTCAACGAGTCCGCGCTCCATGCCGAGATCCTTGATGAGGGGAACACAGAGGTTCCATGTGCCGTTGATAAAGAAGATGGAGAAAAACAGCGCCCAGAAGGCCGGGGTCTTGATGGCCTGACCAAGGCTGAAGCTGGTGGCGGAGACGGTCGCCTTCGGCAGATTCAGACTGCTGATATACTTCTCATCGGGCAGAGTGATGAAAACGCAGGCAACAAAGCCGAGGATAGCGAAAACGACGGCCAGAATAAGAAACACGGGGACGAAATTCACTATGCCGTCAGCACCGCGGTTGAGCTCCATGAGCCAGTTGGAAACAGGGGTAAAGATAACCGTGGAGAGGCCGAATGCAGAGCAGGCCAGGCCGGAAGCAAGGCCGCGCTTATGCGGCAGCCATTTCTGGATGCAGGAGATGCATGCGCCATAGGCAAAGCCGGAGCCGAGACCGGCCATGATGGCATATGTAAGATCAAATACCGCGATGTTCCTTGCTACGGAGGAGAGTGCAACGCCGACGGTGAAGAGAGCCACACCAAGGATGCAGGTGAGCTTGGGGCCTTTCTTATCGTTGATGAAGCCGCCTATAAGATTGCCGAAAACAAAGGCAAAGAGCATGTAAGAGGATACCATGTTGGCAGCGCCTCTGTCCCAGCCGTAGGCGGCGACGATATTGCCCTTGAAGGCGCTCCAAAGATAAAGTATACCGACGCAAAGCTGAACGACCAGGCAGCCGATGATTGCCGGTATCATTTTTTTGCTTTTCATTTCATCCATCCTATCTGTATATAATAGTATACTTCTGAAAATATCACCAACGCCCCTTTATGTCAAGTACCCGGCGGTTTTTTCGCCGTCCCGCGCAGCCATCCGGGTATTCCACAATTTTACATATTTGTTTCCCGTACGAAAATGTCAATGGGCAATTTGTATCATTTTCTCTAAGACAGCCTTGTCGAATTTCGTAGGATATAACGTAACTTTTTGTTTCTTTTTGTAGAAACTTGACATCTTTTGCGTTGAGCTGTATAATCCACGAAGTTTTTGAATAAATTTTTTATACAACATTTAACTCTATTTCAGGTGGTGTTTATCATGTTCCTGCAGCGGCATAAAGGCCGGCTGATCTGCGCGGCGGCACTTTTCGCCGCGTTTCTGGTCATCGGCAGCGCGGCGCAGAATCTTAATATCACAAACAACGAAGCTGCGCCGGACATAACCCCGGATATTACCCTCTCCGCACCTACCCCCGACCCTGAGGTCAAGGTGGGCAAGACCGCAACCTACGCCTCTCAGGCCGGGTTCACGGATACAGGCGAGACCATCCCGGCTATTACCGTGGAGGAGCCGGTGCTCATTCTGCCCGCTGACGCGGACGAGGCTGCTGAGCCTCCCGAAGAAGCGTCCGAGACTCAGACACAGCCTGCCGGGGAAACGGCGGCTCCCGCGCCCTATCTCAGTTACTATGAAAAAGGGCATTTCAAGCCCGGTGAGGACGGCGTGCTCATAACAGCCGACGGCGAGGAAATTCGCTACAGCTCTGTTATCCAGGTCTCCGCCACGGCATACACTACCGAGCGGCAGGAGAACAAAATAACCGCCACCGGCACTGTGGCTCATGTGGGCGGCATCGCCGTTGACCCCAAGGTCATCCCTTACGGCACGAAGATGTATATCCTTTCCGAGGCCGGAGCCTGGGCCTACGGCTACGCCGTGGCTGAGGACTGCGGCGGCGGCATCAAGGGCAACAAGGTAGATCTCTTCTTTGATACCTACGACGAATGTATTCAGTTCGGCGTTCGCAACGCGCTGATATATATCCTTGAAGAACAGTAAGACACACCCCGGAAGCATGGCTTTCGGGGTGAAGTTTTTCATTTCAGCATTATCATGTTGACACGCTCACAGGTTCATGCTACCATATATTTAATATTTTGTAAATATTATCTAATCCGATCAGAGGATGTTTATTGAAGCAGGAGGGAAACCATATGAAGTACCGCAGTTTACTTTTGGCGGCCCTTGTTCTTTCTTTGACCGCCTGTACCCCGGCATCCCCCACTGAACCAAAGCAGTATGAAGCCACAGTACTAAGCGCAGACAGGGAATCGCTGACCGTTATACCCTTTTCCACCGAAGAGGAATACACCGGAGAAGCGTTGACTCTGCCGGCAGACGGTTCCCTCCTCTCCCGAGGCGACCATATTCAGGTAATCTATGGCAAGGACCCGGCAGGCAAGCCCCTCTCCCTGACCCGTATCGGCGAGGTATTTGCCGTAACGGACAGTCTGCCCGATGGCGAAACAACTGTCATATATGACCGGGATAAAGACGCCATTTTCAGTTTTGTTCTCCCGGATGCATGGAGCTACGAAGAGGAATACAGGGAAAACGGTGCCGTGTTTGTCCGGATATCCCGTAAGGATGAAACCCGCATTACCAATCCCTTTGAGATCATCCTGTACTCTTTCCCGCAAGACGGAACATATCGCGGAGTAGAACACAGCCCGCGCGAGGAGGTAAGCGAGGTTACGCTGATAAGTGGTTTGAGCGCGCAATTCTCCTCCCGCCCTAACGCCAAAGAGCCTATAAAGTTTATGCTGGAAACGGATCTTCGTTTTTATGAGACCCGGCAAACAGACCCGCCGTTCTCTTATCTCATCATCGTTTCCTGCCCCGGCGTATACTGGAACGACGGATATGAGGATATGGTATACGCATTTCTCAACAGCATCACGCTGCTCAAATGACAAACAAGAGGGGCTGTCGTAAAATGTGACAGCCCCTTCCCCGATTTTACACAGGTCATGCCGCACCGCTAAAGCAGTGCGGCTTTTTTGCTTTAATAGATTCCCAATTTCAGAAGCACAGCCCAGTTCGCGTCAATATAAAAGCGCGTGCCGTCTGCTGTATTTTCCTCGGTTATTTTTACGGGGTATATTTGGCTCAGCATAAAATCCGCGTACTCCTCTGCCGAAACGCCAAAGGTGTTGTTCTCTCCGTAACCCATGCTGAGAAGCTTTTGTCGATACGCTGCTCCGCCTGTGTCGGCTACCGTTTTTTCACTGTGCCAAAACCGATTTTCTTCCGAAAGCGCATATTCGTTGCCGCCGATTGTATATCCCACGGTTTCTTTTTCGCCCAAAGCTTCGGTTATTTTCTCCTTCAAAGCTTCCGCGCCGCTTTTATCCTTTGGAATCATATAAACTCCGCTTAATAACAGTCCTTCTTCTCCCACATATTCCGAAAAACAGTACTTCAGATTTACCTGAACATCGCAAACGACAGTTTCCGTTTCTATGATACTTACGTCACTTTCCATGCTGCTTTCGAGATTGCTTTTCATCTCTTCCATCGAAGCTCCCCACTGCGTAGAAGAAACGATACCGTCAATCGTTTTAACCGTTTCCGGGTCTTGATTGGTTTCGGTTTTGCCGCATGAACAAAGTATAACGGCAGACAAAATGCTGGTCAGCAATAATGCAGCGATTTGCTTCATAAAATTCACCTAACTTTCACCGGTATTGTGTATTGCTTACGATCTCGTTATATATCCGCTTTTCTCTGCTCTGGCAGGTAAAGAGTATGATCTGCCGCTCTTTGGCCAAATCACATAAAAGTTCAAGGGCGGCCCTGGCCCGCTTATCGTCAAAGCCAAGCAGAGCGTCATCCAGAATAATGGGGCAGCTCTCACCCTCGGGCAGAGCCAGCAGGCAGATAGCCAGGCGCACAGCCAGATAAAGCTGGCCCGTGGTTCCTGTGCTGAGATACTCCGCTCCGCGCTCCGCCCCGTTTGCCCGGGCGGCGGTGAAATTGAACTCCCGGTCAAAGCCGACCCTGTCGTAAGCGCCGCCGGTCATGGCGGACATAAGCTTACCCGCGAGACTGCCCACTATGGGTGAGAATCGCTGCTGAAGCTCGGCGTTGGCCTCGTCCAGAACGGATATGGCAAGGCTCAGGGCATCATACTCTTCCTCGGCTTCCGCCAGCTCTGTTCGGAGGTTTTCCAGTTCCGTGGAGACCACCAGCGGGTCGCCCAGATGCCGCAGCTCGCCCTCGGAGACCGCCAGCATACGCTCCAGCTCAGCAGCCCGCACGCGGGCGCTTTCAAGCCCGGACTGCGCTTCATCCCGCTCCATCCTCGGCTGAGGCAGCTCCTCCACATTCTCCGGCAGCTCCGGCAGCTCGCCAAGGCTCGCTTTCAGCTTCAGCGCCGCTTCATATGTACTCTCAGCCCGGCTCAAAGCGTTCAGCAGGCCGTCCTTTTCCTCGATGCGAGCCGGTATATTCATGGCTGCAGGGTCTATATTCAGGGCTGCAAGCGCTTCACAGAGAGTGGCTGACGCCGCTTTTTCCTTTTCAGCAGCCGCGTATGCCCCATCCAGAGCCGGCGCAAGGCTGCGCTCCACCTGCAGCGCGGCGGCGGTCTCGTTTTTTGCCTGCTCAAGGGCGTTCAGCAAGGCTTCGCGCTCATCTATGCGGCTCCCGGCGCGTTCGGGAATGGTCTCGCCGCCGATGGCGGCAAGGGCGTCCATCAGCTCCCGTTCCGCCTCCCGGCTGCGGCTCCCGGCCTCCTTCGCGAGATTTTCGTAAACCGCCAGCTCCGCCTTTTTCGCCTTATCAGCGGCTGCGGCACGGCGCTCATGGGAACGCTTTCGCAGCAGAAACACCAGCAGCATCGCCGCTCCTGCCACAGTCAGCAGCGCGGCAGCAATAAGCACGGCGAATAAAGGAGCGGCAAAGTAAACCGCGAATCCGGCAAGGCCAAACAAAATCATAATGACTGCCGCGGCGGCAAGAGCCGCTCCGGGCTTTTTTCCCCCTTCGGGCGCGGCGGCAGCCGTCTCCGCAAAGCGGGTAAGCTCGTCCCGGGTCTTTTCCGCCCCGGCGCGGGCATTTTCATACTCAAACAGAGCTCGGCGCGCGGCGGCTATACCCGCTGCGCTCACGCCTCGGGCGGCTTCAGCGGCGGCCCGGCAATGATTCTCCGCCCGCTCCAGTCCGGCCTTTGCGGCGGCGTGGCGGGCTATCACGTCCTCGCCGGCACGCTTCTCCGCCGCCGCCTCCCTGTATTCCGAAAGGGCAGTCCGAGCCGCGGCAATCTTGGCGTCAGTGATATCACCGGCTTCACGTCGGAGCTTTTCCAGCTCCGCCGCCGCCCGCTCACGGGCGGCTTCAGCGGCGGCAGCTTTCTCATGCTCCGCCTTTATCTTAGCAACATCATGTAGGTACAGTTCGTTCTCCAGCTCGCCGACGCGGGCAAGAGCTTCCTCCCGCTCGGCATATATCCCGCCAAGACGTGCGTTTTCCTCGCTCATCTTCCCCAGAGCCGCGCTCTTCTCCGCGATACGTCCCTCAAGCTCGGCCACACGTCCGACCCGGGCGTTATGCTTACGCTTTACTCTCCAATTATGCAGGGTGGCCCGGGCGGTGGAATATGCCTCATCCTCCTCGCTGCCCGATGTGATGAGGGCGGAAATGCGCTTTTCCAGCTCCGCGTCCCTGTCCACGGCCATAGCGCCGCCGGAAATAAACGCGCTGCGGCGAAAAACGGACTCGGGTATACCGAGAATGATTTCGCCAGGCGCCTTGCCGCATAGCTCCGGCACTTTTTCGGCGGTTCCGCTGATTTGGGCTTCACAGCTCCCCATCGGCTTGCCCGCCGCGCCCTTGCGGTGGAGGGTGACGTCGCCGCCCCTCCATTCAAGGCGCATAGACCCGGTCATGGGGTAATTGCCCCATGGCAGAAACCTCTTTTTATCCGGAAGCTGACCCGCCTTCTCGCGCTGGGAAGTATTTATTCCGTAAAGCATCGTGCGGATAAAGCCGCACCAGGTGGATTTTCCCGCTTCATTGGGAGCCTCGATGATATTCAGCCCCGGCTCAAGCTCCATATGGGCGTTTTCCAGTCCGCCAAAGGAGGCGTCCATATTCTTAATGATCATCTCAGCCCTCCTCCCTGTTCTCCAAAGCCGCGAGACCGTAGCTCACGGCCCGGACTACACGCCCACGCTCGGCCTCCGACCCGGCGGCGTCATACATGGCCTTCATGCGGCGCAGGAAGCCGCCCTTCAGGGTATTATCACCGGCGGCAGCCCAAAGTTCAGTCCTGGGCCGGGTCTCATCCCGTACTTCAATCCGGCAGCAAAGCCCCGCGAGAGCGCTTTCAAGAGCGGCTGTATCGGGAGCCTCGTCCCGCTCGCCGCGCAGGATAACGCGGTAAATATCTCGTCCGCAGCCCTCCGGCAGAGCGGCGCGAACAGCTTCGTCCGCGTCTCTGCCCGTTATATCGACTGTCAATATCTCATATTTTCTGCCGGAAAGGGGCTGGAATTGCAGCCTGCAATCGCCCTTTTCCACAGTTCCCCACAGCAGACCCTTTTCCCCGGTCTCGTCGAAACCGCGCCCCATAGCGCAGCCGGGGTAGGCATAGAAGGTCTCTCCCGCCCTCCGCACGCCGCTGAAGCTGTGGACATGTCCAAGGGCGAGGTAATCAAGCCCCGAGGCGGCAATATCGCTCTCGGATATGCAGCCGTACTTGCTGTCGGGAATACCGGTCTCGCCGTGGAGCACCATGATATTTACGCCCCCGCCATCGGCATGGAAGCTCGCCAGAGGCGGCTGAGCACTGTCTGAAAGAAACGCCGCACCCCATACGGTGCAGCCAAGCTCCGGAAGTTCAATTTTTTCCGGGGCAGGCGAGGTGAAAACATGAACGTTTTCCGGCAGCTTCATACGCGCCCAGGGCGAGCGCGGGCCGTACCAGTCGTGGTTGCCGGGAGAGATAAAAATTCTCGCCCGGGTCTGCTCAAAGGCACGGCAGAGAGCGTCCGCTGTTTCACCGAAGCAGCGGTCACTGTCAAAAAGGTCTCCGGAAAGGAGCAGCAGATCTGCCGAAACCCGCTCGGCCTGAGCCGCGATATCCTCCAATATCCGCCGCTGCTCACGGCGTAGCATGGCCGCCTGCTCCGCCGTGAGGGCGGAAAAGGCGGAATCCAGATGGAGGTCTGCGGCGTGAACTATTTTTACCATAAAAATCTCCATTCCGCCGCGATGTGCGGCACAAATCAAATAGTGTGATTTTTCACACTAATCACATATCCTCATGGCCTCCGCCGAAAGGCAGCGCCCGGTTTTCGGGTCGATCTCAAAAACAGCGCATTCCAGCTTGCAGGGGCCGTCTGCGGCGGCGAAGCGGCTTTTCGGCTCGCCCCGAAACATGGCGATGGACTGTTCCGGCCTTACGCCCAGCACGGAAACGGCGGGGCCGGTCATGCCAAGGTCGCTGATATAGCCCGTACCCTTGGGAAAAACCGCCGCGTCGGAGGTCTGGACATGGGTATGAGTGCCCCATACTGCGGAGACCCGGCCATCCAGCATATAGCCCATTGCCAGCTTCTCGGAGCTGGCCTCGGCGTGGAAATCCACCAAAGTGACGGCGCAGGGCTCATCCTTCAGGAGCTTATCCACCATCAGGAAGGGGTTATCCGGGCCGAAATCCATAGAGCAGCGTCCGATAAGGTTTATGACCTTCACCGGGCCGAATGGGGACTCATAAACGCCCACGCCCCGCCCTGGGCACTGAGGGGCGAAATTCGCTGGGCGCAGAATATACGGCGACTCATCAAGGTAATCGAATATTTCCCGGCGGTTGAAGCTGTGGTTGCCGAGAGTTATAACGTCCGCACCGGCGCTGAAGATATCCTCGGCCTGCTCCGGGGTTATCCCAAGCTGGGAGGCGTTTTCTCCGTTCACCACGGTGAAGGCCGCCCCGGTGATCTTTAGAAGGCTTCTCAGATGCTTCGCGAGATAATCAACGCCCTTTTGGGCGACAACGTCGCCAACGGCAAGTATTTTAACGGACATATAGCGCCTCCATTGCATTTTCCGGATATTTTGTGGTATACTTGTTTTATAAATTTTAGTATATCACAGTGGGTTCTTTTTTACAATTTTTCCGGACAAAAAATACATATCGGGAGGCGTTGATATGCAGCTTGAGGAAATCATGACAGTACACGTATCCATCAAAGGCGGCGAGGTGACCGCTTTTCAGGGCGAGGACGGCAGCGGAGTTGTAATGATACCCTTTGACGCCACCATTGACGGCAAATATTTCACCGGCACGGTGCTGCCCGGCGGAATTGATACGCAGGTCATCGGACCAAAGGGCTATCCACACACCCTCTCCGCCCGTTACATGGCAAAGGGCAAGGACTATACCGGCGCGGACTGCACAGTCTACATAGAGAACAACGGCGTTATCTGCAAGGACGTGGAGGGCGGCTATATGCGCACCACCCCCAAATTCGTCACCGACAGCAAGGCGCTGGACTTTCTCAACAAACAGCTCTTCTGCGGCAAGGGCGAGCCGGAGGGCGAGGGAGTCAAAATTACCCTGTATAGAATCCTGTAAGGCAGCTAAAATGAATGAGTGGGTGCGCAGCCTTGGCGGAAAATCAAAAAATATTTGAACAAGCCCTTTACTTTTCCCAAAATATGTGATACACTTCCAAGGCTATCCCCCCGGCTTAGTCAAGGGACAAGGCCGTTTACGGCTCCCTTTCACCCCTTCACTCAGCCCCGAGGGAATATACAAAACAAGAAAGGAAATGATTCCCATGATGCTGAAAGAGCAGAAGACTGCCATCATCGAAAACAACAGAACCCACGAGACCGACACTGGTTCTCCTGAGGTTCAGATCGCCATCCTCACCGAGCGTATCGCTCAGCTCACCGAGCACCTCAAGGTCCACAAGAAGGACAACCACTCCAGAAGAGGCCTTCTGAAGATGGTCGGTAAGCGCCGCAACCTCCTTGACTACCTCGCCAAGAAGGACATTGAGCGCTACAGAGCCTGCATCGCAAAGCTCGGTATCCGTAAGTAAGCAAAGCTGTTTGAGGCTGTCTCGCTTATGCGGGACAGCCTCGTAGTGCATTATGTGCGGCGCGGAATATAACGCCCGCAAGCAAAAAGAAAACCAAGTAATTACGGCACGGGTCCAACACCTATGCCTACAAAAAAAATATGGGGAGAATGCCGAATCCTTTTAGCAGTTGAAAGACGTCCCTGAGCTTTTCAGAGCCGCGTTTCAAGTGCTAAACGATTTGGCTGAACATTCTCCCCAGGAAAAGGAGAATACCGATGATAATCACCAAAAGAGAATTCACCAACGAAAAGCACTATCAAATCGATTACTGCGGCCGTCCCCTCATCATGGAGGTCGGCAAGCTGGCGGAGCTGGCTAACGCCGCCGTGCTGGTAAAGTACGGCGAGACCACCGTTCTGGCCACCGTGACCGCCTCCGCCCGTCCCAAGGACGGCATCGACTACTTCCCCCTCGCCGTAGACTTCAACGAAAAGCTCTACGCCGTCGGCCGCATCCCCGGCAGCTTTATGCGCCGCGAGGGCAAGCCCAGCCTCCCCGCTGTTTTGGCTTCCCGTCTTATCGACCGTCCCATGCGTCCCCTCTTCCCCTCCGACCTGCGCAACGATGTTGTTATCACCTGCGACGTTCTTTCCGTTGACAGAGACTGCTCCCCCGAGATCGCCGCTATGATCGGCGCCTCCGCCGCGGTTTCCATCTCCGACGTTCCCTTCAACGGCCCCATCGGCGGCATCGTTCTGGGCTGGGACGGCGAGAAGTATCTCTTCAATCCCACTCAGGCGGAGCGGGAGAACAACAAGATGACCGTCACCGTGGCCACCACTATGGAGAAGATCGTCATGATCGAGGCCGCTGCCGACCAGATCCCCGAGGACATCATGTACGAGGGTATCGTTCAGGCTCACGAGAAGATCAAGCCCGTTATCGAGCTCATCAACACTATGGTAGCCGAGATCGGCAAGCCCAAGTTCAGCTATGAGCACGCCGCCTTTGACGACGAGCTCTTTGAGAAGCTGGTCGCCAACGAGTTCGAAGGCATGGAATACTGCATGGACACCGACGACAAGAACGTCCGCGAGGCCCGCGTAAACGATTGGATAAGCGCGATGGAGGAAAAGTACGGCGAAGAGCACCCCGACATGATGCAGTACATGGACGAGATACTCTACAAGCTGCAGAAGAAGGTCGTTAAGAAATGGCTGCTCATGGGCAAGCGCGTTGACGGCAGAGCCATGAACGAGATCCGTCCTCTCGCCGCCGAGGTTGGCGTTATTCCGAGAGTACACGGCTCCGGTCTCTTCACCCGCGGCCAGACCCAGGTTCTCACCATCGCCACTCTGAACACCATTGCCGCCGCCCAGAAGCTGGACACCATCTGGGAAGAGGAAACCAAGCGCTTCATGCACCACTACAACATGCCCTCCTACTCCACCGGCGAGGCCCGCGCCAGCCGCAGCACCTCCCGCCGCGAGCAGGGACACGGCGCTCTGGTAGAGAAGGCCATCGAGCCCATCATCCCCGATGTAGCCGATTTCCCCTATGCCATTCGCCTTGTCTCCGAGGTTCTTTCCTCCAACGGCTCCACCTCTCAGGGCTCCATCTGCGGCAGTACCCTGGCTCTCATGGACGCCGGCGTGCCCATCAAGGCTCCCGTTGCCGGTATCTCCTGCGGTCTTATCCAGGACGGCGATGATTGGACCACCTTCATCGACATTCAGGGCGTTGAGGACTTCCACGGCGAGATGGACTTCAAGGTAGCCGGCACCAAGACCGGTATCACCGCCATCCAGATGGATCTGAAGAACGACGGTCTGAAGCACGAGATCGTTAAGAACGCATTCGAGATCACCCGCGAGGCACGCATCCAGATCCTTGACGAGATCATGCTCCCCGCTATCTCCGAGCCCCGCGCCGAGCTTTCTCCCTATGCTCCCAAGATGATAAGCATGAAGATCGCCGTGGACAAGATCCGCGAGGTCATCGGCTCCGGCGGCAAGACCATCCAGAAGATCGTTGCCGACACCGGCGCCAAGGTGGACATCGAGGACGACGGCAGCGTATTCATCTCCAGCGAGAGCATGGAGGCCTGCCTGGAAGCCAAGCGCACCATCGAGAACATCGTATTCGTTCCCGAGGTTGGCGCTATCTATCAGGGCAAGTGCGTAAGCTACCTGACCAGCAAGAAGGACGGCTCTCAGATGGGCGCGTTCATTGAGATCGTTCCCGGCAAGGACGGCCTGTGCCACATCAAGGATCTTGAGTTCAAGCGCACCGAGAAGGTGGAGGACGTGCTGAAGATCGGCGACTTGACCTGGGTAAAGGTCATCGAGATCGACGACCGCGGCCGCATCAACCTCTCCCGTAAGGACGCTTACAAGGAGCGCAAGGCTCAGGGTCTCGAGGACTGATTGAAAACCTTTCATCGATATTAACGTTATTGCGCAGGGCACTGCCCTGCGCAATAATCAAAAAGCTCCCGCTGTTTCACAGAAAAACAGCGGGAGCTTGGCTTTTTCAAATCACTTTTTCAGTACGGAATCAAGGAACTGGAAGCGGCGTTCCTCCGCTTCGGGGGTGCTGAAGGCTGGGTCGCCGTGCTTGCAGTCGGGGAAGGTCTCGAAGATAGCGCGTCCCTTGCCGCATACGGCGTTTATCTTATCGGCAAGGTCGATGGAGTTCTGATAGGGCACGACCTCGTCGGCGGAGCCTGCCTGAATGAGCATGGGCGGGCAGTGGGGGTTTATGTAGTTTCCGGGCCAGCCCATCATGGCGAGACCGGGCTTCTCCCGGCAGTTGATATCCATGAAGATATCCATGAAGTTTTCCATCTTGGGCGCGCCGGGGAACATGGGCTCGGAGTCCTCGGTGAACTGGGACTGCATGACGGGGTCATGCACGCCGAAAAGGCTGATGACCGCCTGAACAGCGCTGCTGTACTCAGCGTTGCCCATGCTCAGATCCTCAAAAGCGCCTATACCGGCGGTAGCGCCAAGCATGGTCACCATATAACCGCCCGCGGAAGCGCCCACAACACCGATATGGTCAGTATCCAGCAGATAGGTGGAAGCGTTGGCGCGGAGGAATCGGATGGCCGCCTTCACGTCATGAACGGGCTTGGGGAACTTGGCCTCGTCGGAAAGGCGGTGGTCAACGCTGACCACCGCATAGCCCCGGCGGATGCCGTTGGCAACATAGTGAATCTGGAAATCGCGGCGCTCGCCGCCCCAGAACGCACCGCCGTGGATGAACACGATGACTGGGAAGGGACCAACGCCCTCATCGGGCAGATAGATGTCCATTTTCTGGTTCTTGGATTGGTCAGCGTAGGCGATGTCAAGGAATTTGCGCTTTACACCGCTGACGTCAGCCATGGGCATGGCGAAGCCGCCCTCCGGAACCTCAGGGGTATAGATTTTGATAACGTCCATAATATCCTCCTTTGCCGCTTTTGCGGCAAAAATTTATACAAATTTAATTCGGTATTCATTCCGTTTCTTCGGCATTTTACTGAATTATATCACGCCGCCGCTCTATTTTCAAGATATAAGAATGACTTGCATTTTCCAAAGGCATAAGAAACACTTGTAAGCCATTGTATTTTGGGGTAAAATAAGGGTACATAACATTTCAATAGAAATTTCAATAAAGGTGAGTTTATGATAAAAACCGATATTTCCGCCCTGCTCCCCTTCATTCCCGAGGGCATTGAGCCCTGGCTGGAAAAAGCCGGGGAGGCCGCGTCCAGGCTGAAGGACGAAAAGGCATTCGCCGGCTGGCTGCATCTGCCCTCCGGCACATCCCGGGAGCTGCTGGACGCGGTGAACGCCGCCGCCGCGAAGATACGCGGCGAATCCCAGATACTGCTGGTGATAGGCATAGGCGGCTCGTACCTCGGCGCCCGGGCGGCGCTGGAGCTGCTGCGCCCCACCTTCGGCAGAGACGGCGAACCCGAGGTCATCTTCGCGGGCAACAATCTTTCCGGGCAGTACGCCGCCGAACTGCTGGCCTACCTTGAGGACAAGGATTTTTCCATCAACGTCATCTCCAAGTCCGGCACCACCACCGAGCCCGCCGTGGCCTTCCGGATATTCTACCGCCTGCTCGAAAAGAAATACGGTGAGGGCGCTCCCGGCCGGGTATACGCCACCACGGACGCGAACCGCGGCGCTCTGCGCATGATGGCGGAGAAGGCCGGCTTCACCCGCTTCGTCATTCCCGACGACGTGGGCGGGCGCTACTCCGTTCTCACTCCCGTCGGCCTGCTGCCCATCGCGGCGGCGGGCATAGACATAAACGCGATGATGGACGGCGCCAAGGCCGCCGAGGCGGAATATCTTCGCAATAGCGCCGACAACTCCGCACGGCTCTATGCCGCCGCCCGGCAGGCTCTTTACGCCAAGGGCAAAAAGGTGGAGACCCTCAGCTTCTGGGAGCCCCGCTTCCGCTTTCTGGGCGAATGGTGGAAGCAGCTCTTCGGCGAGAGCGAGGGCAAGGAGGGTCTCGGTATTTTCCCCGCCTCCCTTGAGCTCACCGCGGACCTCCACTCTATGGGTCAGTACATGCAGCAGGGCGAGCGCATGCTCTTTGAGACCATGCTCTACTCCGCTCCCTCCAAAACCGTCGCCATCCCCTTTGACGAGGCCAACTCCGACGGCCTGAACTACATTTCCGGTCGGGACATAGATTATGTAAATCGCACCGCTCTCGAAGCCACCGCCAGGGCTCACGCGGACGGCGGCGTGCCCTGCATCCGGCTGGATATGCCTGCCGTCACCGCCGCCAGCGTAGGCAATCTTTTCTACTTCTTCGAGGTCTCCTGCGCTATTTCGGCCTACATTTCCGGGGTATACCCCTTTGACCAGCCGGGCGTGGAGGCATATAAGAAAAACATGTTCGCCATGCTGGGAAAAAAGTAACGTTTTTGAATCAAAAATTCACAAATTGGTGTTGAAGTCAGAGCGAAAAAATGTTATCATTAGCACATAAATAGGATTCCTTATTTCGGCGGAACCTTTCCGTCAATAAAATAAAAGGGAGAGTGAACCACATGGTCAAGGTTATCATGGGAATTAAAGGCTCCGGCAAGACGAAGCAGCTTATCGAGATGGTCAAGACCGCTATCGAGGCTGAGTCCGGCGATGTCGTAGTTCTGGAAAAGGATCAGAAGCTCACTTATGACATTCCGTACAAGGCAAGACTTATCTTCGCCAACCAGTTCAGCTTTGGTTCCTTTGAGTTTTTGAAAGGATTTATCAGCGGACTTCACGCGGGCAACTATGACATTACCCACGTTTTTATAGACAGCCTTTATAAGATGGTCGACAGCAAGGAAGGCGTTGAAGATTTTCTGGCATGGCTTGATAAATACAGCGAAGAGGCTAACATCAAGTTCACCATCACCATCAGCGCGGATATCGCCGAGGCTACCGACGGCATCAAAAAGTTTTTCTGATTCTCTACGCTTCAGCGGGACGGGTTTTCCCCGTCCCGCTTTTGATATCAGTTTGAATTTCCTTAAACCCCACAAGGCAGCTCCGCTGCTTAGCTTCAATACTATTTCAAGGAATGATGTGAAATGAAAAAACTGCTTGACAGCGTTATCGCCCTTCTTGAAGGCGGCTCGGACGCAGTTCTCGTAAGTGTCATAGGCTCCACCGGCTCCACGCCCCGCGGCGCCGGCGCCAAGATGCTCGTTCGCCCCGACGGCAGCTCTATCGGCACCATCGGCGGCGGCAGGGTGGAATATGAGGCGCAGAAGCACGCGGCTGCTATCTACGCCGACCGCCGCTCAGGCACCGTGGGCTACAATCTCGCCCCCAACGACGTTGCAGACCTGGGTATGATATGCGGCGGCAAGGTGACGGTATACTTCCAATACATCGCCGCCGGGGACGAAAACGCCCTGGCTCTGCTGCGCTATCTCCGTACCGCTCTGGAAGGCACCGAGAGCGTATGGCTGGTGCGCAAGCTTAAGGACAACGACGTTATCGACATGGGTCTTTATACTCAGGGCCGCCTGCTCTTTTCCTCCACCATTGACGTGGACGCCATCCGGCCTATGCTCAAGAGCCGCACCATGATAAGCGAGGACTATCATGTTGAGCCCATAGTCACCGAGGGCACCGTCTATGTATTCGGCGGCGGTCATGTTTCCCAGCAGCTTGTGCCTGTTCTTAGCAAGGTAGGCTTCCGCGTGGTCGTTTTCGAGGACAGGCCCGAATTCTCCACCCCTGAGCTTTTCCCCACCGCGGCGGAGATCATACGCGGCGATTTCAAGGACATCAAGGGCAGCGGAGTGGAACTTACCAGCCGCGACTATGTTGTTGTAATGACCCGCGGCCACCAGAACGACTATGAGGTTCTCGCCCAGGCACTTCCCACCGGCGTGCCCTATGTTGGCTGCATCGGAAGCAGCCGCAAGGTGGCCACCACTACCGAGAGGCTGCTGGCGGCAGGCGTTTCCCGCGAGATGCTCGCACACTTGTATAGTCCCATCGGTCTCTCCATAAAGGCCGAGACCCCCGAGGAGATCGCAATAAGCGTCACCGCCCAGCTCATACTCCATCGGGCGGAGCGCGGCGGCAACTGAGCCCTGACGGAAGGAGTATAAACAATGTCATTGGATGAAACACTCACAGATACCGTGTGCTCCGCCACGGAGCTGCCCCACCGGCTTAACGCGGACGCGGAAGACTCCGGATATTGATGAAAACTGAATTTTTCACCCGGGATAAGGCCTTTTACCGCACATTTTTCCCGCTGCTTGCGGTGATAACCCTCCAGCAGTTGGCGGCTCTGGCCGTAAACCTGGTTGACAACATAATGCTCGGGCGCTACACCGAGCTGGCTCTTTCCGGCGCGACGCTGGTGAACCAGATACAGTTCATCATGCAGCAGCTTGTGGCAGGCATAGGTATGGGAGTTTCCGTTCTGGGCAGCCAATACTGGGGCAAAAATGACATTCCCCCCATCCGCCGCATCACCTCCGTGGGCTTGAAGTTCGCTCTGGCGGCTGGACTTGCCTTTTTGCTGCTTACCAGCCTTGCTCCGAAATTCATGCTGGGTCTTTTCACCAACGATGCGGCCGTTATCGCGGAGGGCATGCGCTATCTGGAGATAATGCGCTGGACCTACGTTATATTCGCTGTCTCCAACGTGCTCATGTACTCCCTCCAGAGCGTTGAGACCGCTTTTATCGGCACGGTAATGTCCATCTCCACCATCATGATCAACATGTGCCTCAACTACTGCTTCATCTTCGGCAACCTCGGCGCACCGGAGCTGGGTATCGTAGGCGCGGCCATAGCCACGCTCACAAGCCGCTGCGTGGAGCTGGCAATAATCCTGATTTACATCTTCTTCATCGATAAGAAGCTGAATTTCAGGCCCCGCCACCTTATCAACCTTGACTTCGCCTATCTGAAGGACTTTGTAAAGGCGGCTCTGCCCGTTATGGTCTCGGGCGGTCTCTGGGGCGTTGCTCAGGGCGCTCAGACGGCCATTCTCGGTCATATGAACGCCACGGTCATAGCGGCCAACAGCATAGCCTCGGTCATCTTCCAGATATTCGTGGTAGTGGGAATGTCCAGCGCCAACGCGTCCTCTGTGACTATGGGCAAAACCGTTGGAGAGGGACGCTTCGACAAGGTGCGGCCCTATTCCCGCACTTTGCAGCTCATATTTGTGATCATCGGTGCTGTATCCGCCCTTGCCATGTTCCTATGCCGAGGTGCAATAGTTTCCCTCTACGCGGTCTCCGGCGAGGCCAAAGAGCTGGCAAAAAGCTTCCTCGCGGTTCTGAGCGTCGCCACCCTGGGCTCCTGCTATGAGTTCCCCGTGGAGGGCGGCATCATCGCAGGCGGCGGAGATCCCAAATATCAGGCCATAGTGGACACCCTTTTCATGTGGCTGTTCACTATACCTTCGGCGGCTGTAAGCGCCTTCGTTTTCAAAGCGTCCCCGGTGGTCGTGTTCTGTTTTCTCAAGGCCGATCAGCTTTTGAAGTGCATTCCCAATGGCATCGTATGCAACCGCTATAAATGGGTCAAACGGCTTACAAGATAAAAATTTACGGCAGCAATGCGCTCGCATTGCTGCCGTTGTTTTTTTGCATTACACCAGCTTATTTTTCAGGGTGCAGATACCGTCTATGCTCAGCTCCAGCTCATCGCCGGGTTTGAGCCAGACGCGGCTGCCCTTCTTATGGCCGAGGATGACGCCGGCGGGCGTGCCGGTATAGATGAGGTCGCCGGGGTCAAGGGTGAAGTAGCGCGAACAGTAGCTCACTATCTGAGCACAGTTAAAAATCATATCGTTTGTATTTCCGTTCTGAACAAGCTCGCCGTTCAGGCGGCAGCGGATAGCGTGGGACCCGTTGGGGTCAAAGCTGTCGGCGGTTACGATGAACGGACCTGCGGGCGAGAAATCCGGCAGGCTTTTGCCGATAAGCCACTGATTGGAGACGAACTGGCTGTCCCGGGCGCTCAGATCGTTGCCGACGGTGTAGCCGAAAACATAGTCCATTGCCTCCTCCTCGCTGACGTTCCAGGCATGGCGGCCGATCACAATAACCAGCTCAGTCTCATAGTCAAAGCAGCGCAGCCAGGAGGGCAGCGACACCTCAGTTCCGTCGGGGCAGAGCTGGTCATTGAACTTGCTGAAAATCACAGGCTGGGCGGGTGCGGTGCCGCCGGTCTCCTCGGCATGGCTCTTATAGTTCAGACCCACGCAAGCCAGCTTATTGGGAACGGTCACATTGGCAAAGCGGGGATTTTCCACCACCGGCAGACTCTCGTCGGCACAGATGGACGCGATGAGCGGCAGGGCGGTATAGGCGTTTGCGATAACGCTGTTCATATCCGAGCTGACGCCCGCCGCGGTTATATCCACTATACCGCGAGCGGTCTCGGCGCCGATATGGACTTCCTCTCCAAGATAAAAATTACATAGCTTCATAAGTTTTCCTCCTATAAGGCATCGGGAATCGAACCCGTGCCGGTTTTTTCGGGCGGATTTTTGTCGCGGCGGACGCCGCCTTGCTGACGCAAGGCAAGGACAACAAGGCAAAAAGCGCCGAACAGAGCCGCCGGAATGCGGCACGGATTCGACTCCCGATGCCTTAAATGAAGAACAGATATGCCGCAGCCAGCAAAACCGCCAGCAGGGCAAAATTCACTGCAAAGAATATTTTGAAAAACGCGCCCCTGTCCGGGTTTTCGCAGGCGCAGTACTGTTTATAGGAAATGAGGCTGGCCAGCGACGCCACGGGCGTTCCGAGGCCGCCGATATTCACGCCCAGCAGCAGCTCTTTGGCGTTCTCGGTGAAGGGAGCAAGCATCACCGCCGCGGGCACATTGCTAATCACCTGGCTGGCAAGGGCGCTCACCGCCACCTCACGTCCCGCAAGGACGGCGGAAACCGCCCGCCGCACCGCCTCCACCGATGACACGTTCCCGACAAAAACAAAGAAGCAGACAAAGGTGAGCAGCAGGAAATAGTCCACACGCAGGAGTACGCGCCGGTTATATACAAGCACGATGAGAAGGACTACGGCAAAGCAGATATGGGAGCTGATAAGCTTCAGCACCGTGAGCACACATATCAGGAAAAGCGCGGCGTATACAGCCGTATCCCGGATATTGACCGCCGCTTTTTCCCTCCGCTCCGGCTTTTCCAGCTCACCGTACCGGAACAGTGCGGCAGCAGCGCCCGTGATGACAAGGCAGAAGGCGGCGAATGGCAGAATGATGGAGAAAAATTCCCCGGCGCTCAGTGCGTAATGGGAATAAAGTAAGAGGTTCTGAGGATTGCCGATGGGCGTGGCCATACTGCCGAGATTGGCTGCAGCGGTCTCCATGACCACGGTAAGCGCGAGACGGCGCTTATCCGCCGAGCCAAACACGGCTATGGTCAGAGGAACAAAGGTGATGAGTGCCACATCGTTGGTGATAAGCATGGACGCGAAAAAGCAGAGAGCCACCATTGCCAGCGCCAGCAGTTTGGCGCTCTTCGCACGGGCTATCAGTGTTTCCGCCAGCCTGTCCATCACTCCCGCGCTGCGGAGTCCCGCCACGGCGCACATAAGGCAGAAAAGCAGCTCCAGAGTGGAAATGTCGATGTAGTTTATGTAGCCGGGATACGGCGGGCAGAGGATCATGGATGCCAGCGCCAGCACAAGGGCGGCGGAGAAAACAGTCTCCTTCTTCAAAAAAGCCTTTATTCCGGTCACTTTTATTCCTCCACAGCAGCGGCTGCGCGTTCCTTTTTCAGAAAAAGCTTTTCAGCGAAGAAATTGCCGAGAATCAGGGCAAAGATAGCGGCGGTTATCTTGCCGACGAACATGGGCAGTATCATCTCCTGACATGTGGCGGCAGTGAAGCCCAGGTGGCCTCCGATGATATTGGAAACGGTGGAGGTGCAGCAGGCAAGCAGCACCTTGCCCTTGGTATCCATGCGGTCATAGCGGTTGAATACAGGGGCTACGATGGCCAGCGCGATGGTCATGCCCAGCATGGACTCCTCGTTTATACCTATCTTGCGGCTGGCCGCGGCGATCGGCTTGCGGCAAACGCGGCGGAAAACATGGAGGAAGGGCAGAGAGCCGGCAACGATAACGATTATCTTGGCGACGAGAGCGGCAGCCTCTGAAAGAGGTTTTATGCCCTTTATCATAGTGATGCCCGTGGTGGCCTGAACGCCCGCGCTGACTATGCCCAGCGCGATGACCGCCGACACTATTTTGGCAAAGCCGAGGAATATTTTTATGGTTACGTTGGGCGCGAGAGCCAAGCCCACAATGATAAGAGCCGCCACTACGATAACCGGCACAAGGTTCACAAGAATGAGCTTTATGGGCAGACCGCAGGCCAGACCGCCGAAGAAGCTGCCCACAGGCGCTCCCGCAAGACCGCACATGGTGCCGATGGCGAAATATCTCCTGTCCTCCTTGTTGATAACGGAGATAGCCATCGGTATGGCGAAGGATATGGCCGCGCCGATAAGAGTGGATACCACGACGCCTGCATAGCGGGCAACCGCCGGATCATCTCCCAGCTCCGTTGCCATCGCGTAGCCACCCGCGTCTATGGTGAAGAAGGTCGGACCAAACATGGCGGGGTCAGCGCCAATAGCCCGGTACACCTTGCTCACGGTGGGACCGACAACGTCCGCCACCACAGGGGAAATGCAGTAAAGGCCCATGATGATAAGGGCGACTGTACCCATCATAGAAAAGGCCCTTTCATATTCCGCGCCAAGGCCGAATTTATTGCCGATGAAGCGGTCTATCGCGCCCAGCACGAAGAACACCGCGAACAGGCCGGTAACTATCTGGCTGAATAGCATATCCTTATCCTCCGAATATACATATAATTCATTATTTTAATACTGCACCGTGGATTTCACAATAGGCAAATGCGTCAGTATTTGCCGCGCAAAGAGTCTTAATTTTCAATTTTCTGACTATTATAGGGATATCTGCCCACCGCCGGTAAACACCGAAACCTGAAACTTTTACACTTTATTCACAGTATTATTCCACATTCTGCATTGACTGAAATTGAAATGTGTGCTACCCTTGCTTAAAAACAAGTGGGTGTCTGCCCGCTCATCGAGGAGGTCTGTCTGTTGAACGATAATAAAAAGCCCAACAGGAGAAACCCAATAATATACCTGATAATCGGAGTAATCGTGGTGGCGCTTCTGAACGGCTTCTTCTTTTCCCGGCTGTTCAACTCCAACACTTCCCGAGAGGTTCCCTATAATGTATTTCTGGCTGAGCTTGAAGCCCAGAACATACATCAGGTGGAGGTAAACGAGAGCACCATTTACTTCTCGCTCCACGACGCCACTGCATACAAGGAAGACGAAAATTACCGCTTCGCTCCCAGCCTTTATGGAGAGCCGGAGATCATACTCTACTGCGTGCGAATGGACGACCCCGACCTTGTCGACCGTCTTTATGCCGCCGGAGCTGAATTTGCGCAGGTGGAGCCCTCCACCATGCCGTATATACTCCAGCTTCTCATCTCAGCCGTGCTTCCCCTCGTCCTTTTCTTCTTCGTTTTCCGTCTTATGACCAAGAAGCTCGGCGCGGGCGGCGGCAACGTGATGTCCTTTGGCAAGTCCGGCGCGAAGATATACGCCAAGGATCAGACCGGCACTACTTTCGCCGACGTGGCCGGTCAGGAGGAGGCCAAGGAGTCGCTGCTGGAGATCGTTGATTTTCTCCACGACCCCATGAAATACGAGGAAATAGGCGCCAAGCTGCCCAAGGGCGCGCTGCTCGTAGGCCCTCCCGGTACCGGTAAGACACTGCTTGCCAAGGCAGTAGCGGGTGAAGCCAACGTGCCCTTCTTCTCCATCTCCGGTTCGGAGTTCGTGGAGATGTTCGTGGGCATGGGCGCGGCCAAGGTTCGCGACCTGTTCAAGCAGGCCAACGAGAAAGCGCCCTGCATCGTTTTCATCGACGAGATAGACACCATCGGCAAGAAGCGTGACGGGCAGGGCTATTCCGGCAATGACGAGCGCGAGCAGACCCTGAACCAGCTCCTTGCTGAGATGGACGGCTTTGACGGCAAAAAGGGCGTCGTCATCCTCGCCGCGACAAACCGACCCGACTCTCTGGACAAGGCGCTGCTGCGTCCCGGCCGCTTTGACCGCCGCATACCTGTTGAGCTGCCCGATCTGCGCGGCCGCGAGGCCATTCTCCGCGTTCACGCCAAGAAGGTGCGCATGGACGACAGCGTGGAATTCTCCTCCGTGGCTCGGGCCACTCCCGGCGCCTCCGGCGCGGAGCTTGCAAACATCATCAACGAGGCCGCATTGCGCGCCGTCCGCCAGGGCCGCCGCTTCGTTTCCCAGCAGGATCTTGAGGAGAGCGTTGACGTGATCCTCGCCGGTCAGCAGCGCAAGGGCGCTGTGATCTCCCAGCACGATAAGGAGGTCATCGCCTACCACGAGGTGGGTCACGCCATTACCGCGGCCATGCAGACCCATTCCGCCCCTGTAACAAAAATAACCATAATCCCCCGTACCTCCGGCGCTTTGGGCTTCACCATGCAGGTGGAGGAGGACGAAAAGGTTCTGATGACTCAGGAGGAAGCCTATAGCAAGATAGTCACCTACACCGGCGGCCGTGTGGCGGAGGAGCTTATATTCGGCTCCATTACCTCCGGCGCCTCCAACGACATAGAGCAGGCCACCAAGCTGTCCCGCGCCATGATAACACGCTACGGCATGAGCCAGCGCTTCGGCATGGTAGCCCTTGAGACCGTAACCAACCAGTATCTGGGCGGCGACACCTCCCTCACCTGCTCTACGGAAACCGCCACGCTCATTGACCAGGAGGTCATAAACATGGTTCAGAGCGCCCATGACCGGGCCGTGGAGATACTCAGAGCCAACATGGCAAAGCTCAATCAGATAGCCCAATACCTCATCGAGCGCGAGACCATTACCGGCGACGAATTCATGGAAATACTCAATGAGCCCGTGGCTCTCCCCGTGGCAGAGGACGAGGAATAAAACACCGTATCGCTGCTATGCAGCAGGCAAGAGAAGCAAGCAAAACAAACAAACGGGCTTAAAAAGCCCGCAAAGAAGCTCACCCCGCGTATTGCTGCGCAGGGTGAGCTTTTTTATTTTGTATTACGCTTTCTTGCTCTCCAGAGGCAGGAAGATGCAGAGGACACAGAAGATGAGCATAAGCGCGCCGAAGCAGATGAACATGCCGTTATAATTATTGTTTCCGACGATATTGCAAATTACATATGTAGGCAGGACGACATTTCCGACGAGTTGGATGGTTGCGATAAAGCCGCCCGCGGTACCGGCATACCGTGGGCCGATCTCCTTAAGGCTCAGAGGCAGGGAATTGATGATAGGCGAAAAGCCGGAGGTAAGGAAGCCGGTGATGGTCAGGCAGACCACCATGACCGGCACGCTGGTTATGCGCCAGGCAAAGGCCGCGCCGGCAGCAGCGAGCAGGCCGCCCACAAACATCCACTTTTTGGGCTGCTTGAGGATGGTGCTGAGAGTGGGCGATATGAGGCAGCCAATGGTGGCGCCGATGGTTATGCACATGCCGCAGAGGGAAGCAGTCTCCTTGGAAACGCCCCGTGACTGCAGAGCGGTGGGCAAAAACTGAGTAGCGCCGACAGTTGCCGTGCAGATGCACATCATGCAGAAAGCGGCCAGCCATACGCCCTTGCTTCCGGCGCAGATCTTGATGCACTCAATAATGGGCACCTTCTCGGCAGGGGTTTCCGCCTTCACGCCCTCCGGAGCGTTCTTGTTATCGCGCATAAAGACTATCCAGAGCAGGGCGACGATAACGGCGACAATGGCAGCGCAGAGGAAAGCGCTGTGAACAGTATCAAAAACGGCTACTATGCCTGTACCGAGAGCCATGGAAATATTGGCTATGGCCAGGAAAACGCCAAGCAGGATGCTGGCCTTGCCGGGGGCGAACCAGGTGCCGAGCACCTTGGGGCCGTTGGCGTTGAGGAAGGTGGCGCAAACGCCCATGAGGATCATGGAAGCGATGATCGTGCCGTAGGAATCCAGACCCACGCGGAGCACTACGCCCAGGGCGGACAGCACTACGCCGGTGGTGATGACCTTGCGCGGGCCAAAGCGGTCAACCAGCAGACCTGAGACCAGGCTGAGGAACACGCCGGGAATAAGGGGCGACATGTTCACAAGGCTGAACTGACTGTCGCTCAGTTCGCGGCCCAGGAACCGGGAAATGGCTTCCTTGCCGAAGCCTGTTATCTGATACTGCGCGAAGTTGGGCATCGTGATGCCCAGACAGAGCAGCACCAGCACAATATAGCCGTATCTGGCGGTTGAGTTCTTTGCGGAAATTCTCTCTTTCATTCTGACTTGCCTTTCTTATTTTGCCAATTCTATTATTTTTCTCAGCCTGTGATTCAGGCATGATTTCGTTACGGGCGGGTCGGCCATAGCGGCCAGCTCCGCGATACTCGCCTCCGGGTTAGCCACACGAATACGCGCCGTTTCCTTATATTTTTCGCCAAGCCCGTCCAGCGCTCCCGACTCCTCCAGAGCGCGGATCGCCTCTATCTGGGTCATGGCGGCGTTGACGGTTTTCTCCACGTTGGCGGTATCGCAGTTCACCTTGCGGTTTATGCTGTTGCGCATATCCTTCTCCACCTTGGCGTTCATTATCTCCATCGCCGCCACCGGCGCGCCAAGGGTCGTGAGCAGATCCTCGATGGCCTCGCTCTGCTTCAGATAGGTCACGCAATTACCTCCGCGGCGGGAATTGCGCGCGGAAAATCCCATTTCAAAGAGCACGGAAACGACCTCGTTGCTCACATTGAAATGACCCGTGATAAGCTCAAGATGATAATTTTTCCGCGGGTCGGTGACTGAGCCTCCCGCGAGGAAAGCTCCGCGCACAAAGGCCACCCGGCAGCATTCAGACTCCAGCACGCCGAGATTGATGTGATGGGCGAGTATTCGCTCCCGCTCATAGCCGAAGTGCCGGAAAACATCATCTATCTTCTCCCGCTGGGTCACGGCAAGAACGATCTTGCCTTCGGCAGCTTCAAAACCCTGCCGCTGATCGACTTCCCATCCAAAGGCCCGGCTGAAGAGCTTCTCCACCCGCTGGGCGAAGGGCCGCGACTCGGTAACGATACGTATATCGTCCGCGGAAAAGGTATTGCAGTAAAGGAGTATACCATAAATCTCCGCAGCCGTGCAACATTTTTTATTGATAGGCTGGCGGCACATTTCCGCCTTTGCCTCGGACGCAAAGCTCATGGCGCTGTTTGGCACATCCTTTCTCTTGCTATTTGCTCACATCCCGGTGAGAACAAGCAGTGTCATAGCCCTGCTCTCGCGCAAATTCAGCCACTGCTTCGGCAACAGCAACACTGCGGTGATGGCCGCCGGTGCAGCCAATGGCTATAACTATGGAGGGCTTACCCTCCTCCGCGTATTGGGGCAGCAGGAAGCCTATCAGGTCGGTGAGCTTATTCATGAACTCGCCGGTCTGCTCATATTGGAAGATATAATCACGCACAGGCTCGTCCAGACCGCATTGGTGGGTCAGCTCCGGCACGTAGTAAGGATTGGGCAGGAAGCGCACGTCAAAGACCAGGTCGGCATCGGTAGGAACGCCGTATTTGAAGCCGAAGGATTCCACGTTTACATGCAGGCCGCGCAGCTCGTTCTTATCAGCAAAAAGATCAAGTATGCTGTGCTGCAGTTGGGCAAGCGTATAGTTGCTGGTATTGATGATGTAATCAGCCCTGTCCCTGATGGGCGCCAGAAGCTTCTTCTCGCGGGTAATGGCTTCCTCCACGTTCGTTCCATCCGGGTCGAGAGGATGGCGGCGGCGGGTCTCCTTATACCTTTTCAGTATAACGCTGTTGCTGGCCTCGATGTAAATTATCTTATACTCCACGCCCAGCTCGTGCATTCGCTCAAGAGCAGTGAAAAGCTCATCGAAGCTGTCTCTGCCGCGCACGTCGGTAACAAGTGCCACCTTATCATAGCGTCCCTTGGTGGCCAGACACAGCTCCGTAAAAATCGGTATAAGCACCACGGGCATATTATCCACGCAGTAAAAATCCAGATCCTCCAGAATGGCCGCAACCTTACTCTTGCCCGCGCCGGAAAGCCCCGATATGACAAAAAATTCCATATTCATCCTCCATGCGGCAGCACCGCACAAATAGTCATTCAAAATCTCCCCCGCATGGAGGATTTTTGCCATCATCGCCGGTTGCACGAAGGGCGAGGCAATGGGCTATTCAATCATATCGTGTGATTTTTCACACGATTTCCTGTTTCGCCGTTTCCGGCGGCTTATCGAACGATCCGTATCTCCGGCTCCAGCTCTATACCGCTGGCGGCAAATACGGCCTCCTTAACTTTATCTATGAGCGCAAGAACGTCGGAACAGGTAGCCCCGCCCACGTTTACAAGGAAGCCCGCGTGCTTGACGGACACCTGAGCGCCGCCCACCGTGAGTCCCTTCAGCCCCGCCTGGTCTATCAATGCGGCGGCATAGCCGCCCACCGGGCGCTTGAAAGCGCTGCCCGCCGAGGGCAAATTCAGAGGCTGGCTGGCCTTGCGTTTGGCTGCCAGTTGGTTCATTTTTTCCTGTATCTCCGCTTCAACGCCGGGCTGCAGTGAAAACTCGCTGTAAAGCACGATCTCCCCGGGCTGAAAGCGGCTGTGGCGGTAGCTGAACTCATGCTCCCCGCCGCTGACCTCACGCAGCTCTCCGGCGGTGTCCAGATACACGGTTCTGCGCGTTATATCCTTCATTTCTCCGCCGTAAGCGCCCGCGTTCATTATTATCGCGCCGCCCACGCTTCCCGGGATGCCGTGGGCAAATTCCATGCCGGTAAGCGCGTTCTTCCGGGCGAACACCGCCGCCTGGGAAAGGAGCGCCCCGCTCTCCGCGCGGACGATACCGTCCCCGGCAAGGCTTACGCCGTTCAGCCCGGTGGTCTTGATGACCACGCCCCGGCAGCCCTCGTCCGCAAAGAGCAGATTGCTGCCGTTGCCCATTACAAAGGGATGAATATCCATTTCCAGAAGCGCCCTATACAGCGCCGTAAGCTCCTCCGCGCTTTTTGGAAGGAGCATCACATCCGCCGGCCCTCCGATGCGGAAGCTGGTATGGTTTTTCAGCGGCTCATTTTCCCTTATCTCCAGTCCGGGGAAAAGGGCGCGAATTTTATTCAGCATCTGTCAACCGTCTTTCTTCTTGACCTTAATATCCTTGTCGAACTGAGAATTGATGCGCTCAGTGAATTCCATCGCGCTGTCGATGCCCATGCGCTTCTGGCGGTTCGCCATAGCCGCCGTCTCGATGATGACGGCAAGGTTGCGTCCCGGCTTTACCGGCACGGTGATCGAGGGCACCTTCACGCCGAGAATATCGGTATATTTATTATCGATGCCAAGGCGGTCATACATATATCCGTCCTGCCAGGGCTCGATATTGATTATCAGCTCCACCTTTTCGCTGTCCTTGACCGCGCCCATACCGAAGAGCTTGCGGACATCGATTACGCCGATACCTCTCAGCTCCACATAATAGCGGATGATCTCAGGGGCGGTGCCGATGAGGGTATTATAGGAGACACGCTTTATCTCCACCGCGTCGTCAGCCACCAGACGGTGGCCGCGCTTTACCAGCTCAATGGCTGCCTCGCTCTTGCCTATTCCGCTTTCACCTATGAGCAGCACGCCCTCGCCGTAGACCTCCACCATAACGCCGTGGCGGGTAATACGTGGTGCGAGATGCTCATTAAGGCTGGTGATGATATTAGCCATGAATTCCGAGGTATCGCGGTCGGTACGCAGCAGGGGCGTATGATACTTCTCCGCCAGCTCGATGCAGCTCGGGTCAACCTTCATGCGGTTGCAGATGATGAGGGCGGGTATATCATGCTTGAACAGCAGCTCATATATCTTTCTCCTCTCCTCCTGGGGCAGAGTGCGAAGATACATTATCTCGATTATACCCATTATCTGCAGGCGCAAATTGTCGAAGTGATTGAAGAAACCGATAAGCTGCATACCCGGGCGGTTTATGTCAGGCGTATGAACCAATATCTCCTCATAATTCTCGGGGATATACACCTTCTCCAGTTCAAATTCATCCACCAGCTTATAGAGCGGCACGGAATATTCATGTCTCTGGTCCATAGTGGCTGCCTCCTTAGTGCGAAATTTATCCATACGTTTTATTGTATTATATTTTTGGAATTTTTACAATGCTTTTTCCCTGCGCAGCAAGAAATATTTGCTTTGGCCGCAAATTCCTGTTGATTTTTTGCCGAGTTTAGGTAATAATATATGATGTATCGAAAAAAGCGGGAATATTTTCCCGCAAAAGCTTGAAAATTCAAAAAAAGATTTGACAAAGCCGCTTTGATACACTATAATAATCGGGCATCATGGTTAAGGCATCGTTAGGCTTCGGCCCCTTTGCCTTCCGGTTCCTGCGCCACGCTTTTCAGGAACAGCCACGAAGCATGGGCACAAATTCGCCCGATAAAACCGGCGCGGATCTGTTTCCCGCCGTCTTTCAGGGGTGAAGATTATGCTATTGGATCTGCACACAATAATCGCCAGCCCCGGCAGCGTACCGTTTTCATATGAAGCGGATATTTCCGATATGCATTTCGACTCCGTCAGCGAATTTCTCACTCCGCTGCGGGCCGAGGGCAAGGTCGTAAATTCCGCGGGTGTGCTTACGCTCACCGCTTCCATCAGCGTGAAAATGCTCTGCGTCTGCGACAGGTGCGGCACCGAGTACGAGCAGGAAAAGAACCTCGAGATCACGGCGAAGCTCGCCGAGGAACTGGAGGACGAGGATAACCCGGACATCTACCTTGTTGTTGACAGCAAGGCGGATCTGGACGAGATAATCATCACTTCGTTCGTGCTCGACATGGATACGAAATTCCTTTGCAGCGAGGATTGCCCCGGCCTCTGCCACCAATGCGGCAAGCCCCTCAGGGACGGACCCTGCGGCTGCAAAAAGGATATAGACCCCAGATTAGCTGTATTAGGGCAGCTATTGAACGACAATTAAAATTAAACGCTGCTCGCACAGCTAAGCACGAGGAGGTGTCAAAATGGCGGTTCCCAAGAGAAAAGTATCTAAGGCAAGAAGAGATACCAGACGTAACTCTCACTGGAAGCTCACTACTCCCGGTATCGTTGCCTGCCCCAAGTGCGGGGTTTACCACCTGCCCCACAGAGTCTGCAAGGCCTGCGGAACTTATGACGGCAGAGAGGTCATTGCTCAGGCAAAGTAATCTCAGAAGCTTTTAAGAATAGAGGGGAGGGATTACCTCCCCTCTATTTCTTATGATTTTCAGCTATTCCGCATATCCGCCCGGCAAATTATGAGCCTGGCAAATGATAACCTCTACTCAAAAGGAGTGACACCCGTGGCATACAACACCATAAGCTCCGTCGATCCCGGCAGTCTGGCCGAGGCGGCGGGAGTCCGAGCCGGTGAGACCGTTCTGAAGGTGAACCGCCGGGAGATAAACGATGTGCTGGACTTCAAGTATCACTCTGAGAGCAAGAAGGTCGTGCTGCTGCTCCGGAGCGAGAACGGCAAGACCCGTAAGGTGAAAATAAAGAACCCGGATTTTCAGCCCCTCGGCCTCAACTTTGAGGAATACCTCATGGACAAGGCACGCCGCTGCGCCAATAACTGCGTCTTCTGCTTCATCGACCAGCTCCCCAAGGGGCTGCGGGAAACCCTTTACTTCAAGGACGACGACTCCCGCCTTTCCTTCCTTCAGGGAAATTACGTCACACTCACCAATCTCTCCGAGCGTGAGGTACAGCGGATAATCGACCTGAAGATAAGCCCCATGAACATCTCCGTCCACACCACCAACGCCGAGCTGCGGGTAAAGATGCTCCGCAACAAGAACGCCGGAGAGTGCCTGAACATCATGCGCCGCTTTGCCGACGCGGGCATAAAGATGAACTGCCAGATAGTCTGCTGCCCCGGCCTCAACGACGGTGAGGAGCTTCTGCGCACCATGATGACCCTCACGGTGCTCTACCCTCAGGTGGACAGCGTTTCCATAGTGCCCGTGGGCATAACGAAGTATCGCGGCGGGCTATATCCCCTCAAGCCCGTTGACAGAAAAAAGGCCGCGGAAATCATCGACATTGTCGATAACTACGGCGACGAATTCGCGAAAAATGTGGGACGGCGCATTTTTTACTGCTCCGACGAGCTTTATCTTCGGGCAGGCCGCCCCCTTCCCGATACAGAATATTACGACGAATACCCCCAATATGAAAACGGCGTGGGTCTCATGCGCTCCCTATCCGACGAATTTGAGAGCGCTCTGAAGCTGCTCGACGAGGACCCGGTCTCCTATTTCTCCGTGGCCACCGGCGAGGCGGCCGCCCCCTTTATCAAGGGGCTTATTGAGAAGCTGGGCGAGAAGTGCACGAACGCCCACGGCAAGGTATATCCCATCAAAAACAACTTTCTCGGAGACAGCGTGGACGTAGCGGGTCTTGTTTCCGGCGGCGATATCCTCGCTCAGCTCAAGGGCAAGGAGCTGGGACGCAGGCTGCTGATCCCCGCCGTAATGCTCCGCCACGGCGGCGACGTTTTTCTGGACGACGTGAGCCTGGAGCAGCTCTCGGCAGAGCTGGGAGTGCCCGTGATCCCCGTTCCCAACGACGGAGGCGCCCTTCTCGACGCCATGCTGGGACTGAACTGACATTACACAAAGGAGGCAAACGATATGGCAAAGCCCCTGGTAGCAATAGTAGGACGCCCCAACGTGGGCAAATCCATGCTTTTCAACAAGCTGGCCGGAAAGCGCCTTTCCATCGTGGAGGACGTGCCCGGCGTCACCCGCGACAGACTTTACGCCGACGCCGACTGGAACGGCCGGGAGTTCACTATGGTCGACACCGGCGGTATCGAGCCCAAGACCAACAGCGAGATACTCCGCTTTATCCGCGAGCAGGCTGAGATAGCCATAGAGACGGCGGATGTCATCGTCCTTGTGACCGATATACACACCGGCGTTACCGCCGCCGACAGCGAGATAGCTTCCATGCTCCAGCGCTGCGGCAAGCCCGTTGTTCTGGTAGTGAACAAAATGGACTCCACCGGCATTACCGACCCCGGCATCTATGAGTTTTACTCGCTCGGCCTGGGCGACCCAATCGCCGTTTCCGCCGTTCATGGCCACGGCACCGGCGACCTGCTGGACGCCTGCGTAAAGGCCTTCCCGCCCGAGGACGAAACCGAGACGGATGACGACACCATTTGCGTTGCAATGATAGGCCGTCCCAATGTGGGTAAATCCTCCCTCACCAACTATATTCTGGGCGAGAACCGCGTTATCGTAAGCGATGTTGCCGGCACGACCCGCGACGCCGTGGACAGCTATTTCGAGAACGAGCACGGCAAGTACCTTTTCATCGACACCGCCGGTATGCGCCGCAAATCCAAGGTCGAGGACAAGATAGAAAAATACAGCGTGCTCCGCGCCCAGCAGGCCATTGAGCGCGCCGACGTATGCCTTATCCTTATCGACGCCCAGGACGGCGTTACCGATCAGGACACCAAGGTGGCGGGCATGGCGCACGAGGCAGGCAAGGCCTGCATCATCGTGGTGAACAAATGGGACCTTATTGAGAAGAACGACAGGACTATGGACAAGATGCGCAAGGACATCATGCGCGACCTGAGCTTCATGACCTACGCTCCCATCGTGTTCATCTCCGCCCTCACCGGACAGCGTGTGGACCGTCTCTTTGAGCTCATCAACTACGTCAATGACCAGAGCTCCATGCGCATCACCACCGGTATGCTCAACAACGTCCTTGAGGACGCCACCGCCCGCGTGCAGCCCCCCTCCGACAAGGGCCGCCGCCTGAAGCTCTATTACATGACACAGACCGGCATAAAGCCACCCTGCTTTGTGATCTTCGTAAACAACGCCGAGCTTTTCCACTTCTCCTATCAGCGTTATATCGAAAACCAGATACGCGCCGTGTTCGGACTGGAAGGCACGCCCATAAAAATCGTCGTCCGTCAGAAGGGCGACAAGGACAACTGACAAATGATCCCCGTGTTCTGTGCGAACACGGGGATCATCATTATGGCAAAAATAGGCTTTTCCGTGATGCCTATCTCTCAATAACGCCGGAGATTCTTCGCACTCCCGCCTTCGGCGGGGCTCAGAATGACATAGTCTTTCGGTTTTGTGTTTTGTCATTACATCGGACAAATCTAAAAGCCGCGTCATTCTGAACGTAGTGAAGAATCTCCGCACTTTAACCCAGCTTGGACGTATAGATGTGTGAGTGCATCCTTATAAGCGCAATCGTTTTTCGGCAGACCGTTTATCTTCTCCTGCTCCTCACCGCATTCATGGCCGCCTTGGCAACGGCCTCCTGCTCGGCTGTCACCTCGCTGTTTTCCTTATAGCGAACGGTATTATATACCTCGGCAAGCTCCTGTATCTCGGCAATGCCCAGCTCGGCGCTGAGCTCACGGGGCGTATAATACACGGCACGGCGGTTGACACGGTTGCTGTTCAGCAGATTTTTATAGGCGAAGCGCACCCGCATCCGTCCGTTGGGCATATCCTCGAATTTTTCGGGAGTGGCGGTGAACTTATCGAAAAAGCTCTTTACACTGTCCCGCCCCTTCTTCAAAATGCCTTTCAGATCCAGCAGACGCTCCACGCTGTCCTCGTAGGCCTCCACCTGCCGCACCTTGAAGAGCTTTTTCAGCCAATCTCTCACGCTGCCGCGTCCGCCCCTGCCGTCAGGTTTGGGTATGAACACGGCTATGGCGGTAATGAGAGCCAGAATGAGCATGATGCTGATAAATATCGGCACAAAAATACCGTCGCTTGTGCCGGGATCAAGCTCCACGGCTTCGCTCACCTCTTCGGTGACCTCCGGAGTTGCCGTCGGCACCATCATGGCGTCGCCGCCTCCGCTGGTGAGAGCCTTGAGTACGCTCCATACGCAGCGGAGCAGGAAGCCCAGACCGGCGCTCAGTCCTTTCTGGAGGAAGCTCAGGTTGGCAAGCGGCACGGCGATGAGCAGGAACACTGTCAGCATGATAAGGTTACGGCTGCGAAGTCCCGCGGGTACAGCCATCACAGCTCCGCCCTTAACATTATGTAAACCGTTGTGCAGGCTGTTTGTATTGAAGCTGTAAAGGCTGAGGAGGAAAGCGCCCAGGGCGCAGTAGGTGATGGGCATTATCTCCCTGATAACTCCCGTATTCAGATAGAAGTAGGAGCAATCGAAGATGTAAAGGATTATTGACGCCAGCGCCACCTTGGGCGGGAAGGGCTGATCGCCCCGAAGGCCAAGGAAGAATATTCCCGCTCCCAGCAGCATGCATGCTATTATGTAAACCACGTCCATAGTCTCATGAGCCGGGAAAACGAGCCATATCAGCGCGGCCGCGGCCAGAGCCGAGATGGGCAGCAGGGCATAGCGCAGAGCCTTTATATTCCGGGCGCAGAGTCCGGCAACGAAGCAGATAAGCAGCGGCCAGCCGCATACGCTGCGGCTGTACCAGGCCCAGCCCATAGCGGGAAGCTGTTCCATGAGCACCAGCAGAGAAAACGCAAAGGCGGCGGACAGCAGCAGATTTATCAGCCACATTCCGAGTTTATCGGCTTTCATCTGCCCAGCACCCCCTTTATGCGCACCCACGAAACGGAATTATTCATCTTTCGCAGGGTCTCGGCACGGGTCTGGAGAGAATCGCTCCAATAGGCGGAGATCATAACAATGTCCATCTCCGTTGTACCCGCGTTTATAAGGCTATCCAGCATGGAGTGGAAGCCCTTCTGCATTTTTATGTTCAGCACAGCCAGAGCCTCAAGTATCTCATTGAGCTTGGCCTCGCCTGTGCCGGGAGCCACATAGACCGGCTCATCGCTCTTAGCTTTGTTCTCGCCGTTGGAGCAGAAGCCCGCGTCAATGCCGTTATCGCAGCACCATGCCGCCAGAGCGGCGGCGATATTCACGCCGTTCTCAAGAAATTCCACATCCTTGGGCTCCATCGCCCCGTAAAGCAGATCGTTGATCTGGCAGTTCAGGCACAGCAGCACTCGGGGTGAAACGGTGTAGTCATGGGTCTTTACCTGCAAAGCGCCGGTGCGCGCCGTCGCTCCCCAATGTACGTCCTTGCGGCTGTCGCCGGGGCGGTATTCGCGGATGCCGTTCACCAGCATGGGATCCGGCATGATCCAGCGGCGCACGGTCACATCACCCTGCCATTTCAGGGCGGACTCGGGCATATCCTCCGGCTTGGGAATGGCGGGGTACACATATATTTTGGCGTCTCCCATATAGTCCTGACGGGCGTTGGCCAGGCCGAAAAGGTCGCCGGCCGCTATGCTCGCCTTGCTGCAGTCGTAGTAACCGCGTTTGGTGCAGAGTATCTCGTGGCGGCGGGTTATGCGGGAATAGCCGCCGAGGAAAAACAGGCTCTTATGGAAAAGCTCCATAGCTATCTCAAGATTTTCCTGGCTTTTGAATTTCAGCTCAGACGGCACGCGGGATTCCACGCGCACCCAGGGCACGGGGATGAGCTTATCATTGCTCAGTACCTCCACCAGATTCACTTTTTCTCCGGCGAACACGCGTTTTTCCGAGAAGTGCCGCTCATAGCTGACCTTTTTCAAGGCATTTTTATTATAGTACGCGACCTGAAGAAGCGCAAAAATGCCCACGATCACGATTATCCAAAAGGCGGTCAATGCTCCACCTCCTATTCTTAAATGACGCGAATGGCGCGGCGATGGCGCGGTTCTTATTCGCCTATCTTATCCGCGTTGGGGTCCTCGGTGGGCACGGCGACGGACTTGAGCAGATCATTGACCACCTGAGCGGCCTTGTCCGCAACGCCGTAGCCGGTGCGGGTTATAATGCGGTGGGCGAACACGGGTACTGCCAGCTTTTTCACATCGTCAGGCAGTACATAGTCGCGTCCCTGAACGGCGGCGTAGGTCTGGCAGGCGCGCATGAGCCAGAGGAGACCTCTGGGACTTACTCCCAGAGAAACGTCTGCGGCGGTACGGGTGGCCTCGGTGAGTGCGACCATGTAACGGCGGACCGGCTCGCTGACCTCCACCCTGCGGCAGGCGGCCTGAGCGGCCATTATCTCCCCGCCGGTGGCAACGGGCGTAAGCTCCTCAAGAGGGCTGTTATTGATAAATCTGTCCAGAACGGCCATTTCGCCCGCGGTATCGGGATAACCCAGATTCAGGCGGAAAAGGAAACGGTCGAGCTGAGCCTCGGGCAGCGGGAACGCGCCGGAGGACTCCACGGGGTTCTGGGTGGCAATGACGAAGAAGGGCTCGGCCAGGGCGCGGGTAACGCCGTCAACGGTTATCTGTCTTTCCTCCATGCACTCCAGGAGCGCGGACTGGGTTCTGGGAGTGGCGCGGTTTATCTCATCGGCAAGCAGAATATTGGTAAAAGCGGGACCTTCCCGGAACTCAAACACATACTCCTTCTGGTTGAAAATGCTCATGCCGGTGATATCGGAAGGCAGCAGGTCGGGGGTGAACTGTATGCGCTTGAAGCCGCAGTCGATGGACTTGGCCAGGGACTTCGCGGTAACGGTCTTGCCGGTACCCGGAACATCGTCCAGCAGCACATGACCTCCGGAAATGAGCGCTGTTATAATAAGTTCTATTTCCATGCTCTTGCCTACCATGACCTTCTCGATATTTTCCCTTATCTTAGCAGCCAAGGCGGATACTTCCTTTATCTCCATAATATGTAAACCTCCTCACAAATTTTTGCTCTTACTATATTTATATATTGTATACGTTTCACAATCATTGGTCAAGTATTTTTACGAGTTATTTGCAAATTGCACACATTTCCGTAAATAAAATCCTATGAGCGCCTATATTAGGATAGAAGAACTCCAATTTTGCTATTGAATAGCTAAAAAAAATATGCTAAAATATGAGAAATCGATTGCAAAATCGTGAAAGCTTTTGGCGTTCCGGCCTCAGAAGTATGTCGGCCCGCCTTTAAAAATAGGAGGAAACCAAAATGTCCAAGGAAAACATGACCAAGGAAGAGATCCTCGACCTTTGCGGCAAAACTGCCCGCGAGGCTCAGATCCGCGACGACGTATGCTCACGCAGCACCCTTATCGGCCTGAAGGCATATTTCGACTTCATTCCCGATGAGCTTATCCGCGCTTCCATGTCCCTCTGCGGCGGCGCGGGAGCAAGCAGCGGCAGCTGCGGCACCTATACCTGCGGCCAGCTGGCCGTAGGCCTGAAGTACAACGTACCCCTGGAGGACGAGCTGAAGAACCCCGACCTGCAGGATATCGGCGCTGCCAAGTTCCAGGCCTTCCGTGACAAGTATCTGGCCGAGATGGGCACCACCATGTGTCCCGAGTTCCAGAAGAAGGTTTTTGGCCGTACCTTTATCTTCACCAATCCCGCAGACTGCGAGGAATATTGGAAGATCGAGGATCACGCAGTCAAGTGCGCCGACGTTGTTGAAAAGGCTACCCGCGTTATCGCGGAGTTCCTTCTGGACAACTGATCGATCCGGCAACAGGAGGCATACATAAATGAGAATTCTGGTAGTTGGCGGCGTTGCCGCCGGCGCATCCGCTGCAACCAAGGCCCGCCGCACCAACGAGGATGCCGAGATAGTCCTTTTTGAGAGAGGCAACTATGTTTCCTTCGCCAACTGCGGCCTGCCCTACTACATCGGCGGCGTCATCGAGGATCGCGACGAGCTGCTGCTCGTTACTCCCGAGATGTTCAAGGACCGCTTCAACATTGACGTTCGCATCAACCACGAGGTCGTGGGCGTGGACGCCAGAAACAAGACCATCACCGTAAAGACTCCCGAGGGCGAGACCACCGAGGCTTATGACAAGCTCATTCTCGCCACCGGCGGCCGTCCCATCGTCCCCCCCATCAAAGGAATTGAGCAGGACGGCGTATACAATGTATTCACCGTACCCGACGCTGACCGCATCGTTTCCAGACTTGAGGCCGGCACCAAGAGCGCCGTTGTTGTCGGCGGCGGCTTTATCGGCCTTGAGTCCGCCGAGAACCTCCGCGAAAAAGGCGTTAAGGTCACCATCATCGAGCGCCTGCCCCAGATAATGAGCAATATGGATCAGGAATTCTCCGACGTCCTTATCGGCCACTTTGAGGAAATGGGCATCACCGTACTCACCGGCGCATCCGTAAGCGAGATCACCGGCGACGGCAAGGCCAACGGCGTTGTCCTCGCGGACGGCACCGCCATCCCCGCCGACATGGTCATCATGGCCGCAGGCGTGCGCTCCAGCACCGAGCTGGCCGTTCAGGCCGGCGTAAGGATCGGCGAGACCGGCGGCGTATGGACCGACGCGACCATGCGTACCTCCGACCCCGACATCTACGCTGCGGGCGATATGGTGGAATCTCTTAACCTCGTTTCCGGCAAGAAGGTGCGCATCCCCCTGGCAGGCAGCGCCAACAAGCAGGGCCGCGCGGCCGGCTGCAACGCGGCTGGCGGCAAGCTTCTCTTCAAGGGCGTACTGGGAACCGCCATCATCAAGATAGGCGAGCTCACCGCTGCCCGCACCGGTCTGAACGCCCGTGAGGCCGCAGCCCTTGGCTGGGACTTTGAGAGCGTTTACGTTCCCGGCTTCAGCAACGCCACCTACTATCCCGACGCAATGCCTATGGTTCTGAAGCTCACCGTAGCCAAGCAGGACGGCCGTATCCTCGGCGCCCAGGGCGTTGGCCGCAAGGGTATCGACAAGCGTATCGACGTGCTTGCCACAGCCATCTACTCCGGTCTCACCGTTTTCGACCTTGAGAATCTGGATCTGGCATACGCGCCCCCCTATTCCTCCGCAAAGGATCCCGTCATTCTCGGCGGCATGATCGCTGCCAACATGATAAGAGGCGAGATGGACTACGTCCTGCCCTCCGATATTCCCGCCTGCAAGGAAGCCGGTGACGTCATCCTTGACGTCCGCAGCCAGGAGGAATATGACGCGGGTCACATTGAGGATTCCATCCTCCTGCCCATCGACGAGCTCCGCGAACGCTATCAGGAGCTGGACAAGAGCAAGACCTATGTGGTATATTGCGGAGTAGGCTACCGCGCCTACAACTCCGCCCTCTTCCTCAAGGCCCACGGCTACCGCGTCAAGAATATGAGCGGCGGCTGGCGCGCCTGGACTATGAGTGTATAAGTATATAAACGAAAGGAAGCGTTTTTTTCATGACCATACAGCAGTATAACGAATATGGCAAGTTTCTGGAAAGCACTCTCCGCCTGGAAACCTATCCCATCGCTGTAAAATTCTTTGACAATCTCGAGGATATCCCCGCAGGTACCATCTTCCCCAAGCGCGACATGGGCAAGCACATGGCATTCTGCCAGGCAAAGGCCATGACCAGAATGAGAGGCATGACCATTGCTCTGACCAAGGAAGACCATTGGTGCTGGAATCCCCTCATTGCTTTCGGCATGGTGGACTGCACCCCCGGCACCGAATACTTCAACGTTATCAAGAAGTACATAGGCGTTCCCGAGGACAAGGCCGAGGAGTTCCTGGCCAACTTCCCCCGTCTGGAGCTGGGCAAGTGCAAGGCTGTTGTTACCTCTCCCCTCTACAAGGCAGAGTTTGAGCCTGATATCATCCTCGTTTACTCCAACACCATGCAGCTCAACTGCATTCTCCGCGCCGTTAAGTCCATGACCGGTACCTACGTCAAGAGCGAGTTCGACGGCATTGACTCCTGCGCCTACGCTACCGTTCCCCCCATGCTCAACGGTCAGTATCGCATTACCGTTCCCGACCCCGGCGATGTTGAGCGCGCCCGCGCCGGCAAGGACGAGATGATTTTCTCTATTCCTCCCGCGAGACTGGAAGAGGTATGCACCGGCTTGAAGATGCTTGAGGACATGCACATGAATTACCGCAACACTCCCTGGCTCTATCCTCTGGATTTCGAGCGTCCCCCCTTCTACAACGAAGTATTCGAGATGTGGGGTCTGGAAAAGGGCGAGGATTGGAACAAGGTCTGAGCCTTACAGCATACACCACAGCATAAAACAGCTTCAGTCCCTGCCGCGCGGAACGCCGGAAAAATTATTCAGGCTTTCTTCATCATAAAAAATGTTATGCTCGGCAGGGGCTATCTTCTCGAAGTTTCTCGCAATCGATTGCGCTATTTTGCAATCGATTGATTAACGAGATAAAGTGCGCATTTTACATTCACAGCAATTATGTATCGAATACGATATATGATTCTATAAGGAGGCAACACATGAAGATCACAAAGGTAGACGTATTTCAGTTTCGCTGTGACGTCCCCATACCCAACCGCCCCGTAGGCTGCCGCATCTACACCGATGAGGGCATTTACGGCGACGGCGAGGGCTCCATGTCCTATGGCACCGGCTCCGAGGCCGCGTTCGGCATGATCGAAGCTCTGGCAAACATGATCATCGGCATGGACCCCCTTGACAACGAGGTCATCTGGGACAAGATGCACCGCGGCACATTCTGGGGACAGAGCCCCGGACCCGCCGTTTTCTCCGGCATGAGCGCCATAGACATCGCCCTCTGGGATATCAAGGGCAAGGTCTGCAACATGCCCCTTTACCGCCTGCTGGGCGGTAAGCAGCGCAAGGATCTGCGCTGCTATGCCAGCCAGCTGCAGCACGGCTTCAAGGGCTATCACGATTTCGCTTTCACCACGGACAAGTACGAGGAGGTTTCCAAGTATGTGGTGGACGAGCTGGGCTATGACGCCATCAAGATAGACTTTCTCACCTTCGACCGCGACCCCTCCCGCCCCCTGGGCAACGAACAGCGCCGCGGCCCCATGAGCCCCTACTACGTTCAGCTCGCCGAGGAACGCGTGGCCGCCGTCCGCGAGGCCGTTGGCCCCAACGTGGATATAATCGTGGAGAACCACTCCAACCTGGACGCTCTCTCCGCCGTTCAGCTCGCCCGCGCCATCGAAAAGTACAACATTTTCTTCTTTGAGGAGCCCAACACTCCCTCTCCCAAAACAGCCAAGTATATCCGCGAAAATGTAAATATCCCCATCGCCAACGGCGAGCGCATATTCTCCCGCTGGCAGTATGTTCCCTACTTTGAGGATATGTCCATTCAGATCGCCCAGCCCGACCTGACAAGCTGCGGCGGCCTGACCGAGGGCAAGAAGATATGCGACATGGCGCACACCTATGACGTGGCCGTTCAGGCTCACGTCTGCGGCACGCCCCTCTCCACCGCCCTCTCCCTGCACCTTGAGTCCTCCATCCCCAACTTTATCATCCATGAGCAGCACTGCGTATGCCTGCATCAGTACATGAAGGATCTCTGCATTCATGATTATCAGCCCGTGAACGGCCGCTTCGTAACTCCCGAGCTGCCCGGCATCGGCAACGAGTGGACAGAGAAAGCCATGACCGAGGCCCGCATGAAGAAAACCGTCACCAAGGAATGATCATTCCTTAAATATATTTTATAAAGAAAGGACAGAAAAAAATGAAGAAGCATTTAGCGCTTATCCTCGCACTTGTTTTCATTGTTGCCCTGTTCGCCGGCTGCGGCGGCACCAACAACAGCAACACTGACAACACCAACAGCACCAACAATAACACCACCAACACCAACAACAACACTCCTGACGGCAACGATCAGGAGAACAGCCCCTACAAGTTCGCCGCCGGCAAGTTTGCCACCGACGAACGCGGCGTAGCCACCGAAAAGTATGACTACGAACTGCCTTTCTGCACCACTGATGAGACCCTTACCTTCTGGACTGTCAGCTGGAACCCCGAGTACATTCCCGCCGATGGTTTTGACTCCATGCCCTTCCCCAAGGAGCTGAAGGCTCAGACCGGCGTCAATGTAGAGTACACCATCGTTACCAGAGACGCCATGCAGTCCAACTTCGCCGTTCTTCTGGCCGCCGATGACCTCTGCGACCTCATGTGCCACGGCGCAAGCTACTATTCCGGCACCGTCAAGGAATCCGTTGAGGAAGGCTATTTTGTCAACATCTATGATTATCGCGAGTACTGCCCCAACTATATGTACGAGGCTGCTTACCGCGACCCCGATGATAAGGCCACCTATGCCGACGTATTCTATGAGGACGATTTTGTTTATTCCTTCTGGGATCTTTATGACGGCAAGGTCGTCAGCATGGGTCCCGTTGTCCGCAACGACTGGGTCGAGCAGGTCGGCATGACCCGCGAGGGCATCAAGACCTGGGATGATGTCTATGATATGATGGTCGCAGTCAAGAACGCCGGTCTCTCTACCGCCCCTTGGCAGCTTATCAGCACCATTGAGATCTCCGGCGCCAAAATTTTCAGTGCCTTTGATACCGTTGGCTATACCGACACTGCCTCTCTCCAGCAGCCCTATCAGATCAACGGAGAGGTTCAGCTGCTCCACTCCAACCAGAATGACCTTGACCTTGTCACCTATCTCAACAAGTGCTGGAACGCCGGTCTCATCGATCCTGACTGGGCCGGCTGCGCCGACAACAACGCCTACATTCCCAAGGTAGACAACTGCGGCTTCTTCGCCACCACCACCTCCGGCATCATGACCCTCGAGAGCAACGGCACCGATCCCAACGCTGAATGGGTTACCATCCAGAAGCTGCTCAAGACAGAAGACCAGGTTCTCCATGTTGGCGAGGCTGCTTCCCGTAAGTCCTACGGCGAGACAAGCGTCAGCGCAAGCTGCGAGAACATTCCTCTTGCCATTACCTGGTGCGACTTCCGTTATTCCGACGGAGCATACAACCTCATCAACTACGGCGTTCAGGGTCACACCTGGGATTACAACGAGAACGGCGAGATTCGCCTGACCGACTTCGTTCTGAATAATCCCGACGGCCTGTCAGCCACCTGGTGCCTGCTGCTTCACGGCCTGAACAATCTGGCTGACTGCGGTCTTGAGGACAGTAACCGCAAGCTGGCCTACGAAGGCGGCAGCAAGTATGTTGAGTTCGGTCAGATTTGGACTCTCTTCCAGTATGACGGCGCTTACGAGTGGCCTGCCGGTCTGAACCTCAGCGACGAGGATCAGCAGGAGGTCAATGAACTTGCCGGCGACGTAGTCACCTATATCTCCGAGAACTTCACCGCCTTTGTTGACAACTCCAAGTCTCTCACTGAGTGGGATTCCTATGCAGCAGGTCTTTCCTCCATCGGCGGCGATGCCATAAAGGCCATCTATCAGGATACCCTGGACGCTTACTACGCAGCATAAACCGTTTTTCTCCGCTGTCCGGTACCCCCGGGCAGCGGAGCGATATTAAGGAAGCTCTGAATCAATACGTCTGCGGCATCTTGTGGAAAATTTTCGCGGCAATATCGTTGTGTTTTCTTGAAATAAACCCATTATTCCTGCAAAAACACGCCTCATTGCCACAAAAATTTTGCTCACAAGCTGCTCTTGCCGATTTATTCAGAGCTTCCTTTAACTCCAACTATAAGGAGCTGTCACAATGAAAATAACAAAGGTTGAACTTTTTCTCTTCCACTGCGACACCACCGCTCCCGCAAAGCCTGTCGGCATACGCATGTATACCGACGAGGGCATTTACGGCGACGGCGAAGCCTCCATGTCCTACGGCAACGGAGCCGAGGGCGCATACGGCATGCTGGAAAGCCTCATTCCCCTGGTTCTGGGCATGAATCCTCTGGCCAACGAGGTCATCTGGGACAAGCTGCACAAGACCACCTTCTGGGGACAGAGCCCCGGCCCCGCCGTGTTCTCCGCCATGAGCGCCATAGACATCGCCCTCTGGGACATCAAGGGCAAGTATTACAACACTCCCCTGTATAATCTCCTCGGCGGCAAGTTCCGTAATGAGCTTCGCTGCTACGCCAGCCAGCTCCAGCTTGGCTGGGGCGCCGAGTATAATATGGCCTTCTCCAACGAGGATTACGCAGCTATGGCCAAAAAAGCCGTGGCTGACGGCTATGACGCCATCAAGGTCGACTTCACCTGCTTCGGAAGCGGTCCCCAGGACAGGATATCCCATCTCCAGCGCTCCGGACTGCTGGCCCCCAAAATGCTCAAGCTCATTGAAGGCCGCGTCGCCGCAACCCGCGAGGCAGTGGGTGAGGACGTGGACATTATCATAGAGAATCACTCCGGTCTGGACGCGCTCTCCGCCGTTCAGATAGCCGAGGCAGTGGAGAAATACAACATTTTCTTCTTCGAGGAGCCCAACACTCCCTCCCCCAAGACGGCCAAGTGGATAAGCGAGCGCACCCGCATCCCCATAGCAAACGGCGAACGCATCTTCTCCCGCTGGCAGTATTTCCCCTATTTTGAGGACATGTCCCTGCAGGTAGCCCAGCCTGACCTGACAAGCTGCGGCGGCGTGACCGAGGGCAAGAAAATATGCGACATGGCTCACGCCTATGACGTTTCCGTCCAGCTCCATGTCTGCGGCACGCCCCTTTCCACCGCCCTCTCCCTGCATCTGGAGTCTTCCATTCCCAACTTCGTGATTCATGAGCACCATGTAAACAATCTCCACGACCACATCAAGGATCTCTGCATCTACGATTACCAGCCCGTTAACGGCGTTTACACCGTGCCTGATCTTCCCGGAATCGGCAACGAGTGGAGCGAGAAGGCTCTCGCCACTCCCGACCGGAAGAGCGTATTTGAACTCTGATTCTTCCACTCCTTTCTTCCTTTTCTTGACAGTACCGCAGAAGCAATGTGCGGAGCTGCCCCGCCGCCGTGTCCTTCAAAGGGCGCGGCGGAAAACTTTTTGAGATTATTTGTATTTATGGGGAACATATGCCCTTGACCATTCGTCTAAACCCATGATATAGTCCCAAAAGAACATATTTTTAGGAGGATACCATGAAAAACTTCAAGAAGATCATTGCACTGTTTCTCGCCCTGACTCTCTGCCTGGGTTCAGGCATCAGCGCCCTGGCATACAGTGACGATACCACCATGGCTCAGGCCGACGCGCTGAATACTCTCGGTCTTTTCCAGGGCTCCGACAAGGGCTACGAGCTTGACCGTGCCCCCAGCCGCCTTGAGGCGCTCATTATGCTCATCCGCCTCTCCGGAAAGGAGAACGAAGCTCTCTATTCTTGGGAGCCTCTGACCAGCCCTTTTACAGATGTACCCACCTGGGAGGGCGCCGCTGAGTACATAGCCTATGCTTACAACAACGGTCTCACCGACGGTGTGACCGACACTACCTTCGACCCCGACAGCCCCGCCACCGCTCAGACCTTTGTCACCTTCGCGCTCCGCGCTCTCGGCTACACCGATGAGACCGTGTGGGATAACTGGGAGACCCTGGGCAGAGACGCCGGCATCATCACTGCTGATACAGATCTCGCCAACTTCAAGCGCGGCGACGCGGTTCTCGTTTCCTACGCCGCTCTCAGCGCGAAGCTCGCCGGCAGCGACACCACTCTCAATGATTGGATGCTTGATAACGGCATATACGGCGAGCTGGCATATAACGTTGCCCGCAGCATCGTTGGCTATCCCGTGACCGCCGAGTCCTCCATCATGGAGATCTACGGCAAGCTCTATGCCGGTCTTGAGAACGGAATTTCCCTCTCCAGACTTATGGCTACACCCTTCGACGCGGAAAGCGCAAGCTATTTTATCGGCGCATCTGATCTGGACATCGTTGAGGGCTATGCCTGCGAGCCCATGATGAGTTCCGTCGCTCACTCCGTCTGCCTGGTAAGACTTGCCGAAGGCAGCGACATTGAGGCCGCAAAGACCGCCATCCGCGAGAACGTGAACCCCAACAAGTGGATCTGCGTAGGTGTTGACCCTGCCAACATCCGCGTTGAGAACATCGGCAATCTCATTCTTCTGGTAATGGACAACAACAACTGCCAGCAGATCGCCGACGCCTTCCTGTCTCTTGCTCAGTAAAATGAAGCGTCTCGCGGCGGTTACGCTGCTCCTTGCTCTGCTGCTCTGCGCCTGCGGCGGCCCGGCGAACACCATCCCGGATACGCCCTCCGCCCCTGTGTCCACCCCGGACGAAACGCCCCAGGCCACTCCCGACACAGCTCCGGACAGCACACCGGATGCAACACCGGAGACAAGTCCCGAGGCCACCCCGGATGAAACACCCGAGGCCACCCCGGATGAAACGCCCCAGGCCACTCCCGAGGCAAGCGCTGAGCCTACCCCGAAACCTACTCCGACTCCTGAACCCACTCCCGAGCCTACTCCCGAGGCGCCGGCAGGCCCCGTAGTTGATAAAAGCATACTTCTCAGCTTTGACGGAATGTATTTTGAGCCCCGCCCCGCCGTGGACGACGCCGCTGTTACCCGTCTGGCCGAAAAGATGACCTCCCTGCGGGACAGCTACTTCGCGGATAACAAGGTATATTACGCCATTGTTCCCGACAAAAGCTGGTATTTCCGGGACAAAACGGACAAGTATTTTGACCATAAGGCGATTTGTGACAGCCTTGCCGCCCAGCTCTCCGGCTTCACCGCCATCGACCTGACGGATACTCTCAGCGGCTCTGACTACTATGTCACCGACCCCCATTGGCGGCAGGAAAAGCTTTCGTCCGCTGTTTCCGCCCTGTCCTCCGTCATGGGCTTCAGCTATACCAAGACCGCCTACACGACTCAGTCCGCGGGAAGCTTCGTCGGCACCTACGGCAGCAAGGCCGATGGCTTCGCTCCTGAGACCCTCTATTACCTCACCAGCGATGTCACCGAGGCCGCCAAGGTCAATAACTTCCAGCAGCCCGAATTCCGCAAGGTCTACGACTCCGCCAAGTTCAGCACCAACGGCTACGACTTTTTCCTCTCCGGTGCTACGCCCCTGACGGTCATTGAGAACCCCAAGGCCGCCGAAAAGCGCGAACTGGTCATTTTCCGCGACTCCTTCGGCTCCTCCATAGCACCGCTGATGCTGGAAAGCTACTCCAAGGTCACTCTCGTCGACCTTCGTTACATGGTCAGCTCTCTGCTGCCAAATTATGTGGATTTTACCGGCGCGGACGTTCTTTTTCTCTACTGCGACGAGCTGGTAAACAGCAGCTTCCTGCTGAAATAAGCTTCAAGCCCGGACATGAACAATGTCCGGGCTTCATGTTTTACCGTTACTGCCGCGTGAAGCACAATGCCGCTTGACACGCGCCGCCGTCAGCATATACAATAAGGCAAAACAGAAAAATAAGGGTGATACCATATGATGAACATACTCGGCGTGGATGTGGGCGGTACATACGTCCGCATGGGGACCTTAAGGGACGGCAAAATCGAAAACCTCGTCAAACGAAGCTCAGCGGAGATATTCTCCGCCCCCGGAGGCGCGGCGGCGGGACTTTCTCAGGCGCTGAAGGAATACGCCGGCGGCAAAAAATTCGCCGCAGCGGGCGTCTGCATACCCGGCACCGTCAGCCGGGACGGCGAGCGGGTGCTCAACGTGCCCAACATCCCGGGTCTCAATGACGTTCCCCTGCGGGACGCCCTCACCGACGCACTGGACGCGCCGGTATTCGTTGAAAACGACATCACCATGCTCACCACCGGAGACTCCCGCCGTCTCGGGCTTGAGCGCGGCGTGGTATTCGGCTGCTACATAGGCACGGGCCTCGGCGGCGCGGTGCTGGTGGACGGCAAGCTCCTGCGGGGCAGGAGCGGTCTTTGCGAGCCGGGTCATATCGCCATTTACGGGCTTGACCGTCCCTGCGGCTGCGGCAAGACCGGCTGCGCCGAGCCCTATGTGGCAGGCCGCGCCCTTGAGCATCTGCTGGCTGACAGATACCCTGGCCACAGCATTGCGGAGATATTTGACCTTATGAGCGATGCGGAGCTTAAGGAATATGTGGATATCCTCGCCCATCTTCTGGCCTCGGCGGTGCAGCTTCTTGACCCTGACGCGGTGATAATGGGCGGCGGCGTATGCGCTATGAGCGCCTTCCCCCGTGAGCTGCTGCTGGAACGGCTGGCCCAGCTTTGCATGGCTCCCGTTCCCGCTTCCACGCTGAATCTCCTCTATCCCGTCGTCTCCGACGCCTCCGGCGTTTACGGAGCGGCTGTATTCGCCCAGAACAGCCTGATATTATGATCGTATATTCCGGGTTCATTTAACCTCGATTTAACATTACTGCCGTACCTTTTTTACATCATGGGAATAGAATATCCATATAAATGGATATTTTATTCGATTTAAGACTTGCGTAGCAGCCGCGAACTATGGCACATTACGCAATCATGTGAGGTGATAAGATGATCTATCTGCTTGAAGACGATGACAGCATCCGAAAGCTTGTCATATACACTCTTGAAAGCCAGGGCTACCGGGCCGAGGGCTTTGCCCGTCCCTCCGCCTTCTGGCGGGCTATGGACACCAACATGCCCGAGCTTATACTGCTGGATATCATGCTGCCCGAGGAGGACGGTCTGAGCATACTCCGCCGCCTGCGCTCCTCCGGTACGACCAAAAATCTGCCCGTGATAATGCTCACCGCAAAGAACACGGAATATGACCGGGTCATCGGCCTTGACAACGGCGCGGACGATTTCATCTCCAAGCCCTTCGGCATGATGGAGATGGTCGCCAGAGTGCGCGCCGTGCTCCGCCGCACCCACCCCGCTGAGGAGAACGCGGCGGAATTCAGCATCGGCGAGCTTTACGTCTGCCCGGAGAAGCATATTGTGCGGGTTTCCGGAAACGATGTGCCTCTTACCCACAAGGAATTCGAGCTGCTCTGCCTGCTGCTGGATAGCCGCGGCCGGGTACTGACCCGCGACGTTATCATGGATAAAATATGGGACAGCGACTTTGACCGGGAAAACCGCACCGTGGACGTCCATGTCCGCACGCTTCGCTCCAAGCTCGGAGAGGCCGGAGCTTACATAGAGACCGTGCGCGGCGTGGGCTACAAAATAGGAGACGATAAATGACGCTGAAAATTTTCCGCAGCTCATTGATCGTGGGTCTGTGCGTCCTCGTCATTTCCTTCACGCTGTCCATGTTCGTTCTCTACAACTACCACGAGGATCAGGTCTATACCGAGCTCACCTCCGAAGCCAGGAACATAGTCCACGGTCTTGATCTGGCCGGCGATGAATTTTTTCAGGATTTTCAACCACTCAACCGCGTGACCCGCGTGGCCGGGGACGGAACGGTGCTTTACGACAGCGTGGCCGACGCCGCCTCGATGGAAAACCATCTTGACCGCGAGGAGATAAGCGGCGCGCTTTCAAACGGCTTCGGTCAGAGCGCCCACTACTCCCGAACACTGATGCAGAAAACTCTTTATTACGCCCTGCTTGCCGGAGACGGAACAGTCGTGCGCGTTTCCTGCGTGGAGCGTTCCCTTTTCGCTACCGCGGGCACCATGATGTCCGGTATTATCTGGGTTCTGGCGCTGACTCTTGCGCTCTCCGCTATTCTCGCCTCCCGCATGGCGAGGAAGATAGTCCGTCCCCTCAACGAGCTGGATCTCGACCACCCGGAGCTAAGCCCGGACTACAAGGAGCTGACTCCTCTGGTGAACCGCCTGAAGGAGCAGAATTCCACCATTCGCCGGCAGATAGATGAGCTGAGCATGAAGCAGAGGGAATTTTCCGCTATAACGGACAACATGAGCGAGGGCTTCCTGCTCATCGATAACCGCGCCGCCATTCTTTCCTCCAACCTGAGCGCCATGCGTCTGCTCAGCGCTCACAGGGACTCCGGCCTCCGCAACCTGCGGCAAAGCGACTGCCCCGAGGCTCTCAAGCGCTGCGCCGAGGCTGCTCTGGCAGGACGGCGGTCTGAGATATCTATGCCCGCCGAGGACCGCAGTCTCTGCCTCATCGCCAGCCCCGTAGTATCCTCCGGTCAGGTGACCGGCGCGGTGATAATGGTGATGGATATAACCGAACGGGAACAGCGCGAGACTCTGCGCCGGGAGTTCTCCGCCAACGTTTCCCATGAGCTGAAAACGCCCCTTACCTCCATATCCGGCTTCGCGGAGCTGATGAAGGAGGGAATCGTCCCGCCCGAGAAGGTCACCGAGTTCGCCGGTGATATTTACGCCGAATCTCGCCGTCTTATCGCGCTTGTGGACGACATAATCAAGCTTTCCGGCCTTGACGAGGACTCGCCCGCCTTTGAGAAGGAGCCTGTGGAGCTCTATTCCCTCTCCGCCGGGATATTGGAAAGTCTGCGCCCCATAGCGGCAAAGCGTAACATCACGCTTAACCTCAGCGGCGAGCCGACAGAGCTGAAGGGCATACGCCACATTCTCAGCGAGATGATATATAATCTCTGCGACAACGCCATAAAATATAACAAGGATGGCGGCCGCGTGGATGTAAGCATACGCCGCAGCGGCGCGAACACCATAGTTACCGTGGCGGACACCGGCATCGGCATCCCCTACGCCCACCAGGACCGGGTATTCGAGCGCTTCTACCGGGTGGATAAGAGCCACTCCAAGGAGATAGGCGGCACGGGTCTGGGTCTTTCCATCGTGAAGCACGGCGCGCAGTATCACAATGCCCGGATAGAGCTGAAGAGTGAGCCGGGAAAGGGCACTGCCGTATCTATCATTTTTTAAGTAAAATGGAGAAATAGTGTGATAAATCACACTATATTCAGAGTGTCAAAAAAGCGTTTTTCCGTAAGTGCCTATCTCTCGATAAGGTCGGAGATTCTTCGCACTCCCTGCTTCGCAGGGGCTCAGAATGACAAAATCTTTAGGTGCTGCGGTTGGTCGTTACTGTGCATAAGACTTCAAGTTTATGTCATTCTGAACGTAGTGAAGAATCTCCTAACTACGACTCAGATGGTAAGTACCAATCTGTAAGTGCTTCCTCATAATCACAATCGTTCTTTGACAAGCTGAGTGTGAAGTTTCACACTATATTCTTTAAAAGCCCATCGCCTCGCCCTTCGGGCAACCGGCGATGATGGCTAAAATCCTCCATGCGGAGGAGATTTTTAAAACTATTTGTGCGGTGCTGCCGCATGGAGGATTATTATGTTAACATACGAAGAGATAAAGAACAACGAAACCATAAGAACCTATATCCGTAAGGCCGACCAGTCGCTGGTGGCTCTGGGCTTCACCGAGCACAGCTTCGCCCACGTTACCCTTGTGGCGGAGAACTGCGGCTATATACTCAAGACTATGGGATACTCTGACCACGAGGTGGAGTTGGGCAAGATAGCCTCATACCTCCACGATATCGGCAACATCGTCAACCGCTTGGATCACTCCCAGAGCGGCGCGGTCATGGCCTTTCGTATACTGGATAACCTTGATATGCCCCCCGAGGACATCGCGGAGATAGTCACCGCCATCGGCAATCACGACGAGGGCACCGGCACCCCCGTGAGTCCCATCGCAGCAGCGCTCATTCTGGCCGACAAGTCCGATGTGCGCCGCAGCCGCGTCCGCAACCCGGACACCACCTCCTTTGACATCCATGACCGGGTGAACTATTCGGTCACCAAGTCCCAGCTCAAAATAAATGAGGAAAAGACCCTCATAAAGCTCAAGCTCTCAGTCGACCCCCACTACGGCTCCGTGATGGATTACTTTGAGATATTCATGCAGCGCATGATACTCTGCCGCAAGGCGGCCGAGTTCCTCGGTCTGCAGTTCAAGCTAATCATCAACGAGCAGCAGCTTATATAAGCCGCAAAAACATCAAGACCGGGATGCCCTTGCATCCCGGTCTTTTGGCGTTACACCCTATATTTTGCAACAGTTTCTTCCAGAAGGTCGGCCACCATAAGCAGCAGCTCGTAGCAGCGGATATCATCCTTCTTATATTTGGGGACGAGTTCATCGCAGAGCGTGCTTCCAAAGCGCTTTTCAAACTCGCCGATAAAGCCGCCGGTCACGCCGTGCGCGGTTTCCTTGTCCACATTTACGCAGATTAACTTTCCAAGGGCGGCGACAGAGCCGGAGATAGCTCCGCAGGTGATACCGAAGCCCATGCCGCCGCCAAAGCCGCGCATAAGGCTTATCTCATTTTCACTGAGCCCCATGCCGTATTCTTCGTTTGCTGCCAGAAGCATACTCTCAGCGCAGTTGTGTCCCTCGTCCAGAAAATATCTTTTGACCTTATCTCTCAGCATATGTATTCCCCTTTCCGCCGCGCTGCGCGGCCTTTCATGAAAAATTATATCACCACGTTTTGCTCAAGACAATGATTATTAAACAAAGTGTAAAATTTTCACCGGAGGTCGATTTCTATTGATTTTTTCGCGGTGAAATTATATTATTGTAATATAAATCATGAGTGGGGAAATGGAATTTCCTCTGCTTTCCCCATGAATCGCGCCGTATTACGCGTTCATGGGGTATTGTTTTAATAAAGCTAATGGAGAATGGTTATGAAAGTTATAGAAAACAGTATGCAGGAATCTATCGCCGTCTGCAAGGTCATCGACACAAACGTTGCCAACTGTCAGGACTGTTACCGTTGTGTCCGCTCCTGCCCGGTGAAGGCCATACGCATCACCAACGGACAGGCCCACATAGAGCAGGAGTTCTGCATACACTGCGGCACCTGCGTGCGCCAATGTCCCCAGCAGGCGAAGTACATCGTCAGCACTCTGGACGCGGTCAAGGAGCTTCTGGCCTCCGGTCGCCCGGTAGCCGCCAGTGTGGCCCCCTCCTTTGCCGCGGCCGTTGAGCCCGGACTCGTGTATAAGATACCCACCGCCCTGCGTATGCTGGGCTTCAGCAAAGTTTCGGAGACTGCCGAAGGCGCTAAGCTGGTGTCCGACCGCAGTCTGGAATGCTTGCCTAAGGGCAGTATATGCACCACATGTCCCGCCGTGGTCAGCTATGTTGAAAAATATCACCATGAGGCTCTGAACCGCATGATACCCGTGGTATCTCCAATGGTGGCTCACGGCCGCATGATAAAAGAAGCCTTCGGCGAGGAATTCGCCGTGGTATTCATCGGCCCCTGCGCCGCGAAAAAGGCCGAGGCCTTGCGCCCGGAAAACCGCGACGCCATCGACGCGGTCATCACCTTCCGCGAGCTTTTCGACTGGCTTGAAGAGGCAAAGCTGGATATTGCCGATCTTCCGGACGGAAGCTTTGACTTCACCGGTCTGGCTGACGGCACCTTGAAGAACGCCCGTCTTTTCCCGGTGGACGGCGGTATGCTCAAGACCTGCGGCAAGGCCAGCGATGGCACAAGCTCCGAGGTCATGTCTCTCTCCGGCGCCAAGCAGGTCACATCCTTCTTCGATGTTGACCCCGAAAAGGTGGAATTCAAGCTGGTCGAGCCCCTGTTCTGCCCCGGCGGATGCATAGACGGCCCCGGCTTCACGGGTCTGGGTAATATATATTACCGCAAGAACGCCGTCATTTCCTATGCCGAGAGCGCCGGTGAATATGACGGCAAGCGCTTCGGCAATCAGGAAAATGTGGACACCGAGCCCTGGTTCATCCCTCTGGAGACCCGGGCAGATGAACCGGTAAGCGACGAAGCCATTCAGCAGGTATTCCAGAAGACCGGCAAGACCGATCCGCGCAACCAGCTCAACTGCGGCGCCTGCGGCTACGCCTCTTGCCGTGAAAACGCCATCGCCGTCGTCCGCAACATGGCCGAGCCTGAGATGTGCATACCCTACATGCGCCGCCTGGCCCAGCAGCGCGCCGACCGCATAATCGAGACTACTCCCACTGCGGTGGTCATCGTGGACAAGGATCTGAAGCTTATCCATATGAACCCTGCCTTCCACAAGATGTTCATGTGCAGCAACTCCATCCTTGGCCGCCACATCTCCTACATATTCGACGCCCGGGACTTCGAAACACTTGCCAGCAGCGACACGGACGAGATGGAGGCCGTGCGTACCTATTACGGCACTCGCTATCACCTCACTCTCTACGCAATGCGCAGCGAGGAACAGTATGTCGGCATGTTTACCGATATTTCCCACATTAAGCTGGACGAGAGTCAGATGCACCTCATTGAGCGCCAGCTTCTCGTAAACGCCAGAGAGCTGCTGGAGCATCAGATCAGCTTCTCTCAGGAAATGGCGCACCAGCTCGGACGAAACACGGCAAAGACGGAGGAGCTGGTAAAGCGTATGCTTGACCTCTATGAGGACAGGGATCTTTGATTGGCGGTGAAGTGATTGCGATTTTTTGAAGATATTATCCAGCAGGTCACCAAGACCGGCTACCGCGTCTGCGGCGACCATGTAATGTGCTACCGCACGGTGGCGGTCACCTATCTGGTGGTGGCCGATGGCATCGGCTCCGGCGTTTACGCCAATATCGCCGCCATCACCTGCGCCGAGCAGCTCATGGGGCTGTTCAAAAGCTCCATCCAGTTCAAGGCAGGCTGCGAGATGGTGGCCGACTCCATGCACCGGGCCAAGATCGAAGACGCACCCTATGCGGCGTTCACCTGTGTGAAGATAAGCAGCGACGGCAGCTACGCCATCTTTTCCTATGAAGCTCCGGAACCCATCCTTATCACCGGCGGCTTCGCCAAGGTGCTTGAGCCCCGGTATTACAAGGCCAAGTACGACTATGTTGGCGAGATATATGGCCACCTGAATCGGGGCGATTCCATCCTCGTTTTCAGCGACGGCGTCGACCAGGCCGGCATGGGCAACGGCATGGGTATGGGCATCGGCTCCGAGGGCGTTGTGAAATGGCTGGAAAAGCAGAAAACAATGGGCACGCCCGAGCCGGATTTCCCAACTATACTTAAAAATCTCACTGATATGACCGCCTCTGTTTCCGGCGGAGTTCACGCCGACGATACCACCGCCGTCATTCTAAAGTGCCGTGAGGCAAGAGACCTTATAATAGCCACCGGCCCTCCCAGCTCAAAGCAGAAGGATAACGAATTTGTCAACCGCCTGGTCGGGGCCTATGGCAAGAAGGTCATCTGTGGCTCCACCACCACGGATATCATCGCCAAGGTGATGGGCGCGAAGGTAACTTCCGTCCGCTCCTCCGAGCCCAACAGTCCGCCGGAGTATCACATAGACGGCATCGACCTTGTTGCCGAGGGCGCGATGACTCTGAGCCAGGCCTGCAATATAATCAATGAGCCGCTGGAGGCTATTTCCGGCAGCGGCGTCGTGGAACGTTTCTGCCGCATGATGCGTGAAAGCGATATCATCACCTTTATGCTTGGCACGGCTCTCAATTCCGCCCACGGAGACCTGCTCTTCAAGCAGCTCGGCGTACGCCCGCGCCGTGAATCTGTCGTTACGCTGGCCAAAAGCCTTACCAAAATGGGCAAGGTGGTTATCATAGAGGATTATTGACGAAGCCCAGGCGGCACAGACGCAATTGTGCGATACTGCCTTATATAAGAAAGGATGAAGAGAATGTCTGTTTGTATAAGCTGTGGCAACGAAATTGCCGAAAACGTAAACTTCTGCATGCATTGCGGCGCTCCTCAGGCAGCGACTGCCGCGGAGGAACCGAAAGAGATATGCGCCGAGGATACCGCTGAAAAGAGCAGCGAGACCATTGAAGCCGCCGATGATGTCTCCACCGAGCTGACGCCCACCGTTGAGGAGGCCGCCGAAGCTCCCGCCGAACCGGTATTCATTCCCGAGCCCACCCCTGCCGAAGAGAAGAATGCACCCGCCTTCGAGTCTGCGGTTATCCCCCCTGCTCCTGCGTATGAGCCGCCAAAAACCGCCTCCGTCACCTATGCCGAGCCTGCCGGCGAGAAATCCCGACCGGAATTCACTCCTACGCCCGTTCCTGCGGAGGATCCCGAGAAGCCCGGTCCCAAGAGCAAATGGGGCATTATGAGCACCTGGGGCTATGTGGGCGCCACTCTGCTGATGTCCATCCCCATTATCGGTTTTATCATCACAATAGTCTGGGCCTGTGGAGGCTGCCGCAAGTATGCCAAGCGCAACTACGCCCGCGCCACGCTTATCTTCCTTTTTGCGGGCATTATCCTCGCCGTTGTCTCCGCCCTGATACTGCGCTTTATATTCCCCGAGCTCATCGTCTGGGCATTTGAATACCTGAATTCCGGATATACTATTATTTTCTGATACAAAAAATCGCACCGCTTTCACGGTGCGATTTTTTATTCAGAACTTTCTTAGTTTGTCTTTTCTCCGCTGGGCTTATTGGCCTTATGGCGGCGGTGATAATTGCGCTTATTGGCGTTGGGCTTAGCCTGGGCGACCGCGGCGGCAACGGCTGCTGCTCTTGCCTTGGCCTTATCGTCCATGACCTGCTGATGAGACTCGGTTTTGGGCTGCTGCTCACGCTTTTCCTGCTGGGGCTTGCCGCCGTTTCCACGGCGGTGGGAGCTATGCTGAGCGCCGGACTGCTGAGACGGTTTCTCCTGCTGGTTCTGCTTCTCCTGCTGCTCCTGCTTGGGCTGCTGCCCCTTGGATTTCTGACGGTTGGGCTGATTTTTCTGCTGCCCCTGCTTTTCCTGTCTGTTCTGAGTCTCCTGCTTAGGCGGCTCGTTCTTTTCGGCGTCAGGCTGAGCATTCTGGGCGCTCTGAGGCTTCTTGCTTCTATGGCGGCGGCCTCCGCGGTGACGGTTCTTGCCCTCGTTCTCCTGCTGCTCCGGTTTCTCCTCGCGCTCCTGGGGCTTATCGTTGATAAGAGCGGGCATAGGGTCGATGCGTCCAAAGCCGCGGCGGGAACTGACGCTGCCGGCTATATCCTCGGGCTCTTCCTCCGGCGGCTCCGGCTCCTTATACACTCCTCCCACGGTGAAGCCCAACTCACGGGCGGGGTATGACCGAAGCTCGGTAATGCTCTCCTCGGCCAGCTTTACCTTAACGGTGCGGCGCAGGAGGTTTACCTCCTTGACAGTGCCCTTGCCCTCGGGGGTATCCACCTCAGTTTCCACCTTGGGAACGGTCTTGAGCAAATGCTCATAAGCATCCTGCTCATATTTCAGGCAGCACATAAGTCTGCCACAGGTACCTGATATCTTGGTGGGGTTAAGGGAGAGGGACTGGGTCTTGGCCATCTTGATGGAGACCGGCTGGAAATCCTCCAGGAAGGAGGAGCAGCAGAAGGGTCTGCCGCAGATGCCGAGACCACCCACCAGCTTGGCGCTGTCACGGACGCCTATCTGGCGCAGCTCAATGCGGGTGCGGAACACGCTGGCCAGATCCTTTACCAGCTCGCGGAAGTCAACTCTTCCGTCGCTGGTGAAGAAAAACAGTATCTTGCTGCCGTCGAAGCTGTATTCAACATCCACCAGCTTCATTTCAAGACCTCTCTCGGCTATCTTCTTCTGGCAGAAATCAAAAGCGGTCTTTTCTCTTTCCTTGTTGGCCTGGGCAACAGCCTTATCATCATCGGTGGCGATGCGGATAACGGGGCGCAGCGGAGGGACGATGGCCGTTTCCTCCACATAGTGAGCGCCGCGAACACATTCGCCGAATTCCAGGCCCTTGGCGGTCTCCACGATGACGGAGTCGCCTATGCGCGGTGTGGTGCCGGCAGGGTCAAAGAAATACGCCTTGCCCTTGCTGCGGAACCTTACGTTTACTACCTCTGGCATATATATCCTCGTTTCTTTTATCGTGCTTCGCCGGCAAGGCGGCCCAGCCTTACGGCCAGCGCCCCGGCGGTGTGACCCGCGCCGGTGTTATTGGTAACTCTACGGCGCAGAAGCTCGTCCACCGCTTCCTTTGCGGTGAAGAGCTGCTTTCTTGCTGCGGAGTCCTGTTCTCCGCGTATTTTCAGGGCAAAAAGCATCGAGAGTGATTCCAGAACGCCGTCAAAGTCCTCCCTGTCCAGCTTGGCTTTTTCCAGCATGAAGCAGGCGGATGCTATATCCATAGGACTGCGGCGGAGGAAGGAGTCAAAAACGGCGCGGGCATACTTGTCCTCGTCGCCCATGCCCTCCTCACCGTCTGCCAAAAGCTCCGTGCAGCGGGAGCGCACCGTGTCCAGAATGGCGGCGGAATTGGCGGCCGTCAGGACGAAGGCCGAGCGTGCCGGCGGCTCTTCCAATATTTTGAGCATGGCGTTCTGCGCGTTTATGTTCATTTCGTCTGCGGAGGGGATGAGATATACCTTTCGCGGCGCTTCATTCGGCATAATATAGGCATCCCGGACTATCTCGCGCACCTGATCCACCACATAGCTGCTCTTATCCGGCAGCTTTTCAAGCCGGATAAAGTCCGGATGGATGCCCTTTGCCAGCTTCACGCAGTGGGTACAGCAGCCGCAGGGCGCTTCCCGGTCGGGGCAGATGAGCGCGGCGGCGATATATGCCGCAAGCTCTTCCCTGCTTTCCGGCGCGCCGCCCAGTACCAGCCACGCATGGGACAGCGTCCCCGCCCTGGCCTGAGCCTGTATTCTCTTTTTCTGTGCGTTATTGCGCTGGGGCATGATTATTATATCCTCCAAAGACGGTTATAAGCATATACAGATTTAATATATCACAAGAGGTCATGATTTACAAACATTTTTATCGCTTATGTCAAAAAACTTAGTCGCCTATTGATTTCCAGGCACAAAAACTCCCCCGCATCGCTGACGCAGGGGAGAGTAAACGTCAATTTTCAAAAAGCAGTGTACTGAAATACCTCTCGCCGGTATCGGGCAGGATGGTGACCACGGTCTTGCCGGGGCCGAGTTCTTTAGCGAGGCGCAGGGCGGCGGCGACATTAGTACCGCTGGAGATGCCGCAGAGTATGCCCTCCTCCCGGATGAGCCGCCTGGTGGTATTGATAGCCTCGTCATCGGTGACGATGGCGACGTCATCATAGATATCCATATTTAGATTGGCGGGGATAAGGCCGTCGCCTATGCCCATCTGGAGGTGGGTTCCGATATTGCCGCCGGAGAGGATGGCGGCGTTTTCCGGCTCCACGGCCCATATTTTTATATCCGGATTCTTAGCCTTCAGCGTGCCGCCGATGCCGGATATGGTGCCGCCGGTGCCGATACCGGAGCAGAAGCCGTGGATGGGAGCGTCCACCTGGGCAAGTATCTCCTCTCCGGTGTGTTCCTTATGTACCTGTGGGTTGGCGGGGTTTTCAAACTGCTGAGGCACCCAGACACGCTCATCCTCCTCCGCCATGCGCAGGGCGGTTCTGAGGCACTGGTCGATGCACTCGCCTATATCCCCCGCGTCGTGGATGAGCACCAGCTCCGCGCCGTAGGCTTTGATGAGCTTTCTTCGCTCCTCGCTGACGGAGTCGGGCATGATTATGCGCACATGATAGCCCCTCACCGCGCCCACGAGGGCAAGGCCGATACCCTGATTGCCGCTGGTGGGCTCCACGATTATGGTATCGGGTCTGATGATACCCTTCGCTTCCGCATCGATTATCATATTGTATGCCGTGCGGGTCTTGATAGAACCGCCTATATTTACTCCTTCGTACTTCACCAGCACCTGAGCGCAGCCGGCAGGCACAATGCGCGAGAGCTTTATAACCGGCGTATTGCCTATTGCTTCAAGAACATTAGAATAAATCAAACAGATACCTCCATAATCAGGATACACCCATTGTAATATATTGGGGGGAGCCATTACAATAAAAAAAAGAAATGACCCTTGACTGATCGTCTTTCAACTTTCTCAGTCAAGGGTCATTTCTGTGAATTCTTGATATCTAACATCTTTGATTAACCTCTCTTTCTGCGGATTTGAGACTTCGTTTTCTCGCCGGTCTGTTCGTTTTCCGTCTTTGTTTTATGCTCTCTGTGGCATAATTTCTCTTATGCGAGAATAGGCTTATCGGAATTCTGGCTCTTACTCAGTCTCGCTGCTCTCGGCTTTTTCACTCAGGTCAGTTGATTTCTCACCTCAAATATTCGGTTGGATTTTTACCCTCCCAGGGGTCTCTATATTAAATTTTCCTGAGCTTTTTCGCTTTGAGCCTTTGGCTGTTACCGGAACATTGGTATCACCCTTTCTTGCTTATAAGATAGCATAAAAATTGCCCCTTGGCAATACGCTTTTTATACAAAACTCACAATTTTTCTTTGTGTAATTCATAGATTTACTGGCAATTATGTTTAAAACCATTGACTTTGACAGTGTAATTTGGTATGATAGATATGTTGGGCGCGCCGCAACTGCGGCGCGCCCGTTCTGTTTAAAACTCTATTTTGCGTCTGCCTCCGTCCTTGAGGCTTATCTTATACCACACGCCGGGCTCGCTGCCCCGGCAGTCCAGATAGAAATAATCCCCCAGAACCGCGCCGCCGTCCCAATAATTGCCCTCACCCAGATCTACCCGTCTGCCGTCGGCGTGGAGCGCGGTCCAGCGTCCGGGAGGGCCATAGGTGAAGCCAACGGCCCGGCTGCCGTCGAAATATTCCCGGAAGTTCTCGGTGGGGTCGATATCGCCCAGGATCCACTTCCCTCCATAAGGCTGCAGGCCGCCCGCGCCGCCGTCATAAAGGCCGGTGCGGTACACCCGGCGGGTGAGATTTTCCGTTCCGCCATCGTCCAGCGCCGCGTATATCACGCCCTCGCTGAAATCGATGAAGGGGATATACTTCCAGCAGAAATCGCCGCGCTCTTCCGGGCTTTCGCCCAATTCAACGCCCAGGCCGGCGGCCATGAGCGGCAACTGCGCTCCGAGAGCATCGGCGGCGGGCGTCACCGTTCCGCCGGCGTCAATGATAAGCACGCCGCGCTTGCACTTACTGTCCTGACAAACCATATAAAGACTGCTCCGACCAGCGCCGCGAAGAATGAAATCCTCGCCGCGCCATAGCTCCCGCAGGCCGCTGCCGTCATGGCCGCAGACCATAAGGCTCACCTTATCCGCCATGCGGCGGGAATTATACGCGAACAGGAATATTTTTTCCTCGGTGACGATAAAGCGCTCCATTTCGCCGTATTCTTTCCCGCTTATGTCCAGCGCCACGCTGAAGCCCCCGGCAGGAGTATAGGTATAGAGCCGATAGACCCGGGCTGTATTTCCGCCGCAGTCCACCATAGCGGAAAGCCATAGCCTTCCGTTTTTCCAAAGCTTGCCGCAAAATGCAAGCACTCCCTCCGGCAGACCAATACGCTCGGCCTTCACGCCCTCCGCGTCCACCCGGAAAAGCTCCCTGCCGTATTCGGTGCTGAGATAATGCCCCTCCGGCGACCCCGCGCCCACGGAAAAGATGCTCCGCGCATCCCAGAGAGCCGCGAAGCTCTGCCACGCCGGGTATTCGTCAGCGGCAGCGGGAATGGGCGCGGGCTTCGCCGCCGGTACCTCCGCGGATTTCACCGCCGCGCCGCAGGCGATACAGAACCTGTCCCCCGCCTCCAGCTTTTCTCCGCATTGGGCGCAAACTATATCTTTCTCCACAGCCGCGCCGCACTGAGCGCAGAACCGCGCGCCCTCCCGCAGAGCCGTGCCGCAGCTTTTGCAATTTGCCATAACGAAACATCCTCCGTTTATTGACCTCATTTTATGTATTTACCTTATTTTACGGGCCTCGCAGCAAAAGGTCAAGCCTGAATTCTCTCCGTTCTTCCGCGATGCCCATACCGCAGCGCCGCAAAAGCGTTGACTTCAAATTAAATCGATGATATTATAATCATAATAAATTTCAAAAATTTGGAGGTTCCTAATATGGGAGATTATCTGAAGGGTAAAGTCGCCATTGTCACCGGCTCCGGCCAGGGCATCGGCAGAGCGATCGCAAAGGCTCTTGCGGCCCAGGGCTGCAAGGTCGTGACAAATAACCGCGCTCCCTGGGATGGCGTTATTCCCATCGACGAGGAAAAATTCAGCAAGATCAGCAAGGAAATGCAGGAATGGGCCATGCAGGAGTACCCCAAGTACTACGGCGACGCGGAGCGCACCGCGGCTGACATCATCGCTGCCGGCGGCGAGGCCGTTGCCTGCTACGGCGACATCTCCGACTTTGAGACCGGCAAGAAGCTGGTGGACACCGCCATTGAAAAATGGGGTCATATCGACATCGTTGTCAACATTGCCGCCGCTTTCGGCTTCAGCCCCGTTGAGAAGATGCCCAGAAGCATGTGGGACCGCGTAAACACCGTTAAGCCCACCGGCTATTTCTATGTTATCCGCCACGCCGTTCAGCATATGATCGACCAGAAGTGGGGCCGCATCATTAACTGCGCCTCTCCCGCCTGGACCGGCGGCATCCTGCGCCAGTGCGAGTACTGCGCCTCTAATGCCGGCGTTGTCGGCATGACCTGGGGCCTTGCCGACGAGCTGAAGGAATACGGCATCACCGCCAACACCTTTGCCCCCGCCGCAAAGACCCGCGCCTCTGTTGACATGGAGATCTACAACAACATGGAGAAGGAGGAGAGCAACACCATCGGCGGCGCCCCCGAGATCAGCTATGAAGGCACCGAGGCTCCCGAGAATTTCGCCAACTTCATCGCATGGCTCGCCGGCGACGACGCTGCGGACGTTACCGGCCAGGTATTTATGACTATGGGCAAGTTTATCGGCCGTTACAGCAAACCCGCCATCGAGGGCGCAATGCTCGCCGACGGCGCTGCCTGGACTTTAGAAGAGGCCGCTCAGAAAGCCGAGAACCTTTTCAAGCCCATGCCCGCACCCCCCTCCGGTAAGAAGTAAACAGGATACAGCACCAAACAGCCGAAGAGCAAACGCCCTTCGGCTGTTTCTTTTCGGCGGCTTTCTTCATGACGCAGGGCATTGTTCTTGACCCCGACCCGTAATGGTATTATACTGAGCGCATAGGTATCCGTTCAGGAGGTAAAGGAAATGTCCGATACGATAGCGGCTGTCTCGACCCTTATGGGCCGCAGCGCCATTGGCATATTGAGAATGAGCGGCGACGACGCCGTTGAGATAGCATCGCGGGTTTTCAGGCCCGACAACGGCAAGGCGCTGGGCGACTGCGGCACCCGCCGCATGATAAACGGCGCTCTCTATGGCGACGGCGGCGAGGTCATCGACCAGTGCGTGGCCGTATTCTGCCGCGCGCCCCACAGCTACACCGGCGAGAACACCGTGGAGCTTCAGTGCCACGGCAGTCCCACCGTGCTCACGGCGGGACTGCGCAGTCTTTTCGCCGCAGGAGCGAGGCAGGCGACCCGGGGCGAGTTCACCAAGCGGGCTTTCCTCAACGGCAAGCTGGATCTGGCTCAGTCAGAAGCCGTCATCGACCTTATCGACGCTGAAACGGAGGAAATGATGCGCAACGCCGCAGCCCAGCTCGGCGGCGCCATGTCCGGCAGGATGGATGCCATCTACTCCGGGCTTACCGACATTATGAGCCATTTTCACGCCGTTATAGACTATCCCGACGAGGAAATAGAGCCCTTTGAGCTGGAGAACGTCATCAACACCCTCGGCAGCTCGGCGGCGGAGATAAGCAGGCTTCTCAAGACCTTCGAGCGCGGCCGCGTTGTCCGCGAGGGCGTGCGCTGTGCCATTATCGGCCGCCCAAACGCGGGCAAGTCCTCTCTGCTCAACGCGCTTCTGGGCTATGACCGCGCCATCGTGACGGACATACCTGGCACTACCCGGGACACCATAGAGGAAAAGCTGATGCTGGGCGGCGTTATGCTCCGCATCGCCGACACGGCGGGTCTGCGCGAGACCGGCGACGTAGTGGAGCGGATGGGCGTGGAACGTGCCCGCGCCGCTGCTGAAAACGCGGAGCTAATATTCGCACTTTTCGATGGCTCAAAGCCGCTCTGCGAGGATGACGACGCTGTCATTGAGGGTGCGAAGGCGGCAAAGCACGCCGTCGCCGTTGTGAACAAAAGTGACCTTGGCCGCGCTCTCAGCGCCGGGGACGAAGCGAGACTGTCCGCCGCCTTCGGCCGGGTATGCGCCGTCAGCGCAAAAAACGCAGAGGGTTTGGACGCTCTGGAGGAGGCCGTCGCCGATATTTTCAAGGATAATGCCCCCGTTCCCTCGGGCGAGATGATAACCAACGAGCGGCAGGCGCAGGCTCTGCGCCGCGCGCTTGAGGGTGTGACCCGGGCAAAGGACGCCCTCGCATTAGGGCTTACCCCGGACGCGGTGCTCACCGACGTGGAGGAGGCCATGAGCGCCATAGGAGAGATAACGGGACGCACCGTCCGGGAGGACATCACCGCCCGCATTTTTGAGCGTTTCTGCGTAGGCAAGTAGCTTTTTAGGTTTTCGGCAATGGCGGCACAGGCGTATGCGGGAACGTAAATTGTGCATTTTATCCACAAATAATCAGTTTTCATTTTTATAATAGTAGAAAATAACAGTCGAAAAATTATTGACAAATTGGTTCTTCTGTGATTTAATCTAAAACATCAAAAGCAAATATCGTTGAAAGGCAATGACGAAGACGGCAGGGATGAACAGTCTCCAGAGAGTTGGCGGTTGCTGCGAGCCAATGACGAAGCCTCCCAATGCACATCACTTCCGAGCCGGGAATCCGAAGTTTTGAGGCGTTCCCCGTGAGTTTGCGACGTTACGGCAAGGGGCTTGTCAGAGCCTGATGAGGTGGCATCCTTCGTGGATGCAATTTGAGTGGTACCGCGGATATATCATCCGTCTCAAGCAATAGCTTGAGACGGATTTTTTTGTGTCTGTAATCATTTTTTCTGAAGATAAAGAAACCATACCGAAGGGAGTTAAACAAAAATGGAAAATCAGCTTAGAGAGGTAGCCGCCAGAATAAAGGAACTGCGCGAGATCTCGGGCTTCACCGTGGAGCAGATGGCGGAAAAGACAGAGGTTTCCGTTGAAGAATATCTCGTCCTTGAGCAGGGCGAAAAGGACTTTGGCTTTACTTTTATTTATAAATGCGCCGCTGCCTTCGGCGTTGAGATAAAGGACCTTCTGGAGGGCAGCAGCCCCAACCTTTCCCTTTACACCGTGACCCGCAAGGGTGAGGGTCTGCCGATCGCCAGAAAGACCGGCTTTGATTATCATAACCTCGCCCCCTCCTTCAAGAACAAATCCGCCGAGCCCTTCTGGGTAAAGGTGCCCTACGTTCACGGCGCCGAGATGGTCTTCTCCTCTCACGCCGGCCAGGAGATAGACATCGTTATCAAGGGCAAGCTGATGATACAGATAAACGAGCGCGTGGAGATACTCACCGAGGGCGACACCATCTACTACAACAGTTCCGCCCCCCACGCCCTCAAGGCTCTGGACGGCAAGCCCTGCGAGCTTTACGCAATCGTTCTCGAGCCCAGAGACAGCGACTTCAACTTCAAGATGGATAAGGCTCCCACGGAAGAGGTCATGACCCAACTTCGCCAGTCCACCGTGGCTGACAACTTCGTGGAGTGCGACGTGGACGAAAACGGCGTTCTCCAGGATATCCGCTTCAAGAACGCCGACCGCTTCAACTTCGGCTTTGACTGTGTGGATAAGCTTGCCTCCAAGTGTCCCCAGAAGACCGCTATGGTCTGGGTCGGCAACGACAAGAAGGAGTACCGCTTCACCTTCGCGGACATCAAGAAGTATTCCAACATGACCGCCAATTACTTCGAGTCCCTGGGCATAAAAAAGGGCGACCGCGTCATGCTGGTTCTCAAGCGCCACTATCAGTTCTGGTTCTCCGCCGTGGCTCTGCACAAGATGGGCGCTATCATGATCCCCGCCACAAACCAGCTCGTGGAGCATGACTTTGAGTACCGCTACAAAGCAGGCGAGATAAAGGCCATCGTCTGCACGGCTGACGGCGACGTGGCGCATCAGGCCGATCTGGCCGCAAAGGACTTCCCCGACATGATAAAGGTTCTCGTCGGCGGCAAGCGGGACGGCTGGTATGACTTTAACAGCGAAATGGTCCTTTGCAGCGATATATATGAGCGCACCTCCGCCACCCCCTGCGGAGACGATCCCATGCTCATGCTCTTCACCTCCGGCACCACCGGATATCCTCACATCGCGGCCCACTCCCACAAATATCCTCTGGGCCACTATATCACCGCCAAGTATTGGCACAACGTTGACCCCGACGGCCTGCACTTCACCATTTCCGACACCGGCTGGGGCAAAGCGCTCTGGGGCAAGCTCTAAGGTCATTGGCTCTGCGAAGCGGCCACCTTCGTTTACGACTTCGACCGCTTCAACTCCGAGGACATCCTCCCCATGTTCAAGAAGTACAACATCACCACCTTCTGCGCTCCTCCCACCATGTACCGCTTCTTCATCAAGGAGGATCTCTCCAAGTATGACCTGAGCAGCATAAAGTACGCCACCACCGCCGGCGAGGCGCTCAACCCCGAGGTTTATCACCAGTTCTACAAGGCCACCGGTCTGCGCATCATGGAGGGCTTCGGCCAGACCGAGACCACCCTCTCCATCGCCAACCTCGTTGGCACAACTCCCAAGATCGGTTCTATGGGCCGTCCCAGCCCCCTGTACGATATCGACGTGCTCGACCCAGACGGCAACGTCTGCAAGCCCGGCGAGACCGGCGAGATCTGCATCCGCGCCGAAAAAGGCAGCGCTCCCTGCGGTCTCTTCCTCGGCTACTTTGACGACGCCGAGCGCACCAACGAAGCCTGGCATGACGGCTATTATCACACCGGAGACCAGGCCACCATGGACGAGGACGGCTACCTCTGGTACGTCGGCCGCATAGATGACGTCATCAAATCCTCCGGCTACCGCATCGGACCCTTCGAGATAGAGAGCGTCATCATGGAGCTCCCCTACGTTCTTGAGTGCGCCATCACCGGCGTTCCCGACCCCATCAGAGGTCAGGTGGTCAAGGCTACCATCGTTCTCGTTAAGGGTACTGTCAAGACGGATGAACTGAAGAAGGAAATTCAGGATTACGTCAAGACCCACACCGCCCCCTATAAGTATCCCCGTGTGGTTGAATTCGTGGACGAACTGCCCAAGACCATCAGCGGCAAGGTTCGCCGCGTGGAGATACGCAACCGCGACGCCGGTAAGAATTAAGGCAGCGGACGTCTCCTTCATGCAAGTTCCGGCGGGCTCCTCCTTTTGTTGGCAGACTCTGCTTACACTTTTTCTCTCACTTACACACACCTTTTTTCTGCGTCCGCCGTTTCTTGTGGGGCCGCCGCTTTTGCGGCGGCCCCATTCATCATTTACAAGCAAAATTTTTCCTGCGTATGTTTTTGCCTCCCTGCGCCAAAATAGCATTGAGGTGATAAACATGGCTAAACAAGGCATGAAGCGGCCCGACTACACTCAGGTCAAGCCCCGCAACGAAGAAACACCCGTGCCCGAGATACAGGGCTCAGCCAAAAGCAGGAACGAGAAGGCCAAGCCCGTCACGGAGAGGTGATACCGTGCGCCGCAGAAAAATTACCGTTCCCGTTTCCAAGGTCAAGAGATGCCGCTGCGATAAGCCCATCCCGCGGGACGCTTATCCCGCTCTCGACACCGACCTGGCCCGGGACAATATCGAGAACGATCTGCCGGCCGCAGACCGAGAGGACCTGAGCGGCGAGCATATGTATCCCCATCCCGACAGTTGGGAGCCATGACGCCCTACCGAGGATGATTGGGCTTCCATTGCGTGCTGTGAAGAAATTCGCAGCACGTTTTTATTTCTTAAGGCGCAAAAGTTTACTTTTTGTTTACATACCGCTCCTCTCCACTTCAAAAAATGTTCATTTATTATTTTTTATTTGTGCTATACTTTCCACAGAATCAAAGGAGGTATCACAAGCATGAAACGCATAATACCGTATTTTATGGCGCTGTCCCTGCTTCTGGCGGGCTGCTACAGCGTACAGCCCAAGGAAAACGTACAGTCAGAGGAAAACATTCAGCCCGAGTCCGTTTCGCCCTCCCCTGCCGCAAACAGCGGCGCTGTGGATATCGTGCTGTCGGACAACGGCGTGACCGTTGATGGCGAGGCCGCGGGCGGCGACGTCAGCAAGGCGGTGTATCTGGCAAACGACATTGTATATTACGAAGCAGACCGCGATTTCACCTACGGCGAGGGCACGGAGAAGGATGAGCACAGCGCCTCTGAGGCGGCGAGCCACACCGTAGTCCACATCACGCAACCCGGCACATACCGTCTAAGCGGTACGCTTTCCCCGGGTCAGATCGCCGTTGACCTTGGCGAGGACGCAGAGGACGACCCCAACGCGGTGGTCACTCTCATTCTTGACGGGGCGAACATCAACTGCACCGTGGCTCCTGCTTTGATATTTTATAATGTATACGAATGCGGCGACACGGACGACCCCCGCATGGATGTGGACACCTCCGGGGCAGGCGCCAACGTCATCATCGCCGACGGCAGTGTCAACAATATCAGCGGCAGCTACGTCGCCCGCATCTACAAGAGCGTTGAGCTGAGCGAGGACGGCACCGAGGTTGTGGACAGCAAGAAGCTGCACAAATATGACGCGGCGTTTTACTCCAAGATGAGTATGAACGTAGCAGGCGGCGAGACCGGCAACGGCCTCCTGAACATCAATGCCGAAAATGAAGGCCTGGACAGCGAGCTGCATCTCACGATCAACGGCGGCAACATCAATATTATTTCCGGCAACGATGGCATCAACACCAATGAGGACGAAGTTTCCGTCACCACCATCAATGGCGGAAATCTCCACATACAGGTGACCGGCAGCACAGGCGAAGGCGACGGCATCGACTCCAACGGCTGGCTGGTGATAAACGGCGGCAGCGTGTTCGCAGAGGCCTGCGCCAGCAGCGCCGACTCGGGCTTAGACTCGGAAATGGGCGTTTATATAAACGGCGGCAGTGTGCTCGCAACGGGCAATATGCTCGATCCCATTGACGGCAGCCAGACCTATGCCGCATTCTCCTTTGCCGGGCAGCAGACCGGCGGCACATACACTCTTAAAAATGCCGAAGGCCAGGAGGTCATGTCATGGACTCCCTCCTCATCCTATAGCAATATGGTCATCTCCGCGCCCGAGCTCGTTCCCGGCACCTACACGCTTTGGCGGGACGGCGTGCAGCTCAGCGGAGCAAAGACCGAGGGCGGCATGATGGGCGGCGGCTTCGGCGGCATGAGACCCATTTCTCCCCAAGATGGCGAGGACGGCGCCGCGCCCGAAGGCGGTAAAATGGACAAGGCCCCCGACGATTTCCGCATAGCCCCGCCCGAGCACGCCGACGGCTCTCGCGAAATGGCTCCTCCCGAGGGCTTTGAGGACGGCATCGCCATCCCTGAGGGCGGTAAGCCCGATTTCGGCGGACGCAGAGAGGAGAATTTTTCCTCTGCCGAGTCCAGTACCGAATTTGTTATAAGCGAGGGCGCTAATTTCTTTGGTCAAGTCGCCCCGGCAGACGGCGAATAAGCCCGAATATGGTTTTTCAGGCACACGAAAGCCCCGGATGCACTGCATCCGGGGCTTAACATCAACCTTATTCCTCTGTGGTTTCAATGAGGCCGTAGCCGCCGTCTTTTCTCTTATAGACAACGGAGAAGCCGCCGTCTTCATCCTGATTTTTGAAAACGAAAAACTCATGATCCAGCAGGTTCATCTGCAGGATGGCTTCCTCAACGGACATTGGCTTGATGGCGAAACGCTTGGTGCGCACTACCTTGAACTCCGTTTCCTCCTCGGGCTCGATAGCCACAGACGGGATGAATTCCCTCTCAAGAGCGCCCTCGCGGATCCTCTTCTCGAGACGGGTCTTGTTCTTGCGAACCTGCCGCTCGATAGCGGCTACCGCGGAATCGATGGAAGCGAACATATCGCTGGTGCTCTCGCTCACCCTGAAGAACATGCCGTTGGTCTTTACGGTAAGCTCAACGATGCATCTCGTTTTTTCAACGGAGAAGGTGACATAGGCGGTGGACTCGTCCTTGAAAAGACGGTCCAGCTTGCCAATTTTCTTCTCGGCATACTCCTTGACGCTGTCACGGACATTGATCTTCTTTTCGGTATAAACGAACTTCATAAATAACGCTCCTTTCCTCCGGCGCGGACGCCGGTTTGCCAATAAGAGAAATTCACTTTTGGCTTACCTTTATTATAGCATGGTATGCACGAAAAATGAAGCGTTATTTTTTAAATTTTTATTAATTTCGACCACGGTGAAACTCCGAATGACACTGTTTTAGATACTGCATTTTATCGTTACACTATGCGTAACACTGACACACGGCAGGGGCGCGCGGAAGCGATCTCAAGGGCAACAACGATAATAAGCTTAAATGAAAAAATATTGTCATTCTGACCGCAGGGAAGAATCTCCGCATTCGCCATTACATTGGCATTGAAACGATGGCGGAGCTTCCGGCTCAGAATGACAACTCTTTATAAATCACAGCACACCCTCGGCATGGCGGGTAACGTGGCAGCTCATGTTAACAACGCAGGGCAGACCAGCGATATGAGTGGGGCGAGCCTCGATATTCACGGCAAGGGCGGTATGCTTGCCGCCAAAGCCCTGGACGCCTATACCAAGGCGGTTGATTTTATTCAGGGCGCGCTTCTCCATATCCGCGTAGAACGGGTCCGGATTGCGCATATCCACTGGGCGCAGCAGAGCCTCCTTGGCGATGAGCGCCGCCTGTTCAAGGGTACCACCCAAACCTACGCCCAGCACTATGGGAGGGCAGGGCCGCGCCCCGGCCTTCTCCACCACTTCAACGATAAAGCTCTCTATGTCCTCAGCAGTATTGGAGGGCAGGAACATGCGGGAAGCGCTCATATTCTCGCTTCCGAAACCCTTGGGCGCCACGGTTATTTTTATCTTATCTCCGGCCACAAGGCGGGTATGGAGCACGGCAGGGGTGTTATCCTCCGTGTTCACCCGGCGTAGAGGGTCTCTGACCACGGATTTTCTCAGGCAGCCGTTGATATAGCCCCGGCGCACGCCCTCGTTGACCGCGTCCTCAAAGAGACCGCCGCTGATATGGACCTCCTGTCCCACCTCGGCAAAGACCACCGCCATGCCCGTATCTTGGCATATCGGCAGACCGGCCTCGGCTGCGAACTTGAAATTCTCCACTATATCCTCCAGCGCGCTTCTTGCGGCGTCGCAGCGCTCATCCTCCGAGGCGCATTCCAGCATGATGGCCAGCTCCGGTGAAAGGATCGTATTGGCCTTTATGCAAAGGCGCTCCACCAGCGTCGCTATATCCTCAAACATGATCTCACGCATATTTTTACCCTTCCTTCACGTTTCGACAAAACTTCCTATTTACAATTTATTCCAATCGTGTTATTCTATATTCACAGCTTATCCAATGGCGTGAGGCTTCCGGCATTGCCGGAAACCTCGGCCCGGATTCCGGGCCGAAAAGTTCATATCTTTATCCCACAACCCTTTTGGCGGACTGCTTCGGCGTCCGCCGCTTTTTTTGCTGCAAAACGACCTCCGAGCCGCAGCGCCGGAGGTCATAAAAGGTCTTTATTGACGCCGCTGGACGCGGGCGATTATCTTCCGCCTCTGCGGCGGCTGGACTTCCTGTCGGAATACTGCTTGATCCCGGATATCTTGCTGTCGGAATCAGCCATGAACTGCTTGAGCTTATCCTCAAAGGAGGGCTCGGCTGCAGGCTGTGCGGGCTTGGCAAAGGTTCTGGGCTGCCCCGCGCCGCTGCCGCTGTTATTCTGATTGAACGTTCTGCGCTTGGGAGGCTGCTGCTGGGCAGGTGGCTCCTGCGCCTTCTTTATAGAAAGATTTATGCGGCCATTCTCATCCACGCCAATTATTTTTACCTTTACCTCCTGGCCTTCCTTCAGAAAATCGCTCACCTCATTTACATAAGAATACGCGATTTCTGAAATATGTACCAGTCCGGACTTTCCTCCGGGCAGGGATACAAAGGCACCGAACTTCATAATGCCGGTAACCTTGCCGTCCACCACGGCTCCCACAACCAAATCCATGTAAGACCTTAGTCCTCCTTGTGTATAGTATATATAATAAGTCGATTACTCGCTTATGTCATAATAAACGGTTTCGCCGGGGAGAACGAGGCCAAGTCTTTCTCTCGCGATACTTTCAATGGTTTCCTGATCCGTGCTGTGACTTATTTCGTACTCTACGGCCGCGTTCGCCGCTGCGAGGCTCTTTACCTCCGCCTCCATGCGATCCCTGTCCGACCTGGCCTGGGCTATCTGACCACGCATACCTATAAGAGACAGCGCCAGGTATGCTGTCAACGCCAAAACGACTATCTTTGTTATCAAGCCCGCTTTTTTGAGTTTCATAGTGTTTCCCTTCGTCCTTTCGGCCATTCTCGGCGGGTATAATTATCCTATGGTACAGTGTATACCATTTTTTTCGTTTTTGAAAGAGTTTTTTTGCAAAATTTTTGACTTTTTTCAGAAAAATATACAGTTTTTTCAAAGGCCGCAGAATAAACGCCGCCCCTCGGGCCGCCAGAGCGTATATCCGGGTCATTATCCGCCGGGTTCGTCCACCCATCAGGATAAAATACAGCGTCATTCCACCCAGCAAAAACGCCAGCATGAACAGCCTCAGCTCACCCTGACCCGGTCCATAGCCGATAACGAAAAGCCCCGCTCCCATCAGCAGGCAGAACAGGCTGTCCAGTACCACAGCGCCAAGCATCCCAGTGTCCTTGCGCAGCACTGCGAAAAAGTCATATACCAGTCCGGCCACAGCTCCGGCAGCCAGCGATACCGCCGCCTGCCGGAGCTGCAGCAATATGTCCAGACCCATCACTTAAACAGGCGGGAAAAAAATCCGCCCCGCGAGGCGGCGTTATCCTCGTATACCATGCTGTCTATCCGCCCCGTCACCAGCAGTTCTCCGCCCTCAATGCTCAGCTTATCGATGTGCAGCGCACTGCCCCTCAGGATGAGCAGCCCGCCGCAGGTCTGCAGAACCACCGCGTTTTCGTCAAAGCTTTCCACGTCCTCCACGCCGCTCACAGTCAGCTTGCGCCTGTCCTGCAGGCTCAGCGAATGGGGCAGCTCCGTCTTTTTGTACTTTTCCTCGTAGGCCATAAGCCTTCACCTCCGTGTTTTTCTCGATACAATATATGTCCCGGTGTTTCTCACTATTCCTCCGGTATTGGTCAGGCTGTTATCAGTCCGCGTCGAAATTTATACATATATATAATATTATGAAATTACGGAAATTTCTTCTTGACAAATGACGCTGTTACGGCTATTATATGTTTTGTTACCACTTTGTAACGCTTTTTTCGCTGTTTGACATTTCTTGCTTACTCCTCAAGCAATTTCCTGAAAGGCTTATATTATGGTCGCTTTGATAAAAAGCAAAATTGAAAGCATCCGCAAGACAACATGGTCAAAGATAGCCGTCGGCGCCTTTATCTGTGTTGCCCTGCTGCTCTATGCGCTGGCATCCAATGTTGCCTACGCTGTCTCCGTAAATGGTGAATTCGTCGGATATGCAAGCACCGTGAGTGAGATAACCTCCGCTATGGACAGTGTCACTGCCACTGCCAGCGGCGCGCTGGGCTATGAATACTCTTTGGAGAGCGACGTGACCTACGAGCTTACTTTGGGTCACCCCGACGAGAGCATAACCGCCGCCGTGGAGGAAAAGCTCCTTAACGACATAGACAGCATCGGCAAATATTCCATTGTCTGCGTAAACGGTGTTCCCTTTTGTGCTTTCGAGAGCACGGAGGCCGCTTCCGCCGCCCTTGGCGCATATACCGCTCTCTTTACCAACGAAAACACAGTCTCCGCTCATTTCACGGAGACCGTCAGCATAAAGGTCGATTACGCCGACAACCAGCTTCTGGCCGTGGCCGAGGATTTCAATTCCAGCGCCGCCGGAGTTCTCAACGTGGAGACCATCGACGACATAACCGAGGATAGCGTTGTTCCCTTTGATACGGAGTACATCATGGACGAAAGCATCTTCACCGGCGACACTTATGTGGAGACGGAAGGCGAGAACGGCTTGAGCCGCATTCGCCGCGAGGTCACCAGCCTGAACGGTACGGCTCTCTCATCCGCCACTTTGGAGATCACCTGTATTTCCGCTCCCACCACCGCCATAGTCCATTGTGGCACAGGCCAGCGTCTTTCCACAGGTACCTACATCTGGCCCACCGAGGGCACTCTCTCCTCCTACTACGGCTACCGCAACGTTGAGATCGGCTCTACTTACCACAGAGGTTTGGATATCGCTGCCTATACCGGCACTGATATTTATGCGGCTGACGGCGGCACCGTTATTTACTCCGGCGAGTTCGGTGGCTATGGCTATATGCTCCAGATAGAGCACGACAACGGCGATATCACCTATTATGCCCATTGCTCCAAGCTTCTGAAAAAATGCGGCGACACCGTTAAGCAGGGTGAGCTTATCGCGTATGTAGGCTCCACCGGCGTTGCCAGCGGCAGCCATCTCCACTTTGAGGTTCATCCCGGAGGCGGCGACGCCATCGATCCACTGACCGTTCTTCCCTGAGCCAGTTCCATTCGAGTTTATTGGCTGCGGCATTTTGCCGCAGCCGTATTTTTTTCAAATTAGGGCTTATATTCTTGATATATATATGTTATAATCCTTTTGGACTTGAAAAAAGGAGGTGCGCCCGTGGCCGGAAAGCAGAGCGGAAACAGAATAGCGGCTCAGAACCGCAAGGCCTTTCACGATTACTTCGTGGAGGATAAGTACGAAGCGGGCATCTCCCTTGCCGGTACGGAGGTAAAATCCATCCGTCAGGGTACTTTGAATTTGAAGGACTCCTTCTGCATCGTTAAGGACGGGGAGATATTCGTCCACGGTATGCACATCAGCCCATATGAAAAGGGCAACATCTTTAATAAAGACCCCCTGCGCCCCCGCCGTCTGCTGATGCACAAGAGGGAGATACGCAAGCTCCACAGCCTCGTCAAGCAGGACGGCTACGCCATCATTCCCCTCTCCGTTTATTTCAACGAGCGCTCCAAGGTAAAGCTGGAGATAGGCGTATGCCGGGGCAAAAAGCTCTACGACAAGCGCGACGCCGCGGCGGCGAGGGACGCCAAGCGCGAAATAGACCGGACAATGAAGAGCCGGCGGTAATGAAATGTATGCAGATAAACTGAAAGGAAGATTAAATAAATGGCAAATCCTATCGTGACCTTTGAAATGGCAAACGGCGACATCATCAAGGCAGAGCTCTATCCCGAAATCGCTCCCAACACGGTGTGCAACTTCATCTCTCTGGTAAAATCCGGCTTCTATGACGGACTTATCTTTCACAGAGTCATCAAGGGCTTCATGATCCAGGGCGGCGACCCCGAAGGCACCGGCATGGGCGGCCCCGGCTACTCCATCAAGGGTGAGTTCTCCGGCAACGGCTTCGAAAACCAACTCCGCCACACCCGCGGCGTCCTCTCTATGGCTCGCTCCATGAGACCCAACTCCGCAGGCAGCCAGTTCTTTATCATGCACGCCTCCGCTCCTCACCTGGACGGCCAGTACGCCGCCTTCGGCAAGGTCATTGAGGGCATTGAGAATGTGGATAAGATCGCCTGCACGGACGTTGACTACAACGACCGCCCCGAGCATGAGCAGAAGATGGCAAAAGTCACCGTTGATACCTTCGGTTTGACCTATCCCGAGCCTAAAAAGGTGTAAGACTTTTTATAAAATGTCTCTATCCGGGGCGCTTTGCGCCCCGCCTATATGGGGCCGTAAAGGTTTCGACGGGGGTATGGAGGCGGAATAAGCGGGCGGTTGCGCTCACCAACCTAAAAATGGGCACTTATAAATTAAAGAACAACGATTCTTACGAACTGGTAGCCGCTTAAGGCTGCCCATCGCCGCCGGAAGGGCCACGAGCCGGATGCGCGGTGTCACTTAGTGGCGTCCGTGCGTGCGCAAAGCTTTGAGCGCACCACGCATAATGAAGCTACCCAACCCGATACGCGTGACGGTTTGCGTATGGCGCGGGGAATTGGGCTTTAGCCCGGAATAACCGTCTGCGCCCGGAGAAGGTTCCGAGGAAGTGCTTTCGGACGCGGGTTCGATTCCCGCCGGCTCCACCAAAAATCCCGAATGCGAAAGCGTTCGGGATTTTTCCTTATCACCTATTCACTATTCACTCTTCACAGATCTGCGCATTCGGGATTTGATCTTGCTCCTATTGTATCGTTGGCACAAAGGCAGTTTAATTGCCAAAAGGGCTTGACGCAAGAATTAATATTGCTCTATAATGTATAATAAGTAGTTTTATAACTACAAAAGATTGGATAGAGATAGAGAGGGATAAACTTATGGCAATGAAAGCAATGCGCTGCCCACAGTGTGGTTCGGATTTGGAACTGGACGATAGCAAAGAGTTTGGATTTTGCTCCAGCTGCGGCACAAAAATCATGCTCCACGAGACTGTTCAGATGAAGCACAGCGGTGCTGTCCACATGAAAATGGACAATTCTGATCAGGGGCACAATCGTATTTCTCTTGGCAATCGTGCCTTTGAGTCCGGCAATTATCAGGAAGCTTATGAGTATTTTACCAAAGGACTTGAAGATGTACCCGATGATGCTGTAGCAATCTATCGCAAGGGCATATGCGCGGTTTGCCTGTGCCCGGAGGATAATCTGCGTCTGTCTGAGTTAAATACCGGTATCAGGACTGCGAATGGCATCATAAACGAGGCGCTTGACCGCTATGAGGATGACACCCCGGAACAGGATGAAGTTTACGATGTGATTGCGCTTCTGGATGCTGATTTGGAGAACCTTGGCTACAGTGCGCTGGGAGCCACAGACACATATTACAACAGGACGTCTAATATTGATAAATGCAATTACCAGGCAGCTACATGGTGCGAAACAGCAAAACTGCTGGAGCTGGTAACCGATTACATGATTGCTGAGGAGCCCAAAGAAAAACTGCTTGCTTCCGCTATCGAGCGCTGCGATGAATGGTTGGGTTATGACAAAAACGGAGGTATTTCTTACTATACCAATACGACTACAGATAAAAAAGGCAAGAGCACGGACCATTACAGCGTATATCGCATGAATGATGCTCGCAGACAGGTGATTCTTAATGCCCGCAGCAGTATGGCCGAGCGTTATAACAATCTTCCGTCCCGTGTAGAGCGGGCTCAGAGTATGGCGGATACGCTCAACGGCTTGCAGGAAGAAAGCAATAACCTGAAATCCAAAGCGGATGAAGCACAGAGCCGGTATGACGCCGCGAAGGATGCTTTCTGGAACAGCAATCCAGAGTATGCCTCCCGCAGGGCAAAACAGAAGAACTTGAGCTGGATCAGCGTAGGCGTGGGCGCAGTTATATGTCTGATATCTTTCTTCCTGCGCGCCAAGCTTGCGATCGCGCCTGTTATCGGCGTGGTGCTATTGATAGTGTCGTTCTTTGTTAAGCGCAGCATAGTGAAAAAACTTCAGAACAAGCTTGAAGCCGAAGTGTTCCCCTCTGATATCAAGCAGCTCGGCGATGAACTGGCTTCCGCAAAGGCTGAATGGCAGAAGAAGGAGCAAGAATGCCGAGCTAAGCAGGGCGAGATCTCTGAATTTGAAGCCAGCAAGAAGTAAACAGGGGGTACATATACAGTGGCTTTATTTAGTGTTTTAAAGTATGAAGGGCCAAATGACGTCCTTGTATGGAAAGCCCCTCAGGAAGATTTCAACACCAAGTCGCAATTGATCGTACACGAATCTCAAGAGGCCGTTTTCTTTAAGGACGGCCAGGCGCTCGACCTGTTTGGAGCGGGCCGCCACACCTTGGAAACGCAAAATATCCCGTTGCTGAGCAAGCTGATCAATCTGCCTTTCGGCAAGGAATCCCCCTTCCATTGCGAGGTTTATTTTGTCAACAAAACCCACTCAATGGATATCAGGTGGGGAACCAGCAACCACATCCCCATTCAGGACCCTGTTTACGGCGTGATCCTTCCAATAGGTGCGAACGGCCAGTTCGGTGTTCAGGTGGAAGACAGCCGCAAGCTATTGGTCAAGCTGGTCGGCACCATCCCCGCATTTACGCAGGTAGAACTGGTAAAGTACTTCCGCGGCCTGTTGATGACCAACATCAAGGACTTTATCGCCAAGAAAATGACCCAGGACAAGCTGACATTTCTGGAGATACATGCCCACTTAAAAGAAATATCGGATGCAATCGCGCAGGATCTTCAGGCTGTATTCCAGGATTACGGCATAAAGCTGATCAACTTCTTTGTTGGCTCTATTATCGTTCCCGAAGATGATCCCTCCTATAAGCAGCTGCGTGACGCGCTCGCCCGCAAGGCAGAAATGGGCGTACTCGGATATACCTATCAGCAGCAGCGCACCTTCGATGTGCTGGAAGGCGCCGCCAAAAATGAGGGCGGCGGAGCGGCCGTCATGGGTGCCGGCATGGGACTGGGCATGGGCGTCAATCTCGGCGGTTTCATGGGACAGGCCATGGGGCAGAACATCAACGGCTTTGGCGGAAGCTCCTCGGGCTGTACCTGCGTCCGCTGCGGCGCAGCGCTGAGGGATGGCGTTCGCTTCTGCTCGGAGTGCGGCGCGGAACAGGTACGGCAGAGCCCCGGTACCGTCCGCTGTCCCAACTGCGGCGAGATGGTGCCTTCCGGTAAATTCTGCGCAGCCTGCGGCGGTCAGCTTCAGAGGTTCTGCCCGGAGTGCGGTACTGCGGTGGCAAGCGGTAACTTCTGCCCGAATTGCGGCAAAAAGCTGGGGGGTTAATTATGAATAAAACGACAAAACGCCTGCTCCTGATATTTGCTATTATCCTTGTCTTTGGAAGCGCTGCTGTGTTTCTGATCGTGAAGGACAAAACTCCGCAGTTCTGGATTTCCTATGTTGCGGGCGTTATTGCCCTCGCCGCAGTGACTTTCGGCGGATTGATCACCTCGAAGGACACCAACCAGCCGTCATCCTACGTTTTTTCCACAATTTCAAGCATATATGCGGTCGCCGTGGCACTTGTGATCATTTTTTTCTGCGTCAATCTCAAGCTCTCCGTCGGCTGGTATGCCGCCATCCATCTGATTCTGTTTGCCGCTTATCTGGTTGGTATTATCACCGGTCATTCCGGACACAGCTATATTACAGAGCAGGGAGCAGAAACCCGCAGACAGGTTATCAAGGCCCGCATGGATGTTGAGCGTGTCGTTTCCCTCGGCGCGTCCGCCGATGATTTGCCGGACGATAAGCGTATCATCGTAAAGCAGGCATTGTTCGAGGTTGAGGAAAAATTGCGCTACTCCGACCCGATGCAAAACCCGGAAACAGCAGAGCAGGCGCATGCGGTGGAAACCGCGCTGGATGCGCTGGAGCAGTCGGTTGACGACCTGCTCAGCGGTCAAGCCGATTTGAGCGTCGTTCAGCAGCAAGCGAAGCTTGCTATACGCAAAATTGATGCCTATAACCGCGCAAAGAAGCTTCTCAAATAAGCTGCCCAACCCGATACGCGTGACGGTTGGCGTATGGCGCGGGGAATTGGGCTTTAGCCCGAAATAACCGTCTGCGCCCGGAGAAGGTTCCGAGGACGTGTTTTCGGACGCGGGTTTGATTCCCGCAGGCTCCATCAAAAATCGACAAGCATCTGACGGTGCTTGTCGATTTTTCCTTATTACTTCTTCACTAAAATTTATGGTTTGATTTTGGAACAGCAGGTAATTTGCCCTCAAGCGTTTCGATACTTTACACAAAAATATTTTGATATGCTGAAAAAAGACTACACAATTATTGTTTTATCAGTTATAATAGGACTATGATAAATCTGCAAAATGCAGCTCCGGCCAGTGAGGCCTCCGGACTTCATTTCCAGCAGAGCAATACGTCCTTGGAGAGGGACGCAAAAAACTACTACTCTATTATGCGAGGTTTTATGGCTATGTATAATTTCAAGCCCTACACTGACCGCATCGCAAGAATGCGTGAAAAGGTTCGCGACAGAGTCATTACTGCAGACAGCGTGAAAGCTCACCTGCAGGACGAAGCGTCCAAGAAGTATGAAAATTTCCCCCCGATGCTCGCAAAGACCTATGAAGCTCTTTATATTATTTCCAAGATGCCTATCGACATCGTAGAAGATGAGTATTTCGTAGGCGACATGGGCAACAAGGGCTGGGGCGCCGCAAACGGCTCCATGTGGCTCATGGCGGACATTGAAAACACCTGGCCCATTGAGGCCGACGGTCTGCACCACGCTCCCGACGATGATCCCCTCTATTCTCACCAGAAGCTGGCTATCTCTCCCGAGGATCTGAAGGATCTGCGTGAGCTTTTCGCCAAGAAGATGGAAGCAAGAGGCGGCATCATGCCCGAGGAATGGCTGCCTGACGGCGCGATGGATTTCTTCAAGCTCCAGGCATCCGACTACGGCAAGATCGGCGGTTTCCCCCTGATGCTGCCTCCCGGACACCTCACCCCCGGCTTCCAGAACATCCTCAAGAGAGGCTATGCCGATATCCGTAAGCAGGCTCAGGATTGGCTGGACGAGCACGAAGGCAACGTTCAGGGCGACAACATGGGCAAGTACATATTCTACAAGGCCGCAACCGTTGCCTGCGACGGCGCTATCACTCTTACCCGCCGCTATGCCGATCTCGCCAGAGAGAAGGCAAAGACCGCTCCCACTCCCGAGCGCAAGGCCGAACTCGAAAATATGGCCGTAAGCCTTGACTGGATCGCTGAGCAGCCCGCTCGTACCTTCCGCGAGGCCTGCCAGCAGGTCATGCTCTACAATGTATTCCTGAAGGTCCACAACGACCCGGGCGTAACCAGCCTCGGCCGCTTCGACCAGTACACCTGGCCCTACCTGAAGAAGGATCTGGAAGAGGGTACTATCACTCTTGACGAAGCCCAGGAGCTGGTGGACGCGTTCTTCCTGAAGATCAATACTTTTTACGGCGGCGGCTTCGGAAAAATGCAGCAGACTGCCGGCGTAGGCCACCTCGGTCAGCACACCACCATCGGCGGCTGCATCCCCGAGACCGGCGAGGACGCCACCAACCCCGTGTCCTACATGGTGCTGGAGGCAATGTCCCGTCTTGAGCTGCACGAGCCCACCGTGTCCCTGCGTACCAGCAAGAACACTCCCAAGGAGATCTGGGACTGCGCAATGGCAACTTCCATGAAGGTCGGCGGTCTGCCGCTGCTCCAGAATGACGATGTCATCATCCCCGCCATCATCCGTGAGCTTGGCTTCACTCTGGAGGACGCGAGAAACTTCGCGTTCATAGGCTGCCAGGAGATAACCGGCTCCGGCTGCGACTATCCCGCTCCCAACGGCTCCTCCATGTCTCACAGCGGTATTTATTGGGCCATCGGCCTGCTCATGGCTATCAATAACGGCATCAACCCCATAAACGGCGCTCAGGCTCCCGAGAAGGTTCGCTCCGGCTACCTTACCGATATGAAGTCTATGGACGAGGTTCGCGCCGCGTTTGAGAAGATATGCACATGGATGCTCACCTGGTCCGCTACCCTCAACAACTACACCGAGCACGAGTATCCCAGACTCTTCCCCTTCCCCAACCTCTCCATTTCCACCACCGGCTGCATGGAGCAGGGCAAGGACGTATCCGAGGGCGGCGCTAAATACAACTCCTACGGCGGTACCGCTACCGGTCTTGCAACCACCGCGGACAGTCTGACCGCCATCAAGTACATGGTCTTTGACAAGAAGCTCATCTCCGCCGAGGAATACCTGAAGGCCATCCTCGCCAACTGGGAGGGCTATGAGCCTCTGCGTCAGCGCATCCTCACCGAAGTACCCCATTACGGCAACGCCGACCCCTATGCCGACGAGGAAATGAAGTACGTTATCGACCTGTACTACAACATTTCCAGAGCGTTCTCCACCCACCGCTGCAAGGTATATAAGTGCGGCACCTTCGGCGCATCCGACCACGTTGTCCAGGGCGAGATAACTTGGGCTACTCCCGACGGCCGCAAGACAGGCGAGCCCATTGCCGACGCTTCCAGCCCCGCTCAGGGCAGAGATGTCAATGGCCCCACCGCCGTGTTCACCTCCTCCACCAGCTTTGACCACTCTCATTTCATGGACGGCATGGCGCTCAACCTGAAGATCCATCCCACCGCGCTGGCCTCCAACGAGGGCGTTACTAAGCTTGAGGATATGACCAAAACTTACTTCGAGCAGGGCGGCATGGAGGTTCAGTACAACGTCGTGGACGCCGCCACCCTGAGGAAGGCTCAGAAGGCCCCCGACGAGTACCACAATCTCGTTGTCCGTATCGCCGGCTTCAGCGCATATTTCGTGGATATGACTCCCGCTATGCAGGAAGACATCATCTCCCGCGCTGAGCACGCACTCTAAGCTTATTGCAACATATTACAGAAAAAGCCGCTTGCGTCTGCAAGCGGCTTTTTCAGCAGCAGCGAGCGGCATTATTCCTTGCTTCCGCTGACGATGGAGTAATACGCGTTGGAGGTGAGCTTATACACAAGCGCATAAAATACGCCGAATACCAGCACGGTAACCGCCATGACCACGATCATCAGCGTGACATTGCGCAGATTGAACAGCGCCAGCAGCTTCTGCACCATCGGGAAGGCAAAGCCCAGATGAACCACCGCCGTCACAAAGGGCAGCAGGAACACGGTGAGCAGTTGGGAATTGACGCTTTTGCGTATGTCCTTTTTGGTCATGCCCACCTTCTGCATGACATCAAAGCGGCTTTCATCCTCATAGCCCTCCGTTATCTGCTTATAGTAGATGATCAGCACTGTGGCAAACAGGAATACGACAGAGAGAATACTGCCCAGGAATAAGATGCCGCCATAGGTACCGTAACAATCAGCGCGGTTGGCCTCGCGGCTTTCTACATTATAAGAATAGAACCCGCCTTCGCCGGTGTAATCCAGCTCCCGGACACGCCGGCGAATGGCGTCCGCCAGTTGAATTTCCGCTTCCGTGTCCAGATCGGTGTCAAAGCCATAACTCAGCTCCGGGCGGCATATATAATCCTCACTGATATCATCCAGCTCGGAATTCAGGGAAGCCACTGCTTCATCCAGGTCGTTCACCACCAGAAAGACAGAGGGGATAATATCCATCGCTGCATTGCTGCTGCCCATTATCTCAGGCACCTGCTTCTGTATCTTCCAGACAGTGCCATCGTTCATGGTGATCGAGGCGTCATCATAGCGGCAGCGAACGCAGTGGATCAGGGCTTCATGCTCGCCCAGCGTTTCGCTGGCGCCCATACAGCGGTTGTAGTCCTCCAAAGGAATGAAATATACCTGGCAGACGCTATTCATGGTATTCATATTGGCGTCGTTGACCTGCATGCGGTCCGCGATCAGCCGTCCGTCCCGGAGCAGACCGGCAACTTTGGTGCTGAGATAATATTCCTCGTTCCGGGGCTGAACACCGAAGCTATCCATTACCTCGCCCACTTCCTCAAGAATATGCGTGACCTTTTCCGGGGTATACTCGGCATTCTCCTTTACAGACACGAAGTCGGTGTAAACCATAATACTTTTTGGGTATCGCGCCTGAAGGCTGTCCTCCGCGCCGAAGAAAAGGCTGCTTGCGCCCAGCATCATCACCAGCACCATCGTGCTGAGAATACAGACGGAGGCAAGACCGGCGCCGTTGCGCTTCATGCGGAAGGCCATGGAGGAAACAGAGACAAAATGATTTTTCTGATAGTAATACCGCTTATTCTTTTGAAGGATGCGGCACAGCATCACAGAGCCGGAAATGAATATCATATATGTTGCCAGAATGACCATAATAACAGCGATAAAGAACCACGACAGCGCCAGCAGCGGGCTTTCAATGGATACCGCTATATAGTAAGCCAGTCCCAGCAGGACCACGCCGCCCACTCCCAGCAGATAATTGGCCTTGGGAGGCTTTTCGCCGGTATTCTCGCTGCGCAGCAGAGAGATAACGTTCATTCTCCATAGACTCAGCAGGCCTTTGAGCAGCAGCAGTAAAAAAATCACGGCAAATATCCATACGGTATCCAAAAGTGCCTCCCTATTGACGGAGAAGGTATAGGTAACTTCGCCGGAAAGCACCCGGACAAGCCCCAGCTCCGTCAGCTTGGAAAGGGCAATACCGCATATAATGCCGGAAACAAGGGAAATGACGTACACCATGAGCGTTTCCCAGAGCAGCACGGTGCTCAGGTACTTTTTGCCCATGCCCAAAATGTTATAAAGGCCGAATTCCTTCTGTCTGCGGCGCATCAGAAAGGAATTGGTGTAGAGCAGGAATGCCAGCGCAAAGAATGCGATGACCCATACGCCAAATCCCAGCACCATCTTTGTTGAGCTGCCGCCTGCCATATGATCCAGAGTGGGCATGGCAGCAAGATAGTGGATGATATACTGCATCATCACCATCCCGGCGCAGGTCAGGATATAGGGCAGGTACAGCCGCTTGTTCTTGCGTATGCCATCCCAGGCGAGCTTCGGGTAAAACAATAGCTTCATGCCCGATCACCGCCTGTTGCCAGCATGGTCAGCGTGTCAGATATCTTCTGATAGAGCTGCTCGTTGGTGCTGTTTCCACGGTATATCTGATGGAATACTTCGCCGTCCCGGATGAAAAGCACACGGCCCGCGTGGCTGGCGGCTTTTACGGAGTGGGTGACCATGAGGATGGTGCGTCCGTCCGCGTTGATGTCGCCGAACAAGCGAAGCAGCTCGTCCGTTGCCTTGGAATCCAGCGCTCCGGTGGGTTCGTCCGCCAGCACCAGCTTTGGGTCGGTGATGATGGCTCTGGCCACGGCAGCGCGCTGCTTCTGCCCTCCGGAAATCTCATATGGATATTTTTTCAGCAGCTCCGTGATGCCGAGCTGCGCGGCGATGGGCTTCAGGCGCTTCTGCATTTCGCCGTGGCTCTTGCCCGCCAGCACCAGAGGCAGATAGATATTGTCCTCAATGGTGAAGGTGTCCAGCAGATTGAACTCCTGAAACACAAAGCCCAGATTGTCCCGGCGGAACTCGGCGACACGGCTTTCCTTTACCCTGCTCAGCTCCTGCCCGTCCAGAACGACGCTGCCCTCGGTGGGCTTATCAAGAGCCGCCAGAATATTCAGCAGCGTTGTCTTGCCAGAACCGGACTCGCCCATGATCGCCACATACTCTCCGGCCTCAACGCTGAAATTAACGTTTTTCAGAGCCTCCACCTTATTGCCGCCAAAGCGGGTAGTATAGGTCTTTTTGAGACCCGTTACCTGTAAAATAGACATTGCAAAAACCTCCTTGCGAGTTTCTGCCGTTAGTTTATCAAAAGGGGGAAACGCATCGCCATAGATTTGGCTTACATTTCCCCCTCAGCTTCTTACACTTTTGTAAGAAATCACTCTATCTCTATTTTCTGCTGCTCCAGACCAATGCGGATGAGCGTTCCGCCCTGAAGGGATGACTCCGCCGTGATGGTATCTCCCAGGTTTTCGCAGATGCGCTTGCAGAGATACAGCCCGATGCCGCTGGCCTTCTTATCGCCGCGGCCATTATAGCCGGTGTAGCCCTTTTCAAAGATACGAGGCAGATCCTCCGGCGCTATGCCGATACCCGTGTCGCGGACGCAGAGGGTCTTTGGCTGCTCCATGTAAATGCTGATCGTGCCGCTGCGCGTATATTTCAGCGCGTTGGACAGCACCTGCTCCAGCACAAAGGAGAGCCATTTTTCATCTGTTATAACGGAGGCGTTCGTGGCCTCATACTGCAGACCTATCCTGCGGCGAATAAACTGGGTGGACAGCTTCCGAACCGCCGAGCGAACGATATCGTCCAAATCACACTGGCGGATAACATAGTCGGATGCGTCCGAATCAAGCCGCAGGAATGCCAGAACCATCTCCACATACTGTTCTATTCGCTGAAGATCCTCCGCGACCGTGCGGGAGAACTCCGAATCTTCGTTCTGCAGATTAAGCCGCATGGAGGCGATAGGCGTTTTTATCTGATGCGCCCAGACCGTGTAATAATCCACCATGTCGTAATAGCGAAGGCTCATATTGCTTTTAAGCTGGGCCTGTTCCCGGCAGAGCAGCCTTATTATCTCCTGATAATCCTCGTCCTCCACGGAGTCGGCAGGCGGAAAATCTCCCAGCAGCTCGGCTGACAGCTTCCGCAGCTCCAGCAGACGGCTGTGCTTGCGCCAGACTCTGCGAATATCAAGGGCGGCGAACAGCGCCAGCAGCATCAGGCAGAGCCCCATCGGATACAGAACCGCCCTCAACGGCAGACGGTACAGCGCGAAGGAAACAAGAAAAACGGCGCAGCAGAGCAGGAATACGGCTATCCCTCTCCGGCGCTGTTTGAGATAAGCAAGCAGAAAATCCATGCCGTCTCCTTTCCCGGCGTCAGCCGATAAGATAGCCCACTCCGAATTTGGTGGTGATAAAATCCGACAAGCCCGCGCCGTCCAGCTTCCTGCGCAGCCGGTTCACATTCACGGTCAGAGTATTTTCGTCCACGAAGCTGTCCGTTTCCCACAGCCGCTCCATGAGCTTTTCACGGCTGACCACCTTACCCTTGGCCTCCAGCAGCGCAAGGAGGATGCGGTACTCGTTTTTTGTAAGCTCAATTTTCTCATCGAGGTAGCTCAGGGAGTTATCCCCGGTATTCAGCACCGCGCCCCGGTGCTCCAGAATAGGTGCGGCAGTCCCGAAATCATAGCTGCGGCGGAGCATTGCCTGAAGCTTCGCCATCAGCACGCTTTGGTCAAAGGGCTTGGCGATGAAATCGTCCCCGCCCATGTTCATGGCCATAACGATATTCATATTGTCTGAAGCCGAAGATATAAAGATGATCGGCACTTTTGAGATCTTCCGTATCTCGCTGCACCAATGGTAACCGTTAAAGAAGGGCAGCGAGATATCCAGCAGAACAATGTGGGGATCAAACGCTGCAAACTCCTCCAGCACATTACGGAAATCATTCACACAGCGGGCATCCATTTCCCACATGGCCGCCTGATTTTTAATAGCCGAGCCGATCCCCTCATCATCCTCCACGATCAGAACACGATACTTCATCCTCTTCCCTCCTCAGAACGGAAAACTGTTTCTGCAAGCGATTATATCACCAATGCGCGAGCTTTTCCACTATGAGAAGTCGCCGTATGCAAATTTACCGGCACTCCAGGGCCGTTCCGCTCCTTTTATTTGCTTCTCAGCGCCATAATAGCCGCCTGACAGCGCGGCACAAGCCGCATAGGCTGCTCGCCGTCGGTGATGCCCGCAGAAACGGCCGCAGTATACTCTTCCTTCGCCCAATCGGGCAGCGGCAGCTTTGCCGCATGACGCTGGGCTTTTTCGAGGATGAAATATGCCTGCTCGTCGGTCAGGCTATTGATGAATGTGGAAACGTCCATAGCTTCTGCCTCCTTTTCTATCAGCTCGGCGAAGGGGAAATTCTTCCCGGGGCAGGCTGTCGCGTCAAGCTCACGGTGTCCTACTACTTTCAACGACGGATAACGGCTGAGAATGTCCGCTATGAGCCATTGACCGGCATTAAGCTGCACTGCGCTCATGGTCTCGTTCTCAAAATTGCCCTCGAAGCAAACGCCGATAGACCTATAATTGTAACCCACGGTATGCCCGCCGACGCTATCCTCGGGACGTCCCCGGTATATGCTGCCGTCCTTGCGCACATAGTAGTTGTAGCCAATACCAACCCAGCCCCGGGCAAGGTGCGCCCGGTGTACCGCCTCGGCGCTTCCGTTGCCGGCCGCGTGGTGCAGGATCAGATATTCCGTTCCGCCGCGCCTGCTCAGTGTCCCGCTCCACGCCCACTCGGATTCTATGATTTTCATGGTCTTTACCTTCATTCCTTTCCAGCCTGTGTGCCGAAATAGAAGGCGATCACGGTGGAAACGGTTATCATTGCGTTTTCAGCGCTTATTTCTCTTCGAAACGCCAGCACGGCAAATACCGCCATTACAACAAAGGTAACTATCGTTTTTACTTTTATTAATGCCGCCAGATTTTCACGCATTTTTCATTCTCCTTTATGGTATTCTTCCAAATCGCTTATGCGGTGATTTATCACCTTTATCTGCTCCTCCACCACCGGCATTCGCCGGGCAAAGTTGTTATGCTCCCGTACCTCCCGGGTCAGTTCCTTCAGCTTGGTGTCTGTCACCGCCTGCGCTTTGCTGTTGCTCACCAGCACGCCGCAAAATGCCAGCGCCCCGGTTATACAGGCAGTAATAACACTCTCAATCATTGCCATTTCTCCTTTCCATGATAACACCTTCCTTTTCCCTGCTGCGCAATCATTCTCCCACGCCGTCCGGGTGACATTCACTGACATGTTTTTATGCAAAGAGGGCTGAAAACGCCCCGGCGATACAATTTAAATATAGTAAAAACAAATTTTTTGCTTGCTATCATTTCTTTAAATCGCAATATTTTACCGTTCAAATTATACCGTATTTACCCGTTTTAGCGGCAAATACGGCACTTTTCGGCCAAATAGCTATCATCTTTATCTATACCATACTATCCTTGCTGTCATATGGAATATTTTTTAGGCTATTTCGCACTTGCAATTTGAGATTCACTTTTGTATAATCTACATTTAGAAAAGTGTGCCCCCGAATGAGGGCTGAGATTTTTGCTGTCTTTTGTGGTTTGCTTCGCTCTTTTCCCCCACAAAAGCGTGTTTTTTGACGGCAAAATCTGCATACCAATTCTATGATCAAGGCGGGATATCAGTGACAACAAAAAATCTATTCTACATTTTAAAACGGCTCTTGCTGGCCATACTGACAGTATGGGTCGTAATTACAATTACGTTTTTCGTCTCGCGAGCAGTTCCCGGCGGCCCTTTCCTCGCGGAAAAGGCCATAACCCCCGAGGCGCAAGCGGCGCTGGAAGCTAAATACGGGCTGGACAAGCCCCTGATGGAGCAGTATTTCACCTATCTCAAGGATATCGTGACCAAGTTTGACTTCGGGCCCTCTCTGAAGCAGCGCGGCCGCGATGTTATAACCGTCATCAAAGACGGTCTTAAAACCTCTGCCAAGCTGGGCATTACCGCCGCCGCCATCGCGCTGGTGGCCGGCGTGGTTCTGGGCGCCATAGCTGCTCTGCGCCGCAACAAGCTCATTGATAAGATCGTTATGGTCTTCACTACCGCGTGCATCTCCATGCCCAGCTTCATAATGGGTTCTCTACTGCTGGTGCTTTTCGCCAATATACTCGGCATACTGCCTGCAAACGGTGCTGCAAAGGGCGGCCTGATACTTCCCATCATAACCCTTTCCCTCTCCCCCATGGCCAACATCACCCGTCTGACCCGCTCCTCCATGCTGGATGTTCTCGGTCAGGACTATATCCGCACCGCCAAGGCCAAGGGTGTATCCGGCAGCCACATCATCTTCGGCCATGCGCTGAAGAACGCACTCATCCCCGTTATCACCTATTTCGGCCCCATGCTGGCCTATATCGTCACCGGCTCTCTTGTCGTTGAACAGATCTTCGCTGTACCCGGCATCGGCCGTGCCTTTGTAAGCAGCATCACCGCCCGCGACTATCCCCTCATTATGGGCACGACCATAGTGCTGGCAACGCTGATAGTGATAATGAACATGGTTAGCGACATTCTATACAAGGTCGTAGACCCCAGAATTACGCTGGAGTAAGGAGGAAATAATAAATGAATAAAAAGCCTTTCAGTCTCCACGTTAATCTGGATTCTTTCACCCCCGCTACCGAAGCCGAAAAAGAATATATGGTTCAGATGCGCCCCTCCTCCACCTTTTTCAAGGATGGCGTGAAGCGTCTTCTTAAAAACAAGGTAGCCACCGTCTGCTTCTTCCTTATAGTGGTCATCGTTCTCTGCGCCATCATTATCCCTATGGTATATCCCTATTCCTATGACGCCCAGCTTGGCATCACCCCCGGTAAGCCCGTTGACGCCTCCTACAACAACCTCAGACCCTTCGAGTACGGCAAGACTGAGCTGAAGCGTATGGAGGCGGGCGAGGATATCTTCCCCCACATCTTCGGCACAGACTCCGCCGGCCGTGACTACTTCATCCGCGTTGTCTACGGCACCCGCATTTCTCTGGCCGTCGGCTTCTTCGCCTCCATCATCGTTCTCATTATCGGCATGACGATTGGCTCCATCGCCGGCTACTGCGGCGGCAAGGTCGACCTTATTATCATGCGAATAGTGGACGTTATCTACTCCCTGCCTGATATGCTTATGGTCATTCTGCTCTCCGCCGTTCTGCGCCAGCCTCTGGAAAAGATTCTGGAAGGCACGGTGCTCGAAAAGCTGGGCGCGAATATGATAAGCCTTTTTATCGTTTTTGCCCTCCTCTATTGGGTTTCCATGTCCCGCCAGATACGCGGACAGATACTCTCCCTTAAGGAGCAGGAATATGTTCTCGCGGCTCGCGCCACCGGCGCCAAGGGCAAATGGATCATCATGAAGCACCTTATCCCCAACTGCATCAGCGTTGTCATCATCTCCACCGCTCTGCAGATCCCCAGCGCTATCTTCACCGAGAGCTACCTTTCCTTCCTCGGCCTCGGCGTAAACGCCCCCATGCCCTCTCTGGGCTCTTTGGCCTCTGATGCTCTCAACGGTCTTTCCTCTTATCCCTACCGCCTGGTAATACCCGCGATCGTCATCTCGCTTATCGTTCTGTCCCTCAATCTTTTCGGAGACGGACTGCGCGATGCTTTCGACCCCAAACTGAACAACTAAGAAAGGAGTGTTTGACAAATGCCTTTGCTTGAAGTAAAAGATCTGCATACCTCCTTCTTTACTGACGCCGGCGAAGTCCGCGCCGTAAACGGCCTTTCCTTCAATCTGGAGCGCGGCAAGGTTCTCGGCATAGTCGGTGAATCCGGCTCCGGTAAATCCGTTACAGCCTATTCCATCATGCAGATACTCGCCTCCACCGGCAAAATCGTTTCCGGCTCCATCAAGCTGGACGGTCAGGAGCTGGTCGGTTCCGGCGAAAAGGTCATGAAAACCGTCCGGGGCAACAAGGTGTCCATCATCTTCCAGGATCCAATGACCTCCCTCAACCCCACATACACCATTGGCCACCAGCTCATGGAGGCCATCACCCTGCACACCGACCGCAACAAGCAGCAGGCCTATGACAGAGCCGTTGAAATGCTCCGTCTGGTAAATATAAACGAGCCTGAAAAGCGCATGAAGCAATATCCCCACGAATTTTCCGGCGGTATGCGGCAGCGCATAATGATAGCAATGGCTCTTGCCTGCGAGCCTGACATACTCATCGCGGACGAGCCCACCACCGCTCTGGACGTTACCATTCAGGCTCAGATCCTTGAGCTGATGAAGTCTCTCCAGGCCGAGCTGGGCATGGCAATAATTATGATAACCCACGACCTGGGCGTTGTCGCCCAGCTTTGCGATGAGGTCATTGTCATGTATGCCGGCTCCATCTGTGAGCAGGGCACCGCGGACGAGATATTCTATAATCCCCGCCATGAGTACACCAAGGGTCTCCTCCGTTCCATCCCCTCCACTGAGACCGCGGGCAGCAAGCTGCAGCCAATTTCCGGCACACCTATCGATCTTCTGAATATGCCCAAGGGCTGTCCCTTCGCACCCCGCTGCGACGAGGCAATGAAGATATGTCTCACGGAGCGCTGCCCCCGAATGGAGATAAACGACGATCACGCCGCCTCCTGCTGGATGAATGTTAAGCGCGGCATTGAGGACGGCTCCATCGTCCTTGACGGCAATACGAAAGGCGGTGAGGCAAAGTGAGTGAAAAAATGAATAATCAGCCGCTTCTTGAGGTCAAGGATCTGAAGCAGCATTTCAATATCAGCACGGGACTTTTCAAAACCAAGCCTCTCAAAGCCGTTGACGGAGTGTCCTTCTCCATCAACAAGGGCGAGACTCTCGGCCTTGTCGGTGAATCCGGCTGCGGCAAAACCACCGTTGGCCGTACCATACTCCACCTCTATAAGCCCACCTCCGGCGAGGTCTGGTATAACGGCAAGAAGCTGGAAAGCAAGCAGGACATTCAGGAATTCCGCAAGAAGGCCACTATGGTTTTCCAGGACCCCTATTCCTCCCTCAATCCCCGCATGACCGTTGCCGACATTATCGGAGAGCCCCTCGACGTGCATAAGCTTTATTCCAGCAAGCAGGAGCGTCAGGAGCGTATTCTTGAGCTGATGAGTCATGTCGGCCTCAACAGCGAGCATGCCTCCCGCTATGCCCATGAGTTCTCCGGTGGTCAGCGTCAGCGCATCGGCATAGCCCGCGCCCTGGCGGTCAATCCCGATTTTATCGTCTGCGACGAGCCCGTTTCCGCGCTGGATGTCTCCATCCAGGCTCAGGTCATCAATATGTTTGACGAGCTGCAGGACGAGCTGGGTCTGACCTATCTCTTCATCGCCCATGACCTGCTGGTCGTGCGCCACATAAGTGACCGCATTGCCGTTATGTATCTTGGCAAGATGGTCGAGTTGGCAGACGCGGCGGAGATTTATGATCATCCCCTGCATCCCTATTCCAAGTCCCTGCTCTCAGCCGTACCCGTCCCCGACCCCAAAATTGCCCGCGCCAACCAGCGCATCATGCTCACCGGCGATATCCCCAGTCCCCTGAACGCGCCCTCCGGCTGTCCATTCCGCACCCGCTGCCCCCATGCCTGCGAGCGCTGCGCCGAGAGCATGCCTGAATTCAGGGAGGTATCCTCCGGCCATTTCGTTGCCTGCCACAGAGTTGAAGAGCTCAACTGACTGCGGCGCTGATTTTGTTTCATTTCATGCTGCGGCACAATCGTGCTCATCATGTTTTGAAAATATATCTATTTCAAGAAAGGAAGAACCCCAAAATGAAGAAGCTTATTGCTATGCTTCTGGTGCTTGCTATGGTATTCAGCTTTGCCGCCTGCGCAAAGACTACCGATAACAACACCAACAATTCCGGCACAAACAACACTGGTACAAGCAACAACAACGACGCAAACAACAACGACGCAAACAAGCCCGATGCCTCCACCCCCAGCACTCTGGCTGTCTGTCTCGCTTCCGAGCCCGACACCCTCGACCCCGCTCTGAACTCCGCGGTCGACGGCGCTACCATGACCGTTCATCTTTTCTACGGTCTGGCTAAGTGGGAGCAGACTGCGGACGGCTCTCTGGTCATCGCCCCCGCCTGCGCCACCGAGCTCCCCGAGGGCGTTGTAAACGCTGACGGCACCGTTACTTACACCTACACCCTCCGTGACGGCATGAAGTGGTCCGACGGTCAGGCTGTTACCGCGGCCGATTTCGAGTTTGCATGGAAGCGCGCTGCCTCCACCGAGCTTGGCGCTGACTACGGCTATATGTTCGAGCAGATCCAGGGCTATCCTGACAATCTGTCCGTCACCGCTACCGACGAGAAGACCCTCGTTGTTACCCTGAACAACGCTGTTTCCTATTGGAACGAGCTTCTCGCTTTCCCCGCCTACTTCCCTGTACGCTCTGACGTTGTCGGCGACGAGGCATGGGCAACCGATCCCAGCACTTATATCTGCAACGGCCCCTACACCATCACCGATTGGGTACACAACAGCGTTATCACCCTCACCAAGAACCCCAACTTCATTGACGCTGACACCATTACTCTTGATGTTCTCGAGTGCTACCTCTCCGACGATAACAACAACATGCTCGCCAACTTCGAGAACGGCGCATGGCTCATGATCGACGATGTTCCCACCAACGAGATAAAGACCCTTCAGGCTAATTATCCCACCGAGTACGTTGTAGCCGGCCAGATCGGTACCTACTACGTAAACTGGAACATCAACAAGAACCTTCTCCCCGCTGACAGCACCCTCACCGGTACCGAGGCTGAGGCTGCCCAGGCTGAGATCCGCAAGGCTATCGGCCTGCTCTTTGACCGCAACTACATCGTTGAAGAGATCGGCCAAGCCGGTCAGGTTCCCGCTTCCTCCTTCGTTGCTATGGGTATGACCAATCCCGACGGCACCGAGTTCTATAAGACTGCCGGCCACAACGACGGTTTCTACGGCTATTATGACGTCTCCGCTGACGCTTATATGGACAACTGGGACTCCGCTATCGCCACTCTGAAGAAGTATTATAACTACGATGAGAGCACCATGAAGTTCACCAACTTCCCCACTCTCACCTACCTCTACAACACCTCCGAGGGTCATAAGGCCATCGGTGAGTATCTGGCCGGCGCTCTGGCTTCCGTTGGTATCACCATGAACCTCGAAAACCAGGAGTGGAACACCTTCCTGAACACCCGTAAGAACGGTGACTACTTTGTCGCCCGTAACGGCTGGATTGCTGACTACAATGACCCCATCTGCTTCCTGGATATGTGGATAAGCAACTCCGGTAACAATGACGTTCAGTACGGCAAGGGCGCTCACGCTGACCTCGCTATGTACGATCTCGACCTGACCGCTTACGGTTATGATGTCAAGGTCGAGAACGGCACCTGGGCCGAGACCTACGACGTTCTCATCTCCATCATCAAGACCTGCACCGACAACAATACCCGCTATGCTCTCATGCACATTGCTGAGGACATGCTCATGGATACCGGCTGCATCTCTCCCCTCTACTTCTACACCGATATCTACATGCTTGATGACAGCGTAAAGGGCTTCTTCAGCAATCCTCTTGGCTACAAGTACTTCATGTACTGCACCATCGAGTGATAGCAAAAAGCATCTATAAAGCACCAAGGGGCGCGGAATTTTCCGCGCCCCTGTTTTATTTTACTCAGAATTACATGTTTTTCTATTTATCCTCTTACTTGTTTCTGTCAGAAGCTTGCGCGCGACATGCACGCCCCCTGCTTCCCCGCATAAAAGCAACGCCCTCAGGAGCCGCAGAACGGCTCTCCCGGGGGCATTTCATCATGTCAGTATTGTATCATTCCGCCGGTCATCTCTCGGAAAACACGTTATGCAGCGCCTGGACGACCTCTTCCATATTTATCGGCTTGGAGAGGAAGCCATTCATGCCGCACTCCGCAGCGACCTTGCGGTCCTCATCGAAGGCATTGGCAGTCATAGCCAGAATGGGGATATTCGCCAGCACCGGGTTTTCCAGCGTACGAATATTTTTCGTGGCTTCGTAACCGTTCATAATGGGCATCTGAATATCCATAAGCACAAGGTCATAATAGCCGGGACGGGAAAGAGCGATCTTTTCCACAGCTATCGCGCCGTTTTCCGCCGTATCGATCAGGAATCCGTACTCACCCAGGATCTCCACAGCAATCTCCCGGTTCAGTTCATTGTCTTCCACCAGCAGCAATCTCTTGCCTCTGAATCCATCGGTTGTCTCGGTACTGGGGAGAATTCTGTCGTTCTTATCCTCCTGCTGCCCAAGGGCAGTCAGCAGTGTCTCTCTCAGGTCAGACATAAACATCGGTTTGGAACAGAACGCGGTCACTCCCGCCGCTCTCGCTTCCACCTCAATATCCGACCAGTCGTAGGCGGTGAGAATTATGATGGGAGTATGATCCCCCAAAGCACGGATCTGACGGGTCACTTCGATGCCGTTCATATCCGGCAGCCGCCAATCTATTATGTATGCGTGGAACGCGTCATTGATCTCTATGGACTGTCTGGCGCGGAGTACGGCCTCCTTGCCCGAGAGAGTCCACTCAGAGCGCATGCCTACCTGCACCAGCATCTTGGTAACGCTGTCGCAGGTATTGAAGTCGTCGTCCACCACCAGCGCCTTCAGTCCCTCAAGCTCCTTGATTTTTTCCACGCTGCGTCGCTCAGACTGGAGGCGCAGAGCCAGGAGGATCACAAACTCTGTACCCTTGCCCTGCTCGGTATGCACCTCAATGGAGCCGCCCATCATATCCACAATATTCTTGGAGATAGCCATGCCAAGGCCGGTACCCTGTATTCTGCTGACGGTGGAGGTGCGTTCACGCTCAAAGGGCTCAAAGATACGCTCGGCGAACTCCTTGCTCATGCCGATGCCGTTGTCCTTCACACGGATCTCGTACAGGCCCTTGCCCTCCGGCGCGTTTGGCAGTTGGGATACCCGGACGGACACAGTACCGCCCGGCGGAGTAAACTTGATGGCGTTGGACAGCAGGTTAAGCAGCACCTGATTCATCCGGGTCTTGTCGCAGTACACATCCTCATCCGTAACATCCATGATGTCCATATACAGCTCCAACTGCTTGGCGTGGATCTGTCCGCTGATAATGGTCTTGATATCGTGGAAGATATCCGACAGATTGGCCTCCTGCTCCTCCAGATTGATTTTGCCGCTCTCGATACGGCTCATATCCAGCACATCGTTGATCAGGGAGAGCAGATGGTTGCTGGAGGAGAGTATCTTGGACAGATAGTCCTTCACCTTGTCCTGGTTGTCAAAGTTGGATACGGCAAGTGTGGCAAAGCCGATGATGGCGTTCATGGGAGTGCGGATATCGTGGGACATGTTGGAAAGGAAGGTGCTCTTGGCCTGATTCGCGCTGCGAGCGGCATTGACGGCATCCGCCAATTCCTGATTGATTTTCCTCTCCTTGGTACGGTCGGACAGGACCAGGATATACTTCTTGCCTCCCCGGATTTCCCGGCACAGTGCCGTCACATGGAACCAGCGCGCCTCTCCGGTTTTCTGATGCACATATTCCCGGTTCCATTCCGCCTGTTCGCCGGGCTGAATGCTCGGGAGCTGATCCAAAACCAATACAGTATCCGAATCCCGCACCAGCCGATCCACTACCCGGATATTCTTCCGCGCCTCGGCTTCCGTAATGCCCACCAGCTTTTCAATATTGGGGCTGATGTATTCCACATGTAGGATGTCGGCGTCCAGCATGGCAAAGATATCATCAACATTATTGGACAACACGGAAAAAAGCTCCTCACGGTAAAGAATCTCTTTCTCCTTCTCCGTCAAGCTCCGTCGGTACCGCTGGAGCATAAACGCCGCCAATACAACCACCAACGCTACCGTCACGCCGGTCATCAGCACCAGAGTACTGGACTGCAAGGCATTCATGCTGTCATTTACCACATCGGCGGGTACAACGCCTAAAACAATCCAGTTCTGAAAATTTGCAGACTCATACACCATATAATAGGTTCTGCCATCCACATTGAACACCATCGAGCCGGAATTTCCGGCCCGAAAATCTTCCTGCAGGGCGGTGATCTCCACATTGGTCAGGCTTCCTGATTCTTCCAGAAGGGCAAAGAGATTGTGGAATTTTTTCAGATTCTCACTGCTGTTGTCTACGACCACTCGGCCATCGGGCAGAACCGCAAAGGTGCTGGCTTGTCCGTCAAAGGCGGAAATCTTCAATGCCTCCACCAAATCGGAGTTATTATAGGTAATGGCAATAGCCTCATAGTCAAAGCCGCTATAGCTTCCCTGCTCGGCTGGCACGGCAAACACCATGATCTCCGGCTTATCCGGGACAACGGAGTTTGCAACAACCGGCTGCTGACTCAGCATCAGGGTGGCCAGTTGATCCCGCAGATCCAGATAGCCTTTGCTCCCGGACAGTGTAAGATATTCTCCGTTCCGGGATATGAAATAGAAATCTGTGAAATTGCTTTCCTCCCGGGCCAGGTCGACATAGGCGACGATCTCCTCGTCGCTTTCCGCTTTCTCCAGATAAGGCGTCCACATCCGCATCCGGCTCCAATTGACGGAAACCAGATTATACAGAGACTGATTCGCCTGATGAAAGATCTCAGTCAGGTGGTCAGTGCTCTCCTCGTAAATCGTCCGGGAAACAAAGCCAAAGTAGGCAAAGCCTGTCCAAACCAGCCCCGCTACCAACGCAAGAGACAGCAACATAGCTGTTATTCGTTTTTTCATGGCATTGCCCTCCTTTCG
>JAQXJB010000005.1 GCA_029008095.1 Clostridiales bacterium
GCTGTTTAAATCTTTATTGAATAGCTTATCTTAGCTTACTCAAGAAATTTTTTATCCGGTGCTTGTCTGCACCTTTTTGAAGCCCTTTTTTGGTGTTAAAAAGCTTTCTCATCAATACACTGTTTAATTTACAAGGTACACTCCCCGCTCGACGCAGGGTCTTTATATTACCACACTCAAGCCGGTCTGTCAAGAGGTTTTTTCAACTTTCTTTGAAACTCTCTCCATTTTCCAGCCCGTCGCCCGAGCGCTTGATTAATATACCATGCTATTCCCCCTTTGTCAACACCTTTTTACATCTTTTTTTATTTTTTTGATCAGGCACAAAACCGGCATGAAAACGGCGGCCAGGCTCAGATTCACAATAGGTATCAGTCTCTCGGATATAAACGTGAATTCAAAGGCGTTTCCGGTAATAACAAAGGATACCACGATCATCAGCGCCGCGCTCACCAGCACCGGCCAGCGGCGGCTCCTGCCGTTCGCGATATTCTTCCCTATCTCTCCGGAGGACATCATAAGCATGGCGATGAACACGAAGTCAGTCAGAACCCATATCATCACCGTGACCGGCTCTATGCGCTCAAAGATATTGAACACCTTCAAATTGCTGATGAGCACGAAGAAGGGGTACGGCTGGCTCTCGGCGAGCTTCGGCCCCAGCGCGCCCACTGTGGCGACAACGATGACCTCAATTATCACAATAATATATGCCGCCCATTTGACAAGGGTGCTTTTCTTATAGCTTTCCGGCATCACATACCCGCTCAGGAAGCTCAGGAACACCCAGCTTGTGGCGACATTGAGCGCCGGCAGCGCCGAGGCGGCGATGCGGCCGCCCTCCAGAACGTTCACTGGCAGCAGATAGTATTTTTTGAGATCCGGCAGTCCCAGAGCGAACAATATTATCAGCGAGGCGCCCACAATGGCGGCGCAGAGCTGCGCCATGCGGGATATGGAGCGCACTCTGCCCAGAGCCGCGATCAGCGCGGTACCACCGATGGTGATAAGATAGAACCAGAGCGCCTCATCCTTATAGACTGTGGAGAGATAGCGCTCCGCGCCGCTGCGGATGAGGAAGCCCCCATAGAAAATGATCCACAGACCCAGCAGCACCGACACGATGCGCCCCGCCCACTTGCCAAGCGCCGATTCCAGAGCTCCGCAAAGCCCGCGTTCCTCCCCGGCAAGCATATTTTTAAGCACGAAGCACAGGCACAACAGAGGCAGGAAGGCCAGCAGCGGCCCTATCCAACAGGCCCTGCCCGCTATCTCAAGTCCGTTTTTCGGCAGCAGGCGGGATATCGGCGAAAATGTGGACACCACCGCCGCCGCCGCAAACTGCCTGAACGTTATTCTCCCTTCCTTCACTCTCCCGCACCTCCTTTTCCGCCGGGGATATTCCCAGCTCATAAGTTCTGTCTACAGACACCTTCACCGAGACCTCGATCTCCGTCCCGGCGAGCTGCTCGATCCATTCGCCCTCCCGGGCGCGGCTGAACTTCACCGGATGCTTCATGTTCACTTCCCGGCCAAGTTCGAGAATATCCGCGTCCAGTCTACGGCTCAGCTCAAGAGCGTTCACAATCCGCTCCAACTCCTTCTTCGCAAGCACCCGTTCCAGCTCCCAGATCACCTGCTCATCATATATATCTACGGGCGACTCCATCTCGGCAATATTGCCGCGCAGCTTCACATCTATCTTTATCTTCTCTATCCCGCTCCCGCCAAACTCCGCGTCATACTTCGCCTTTCCGGAAACCAGCTCCACGGCGGCGTAGCCGCCCATACCGTCCGGTATCTCCTCCATGTCGGTTACAAAATGGTTCATGAGCAGGGTTATGCCCCGGGAGGTCTCCACATCGGCGTAGCCTGTCAGCCGTCCGCCGACAATGACGGCATAGCCCACCACCTGTATACCCTTTTTTGTCTCGCCCACCGGGACATTCTCATTATTCCAGAGGCTTATGGCCGTGACCACTGCGCCGCCGTCGGCGGCTATCTCCTCGGCTATGTCCCCGCAGTCAAAGATGTGGTTCTCCGAGAGTATCTGCACATCCTTTTCCAGCGCCTGCAGGTGGTCGTCCACGCTCTCGCCGCCCTCCGAGGCTTTGGTGATGGCATCTCCGGCCTTTCCGCCTTTAACTATAAATATATTGGTGTCAAGACGCATATTGAAGCCCCGCTCCACATATTCAAGGCATGCGCTCAGGTCATTTTCCGCGGCGGCCTCGCCCACAAGGTAGTTCGCGGCGTGACCGAAGAAAATATATTTCTTCGTGGAGTAATTCTGCATCTGCTGTATTGCCCGCGCCAGCGTCACCGACTCGCTGGTGAGGACGCTCACCTGACCCTCCGGGCCTGTGCCGGTGGCGGCGGTGACCGTATACATGCCGTCCTCGTAGTCAACACCCACGGTCTGCACTATCTCAAAGCTTTCAATTTCCCGTATCTGCCGGTAGCCCTTGGACGAGCAGCCGCCGAGCAGTAGGCAGGCCAGGGTAAGCAGCAATATCCTTTTCATTTCTGATTTCTCTCATCCATTGGCCGCAGGAATTCCTTGCGCCGTTTCCGGGCTTTAAGAGGCGGCTTTATCACTGCCTGCCAGGGGTGCGCATCGCCCTCCCCGGCAAAGGGCTGCATATACGCTACGCCGAAGCTCTCCAGCGTGCAGAGATGATACATCAGCAGTGCCGAGCCGAAGAGCATGCCGTAAAGCCCGCTCACCAGCGCCAGCAGCACCGCCGCTATGCGGCAGACACGCAGAGCCGAGGCCATGTCGTGATTGGGTACGGTGAAACCGGTTATTCCCGCCATAGCCACGATGATGACCACCACGGGTGAGATTACCTTGGCCTCCACTGCCGATTGCCCCACCACAAGGCCGCCGATTATGCTCACCGTGTCGCCCACTGTCTGTGGCAGACGCAGTCCCGCCTCCTGCAGCAGCTCAAAAACGATTAGCATGCCCAGTACCTCCGCCGCCGTTGAAAACGGCACGGTCTGGCGGCTCTCTATGATGGACAGCATCAGCTTTGTGGGCATCATCTGGGGCTGATACATGGTAACCGCGATATAGGCCGCCGGGAGAAAAACGCTGATTAGCAGGGCAATATACCGCAGCACCGTCAGCATGGAGGCCACAATGTAGTGCATGGAGTTATCCTCCGGCACGCGGAAAAAGTCGGAAAAGTTTGCGGGCATGAGAAAGCCGAGGGGCAGACCGTCCACGAGCAGCCCCGCCCGCCCCTCCATGATGCCGATGGCGAATTTATCAGGGCGCTCCGTCATGATCATCTGTGGAAACAGGGTCTTGCGCTGGCGCAGGACATATTCTTCGATGTTTCCCGAGCTTAGAACCGCGTCCACGTCTATATTCTCCACCCGCCGGCGCAGCTCCGCCACGAACTCCGGGTCGGTGAGACCGTCCACATAGATAATACCCACCCGGCTGAGGGAGCGGCGTCCCACCTTCTGCTCCTCGATTCGCAGGGCGGGGTCACGGAGCTTGCGCCGCAGCAGGGATGTATTCACCCGGTAGGTTTCGTTGAAGGAGTCCTTGGAGCCCTTGACCGATTTTTCCATCGCGGGCTGCTCCACCGAGCGCTTATCGTCGGTTTTGGTCTCGAAGGTGAGGGCGATACCAAGATCATCGAATATCAGAGCGCAGAAGCCGCTGAGTATATCGTCTATCAGCTCGTCCGCCTTGTCCCGCTTCTGCACGTTGGCGTTGAACACCGTTCCGTGGAATATCCATTCCGCCGCCTCCGAGGTGGTGCCGATGTCCCGGAAGCGCTCCGGGTCCGTGGCCGGACGCAGCACGTCCCGGGCGATACTCTCGCCGCTGACGATGCCGTCGATGTAGCACAGGTAGGCCTTTATCCGCTCATCGCCGCCGAGGAATATCAGCTTTGAATTGAAATCGTCGCTGCGGCCGAGTATCTGCCGGACGTATTCAAAGCTTATCCCGTCCGGAAAGCGGGTCTCCGGCAGCGGATGCGCCCCTCCGTTTTTCTTTTTTCTGAACATATCGAATATTCCCATCAGACCATCCCTTTTCCATGCGATCAAGCCGCCGGGAGCATATGTCCGCGCCCAGCCGGCGGTTACTTTGGTAGTATCTCCAAAAAGGCGCGTTCAATTCCCCCGGCTGTTTTGCTATGCAAAACAATAGAATGCGCCATTCACCCGCCCCTTTGGGACAACCGGGAATGATGCGCAAAACTTCATGTGGAAATAAATCGAACGTTTTTTCGTTTTTTGTAGTTTACAAACGAACATATTATATTGTATAATGTATTGTTCGTAAGGATAATATTGCCCGCCAAGGCGTGATAGCGCCCATGTGCAGTAACGAACCAGCGTAAATTCAAAACGCTTGTTATTCTGAGCCGCGCGAAGCGTGTGCGAAGAATCTCCGCAATAACGAAACGCATAATGTAACGATGAAAACGCAAAACACAGATTCGACCTTATATACCAAAGAAAGACGGTGACTCATGGATAATCTTACCAGAACTCAGCTCAGTATTCTCGAATGTATTCGTGATTACATCGACCGGAACGGCTACCCGCCCTCCGTTCGTGACATATGCTCCGCCGTGGGTCTCTCCTCCCCCTCTACCGTACACAGCCATCTCAGCACACTTGAGCGGCTGGGTTATATCTGCCGGGACGGCGGCCGCAACCGCTCCATCCGTCTCACAGAGGAGCCCGCGCCCTCCGGTGTGCCCATTCTCGGCACGGTGGCGGCAGGCTATCCCATTCTGGCCGTGGAGGATGCCATCGGCTACATTCCCTATGACCCCGAGCGCTCCGGCGAATACTTCGCCCTGAAGATAAAGGGCGAGTCCATGATAAACGCCGGCATCCTTGACGGCGACATGATAATCGTCCGCCGGCAGAACACGGCGCTCAACGGCGAGATAGTTGTCGCCCTCATCGGCGACGAGGCCACCTGCAAGCGGCTCTCCCTCTCGGCGGGACGGGTGATGCTCCTGCCCGAAAACGAGGAGTACTCCCCCATTGACGGAAGCGAGGCTTCCATTCTCGGAAAGGTGACCGCGGTCATCCGAAAATATTGATATTCCCGGAGGCACTATGTTCAATAATTTAAGGGAAACAATAAACGCATACAAGGCGCGAGACCCCGCCGCCCGCTCTTCCTTTGAGATATTATTTCTCTATCAGGGCGTTCACGCCATCATCTACCACCGCTTCGCCCACTTCCTTTACAAGCACAATCTGCGCCTGCTCGCCCGCATGGTGTCCCAGTGGTCCCGGCATTTCACGGGCATTGAGATACACCCGGGCGCTACCATAGGCCGCCGCCTGGTCATTGACCACGGCATGGGCACCGTCATTGGCGAGACCGCCGAGATAGGCGACGACTGCCTGCTCTATCAGGGCGTTACCCTTGGCGGCACCGGTAAGGACAAGGGCAAGCGCCATCCCACCCTGGGCAACAACGTGATGGTGGGCAGCGGCGCCAAGGTACTCGGGCCATTCACCGTGGGCGATAACGCCCGCATCGCAGCCAACGCGGTAGTTCTGCAGGCCGTACCTCCGGACAGCACCGCCGTCGGCATCCCGGCCAGGATAGTCCGCAAGGCCGGAGAAAAGGTCAATTACGCGTCCGAGGTCGACCAAATACACATTTCCGACCCCATCGCTCTCGAGCTGGCCGCTCTGCGCGCCCGCTTGGAGAAGCTGGAGCGCGCATCCACTGAAGACAGCAAGGAGACGACAAAGTCATGAAGCTTTATAATTCCGCCACCCATACAAGGGAAGATTTCGTACCCAACAGCCCCGACATCGTGAAGATGTATACCTGCGGCCCCACGGTCTACCATTTTGCCCATATCGGCAACCTCCGCAGCTACATCATGGAGGACATTCTGGAGAAATACCTGCGCTACGCCGGCTACAACGTGAAGCGCGTTATGAACATCACTGACGTGGGTCATCTCACCTCCGACGCCGATGAGGGCGAGGACAAGATGCTCAAGGGCGCACGGCGCGAGAACAAGTCCGTTATGGACATCGCCCACTTCTACACCGACGCATTCTTCGCCGACTGCGCCAAGCTGAACATCAAGCGCCCCGACGTTGTGGAGCCCGCCACCGAGTGTATCGGCGAATACATTAAAATCATAAGCAAGCTCATGGACACCGGCTACGCCTACTTCGCCGGCGGCAACGTATACTTCGACACCTCAAAGCTGGAAAAGTATTATATCTTCAATGACCACGATGAGGAGGATCTGGCCGTGGGCGTCCGCGAGGGCGTTGAGGAGGACAAAAACAAGCGCAGCAAGAACGACTTTGTTCTCTGGTTCACCAAGTCCAAGTTCGAGGATCAGGCGCTGAAATGGGATTCTCCCTGGGGCGTCGGCTACCCCGGCTGGCACATCGAGTGCTCCGGCATTTCCATGAAGCATCTGGGCGAGTATCTGGACATTCACTGCGGCGGAATTGACAACGCCTTCCCCCACCATACCAACGAAATTGCCCAGTCCGAGAGCTACCTCGGGCATAAGTGGTGCAACTATTGGATGCACGTCCACCATCTGAACACCAACGACGGCAAGATGAGCAAGTCCAAGGGCGAGTTCCTCACTGTTTCCCTCCTTGAGGAAAAGGGCTACGACCCTCTGGTCTACCGCTTCTTCTGCCTCCAGAGCCATTACCGCAAGGCGCTCGTGTTTTCCTGGGAAAACCTCGACAACGCTGCCGCCGCCTTCTCCAAGCTTATCGCCAAGGCTGCCGCCCTTGACCCCGCCTCCGGCGAGGTGGACGAGACAGCTCTTGCAGCGCTGAAGGAGAAGTTCTCCGCCGCTCTGGACAATGACCTTAACACTTCTCTGGCCATCACCGCCGTTTATGACGCTCTCCAGGCCAAGACCAACGACGCCCCCAAGCTGGCGGCGCTGGCGGATTTTGACAGAGTTCTCAGCCTGAACCTTATAGAAAAGGCCGCCGTCAAGCGCGAGGCCGACGCGAAAGCAAAGGCCGCGGCCGCCAATTCCTTCGCCGTCATTTCCGAGACCGGCGAGGTGGACGCGGAGATAGAGGCTCTCTGCCTCGCCCGCCGTGACGCGAAAAAGGCCAAGAATTTCGCCGAGGCCGACCGCATCCGTGACGAGCTGAAGGCTAAGGGCATTGAGATAACCGATATTCCCAACGGCGTGAAGTGGAGCAGAGTTTAAAAAATTTACGAGGTGCGAAATGAAGCATTTTGTTGTAACAATTGGCCGTGAATTCGGCAGTCTGGGCCGCGAGGCCGGCAAGGAGCTTGCCCAGGAGCTGGGCGTGGAATTCTATGACCGCGACCTTGTCCGCAAGGCTGCGGAGGAGTTGGGCACCTATTCCTACAAGCTCAAGGAGCTGGACGAATCCCGTCCCTCGGTGCTGTCCCAGTACCTTTTCGGCTCCTCCGATATCGACAAGCTCATCGAGGCGCAGTCTCAGATAATACGTGACCTTGCCGAGCGCGAGTCCTGCATAATAATTGGCCGCTGCGCCGACTACATTCTCCGTGACCGGGACGACACTCTCAACGTTTTCGTTTACGCTCCCGACCAGATACGCTACGCTCATCTGCTGGAGACCTACCGGAACAAGGAAGAATACAAGGGCAGGCTTAACACCGAGGACGATTACCTCGCTTTCCAGCAGGAGATACGCGAGCTGATGAATGCCGTTGACCATAAGCGCCACGATTACTACAAGTACGTCACCGGCATCAACCGTGGCGAGCGCTACCACAAGGATCTCATCCTCAACAGCGGCACGCTGGGCGTGAAGGGCGTGGTAAAGACCATAAAAGCCGCCGTGGAATACAAATTCGGCGATAACGAGTAGAGGCTGCCATCGGCCGCCCGCCGTTACGCAATAACGATACCGAGCAAAAATGCGAAGAATGACAATGTTTTTCGTATTTGCCAGTATCGCTTCTGCCGCGAAAATCTTAACCGCATGACCTGCAAAGCATAACCATCCCAGCCCCGACGAAATACCGTCGGGGCTCTGCTTTACTCACTCCCTTTCAGCTTCGCAAGCTATGTCAACATTGAAGCCCAGTGCAACCGTCCCCTGCAAGGCGGCAAGTATGCAGCCACGAATCATAAGCTGCTCTCTCGCACTCTACTTTAGGGGGGGATCCTATCACTGTGTGTGGAGGCGTTTTTATAAAAAACCACTTGTTTTTATCTCCTGCTGTGCTATACTGAGACCGACGGTACGATACCGTTCAAAATTCCATACAGACAGACGAGGGAACACATGGATTACAATACCATTATGGATTTAGCTGCGGATTTGGGCTATGAGCTTTCCATGAGCGGTGCGGAAACCTTTCGGGTGGAGGATAGCATGTCCCGGGTGCTGGCCAGCTATGGCATCGTATCGGAGGTTTTTGCCATTCCGAATTATTTGATCGTCAGCATCCTCACGGAAACGGGCAAGCCCATTACCAGGATGCGGCGAATTGGCTACCACGGGAATAATCTGGATGCCGTAGAAAAGCTGAATGCCTTGAGTAGAACCATCTGCGCCCAGCATCCGGAGCCGGTAGAGGCCATGAATATGCTGGACACTGTCCGGCATTCCATCCCCTGCTATAGACTTCCCATATATTTGTTCGGAAATTTCCTGGGGGCGGCGGGATTTGCCATGCTCTTTGGCTGTGGATTAAAGGATATGTTGCTGTCCGGTGTCTGTGGCTTACTGGGGGGCCTGATCAATCGGTTTATGGACCGGATGAAGGTGAACCCTTTCTTTGAAACAATCCTCTCCGCTTTCGTGATGGCACTTACCGCCTATGGACTGAATGTCAACGGATTGGTGGGGAACGTGGACGGTGTGGTGATTGGCTCGCTGATGATTCTGGTGCCCGGCCTCCTTTTTACCAACGCCATGCGGGACATAATCTATGGAGATACCAACTCCGGTATTACTCGAATCGTCCAGGTGCTTTTGATTGCCATGGGAATGGCGCTTGGCACAGCGGTGGCCTGGAACGCGGTGGCCTTATTGTGGCTGCGGCCGGTGAACGCAGGGGCAATTGACCATCCCCTTTTGATTACCTGCCTGGGTTCCCTGGCTGGCTGCATCGGCTTTTCCATCCTGTTCAATATTCATGGTCCCGGCGGTGCGCTTTGCGCGTTAGGCGGTGTACTGACCTGGGTCGTGTTCGATCGGGTGTTTCGGTACAGTGGAAATGAAATGCTGGCCTATTTTCTGGGTTCCTTTTTCGCTTCCGTTTACGCCGAGGTTATGGCACGAGTCCGAAAATATCCGGCGATCTCTTACCTTGTGGTCTCTCTATTCCCCTTGATCCCCGGCGCAGGAATCTACTACACCATGAATTACGCGGTGCACGGCGAAATGGAACGTTTTGCAGCGCAGGGGATGCACACGGCTGCCATCGCCGGCGTGATAGCAGTGGGTGTGATGCTGGTGACGACCATAGTGCGCCTCTGCTATACCTGGAAAGAAATGCATTCTGGGAATAAAAGGTAAAAACAAGTCTCTGTTGCGTTGGACTTGAGAACAGGGGTTCTTTGACAAACCGAATCCCGGAGATCAACACGGATCTCCGGGACTTTGTTTTCTTTGAGTAACTCAAGGTTTTGCTTGAATAATCGATTCCATTTCCTTACGAGTGGTTTGCATGGGTGTTTTTATACGCCCTTTTTCCTCTGCCCTGGACCGGTACTCACTTTCACACTACACCCTTCTGCGAGTTTTTTCTTTACCATAACACAGCAGTCAGGTGACATGAACTGACACTACGCGTCCCACATGAAATTTTTATTGTCCGAATATACAAGCGCTTCCCCCGCACTTCGGTGCGGGGGAAGCGCGCTATAAATTATAATATAGTATCCTTATAATATAACATCCTTCGCTATCAGCTCCGCGAGCCCGGCGGCGTCCTCAAGGCCGAACACCGGCGCGGCACAGTCGACGGCGGCGTCTGTGACCACCGCAAAGCAGTCGTCCGGTTCGGCGGCCATAGGCTTACCCGCGCCCTCCCGGTAAAGCATTATCTTCCGCCACCCGTCATGCTTGCCTCCCTCGATGATCTTCACGTCCACATTCTCTATCCGCTCCACCAGTGCGGCGAAGTCCACGGGGCGGTTTTCCATAACGGCAGCGTGGGTTTTGGAAACGATGGCGGTAACGTCCGCTCCGGCGCGGCTGATGCGCCAGCTATCCTTGCCTTCCTTGTCTATCTCAAAATCGTGACCGTCGTGCTTTATCACGGCTACGCGCAGTCCCCGCTTTTTCAGCTCCGGTATCAGCTTTTCCAGAAAGGTGGTCTTGCCGGAATTGGAATAGGCCACCAGAGAATATGTCGCAATATTCATGCTTTCACCTCAATAAGATTTTTCCAGCATCTCGGCAAATTCCTTCACTGCCGGGTTCTCCTGATCCTCATGCCAGAAGCATTGCAGTTCCTCCGTCTTGCCGACGGGATAGGCTATCAGCTCGCTGTGCAGGCTCATGCGGCTGAGCATTGTGGATACCAGCACGCCCTGCCCTAGAGCCGTTGCCATATAGGCGGACTCCAGATTGGGCGAGATGATTATCTCCGAGGGCATGAAGCCCAGCTCTCCGCACTGGCGGCGCGCCCGGCCCCGGCTCTCGGAAAGGGTCTCCCGGCTGGCCGCGGCCTTGATGAAGGGCTCTGTTCGGAAATCCGCCACCGTCGCCCCCTCCACCGCCTTGGGATTATCCGGCGACACCAGCAGCACCAGCGGCGTTTCAACAGCCTTCAGCTTCTTTATGCCAACTCCCTTGGGCGCAAACTCGGCGTAGGTGATGATAAGGTCAAGCTTGCGCTGGAAGAAAAGCTCGTTCAGCTCCTGCTGGGGGTATTTTTCTATGGTAACCTTCATATCGGCGTTCTTGGCCTTCACGGTTTTCAGCGCCCCGGTAACGCCGGCGGATATCTCCAGCCATTCCAGATAACCCACTCTCAGCGAAGTGAACTGCTCGCTGTAATAGCGGCGGGTATTTTCCGTGGTGTCGAGGAAGTCATTATGGAAGCGGTGGAAAAGCTCATAGTAATTCTCCCCCGCCTTTGTCATCATAACGTAATGGTGGGTGCGGATAAAGAGCTTGAAGCCCAGGTCCTCCTCAAGCTTGGCGATATATTTGCTCACCGCCTGCTGGGTCATGAAGAGCCGCTTCGCCGTTTCCGTGAAGCTCAGGGTCTCGCAAAGGGTAAGAAAACAGCGTATGGCCGCCTCGTTTATCATGCTTTTCCACCTCCTGTCACGCCGCTTTGGGGCAAGACCTTATATTGTATTTATTTTATCACAAAACTACCATTTGTCCAAGCCCCAAGCGCGGCGGAAATGTAAATTCTGATAGTCAAAAATCCGGAACATTTTATTGACATCGTTCGGCATTTAATATATTATAATGTGAGTGTACTGTAACACAGTGCGTCTTTAAGTGCGTCCATTTGAAGCGCGCAGAAAGGAGAGACCTACCATTTCCACGAAAAAAGACAAGCGCAAGAAAAAGAAGCCCGCCGCTCCCAAGGCATATAAGCCCGAGGAAGGCCACGAGAACGATGTGCGCATCGGTCCCCTTGAAAAGAAGGGCGAGAAGATGATGCGCTCCATCGAGGCCGGCAGGATGGTCGGTATTCTCTCCAAGAACGAGGTCATGTATACATTTATATATAGAGACCAGTATCAGTGCTTCATTCACCCTCTTGGCGCTCCCGAGGGACGTCATAAGGCCTGGGACATGAACGAACAGAACCGCGCCATCATTAAAAATCTCGCAAACCTCGCCGACCAGCTCTTTGAGATAGAATTCGCCCCGGATATGGACTTCATGGGCGTTATGGTCGCCGCCGAGCAGGGCATTATCAACTTCCTTGATACCATCGGCCAGCTCCCCGTGGAGGATCATGACTTCATGGCGGGCGCCGACGATACACCCGGCTCGTAACCCTTAATTAACCAAGTTTCCCCTAATATAGCTTTATATTTTGTTATAGACTCATAAAGAAGGAGGATGGATGATGAATTTTACATTTCGTAATCCAGAAGGAACTCAGACGATGACTCCTGCCCAGCTCGCAGCCAAGGTCAAGGAGATCGTATCCGCCTGCCCCAGTGAGATCACCTGCGCATACCGCGTGTGGTACGAGGGTATCGAGGGATACGGCCGCCCCACCCCTGAGCTCACCGCAGCTATCGAGGAGGCTATCGTAGCCGCCGGCGGATGGACCGCTGTCGGTAAGCGCCGCTTTGAAAAGTATGGCGCTGTAAACGCTTTCACCAACGACAATTACGCCTCCGCCGCCAAGGCGAAGGACGGCCAGCCCATGGTTCTCCACCAGTTCAAGGCCGGCAGCAAGTATAAGGGACCCGACGGCAAGATCTGGTGGGTACCCGTTGTCGAGGTTTTCGACATGCGCTGCTTTGAGTGGGACGGCGAAAAGTACATTGGCGAAATGGTCGAGATTGACCCCACATCCGACTACGCCAAGGCCATGGTCGAAGTAAAGTAAGGAGGCGGAAGCAAAATGGCTAAAGAAAGAATTACTCACAGCATATGCGTCGGCGGCCCTCTTACCATTCACACCGTGGATGGCGTTATCCGCCGCGTAAGACCCATTGTTTTTGACGACACCGATCCCGCGGGTTGGGTCATCAAGGCAAGAGGCAAGGAATACACCCCCCAGAGAAAGACCACTCTCTCCCTCCTCGGCTTCACCGAGAAGGACAGAACCTATTCCTACGACCGCATCAAGTACCCCATGATCCGTGAGGACTTCGTAGAGACTCCCGACGGTCAGAACAGAAACACCGAAAACCGCGGTAAGTCCGGCTATCGCCGCGCTTCCTGGGACGAGGCTCTCGGCCTTGTCGCCCGCGAGATAAAGCGTATTCAGGGCACCTACGGCAAGGAAGCCGTCACCGCTATCACCTCTTCTCACCATAGCTGGGGTCTCTGCGGCTACAAGATTTCCCTCTTCAACCGCTTCTTCAGCATGCTGGGCTATACCCGCATCGCCGATAACCCGGACTCCTGGGAAGGCTTCCACTGGGGCACTCCCCACACCTACGGCTACTACTGGCGTCTCGGCGGTCCCGAGCCCTTCGATATGCTCAACGACGCCATGAAGAACACCGAGACCATGATCATGTGGTCTCACGACCCCGACTCCACCCGCGGCGGCTACTCCGCTCAGGAATCTGCTCTCTGGCGCTGGTGGATGAAGGACATGGGCATCCAGTTCATCTACATCGACCCCTTCAACAACTACTCCTCCGTAAAGCAGGCTGATAAGTGGATCGGACCCCGCATGGGTACCGACGCCGCTATCTGCGAAGCCATCGCTTACGTTTGGATCACCGAGGGTACCTACGATAAGGAATACATAGCAAAGCACGGCCACCGCTTCGACGAGTGGGCTGACCACATTCTTGGCAAGGGCGTTGACGCCACTCCCAAGACTCCCGCCTGGGCTGAGTCCATCTCCGGCGTAAAGGCAGCCGACATCAAGGCTATCGCCCGCCGCTGGGCTTCCACCAAGACTATGGCCGGTTCCGGTATGCGCGGCGGCTTCGGCGGCGTCTGCCGTACCACCGGCGGTACCGACTTTGCCCGTCTTATCGTCAGCCTGCTGGCCATGCAGGGCATGGGCAAGCCCGGCCAGAACATGTGGACCGGCACCTGCGGCGCTCCCATGAACTACAACTTCTGGTTCGGCGGATATTCCGATCCCCTCTCCTCCATTGCCAAGGCTCCTATCGCTGATCATCCCGCTGTCAACTGCGTACAGCAGACCCTTTACCGTACCAATCTCCCCGATGCCGTTCTGGACGGCCACTATGAGTGGCTCGGCGAGGGTTTCTGCGGCGGCGGTCTTGACTTTGAGTTCACCCGCCACGTATATCCCATGCCCGGCTGCAGCGAAGTAAAGATGTTCTGGCGTTACGGCGGCTCCTTCATGGGCACCATGCTTGACACCAACAAGTGGGTCAAGATGTATAAGAGCCCCAAGCTTGAGTTCGTTGTCAACCAGGATATCCACCTCAACCCCGAGGGACGTATGGCTGACGTTATCCTGCCCGCCTGCACCAACCTCGAGCGTGTCGACATCGGCGAAGTCGGTAACTCCGGTAACGGCGGTTACTGCTCTCACTCCCAGACCGGCAACAGCTGGCAGGTAGTCGTATACCAGGACAAGGCCATCGAGCCTCTGTGGGATTCCCGCAGCGACTTCTGGATCTTCGCTCAGGTCGCCGCCCGCCTCGGCTGGGGCGAGGAGTTCACCGAGGGCAGAGACGAGGAAGCCTGGGTAAAGCGCTTCTATCAGTTCTCCGACCTGCCCAAGCACATTAGCTGGGAAGACTTCAAGAAGAAGGGTTACTATGTAGCTCCCGTTTCCTACAAGGAAGAGAACAAGGATCCCAAGACCGGCCTCTACGAGAAGTGGGATGAGCATCCCGGCTTCCAGTGGTTCGCCGAGGAGCGTCCCTGCGATACTCCCAACCACAAGATCTTCCAGGAGGAAGGCAAGCTCGGTACTCTCACCGGTAAGTTCGAGTTCGTCTCCGAGTCCCTGCTCTATTGGGAGCCCGACGACGAGATCCGTACCCCCATCGCCCAGTACAAGGATTCCTGGGAGGGCCACAAGTCCATGTCTGCCGACAAGTTCCCCTACCAGATGATTTCTCCCCATCCCCGTTTTGACTATCACACCCACTATCAGCAGCACGCGACCTGGCTTTGGGAAATTCCCCAGAACCGCCGCATCGTGAACGGCAACCCCTACCTCGTTGCCCGTATCAACCCCGTAACTGCTGAGAAGAAGGGCATCAAGGAAGGCGACATCGTGGCTCTGTTCAACGGCCGCGGTACCGTTCTCTGCTCCGCTCACATCACCCGCCGTGTATATCCCGAGACCATCCATGCCTACACCTCCTCCGGTATCTACAATCCCGTAGAGTACGGCAAGTACGGCAGCGTGGACAAGGGCGGCTGCGTCAACGTTCTCACCCCGGGCCGTCTTATGGGCGACTACGTCCCCGCTATGGTTCCCAACTCCTGCAACATCGACATTGAGAAGGCCGAGGCTGATCCCAATCCCGGCCAGGGCTTTGAGTTCATCCTCAACGCCGTTGATGCGCAGAATGAATTCCGCTGTGAAAAGACCTCTGCCGAGGCAGATCGTATTTTCGGCGAGAAGGAGGCAAAGTAAATGAAATACGGTATAGCTATTGATTCTTCCCGCTGCATGGCCTGCTACGCCTGCTTTATGGCCTGCAAGGACGAGCACTGCGGCTGGGATACCACCGTTTCCAAGGCTCAGCCCCATATGGGTCAGTTTTGGATGAATATCATCGAGTGGGAGCGCGGCGACAATGAGCGTCACATCAAGACCGCCACTGTCCCCACCCCCTGCTCTCACTGCGATAAGCCCGCATGTATGGCAGCCGCCAAGAACGGCGCTGTTTACAAGCGTCCCGACGGCATCGTCATCATCGATCCTGAGAAGGCCAAGGGCCAGAAGCAGATCGTTGACGCCTGCCCCGTAGGCGCGGTATATTGGAACGCCGAGCTGGAGATTCCCCAGAAGTGTACCATGTGCGCTCATCTGCTGGACGACCCCGACTATCCCGGCAAGGAGCCCCGCTGCGTTGAGGCTTGCCCCAACCAGGCTCTCATTTTCGGCGACCTGGACGATCCCAACAGCGAGGTTTCCAAGAAGATTGCTGCCGGCAAGGTCACCCAGCTTGAGGCTCTCGGCGACGCCGGTTCCAGCGTAGTCCACCTGAACATTCCCACCGTTTTCATTGCAGGTACCGTTTTCTATCCTGCTGAGGACGAGGAAGTTTACATCGGCGCTCAGGTCAAGGCCACCTGCGAGTGCGGCACCGTATTCGAGACCGTTACCAACTGGGCCGGCGACTATGAGTTCGAGGATCTCCCCAAGAACAAGAAGTTCACTGTTGAGATCACCACCAAGGACTACAAGACCGTCACCTTCGACGTTGTCACCGACGCCGACCACTACTTCGAGACCTACCTCGAGAAGTAATTCACCCCGTCACAATTAAAGATCCCGCCCGGCGAAAGTCGGGCGGGATTTTTGCGGTAAAGCTATCACATCTTTTCGGAGGGAATAGAGAGATGAACGTCACAAACCTTTCCGCCCGGGAGGCCCTGGCAAAGCTGAAGGAAGGCAATGACAGCTATATTCACGAGCATTACACCAAGGAAGTGCATATTCGGGACATCGTTGACCTGGACGACCACGGTCAGCATCCCTTCGCCACCGTTATCACCTGCTCCGACTCCCGCGTTCCGCCCGAGCTGATTTTCAACTGCGGCCTCGGTGAGATATTCACCATCCGCACCGCCGGAAACGTGGTTTCCGACTTTGAGATAGGCTCCGCGGAATACGCCGCCGAGCATCTTCAAACCAAGCTCATCGTCGTAATGGGTCATCTGCACTGCGGCGCGGTCGCAAGCGCCTGCGAGGAGCACGGCGCCGTGGGCGGCTACCTGGGCCACATAATGCATGAGATCGAGTCATCCGTGGAGGAGGCCAAGCGCTGCGCCCACTGCGGCGAGGAGGTCTCGGAGATGGCTGAGAATTACAACATTCAGCACACGGTGAACATTCTCAGGAACAACGAGGCCATCAAGAGCTGCCCCGACGTTCTTGTCATCGGTGCCAAGTACAACACTCACACCGGCGTGGTCGAATTCTTCGAATAATTTTATATTTTGTGATATTTGCAACACCTCCGTGTTGGCTTTGAGGTTATCATGACAGCGCAAAGGATACTCAATGCCTGAGCCGGAGGTGTTTCTATACCCCGGCTACCACAAGAAGGATTAGGCGACAAACCACACTATATTATTAGCGGTGCTGCCGCATGGAGGATTACTATGACAAGACGAATAGTTAAAATAAATGAAGAGCGCTGTAACGGCTGCGGTCTCTGCGCCGAGGCCTGCCACGAGGGCGCAATAGGCATAATCGACGGCAAGGCGAAGCTCCTGCGTGATGATTATTGCGACGGCCTGGGCGACTGTCTCCCCGCCTGTCCTATGGACGCCATCAGCTTCGAGGAGCGCGAGGCTCTGCCCTATGACCATGAGGCCGTAATGGCGGCGATGGCTGCCAAAAAACAGACTCAGGACGTACCCGTCACCGCAAACGTACCCGGATGGCTCAGCCATTGGCCGGTACAGATACAGCTTCTGCCCGTAAACTCCAAAATTTTTGACGGCGCTGATGTCCTCATCGCCGCTGACTGCACGGCCTACGCCTACGGTAATTTCCACGAGGATTTCATCCGCGGTCACGCCACCCTCATCGGTTGCCCCAAGCTGGATGATTACGACTACGCCGGGAAGCTGAGCGCCATATTCACGGACAACAATATCCGTTCCGTAACTCTTACCCGTATGTTCGTCCCCTGCTGCGGCGGCATGGAGATGGCCGTGAAAAAGGCCATCAGCGCCAGCGGCAAGGATATTCCCCTGCGGGTAGTCACTATTTCCGCCGAAGGCAAGATAACGAAGGACGTTAAGGCATAATATTTGCAAAACAAGACCGGGACGCGTTTTGCGCCCCGGTCTTTTCTGTTCAAAAAGCCCTTTTCATTAAATGCATATCTCTCAATAACGCCGGAGATTTTTCGCTCTCCCTCCTGAGGAGGGACACAAAATGACAAGATTTTAGACGCTTCGTTTGGCCGTTACGCCGCATAAGACCCCGAGTTATGTTATTCTGAACGTAGTGAAGACTCTCCTCAGCCGTCATTACATCGGCAGTCACGTTATTGCGGAGGTGCTTCGCATCCGCCGTTGGCGGGCTCGGAATGACATATTTCTTACATATATGTCTCGATTTTAAATTCTACATAACCGACATGACTGGTGACCGATGGTCGCCCCTACGGTGCGGACGTTACATCTTGCGTTTTTTGTTGCATACGAGATGAGCTACATATGAGTGTGCATTGTTTACCCTTACTTCACTTCCGGTCTGGGCTTGCCGAGGTAGAACACGGCAACGAGGCCGGGGCCGGTGTGCGAACCAATGATGGCTCCGATATAAGTGTAAAAAATATCCTTGAAGCCGAACTCCGCCTGAAGCGTTTCGGCGAAACGCTTGGCGCGCTCGGGGCAGTCGGAATGGCTGACATATAGGGTCTTGTCGGAAGCATCTTCGACCAGCGCTCCGACCCGCTCGCACACTTTGCGGATGGTTCCCTTCTCGCCTCTGGCCTTATCGCATGGAATGAGCTTACCGGCGGGGTCGAGAGTGAGGATGGGGTTGATGTTCAGCACGGTGCCCACAACGGCGCTGGTCTTGCTGACGCGGCCACCGCGGTGGAGGTACTTCAAGTCGCCGGTGGTATAAAAAACGTCCACATTATGGCGCGCCTTCATTACCCAATCGTAGCACTCCTGAACGGTCTTGCCCTCCTCGCGCATCTTGGCTATTTCAACGCAGAGCATACCGTAGGATGCGGAAGCGCCCAGAGTGTCGACGAGGTAAATTTCCGCGTCGGGGTGCTCCTCAAGTATCATCTCCCTGGCAATCACGGCGTTGGCGTAGGTGCCAGAGATGCCGCTGCCCAGAGCCAGATGCAGAATAGGCTGCTTCTCCGCCAGCAGAGGCGTCCAGAAATCGATAAACTCGGATGTGTTTATCTGGCTCGTTCTTGGAACCGCGCCGTCCACCATCTTCTTATAAAGCTCCTGAACGGCCTCCACGGTCATGCCGTCAGTAAAGACCTCGCCACCAATGTCATACTTCATCTTAAGGGGAATAATGTCATACTTCTTGCAGGTATCCAGCATCAGATCACTGCCGGAATCAGTGCAGAGCAGAAAATTGTTCATATGAATTGCCTCCTAATTCTCGCCCTCGCCGTGGGCTTTGTTTTCAAGACTGCATGAGCCGCCCCATGCCTTAACGTGATAATTTTATCACGTTAAGGTCAAAATGGCGCTATACTTCGCCGCCCGGTGTCTCTACAATCAAAAACAGCAAAATAGAGCACGTTTTTTCATCTCTACCCAGAGTAGAGACAGCCAAAAAGCCAATTTTGCCGCGCTTTTCCGGGCATTTTTAGCTATTGCAAAATATTGCCGCCTGTTGTATCATATATATATGAACGATGAAATAATCAAGGCAAATATCGCCAAAAATATCAGTTGGTACCGTAAGGAAAAGGGTATGACTCAGGCCGGGCTCGCGGAAATACTAAACTACTCTGACAAATCCGTATCGAAATGGGAGCGCGGCGAGGGTCTGCCGGACATATGCGTCCTGGCCGCAATGGCCGAGCTTTTCGGCGTTACCATAAACGACCTTATCGGCAGCGACGAACCAAAGCCCGCCCCTCCCTCCGGCAGGACGCCCCAACGCCTGCTTATCCTGCTCATGTCTATGGGACTTGTGTGGCTGGTAGCAATAGTGGCTTTCTTCGCGGTGGAGATTTTTATCCCGGATCTTGACCGGGCGTGGCTGATAATGATGTGGGCCATCCCTGTTTCCTGCATCGTTTCCATCGTGTTCTCAGAGCTATGGTGGCCCCTCATCCCCCGTCTCATCAGCGCCAGCTCTCTGATATGGTCGCTGTCCTGCTGCGCCTTTTTAACGTTTTCCCCGCAAAATATGTATATGATATTTATTGTGGCGGCGGTACTCCAGGTGCTTGTAATACTCTGGTTCATTTATCTCCATAACCGCCGCGTGCGCACAGTTTGAAGCCTTCTACCGTAAGCTGTAAAGTGGCGGATATATATTCCGCCGGCTAAAAGAAAGGATGGTCAGTTATGAGCAAAACTCCTATTTTTACCGGCAGCGGTACAGCAATGGTCACTCCATTCGACAAGGACAACAAAATCAATTACTCCAAAATGGCGGAGCTTATCGACCTGCAGTATGCGGGCGGCACCTCCGCGATAATAATCAACGGAACCACCGGCGAGAACGCCACCCAGCCCCTGGATGAACACGAGGCCTTCGTTGACTTCTGCGTGAAGCACAACGCGGGACGAATGAAAGTCATTTCCGGCGTCGGCAGCAACGACACCTCCACCTCCATCCGCCTCGCCAAAGCCGCCGAGGCCTCCGGCGTGGACGGCATACTTATGGTTACGCCCTACTACAACCGCACCAACCAGGCCGGTCTTGTCCAGCACTTTACATACGTTGCCGACCGGGTAAACGTACCCATGATACTCTATAATGTGCCCAGCCGCACCACCGTTTCCATCACCGCCGATACCTATAAAATACTTTCCCAGCATCCCAACATCAACGGCGTTAAGGAAGCCTCCGGCGATTTCAGTCTCTTTTCCCGCACCCGCGCCATCTGCGGCGACGAGCTGAACATATGGAGCGGCAACGACGACAACACCGTGCCCATGATGGCTATGGGCGCCAAGGGCGTGATATCCGTGGCCTCCAACATCGTCCCCGCGGCGGTAGCCGAGCTCTGCAGGCTCTGTCTTGACGGCGATTTCAAGGCCGCCTCCGAGCTTTACTTCAAGTATTCCGACTTCTTCGCCAAGATGTTCGTAGACGTAAACCCCATTCCGGTAAAGACCGCCATGAACATGCTGGGCATGGAGGTTGGAGAGCTTCGTCTCCCCCTCTGGCATATGACGGAAGAAAACGAGGCAAAGCTCCGCCAATGCCTTGTAAATTACGGCCTGCTGAAATAAAGGGCAAAATATTTACGGCACGCACCGTCTTGGTGCGTGCCGTTTGAGTCAGTCAGAGCTGTTTTCCATAAATACCTATCTTTCAATAACGCCGGAGATTCTTCGCTTTCCCTCCTTCGGAGGGGCTTAGAATGACAAAGCCTCATGTTTCGCTTTTGGTCGTTACCTCGCATAAGCCTAAAAGTCATGTCATTCTGACCGCAGGGAAGAATTTCCGCACTTATATTCAGATTGGCAGTATCGGCTGCAACTTTTTTCAGAAGTTACGGCACGCACCAAAACGGTGCGTGCCGTTTATAATCAGATATTCTTACCGGGCGGCGAGGTTCTCTCCGGTTTCCCGGCCTATTCCCTTCTTTTTCAGCCAGAAGAAATACACACCGCAGATAATGAGGGAGGAAATGGACGCCAGCGGCATACACCACCCCATCGGGGTGAGGGTGCCTACGCAGTAGCGCAGGGAGAAATAGCACAGCGGCACCCGGAAGCCAAAGGTGGCGACCATGCTGTGGGCAAAGGATATGAAGGACTTGCCGCAGCCGTTGAAGTAGCCGTTCATGGTGAAAATGATGCAGATCAGTATACAGTCGGTGGAATATGGCTTCAGATAGGTGGCGGCCATTCTGATAACTTCAATATCCTTGCTGAAAAGGCCGGTAATGGACTCCGGTGAAATAAAGGACGCCACAGTGATGGCGACGCCGAATATCAGGGCGAAAAGTATTCCATAGCGCAGAGCGCTGAGAGCCCGCTCCGGCTTCTTCGCGCCGATGTTCTGGGCGGACATGGTCGTGACCGCCGAGGATATAGCCATTGGCGGCATCATCACGAAGCCGAGTATCTTCTCAACGATGCCCACCGCGGCGGCGGCGACAACGCCGATTCCGTTTACCATTGTGGTGATGAGCAGGAAGGAAACGTTCACCAGCACCTCCTGGGCAGCGAGTGGAATACCCACCTTGAGGATAAAGCCGATGGACTTGCCCGAGGGCTTGAAGTGGCGGCGGTGGAACTCAAAGGGAAACTTATTCTTCAGCAGATAGCCCAGAGCCATCAAAAAGCTGATAAGCTGGGAGAAAACCGTCGCCAGAGCGGCACCGGCAGCGCCCATTTTAGCCACGCCGACCAGAAGGAGATCCGCCGCGAGGTTGACGCAGCTGGAAACTGCCACGAATATCATGGGAGTCTTTGAATTGCCGAAGCCGCGCAGGAAGCCGCTTATCACATTGTAGCCCAGAATGAAGGGCAGCCCGCAGGAGCAGATGACCAGATACTGCTTCGCGTATGCCTCAGCCTCCACGGGAGTGTCCATCAGGCGCAGGATAGGCAGGGCGAATATCACCATCAGCGGAGTGAGCACCACCGCGATAATGGCGAAGAGGGAAACGGAGGAGCCCACAGCGTGAGCGGATTTTTTATCGTCCTGCTCGCCTATACACTGTCCCACAAGGACGGTGCTGCCGGTGGAAACACCTATGATAAGGCTCAGCAGCGTCACCATGACCTGAGAGCTTACCGACACCGCCGCAAGCTGCGGCGAGCTGCAGAAGCGTCCTATTATCAAAAAATCTATCGCGCCGTAAAGCGCCTGAAGTATGTTCGCGGCCAGAAACGGAAGTGCGAAGCGCAGGAGCGCGGTGCTGACCTTGCCTTCGGTGAGGCTCGGCGTTTTTCTCGCCATATGTATCAATTCCCCTGTTCTGTGTATTGTTTTTATGATATAAGTATATCAATTTCCTGAGATTTTGTCCATTATATTTTTTAACGACAATTACACACCGCCGCTCGCAGCTCGACAGCAGCAGAAACGATAGTGCGGATAAGCGAAAAAAATGTCATTCTGAGCGCAGTGAAGAATCTCCTCAGCGGGTTTACATTGGCAGTACCGTTACTGCGGAGTTTCTTCACTTTCCCTCCTTCAGCGGGGCTCAGAACGACTTGTTTTTTACATACTTCAGCTTTTTGTTTGCATTTTGCGTGTCCGTCATGGCTGGCGACCGATGGTCACCCCTGCGGTACATCGCGAGGCGTTAGCCCATGCTCAGAACATATCGCTCTGCTCGACGGTCTTGATACCGGCGGCATCAAGAGCGGCGGCGGCTTTGGCGTTATCGTCCACGCGGAAGATCATAAACGCGCCGGCCATGCGGGTGCCAAGGAAGGCATAGGTATACTCGACGGATGCTCCGGCCTTGGCGATGATTTCAAGGATGGTTGCCAGACTGCCGGGCGCGTCCTTGATGCCTACGGCAAGGACATCGGTGACGTTGGTGATATAGCCGCCCTCGCGGAGTATCTCAGCGGACTTCTCCGGCTCATCACAGATAATGCGGAGAATGCCGAAATCCTTGGTATCGGCGATGGACATGGCGCGGAGGTTGATGCCATGGCTGGCGATAAATCGGGTGGCCTCGGCAAGCTTACCGGGCTGGTTCTCTATAAAAACAGAAATCTGCTTTACGCTCATTTTATTTTCCCCTTTCAATTTTCAAAACATATTTGCCTTGCGCGGCGCAGCCCTTATCAGTGCAGCTTACGCTTATCTATCACGCGCACCGCCTTGCCCTCGCTTCTGGCGATGGTCTTGGGCGCGACCAGATGCATCTTGGGGCCGATGCCCAGCATGGTGCGCATCGCGGCGGCCAGCTTGGCCTCGCGCTCGGTGATATCCTTGACGGTATCGGAGAACATTTCCTGGCTCAGCTCCACATAGACATCGAAGGTATCGGTGTTGTTTACGCGGTCGACCTCGATGCGGTAGTTGGGAGAATAGCCCTCCTTGAGCAGTACGGTCTCAATCTGAGAGGGGAACACGTTTACGCCGCGGATGATAAGCATATCGTCGCTTCGGCCAAGAGGCTTGCTCATCTTGATGAAGGTTCTGCCGCAGGAGCACTTCTTGCGGTTGAGAACGCAGAGGTCGCGGGTGCGGTAGCGGAGCAGGGGGAATGCCTCTTTGGTAAGGCTGGTGAATACCAGCTCGCCTATCTCGCCCTCCGGCAGAACCTCGCCGGTCTCGGGGTTGATAATCTCGGCAATGAAGTGGTCCTCATTGATATGCATGCCGGTCTGCTCGCTGCACTCGAAGGATACGCCGGGGCCGCTTATCTCGGTAAGGCCGTAAATATCATATGCCTTGATGCCCAGAGTCTTTTCGATATCATGGCGCATCTCCTCTGTCCAGGGCTCCGCGCCGAAGATGCCGGCCTTGAGAGGAATATCATCGGGGCCATAGCCCTTCTCGCGCAGGCTCTCGCCAAGATATGCCGCGTAGGATGGAGTGCAGCAGAGAATGGTGGCATTCAGATCCGTCATGAACTGAAGCTGGCGTTCGGTATTGCCGGAGGACATGGGCAGGGTCAGGCAGCCGACCTTGTGGGAACCGCCATTAAGACCGGGGCCGCCGGTGAAAAGGCCATAGCCGTAGCTGACTTGGCATACGTCCTCGTTGGTGCCGCCCGCCGCCACGATGGCTCTGGCGCAGCAGTCCTCCCAGAGGTCGATATCATGCTGGGTATAGAAGGCAACGACACGGCGGCCTGTGGTGCCGGAGGTGGACTGGATGCGGACGCACTCGCTCAGGGGCTTGGCCAGCAGGCCGTAGGGATATGCCTCGCGCAGGTCGTCCTTGGTGATGAAGGGCAGCTTGTGGAGGTCGGCGGTGGACTTTATATCCTCGGGCTTTACGCCCTTCTTGTCCATCATGTCCCGGTAATAGGGTACGTTCTCATAAACGTGCTTTACCTGCTTGACGAGGCGCTCGTCCTGCAGAGCCTTGATAGTTTCCGGCGAAGCGCACTCTATCTCAGGCTGGTAGTATCTCTGTTCCATATGTATTACCTCTCTTCAATATATTTCTTCAGATATTCGATTGCTTCTTTATAACCCTCAAAGCCTTTGCCGTATATGGATTTCAGGCAGGCCATTGAGGGATAGGACACATGGCGGAATTCCTCACGGGTATAGATATCCGATAGGTGTACCTCCACCGCCGGGAGAGCCACGGCCTTCAGTGCGTCAAGTATGGCGACGCTGGTATGAGTATAGGCGGCGGGATTGATAACTATCGCGTCCATGACGCCGTATGCCGCCTGTATCTCGTCCACGATGTCACCCTCGTGGTTGGACTGGAAAGTCTTGCACTCCACCCCGTTCTCGGCGCAGCACTGCTCGATATAGGCGACAAGGGCTTTAAAATCCTGCTTGCCGTAGATATCCGGCTCGCGTATGCCCAGCATATTAAGATTGGGCCCATTTATGATAAGAAATTTCATATTTTCAGTTCCTTTATGACTTTTTCCGCGGTCTCTACCGGGTCAGTCACCCTTACGGCGATTTCTTTCCAGCTATTATACAGCGGCGCACGCGCTATGGCAAGCTGTGATGGGGTATATTTCTGTGAAAGCGGTCTGCCGTCGGTGGGCAGATCGTCTATGGGACGCTCCAGCAGGACGACGCGGCTGTTGCGCCGCAGCAGCGGCAGGTTTTCCGGGCGGGTCACCACGCCGCCGCCAGTGGCGATGACAAGCCCGCTTTCCCGGGAAATATCGGCCAGCACAGCGGTCTCAAGGCGGCGGAACTCCTCCTCGCCATCCTGAGCAAATATCTCCGGTATGGTCTTCCCCGCCCGCTTTACGATCTCGCCGTCCATGTCTACCAGCCTGCGCCCAAGGCGGGCTGCCAGCTCGCCTCCCACGGTGCTTTTGCCGCAGCCGGGCATACCGATAAGGGCTATATTCATGGTTGACGCGGCTATCACAGCGGTCACGCGGGCGGTCTCGCTCTCGGGTATTGTCCTGTCCGTGAACAGCTCGGAGGCGCAGCGCGCCTGCTCCACAAGCATGCCAAGACCGTTCACCGCCGCCATGCCAAGGCTCTCGGCCTGAAGGAGCAGCTTCGTGTGCGCCGGGTTATAAATAAGGTCCAGTACGGCCTTGCATTTGGGGAACACAGACAGATTCACCGCCGCAGCGTCCACTTCCGGATACATGCCCACGGGTGTTGCGTTTACTATCAGCGCCGCGTCGGCGTGGCGGTCGAGATTGGTGTAATTGTTCTCGCCCCGGCGGGAAATGGTGACGATTTCTCCCGCGCCGAGGCCGGCGAGCACCGCGCGGACGGTTTTAGCCGCCCCTCCGTCGCCCAGAACCAGAGCCTTCTTCCCGGCTACGCTCACGCCGGAGGTCTTTATCATATACATAAAGCCGTCGTAATCGGTGTTGTGTCCGTAAAGGCTGCCGTCCTCTCGGCGGACTATGGTGTTCACGCTGCCGATTTTCTCAGCCGCCGTGGACAGCTCGGCACAGAATGGCATTACCGTCTGCTTATATGGAATGGTGACATTGATTCCTTTAAAGCCGCCTCTTCGTAGGAATTCCTCCACCTCTTCCGGCTCCCGCTCAAAGAGCGCGTATTCATACCCACCAAGCTCAGCGTGAATACGGGGCGAGAAGCTGTGACCCAGCTTTCTGCCCAGAAGCCCGTACATATCGCCCATAGCTCACACCATCTCCGAATAGCTGCCCAGATACCTGAACTGCTCGCAGGAGGACTCCAGCTCACCGATGAGGGTGATGAACTCGGGAGAATAGACGGAGGTCTCAAGGTCGAAATAGAACATGAACTCGAAGTCACGGTCGGGCAGCGGACGGCTCTCCAGCTTTGTGAGGTTGATGTCCAGCGCGTAGAAGCGGGAAAGGAGCTTATACAGAGCGCCGGGGCGGTGGTCGGTCATTATCATGACGCTGGTCTTGTCCGCGCCGGGATATATCTCAAGATTTTTGGAGATGCAGATGAAGCGGGTGTAGTTATTTCCCTTATCCTGCACGGACTCGGCAAGGCAGGCAAGGTCATAAAGCTCGGCGCAGGCACGGGAGGACAAAGCCGCAACATCGCTGCGCTCGGACTCCGCCACCATCTTGGCTGCAATGGCTGTGTTCTCGCAGGTGGTAATCTTCACGCCGTTGAGCTTTTTAAGGAACTCGGCGCACTGGCTGATAGCCTGCTCATGGGAGTATATCTCCTTGATGTCCTCCAGCTTTACGCCCTTTTTGGCAAGAAGATTATGGTCCACCTTCAGGCGGGTACTGCGGACGATGCTGAAATCATACTTTACCATCAGGTCGTATATCTTGTTCACGGAGCCTGCGGTGCTGTTTTCAAGGGGCAGCACGCCATAGGTGCAGAGACCCTGGTCAATGGCAGCGAACACGCCCTCAAAGCTGTTGAAATACATGATGTTGGGCACGGAGAAGAGCTTCTCACAGGCTATCTGAGAGTACGCGCCCTCAACGCCCTGGCAGGCCACCTCGGCTCTTCTGGGAAAGAGCTTCTCCGTGTTGTCCACGGCGTCGCGGATGCGCTTCTGCAGAGCCGTGCCGTCGTTGATAAGCCGTCCCTGGTAGGAGCGGCTGAGCTCAAACATGAGGGAATAGAGCACATGCATATAGGACTTGAATTCTTCGTTGGTCTTGCCCACGATCTCATTAAGCTTCTGGCGCTCCCTGGCCTTATCCAGAACAGCCTTGCCGTTCGCCTTCTTATAACCGGCGATATCCGCCGCCACCCTCATGCGCTCCTGAAACAGCCGCACGATCTCATCATCAATCTTATCTATCCGCTCTCTGAGCTCATTCAGTTCCATCGTTCAGTTCTCCTTTATATAATCAATATAAGCATCATAAACCGCGATAGCCGCCGCGGCCTCGATGCAAGGCACGGCTCTGGGAACTATACATGGGTCATGCCGTCCGCCGATATCCAGCTTAACGGCTGTCCCGGTATTGATATCAACGCTGTCCTGCTCCCTGCCGATGGATGGAGTAGGCTTTATAGCCGCCCGGAAGATAACGGGCATACCGGAGCTTATGCCGCCCAATATGCCGCCGTGGTTGTTCCCGGCGGTGCGTATTTCACCGTTTTCGTAAACAAAGGGGTCGTTATTCTCGCTGCCCCGCATATTCGCGGCGGCAAAGCCCGCGCCGAACTCAAGTCCCTTCACGGCGGGAACGCCAAATAGGATTTGAGCCATTCTGCCCTCAAGGCCGCCGAACATCGCATCGCCCACGCCAACAGGCAGCCCCACCACGGCGCACTCGATAACGCCGCCAACGGAGTCTCCCTCGGCCCTTGCCGCCGCGATGGCTTCGCGCATAGCCGCGCCCGCCGTCTCGCTGACTGTGGGGAACGCGGCGCTTTTCACCTTGTCCATCAGCGCCTTATCCACTTTTACCGGGTCGAAGGGCTCGTCCGGCACATTGGCAATGGAGGCGATATGCGCGCCTACCTCTATGCCCGCCCCGGCAAGAAGCTGAATGCAGATGCCGCCCGCTATGCAAAGGGGCGCCGTAAGGCGGCCGGAAAAGTGGCCGCCGCCCCGCGCGTCCTGAGCGCCGTGATACTTCACCTGGGCGGTGAAATCGGCGTGACCGGGACGGGGCGTGTTTTTCAGCTTATCGTAATCTCCGGAGCGCTGGTTGGTATTGCGGATGATCGCCGCCAGCGGCGCTCCGCAGGTATGTCCGTCGATGAGGCCGGAGAGTATCTCCGGCATATCCGCCTCCTTGCGGGCGGTGGAATATTCATTCTTACCGGGAGCACGGCGGCCAAGGAACGCCGCCAGCTCGTCCAGATCTATCCGCTTTCCGGCAGGCAGTCCGTCCACTACCACGCCGATGGCCTCGGAATGGGACTGGCCGAATATGCTTACCTTTATGTTTTCGCCGCAGCAGGATGGCATATTTTACATCTCCTTAATAATGCCGCCGAGCGCGGCGTAATCCTCGAAAAACGCGGGATATGACTTTGCCACAGCCTGGGACTCCCGTATGATGACCTCTTCTCCGGCGGCGCAGGATGCCACAGCCGCCGCCATCGCGATACGGTGGTCATTAAAGGAGCTTACCTCGCCCCCGTGAAGCCCGCCGCCGCGAATGACAAGACCGTCATCGGTCTCGGCGACCTCCGCGCCGAGGTTTCTCAACAGAGCCGCCGTGGAGGCTATGCGGTCGCTTTCCTTCATGCGCAGCCGCCCGGCGTTGTATATGCGGGTTTCCCCCTCCGCCGTGGCCGCCGTCACAGCCAGCACCGGCACAAGGTCGGGGATGTTCTTCGCGTCTATCTCTATGCCCCTCAGCCTTGAGGGCGAGACCGTAACGCAGCCGCCCTCTGTCCTGACATCCGCACCGAATCGCGCAAGCAACTCAGCCACCGCTCGGTCGCCCTGTCCGGAAGTCATGTCCATACCGGAAACGCTGACTGGCTTGCGCCCAATAGCGCCCGCGCAGAGCCAGAAGGCCGCGTTGGACCAATCGCCCTCCACCTCGGCTTTGCCGGGTGAGCGGTACTTCTGCCCACCGGGGATAATGTATGACGTACCGTTTTTTATTACCTCCACGCCGAAAAGCTTCAGCGCGGAAACGGTCATATCTATATAAGGCTCGGACTCTGGCTGTCCGTCCAGCTCAATGACGCTCTCACCGCCGGTAAGGGGCAGGGCGAACATCAGGCCGCTGATATACTGGGAGGACACCTTCGCGGGCAGCTTATAGGCCCCCGGGCGCAGACGCCCCGACACGCTGATAGGCAGGCTATCTGCGGAGATCTCTGCGCCCCCTGCCCGCAGCGCCGCGCAAAGCTCGCCCATAGGCCGCTGGGGCAGTCTGCCCCGGCCCACGAAGGTCACTTTTTTGCCCATCGCGCATGCCACGGGAAGCAGAAATCTCAGGGTCGAGCCGCTTTCTCCGCAGTCCAGCTCCGCCGCTCCCCCGCCGTTTCCCACGGGCAGGACGGAATACACCCCATCCGCCCGGCTCAGTCTCGCGCCGAGAGCGTTCAGGCAGGCAGCCGTGGCCTCGATATCTTCATTTATCGCGGGACAGTATATCTCGCACGCCCCCTCCGCCAGTGCGGAGCAGATGAGCATTCTGTGCGCCTGGGATTTGGAGGGTATCGCCCTCACTGTCCCGCACAGAGCGCTGCCGTTGACTTTTCTATCCATATATTCCTCTTAAAGTCCGGCGGAAACGAAGCTTTCCAGCTCCTCCACCGGGGTCTTTCTTATAACGCAGCGGCCTATCGTCTCGGGGATGATAAGGTCAATGGTTCTGCCGGAGCGTTTTTTATCAGCCATCATTGCCCCGGCGAGCTGCGCCGCCGTGAAATTCGTCTCCGTTGGCAAGCCGTAGGCCTTTATGAGCTTTATCAGCTCGTCCCGGCACTCCGCGCCGCAGAATCCAAGCTTTACCGAGGCGCGGGTCACGACCGCCATTCCCACCGCTACCGCGCTGCCGTGGGTCAGCTCATAATGATTGAGCAGCTCCACCGCGTGGCCAACGGTATGGCCGAAGTTCAGCAGCTTTCTGGGGCCGGTATCCCGCTCATCGGCTTCCACCACGTCCCGCTTTATCTCCACGCAGCGCATGACTACCTCCTCGCTGCCTGCGAGAGAGGTATCCGCCAGCTTATCAAACAGCGCCGCGTCCTTTATCATGCCGTATTTTATTATCTCCGCGCAGCCGTCCCGGAAGGTCTGCTTCTCAAGGGTCTTGAAGGTCTCGCAGTCGCAGAGCACCAGCTCCGGCTGGTAGAAAGCACCCAGCAAATTCTTGCCGCCGGGCAGATCCACCGCCGTCTTGCCGCCAACCGAGGAATCCACCGCCGCCAACAGCGTTGTCGGGAGCTGGATGAAGCCGATACCCCGGCGGTATGTAGCGGCGGCAAAGCCCGTCAAATCACCGACCACTCCGCCGCCAAGAGCAACCGCGGCGTCTCCGCCGCTCAGCCCCTTCCCGGCCATGAAATTTATAAGCTTCAGATAATTTTCCGGGGTCTTGCTTTCCTCCCCGTGGGGGATAACGAACTTTTCCACCCGGTAGCCCGCCGCCGTCAGTGAGTTTTCCACTCGCGCGCCGTAGATGGCGTCCACGGTGTCGTCGGTGACAAGGCAAATCACGCTGCCGGAATTGACTGCGCGTATACGCTCGCCCGCCTCGTCCAGCACATTGCGGTCTATTACCACATCATAGCGCCGGGAGGCGTTTACTCTCACGCGCCCGCTCATTTGTCCGCCTCTTCCTTGCAGCGCCGTCCCTCGGCCAGAAGCTCCTGCAGCGTTGCCCCGTCGCCGTCCCTGATGGCATTTCTGTACTCTTCAAGGGAGGCTATCAGTCCATCCAGCTCGGATACCAGATAATCCGCGTTTTCAAGGAAAAGTTCCGTCCACATGACCTCGTTAAGCTTGGCAACGCGGGTAAGATCCTTATAGCTGCCCGCCGAGAAGCCCCGGTGTGCCTTTGCCGTGGGACTCTTGATGTAGGCATTGGAAACAACATGAGCCATCTGGGAGGTGAAGGCAATCATCCTGTCGTGCTCCTCGGAGGTGGAAATTGTTATCCTGCCGAACTGAGCCGGGGCGAGGATGTCCTTTATGCGCTCCAGCAGCCCGATATCATCATAATTGGGTGGCACGATTATCATGGAAGCGCCCTTAAAAAGATTGGAGCGGCTGTACTTAAAGCCGGAATATTGCAGTCCCGCCATCGGGTGGCCGCCTGCGTAGGTGAAGCCATACTTTTCCGCGATGGCGAAGCAGGGGCGGCATACCTCTCTCTTTACGCCGCAGTAGTCGATGACAACGGCGTTTTTGCTGATATACGCCGCGTTGTCCTCCAGCCACTGCACACTGGCCTTCGGGTAGAGAGCAATAAGGATAAGCTCACATTCCGGCAGGGTCGCCGCGTCCAGAGTACCGTCCGCGACGCCCTGAAGCATGGCCATTTCCAGAATGGCGGAGTCCTTATCCGCCGCGAAAACCTCATGTCCCGCTTCCTTGTATGCCTTCGCCATTGAGCCGCCGATAAGGCCGAGGCCAACTATGCCTGTTTTCATTTCGTAATGACCTCTCTTATAGCGTTCACGCACTTGACAACGTCGTCAAACTCCGCGGGAGTGAGGGACTGAGCGCCGTCGCAAAGGGCATTCTTGGGGTCGTTATGAACCTCTATCATGATGCCGTCCGCTCCGCAGGCCGCGGCAGCCATTGCCATAGGCTTTACAAGTCTCGCGATGCCGGTGGCGTGGCTGGGGTCAATGACCACAGGAAGATGGGTCATCTCATGGAGCATAGGGACGCAGGAGAGGTCGAGGGTATTTCTGGTGGCGGTCTCGAAGGTTCTGATGCCGCGCTCGCAGAGTATGACCTGCTCGTTGCCGCCGGCCATGATGTACTCGGCGCTCATAAGCAGTTCCTGGAGGGTGCTTGCCATTCCGCGCTTGAGAAGGATGGGCTTTCTCATTCTGCCCAGCTCCTTGAGCAGCTCGAAGTTCTGCATATTTCTCGCGCCCACCTGGATAACGTCCACGTTATCGAAATACTCAAGCTGGTGAATGTCCATTACTTCGGTGACGATGGGCAGACCCGTCTGCGCCTTGGCGTGCTCCAGAAGCTTGATGCCCTCTCCCTGAAGGCCCTGGAAGGAGTATGGCGAGGTGCGGGGCTTGAAAGCTCCGCCGCGCAGCATTCCGGCGCCGGAGGCCTTTACGCAGCGGGCTACCTCGCTGATCTGGTCGGGCGTCTCAACGGAGCATGGGCCAGCGATGAACTGGAAGTTGCCGCCACCTATCTTCACGCCGCCCACGTCCACGACGGTGTCCTCGGGGTGGAACTTTCTGTTCGCGCTCTTATAAGGCTCGCTGACACGCTTGACGTTCTCGATTATATCAAGACCCATGAGAAGGTCAGTGTCTATCCTTGTGGTGTCGCCGATAAGGCCGAGGATGGTGTGGCTCTCGCCCCTGGAAAGATGGACGCTGAGTCCGCGGTTTTCAAACCATGAGCAAAGGTTCTCTATCTGCTTGTCGGAGGCGCCTGCCTTGAGAATTGCTATCATTTTAAATACACTCCTTAAAAACAAATAGACCGTGCAGCGTTCTCTGCACGGTCCGAAGATTTATCGAATAAAAGTCGGAACAAAAATTTACGCAGCAGAAAACGCTTTTACTTCAGAACGGCTAAAGTAAAAGTAAAAATATACGGCTGCGTAAAGCTTATTCAGCATGGGTGTTGCTCCTTGATACTTTAATTGGATAAATTGTAGCACTATTATTTTTGCCTGTCAACACTTATTTTTCGGAATTTTATATTAATTTTCCGTGTTTTTAGCTCTCATTCATATATAGAAAGCACCCCAATCCTGTTTCAGCGCTTAAAAAAATAAAGCTCTGTCCCCCTACTATTCACAATAATATACATTTTTTCTCCTGCAAAGCATTATTTTTTATCGTCTCGCAAAGCATTAATACTTGTTTTTTCCTTACATATGTTGTAGAATAGAGCGTAATTGATTAAATTAAAGAGGTGTGCCCAATGCTTACAAATAAAGAAAACTATTTGCGCGTCCTCCATCGTGAGTGTCCCGAATCTGTGCCGATAGGCATGACCACCATGATCCGTCCCTCCATCCTTAACGCCAGAAGAAATGACGATGGCTCCGGCTTCGACTGCTTCGGCATTGAGTACGTCATCTCCGAGGAGTCCGGCTTCGCCGGCGGCTTCATTCCAAAGCCCGGTGAGTTCATGATTGAGGATATCACCAAGTGGCGCGATATCGTTACCGTTCCCGACCTGGCCGGCGTTGACTGGGAAGCTATGGCAAAGAAGGATCTTGAGAAGATCGACCGCGACAAGGCTCCCGTTATGTCCGACGCCGTTACCGGCTTCTTCCAGGGTCTCATCAACTACATGGGCTTCACCGAGGGTCTTTGCGCCTGCTTCGAGGAGCCCGAGGAAGTTCAGGCTCTGATGGAGTGGATGACCGACTTCAATCTTGAGGTCGCCAAGAACATCATCAAGTACTACAAGCCCGATGGTCTGTGGATGCCCGACGACGTTGCCACCGCCCGCAGCCCCTTCATCTCCAAGGATATGTTCCAAGAGCTCTTCAAGCCCTATTGGAAGAAATACACCGAGCTTTTCCTTGACGCTGGCATTCCCTGCCAGCTCCACTGCTGCGGCGAATGCATGATCCTCATTGATGACTTCATCGACTGCGGCTTCTCCGCATGGGATCCCGCTCAGACCATGAACGACCTAAAGGGCGTCAAGGCCAAGTACGGCAACACTCTGGCTCTCGTAGGCGGCTGGAACGGCAGCGGCAGAGTTGCCGATCCCGACGTTACCGAGGAGGAGATCCGCGCTCTCGTCCGCACCACAATCGATGAGCTGGGCGCAGGCGGCGGTCTCGTCTGGCAGGGCGGCGTAAACGCCCGCCCCGATATGCCCAACCTTGCTGAGCGCAACAACTGGATCTACGACGAGGTTGCAAAGTACGGTGCCAACTACTATGTAAAGTAATTTAATATTACATATTGATAAACCGGAGTGGGATGACCACTCCGGTTTTTATTTGGCAAAATGAAAAATACTATCATCCCGCCTTTTGGCGGGGCTAAGAATGCCATATCTTTGGATATTGCGTTTTATTGTTGCGCTGCGCGTGTCGCTATACGGCACGCCGCGGTTTCATCACTTATTGCGCCAGGTGCTGCGGGACAGCAGAACCAATATGGGGAAAATCTCCAGTCTGCCGGCAAGCATATCGAAAATAAGCACCAGCTTGGATAAATAACTGTAGGCGGAATAATTGCAGACGGGCCCGACAACATCGAAGCCGGGGCCGATATTATTGAAGCAGGCCAGCACGGCGGAGATGTTGGTTTCGACGGAAAAGCCGTCCACGGACACGGCAATGAAGCTGATAACAAGGATTATGGCATAAGCAGCCAGATATCCGTTTGTGTTCTGCAAAACCTTCTCGTCCACCACCTGATCATTATTGCGAACCACAAGGACACGGTTGGGATGTATTATCTGGCGGATATTGCGGCGAAGTATCTTGATCAGGAGCAGCACGCGCCCGCACTTGATGCCGCCGCCCGTACTGCCCGCGCAGGCTCCGATGACCATAAGGCAAAGGAGCACAGCCTTGGATAGCCCCGGCCAAAGGTCGAAATCCGTTGTGGCGAAGCCGGTGGTCGTCATAATGCTGGAGACCTGAAAAGCGGCATGGCGAATGGTCTCGCCAAGGGTGCCATAGAAGCCTCTAAGGTCAAGAACTATGATGACCGTGGCGGCCAGCGCGACACCTGCGTAGAGACGAAGTTCCTCATCCTTTATGACATTCTTCACCTGCTTCATCAAAAGCAGATAGTAGCAGCTGAAGTTCACGCCGAACAGCATCATAAACACAGTGCATACATTCTGGATATACGGGCTGTAGCCTGCGATACTGTCGTTTTTCACGCCAAAGCCGCCTGTACCCGCCGTTCCGAAGGCGGTACAGACCGCTTCAAAGACGGACATTTTTCCGATGAGCAGAAAAATGATGTCGAGCACAGTGAGCAGAATATAGATAATATAAAGTATCATCGCCGTCTGCTTCATGCGCGGCACCAGCTTGCCCACGTTGGGGCCGGGACTTTCCGCCCGAAGCAGATGCATGGTGAAGCCGCCCTTCTGCCCGCTGACAGGCAGAACAGCAAGTAGGAACACAAGTATTCCCATGCCGCCCAGCCAGTGGCTGAAGCTGCGCCAATAGAGTACGCCCTTGGAAAGCTTCTCCACCTCCGGGACTATGGAAGCGCCGGTGGTGGTAAAGCCGGAAACCATCTCAAAAAGCGCGTCTATGTAATTGGGTATCTCGCCGGAGATAACAAAGGGCAGGCAGCCCAAAAGACTCATCACGATCCAGCTCAGGCCAACACAGGTAAGGCCCTCCTTGGCGTAAAAGCCCTTTTTCGCGCTGCGGCAGAATATCCACAGCACCGCCGACACAAGCAGAACGATACCGATGGTGCAGACAAAGCCGAGCACGGCGTCCGCGTCACGGCAGACCGCGCTTATTATAAGGGCCGGGAGCATGAACACGGCCTCGATTGCTAATATCTGGGCGATAAAACGCCCCATCATTTTATAATTCATATCATTCAAAAATCTCGTTAAGCTGATTTATTACTCCATCACCGCTGAACACGATTATGATGGAATCACCCTTATTGAAGGTTGAGCTGCCGTTGGGTATCTCAGTGCGCGCGCCGTGACTGATGCTGGCGATGAGCACGTTTTTCCGCAGCTTTATGCTGCGCAGAGGCTCGCCGCAATGGAGGGTATTATCGTCCACCAGAAACTCCACCGCCTCCACCTGTCCGTCGGCTATGGTATGCACGGAGACTGCCGCGCCTGTCTGATTGCGCATGGCGCGGACATAGCGGACGATGGTATTGCAGCAAATGTCCTTGGGGCTGATAACGCTGCCCAGGGGCAGGCTGTTGAGTATGCTGCTGGTTTCCAGGTGGCCTATTTTGGTTATTACATGGGGCACTCCTCTGTTTTTGCCGTAAATGGAGATGACCATATTCATCTCGTCTATACCGGTAAGGGTCACCAGCGCGTCGCAGTCATCGATGTGCTCGCTTTCCAGCAGCGACTCGCTGCTGGCGTCGCCATGAACGATGCATGTATGGGGCAGAACTCCGGCAAGCTGGACACAGCGCTCCTCATCCTGCTCAATGAGCTGGACGGAGATACCGCTGTGCTGGAGCTGCTGGGAGAGGTAATAGCTGATGCGGCCGCCGCCGCAGAGAATGACGCGGTTCACCTTGCGGGTGATTATTCCCAGGTTTTTCAGCAGCGCGGCAAGGTCGTCCGTGGGCGCGGTGACAAATATCCGGTCGTTCTCCCGGAGGATAAAATCGCCGCCCGGAGCAATGGCCTTGCCGTCACGCAGGACGGTGCAGACCAGCACCTTGCACTTTACTATGCCGTTGAGCTCGCTTAGAGTAACATTCTTCAGCTTGCTCCGCGCGTCCACTTTCAGCTCCACTATCTCCACTCTGCCCTTGGCAAAGGGCTCGCGCTTCATGAAGCCGGGCAGACGCAGCAGACGCTCTATCTCCACAGCCGCCTGCCTGTCCGGGTTCACGGCCAGAGAGAGGGCAAAGAAATCCCGCATCTCATATATCTGGTCGATATACTCGGGATTGCGTATTCTGGCAATGGTGTGCAGCTTGGGGTTTATGCCGTGGGCTGTCATGCAGCAGAGCAGATTTACCTCGTCAGCGTTGGTGACGGCGATGAGCAGATCGGCATCCTCTGCGCCTGCCTGCTTCAAAACAGCCATTGAGGCGCAGTTGCCCTGCACAGCCATAACGTCATATTTCTCTATGCTGGTTTCCAGCACCTTCTGGTTGGAATCTATGAGCGTGAGGCTATGGCCCTCCTGCGAAAGCTGTCTGGCAAGGGATGAGCCGACCTTTCCGTCTCCTGCGATGATTATATTCAAGAATATTCACCTCGAAATGCTTGAGTTATGAGTTATTATAAGGCAGCGGGGTTCTGCGCTTGATATTCTTCGCCGCTGTCAGCCGTTGTTTATTTCACGCGCCAGCCGCTCATATACCTCAGCCACGCCGAGATCCTTTTCCCCGGCTATTTTTTTGACGTCGTCAAATTCGGGCTTTACCCGCTTTACGCCGTAGCCCTCGGAGCATTTTACGCGGACGTTCCCAAGACTGGTAACGGCTGTGTACTCTTTTCTTTCCAGCACGCTTCGCCGGCAGACGGTGCGGCGCAGGCCGAGAGTGCTGGTATGGCGGAAGATTGCCCGGGTAACGTCCTCCTCCTTCGCCTCCGGGCAGATGCAGGTGAGCATATACGCCGGCCGGTTCTTCTTCATATAAATCGGAGTGAAAAAAGCATCCGCAGCCCCCGCCTCGAAAAGCTTCTCCATTGCGTAACCAAGGGCTTCGCCTGTCATATCGTCCACATTGCAGCTAAGCTGCAGGACGGTATCGGAGCTGCTTTCAGTCTCGCCAATAAAGGCACGCAGGCAATTACAGCGCCCGAAATCCTTGGTGCCGATGCCAACGCCTATTTTTTCAACCCTCATCACGGGCATCGGGCCGTATTCCCCGGCAAAATGCTTCAGCAGCGCCGCTCCGGTTGGAGTGCAAAGCTCGCCGCTCACATCCCCGCCATAGCAGGGCACGCCCTTCAGTATCTCCGCCGTCGCGGGCGTGGGCACCGGCAGTACACCGTGGGCACAGCGGACAGTCCCGCTGCCCAGATGCACCGGTGATGCGCATATTTTATCCGCGCCCAGCCGCTCCATGAGCAGACAGACGGCTGCAACATCGGCCACAGCGTCCATCGCTCCGACCTCATGGAAATGTACCAGCTCCACCGGCTTGCCGTGAACCTTGGCTTCGGCGTTGGCAATGATGGTGTAGACCTCGTGGATATCGCTTTTCACCTTATCGGAGACAGGTAGCGCATCTATAATAGCCCGGATGGAGTCCATGTCGAAATGCTCATGCTCTTGGTGATGATGTTTCTCATTCTCATGGTCATGTTCATGTACATGCTTGTGGAAATGCTCATGCTCCTCCTCGCCGTTTATGCGCACGTGCATATGGAGGCCCGTTATTCCGTACTGCTCCTTTTCCGCCGCCTCTATGCTCACGCCGGGCAGACCCAGCGCGTTCAGCCCGGCGACAAAGCCGGGAACGTCGTCTACCAGGGACAGCAGCGCCGCGGTAAGCATATCGCCCGCCGCGCCCATAGCGCACTCAAGGTATAAGGTTCTCATTCTTTGATGCCCTCCGCTTTGTTTATCATGGACGCGAGGTAGCCCGCGCCGAAGCCGTTATCGATATTCACCACGGAAACTCCGCTGGCGCAGGAATTGAGCATGGCCAGCAGAGCCGCCACACCACCGAAGCTGGCCCCGTAGCCCACGCTGGTGGGCACGGCTATGACCGGGCAGTCCACAAGGCCGCCTATAACGCTGGCCAGCGCTCCCTCCATACCCGCCACTGCCACAACTGCCCGGGCGGTGGTGAGCACATCGAGCTGAGAGAGCAGGCGGTGCAGGCCGGAAACGCCCACATCGTACATTCTGTGGACACGGCTGCCCATCACCTCGGCGGTTATTGCCGCCTCCTCGCAGACGGGAATATCGCTGGTGCCGCCGCAGGCGACCACCACCGATCCCACCAGTTTCCGTTCCTTTTTCGGAGCCGCGATTGCGATACGCGCCGGCTCGTTATATTCCATTTCAAATTCTTCACGGAGCACCGCGGCCTTCTCCGGCTGGAGGCGGGTTATGAGAATATCCCGGCAGCCGCTCTCTGTCATGGCGGAAAGGATGCCGCGTATCTGCTCCACGGTCTTGCCCTGACCATAGATGACCTCCTGCGCCCCCTGACGGACGGCCCGGTGATGGTCAACCTTGGCGTAGCCCAGCTCCTCAAAGGGCGCCGACTTTATCCGCGCCGCCGCGGTCTCGGGAGTAACGCTTCCGCTCTCCACCGCCCGCAGCAGCTCCATCAGTTCTGTTTTATCCATGCCTTATTCCCTGCCTTTAAGGTCGAGACTTATTTCGCTGAACTCGCCGCTCAGGGCGGAAAGTATCTCATTTCGTTTCTCCAGCGCCATCGGCATCTGGCTTTCAGTCATTTCAAGCTTGGCCGCGCCGTCCCGCCAGCGCAGTCGGAAATTTTTAAACCCAAGACCCATAAGCGCCAGCTCGCCCCGCTCTATCTTTTCCAGCATTCCACTGTCAAGCTCGCAGCCTGTCGGAACGCGGGTGGCAAGGCAGGAATAGGAGGGCTTATCCCAGGTGAACAGCCCCGCCTCGTGGGAAAGACGGCGTATCTCAGCCTTCGTCAGCCCCGCCTCACGCAGGGGCGAACGGACATTCAGCTCCTCCAGCGCCTTCATGCCGGGGCGCTGGGCGGGATCGTCATCCAGATTGCTGCCGTCCAGTATCACTCCGCAGCCGTCCTCCCGGGCGCACTCCGCTATACGGGTAAATATACGCTTTTTGCAAAGGTAGCAGCGCCGGGCGGGATTGGCCTTTATGGCCTCATCAGCCAACACATCCAGCTCAATTATCTTCATTTTTACGCCCAGCCCCCCGGCAAGGCGCTTTGCGTCTTCCTGCTCAAACCAGGGCTGGAACACCGTTTTCACGAAATACGCCGTTACGTTCCGGGCATATTTCGAGGCTTCGTAAAGCAGATATGCCGAGTCCACCCCACCGGAAAAAGCGATGGCAACGGAAGGATTTTCTTCAAAAAAGCTTTTAAGCACAATAACACCCCCATGACAAGCTGCATGGGGGTATTATAGCATTCTTTCAGCAATATGGCAATGATTTGCAAAAATCAGGTGGTATAAACGAGAGATACGTTTCTGTCATCCATTACGCGCTCAATGGCGGTGACAAGAGTCTGTATATTGCTCTTATAAATATAGAACTCTGCATTGCCATCCACGCGGCAGGCATACTGACGCTCGTTGAGGGGAATCATCTCAAGAAGTCTGCTGCTGCCGTCTTTCAGATTGAGAGTAATGCTGTACTCTGCCTTGCCGAGCTCAATATCCTTGGCGAGCTCGCCCACCTGGCGTAGATTCAGGGTTCTGGAATACATACGCTTGGTATTGGTCTCGCTTATATCCTTGCCGTTGATATTGCCAACAGTGCGGACGACCTCCACGCCGGAGCCGGTCACGTCGTCATACTCAGAGAGAACCATTGTATAGGTAGTACCAGCCATGTCATAGACAATGGACTCAATGGTGTGGATATCCTGAATCCAGACGGCGCGGTTGAGCAGAGTGGTGTAATCCACCTTGATGCACTCGAAGGCGTCGCTGGCATATGTGAGGATAGTCACCTCGTCCACCTCGCCGCGCATGAAAGCGTCATACTGCTCGCCCATGACAGCGTAGGTATAGCTGCTGCCGGCTATCCCGCCAAGCACCAGGTCAATGCTGTTGCCGCTGATATCCTTCATCTCGAAGCGTCTGGGCTTATCAAGGCCGTATTTCTCAAACTGCTCGGCAGTGATATCGCAGATGATATCGCCGTAGGTGATGGTAGCCGCGACATCCAGCATCTTCTCCTGAACCAGCTCATCGGTGCAGGAGGAGACGACGGGAGAAAGCATCATATAGGAGGAGGAAGCCTTGTTGCCCTCAATGGTGAAATCGCTGTCGAGAATTATCTCGATGGACACTCCCTGCTCATTGGTGGTGCGTATCCAATTGATATTGGTATAAATATCCTCGTCGGTATACTGGGGGAAGGTCTTGATGTCGCGGTAATCCAGCTCGCCGCGCATGATAAGGCTGGTGAGGTAGTTACCGATGGTATAGACAGTATTGCCCACGTCAGTCATTGCATAGTAGTAATAGTCAACGGGGGTATTATCGCCAATATAGAGGTTTATCACCTTTCCGTCCTCAAAGGTCAGCTCCATCTGATACTGGGGCGTATCCAGGCCATAGATAGAGAGATCCTCGGGGGCTTCCTCCACAAAATCCACCGCTGTGAGAGAAGTTAGGGTAAACATCATGGAGCGGAACTTGGAGGTATTATACTCGAAGAACTTAGCCTTTGGCTCAATATCATATATGAGCTTGCCATCCTCATCGTGGATATAGTCCACGGTGAGTGTCTCTCCATCGGGGCGGATGGCTTTCAGCCTTATAAGAGAATCTCCGTCTTCCTTAATGACATATTGCACAGGCTTTTCGCTGACGGGCGCTGTGGATTCCGCGAGAACTTCCTTGTCCTTCTCGGGGAAGATGACCATAAACACCAGCAGCAGCAGAGCCAGCACAACGATGACTATGACGCCGATAAGTATCGGCTTGAGACTTTTGGAAACAGACATTACAGGTGCCTCCTACGGGCCCAAACAATAACGCCGATAGCGAGTATCGCAAGGGGAAGTGCTACAACAACGACCCAGAAGACCACCATTACCTGCCAGGTAAGAATATTAAGAGTGGTGGAAACGAAATTCTTATCCGGGATGATAACAGCGTCGGAATAGTCGTTGATGAAGTTCAGCGCGGAGGTGAGGTAGCTTGCGTTAAGGAAGTTGGAAGCGGAGAGAACGCTGTCGGTGATCATACCGGCGTTTACGAACAGAAGGCTGGAGCGTGTGGTGTTCAGGTTCTTGTCGTAAGCATAGCGCTCGGTCATAACAGCCAGATTGAAGGGGCCTACCGCGTCGGTATCGGCCTGGTCATAGCCGTAGGTGATGTCGTTGGCGTTCTTTGCGTAAGAGGTAGCGGAGGAGGACATGAGAACTGTGACGTAGTCGCTGCCGGTCTGGGTATTGGTAAGCTCGATGGCGCGGCCGCCGACGACCAGGGCAAACTGATTTCTGAGATTCAGATTATCGGTGATGCCCTCCACGGTGGCTATATTGGGAACTACGTACATGGGATAGCCGCTGAGAGACTGAGCGGAGTCAAATACCAGCTGATCGGTGTATCTGATACCCCACTCTTCAAAGTAGAGGTTCAGGTTGGTGAGCTCCTCTGCGGTATTGGGAGTCATGGAAATGATCGCGTCGCCGCCGTTGGAGAAGTATTCATCCAGCTTATCGATCTCTTCAAGGCTGAAGTCAACAGTGGGAGAAGAGATGATGATGAGGTTCACATCCTCGGGGATGTCCTCACGGGCAAGGATAATGCTGCTAACCTCATAGTTCGAGGTGGTGAGCATGGCGTCCAGCTCATCCATGTAATAATCCTCGTTATGGCCTCTTATGTACGCGGCCTTGGAAACTGTCTCGGCGGTACAATAGAGGATGGCGGAGGTAAGCTTCTGCTCGGCGCGGAGACCAACGTAATAGGTGGTGCCGTCGTCGCTGGTCTTGGCGTTATACATTGTGGTGGGAGAAAGCTTCTTGGTGCGTCTCGCACTTTCGATGATTATATCGTTGCTGGCAAGGTCGCCGAGAGTGTTGTACTGCTCCACGATCTTGGGGTTGACGGTAGGATTGATATAGCGGACGGTGAGCTTGCCGGCGGCCAGCGCCTCATATCTCTGGAGTATCTCATAGATATTGCTAAGCAACTCGGTGGAATCGCGGTAGGTGGTCTCCTCGGCGAGCACGGTAACGGTGATGGGCTCGGCAAGATCGTCCAGAACCTCCATAGTATCCTCGGAAATCTCGAAGAGACGCTCGGAGGTCATGTCTATCTCGAGAACGTATCTGTCGGTAAGATAGCCGACAAGCACGTTTACAAGGATGACCGCGATGATAAATACGATGGTGAAAATGGTAGCCAGCGTGCCGTACTTGAATTTACGGCTTTTTATTTCTTCCTGTTCGGCAGCCAGCTCTATGTCAAGAATTCCCTCGTTGAGGTTGTCGTTTCTGTTTTTCATTGAGTGGTCACCTCCATTAGCTCCAGCGCTTCTTTTCCAGAACTCTTACGGTCAGGAAAATAAATACGGCTGAAATGCTGATATAGTAAAAGAAGTCTGCCACGGAGAATACTCCAAGGTAGAAGGTATTGTATCTGCGGAAAATGGAAACCCAATAAAGGACGGTCTTTATCCAATCCACGTTAACAAGGCTGTAGGCCATATCCAGAATGAACAGAGCCGCGAAAACGCCGAGAGTGGCGATGGCCGAAACAAGCTGATTCTCGGTGAGAGAAGAGATGAAGCAGCCGATGGAGATGTAAACGGTGGCCACGCCGAGCAGGGCGATGTAGTTGCCGACGATGGAGGCCATGTTGACATCGCCGACAGCGGCAACGATGATTACATAAATGATGGTGAACAGCAGGGCGATGCAGTAAACGGTATAGGCAGCCAGGAACTTGCCCATTACTATGCCGGAAGCCTTTACGGGCGCGGTGAGCAGGAGCTGGTCGGTGCGCTGCTTATAATCCTCACTGAAGGTGCGCATGGTGAGCACGGGCACGATGATGATGAGGATATAGAGGATTACCGTGTAAACTGTGCCGATGGCGTTGTTGCCGGTGAGCAGATTGGTCACCAGGAACACCAGGTTGGTTATAATAAGGAAGGCAGCTATGAAAACATAGCCAAGGGGAGAGGTGAAATACGCTCTCAGGTCTCTTTTATATACTGCAAGCATCAGTTCTCACTCTCCTTCTCGTCAAAATCGAAGTCTGCGCCGCTCATGTTCACGTCCAGAGAATCAAAGCTGTCGTTTTCCTCGGCAGGCTTGGTCTCGGCGGCAGGCTCGGCAGGCTTCGCCTTCTTGGGCTGCTTGTTCTGAGAGGTCTTGACCTTCTTCTTATCCTCGGTGAGCTTGATGAATATATCCTCGAGGGAGAGATCCATAGACTTGAGCTGGAGGATGGGATAGCCGGCCTTTGCAAGGGCGGTGAACATGGGCTTTCTGATATCCACATTGGGCTTGGCTTCAACAAGGAAGTCATAGGAGCCCTTCTCAGACTGCACGGTAACGTCGGCAAACTGCACGCCTTCAATAGAGCGCAGGATGTGACGGACGGTATCCTTGGGTCCGGCCACGCGGACAACGAGCTTTCTGTCTCCGGTGATGAGGGCGGAGAGATTATCCGGCCTGTCGTCAGCGACTATCTGGCCGTTATTGATAACGAGAACGCGCTCGCAGATGGCGGAGACCTCCTGCAGAATATGGGTGGAAAGGATGATCGTCCTGTTCTTGCCCAGATTCTTGATGACGTTTCTTATTTCTATTATCTGCTTGGGGTCAAGGCCGACGGTGGGTTCGTCGAGAATAAGTACTTCAGGATTGCCGATCAGAGCCTGAGCCAGACCGACACGCTGCTTATAGCCCTTGGAGAGATTGCGTATAAGGCGCTTATAGTGGTCCTTCAAACCCACAAGCTCGCAGATTTCCGCAATATGAGCCTTTCTTGCGAATTCCTTTACACCCTTGAGGTCATATATAAAGTTGAGATATTCCTCTACCGTCATGTCAAGGTAGAGTGGGGGCTGCTCGGGCAGATAGCCAATATTTCTCTTGGCAGCCACGGGATCTTCAAGAACGTCTATGCCGCCTATCCGGGCTGCGCCGGAGTTTGCGGAAAGGTATCCCGTGATAATGTTCATGGTGGTGGATTTGCCTGCGCCGTTAGGTCCGAGGAAGCCGACTATTTCGCCGTCATTGATGGTGAAATTGAGGCGGTCTATACCTCTTTTTTTACCGTAGGTCTTTGTCAGGCCCGATACTTCTATCATCCTGTTGATTCCCTCCTGATCCGTGTTTGGGCCGCCTTCGGTCATCTGCCGCGGACGGCCTTCGCTTTACACTGCTCATAATTTAACATGAACAGACAAAGTATTTGTTAAGAAAGTGTAAACGCTGAAAAAATGCGGACACTCCCGCAGAATATTCTTATGCATTATAGCACCAAAAGTGCGGAAATACAACTGATATTTTGTTCATAAATTGCTATATATCTCATATTTTCGACTTTATATTTATATCAGATATTATTTTGAAAAAAAGGCTTGCATTTTTGACGGCCCTATGCTAAAATATGTGTCGCTGCTAATGGCAAAATCCATTGGTAAGCTTGTGAAGAAAGAGGTGAACAATCAATGAAGGAAGGTATCCATCCCAATTACCAGCAGACCACTATCAAGTGCGTATGCGGCGAGGTCATAGAGACGGGCTCTACCAAGCAGGACATCCGTGTCGAAATCTGCTCCAAGTGTCATCCGTTCTTTACAGGCAAGCAGAAGCTGGTCGATACCAGCGGCCGCGTTGATAAGTTCAACAAGAAGTTCGGTCTCAAATAATCGATTCCAAAAATATCGGCTCGCAGGTCAAGCCTGCGAGCCGGTTTTTTTGTTATTCTGAGCCCTGGGTTGTATCTCCGCCTATCCGCACCATTTTGAAGCCCTCGCCTAACACCTCGTTTGATTCCATTATCACAACGAAAGAGGCCGGGTCGGCAGCCTTCACCTCCGTCTGCACCCGGTACATCTCCCGGCTGCTGCAGGCGCACATGACTATCTGTTTTTCCTTTCCGCTGTATCCGCCTTGGGCGGAGATGACCGTTGAGCCGCGCCCCACGCATTCATCAATAACATCGCATATGCGTTTCCCCTGCTCGGTGATTATAAGCGCCACCTTTCCGGCGTTTATGCCATACATGACCTTGTCTATAACGGCGGCGATGAGGAAGCTGACTATAACGCCGCAGATCATGCCGTCCATGTCCCTGAAGAGCAGGCCGCCAAGCACCACGACGCTCATATCCGTCACAAAGGCTATCCTGCCCAGCGAGAGATAGGGACGCTTGGCCTTCACAGCCATTATAACGAAATCCATGCCGCCGGTGGATGAGTTTTGAAGATATATCAGCGCGTAGCCTAAGCCCGCGATAACGCCGGTGCAGAGCGCCGCAAGCAGTCTGCTGCCCTCATAAATGGGGAACAGCGGCGCGACTACGTCTATAAAAATGGACGAAACTATCATGCAGCGCAGGGAGCTTATCAGGAAGCCCTTACCCAGCAGCCGCCTGCACCACAAGGCCAGCGGAATATTCATCAGAACCGTGGAAACGCCGATGGGCAGGCCGAAAAGACGGTATAATATAATGGATATTCCCGAGAAGCCAGTCATTGGGAACTTCGCCGCCACCGCGAAGTTATACACCCCCACGGCTATCAGAATGCTGCCGACAAGCTCCATGCCATAGCGCTTCATACGCTCTTTTTTAGTCATAAGGCCACTCCTCTTTTTCAGTAGTTTGGCAGTATCTGCCGCATTTTATGCCGCCATTGCTTTTGTACGGGATGGCATCCTGCAAAAAGCTCCGCCGCTGCAAAGCAGTGACGGAGCTTCGCTTATTCACGCTTAATCAGCTTATTCAAACAGCCCCGCTGCCTTCTTGAGCAGCTCGAGTATGGGCAGGTGCTGGGGGCAGTGATCCTCGCAGGACTTGCAGCCGATGCAGTCGGAGGCCTTGCCGCCGTGACCGGTCATCATGCCGTAGCTGCGCTTGGCTCCCTGGAGGTTCTGGTACTTGGTATACTCATTGAGCTGGTGGATGATACCCGGAGTGGGGATGCTCTGGGGACAGTTGGTAATGCAGTACTTGCAGCCGGTGCAGGCGATGGTGGGCAGGCTGTTGAGCTTATCCATTACCTTGCCCAGCATTGCGCGGTCGGCATCCTCAAGGGGCTTCATATCTTTCATTATGCGGGTGTTCTCCTCCACCTGCTCAAGGCTGGACATTCCGGAGAGGATGGCGATGAGGCCGCCCAGAGAGGAGCAGAAGCGCAGCGCCCAATATGCCGCGGACTTATCAGGGTCGTACTCCTTGATTATCTGCATCGCGTCAGGATGCACGGCAGCCAGCGCGCCGCCGCGGATGGGCTCCATGATGGTGACCGGCACCTCATGTTTCATGGCTACCTCATAGCACTGGCGGGACTGAACGCTCTCGCTCTCCCAATCGGCGTAGTTGATTTGGAGCTGAACCAGCTCCACCTCGGGGTGAGCGGTCAGGATCTTGTCAAGACATGCCGCGGGAGAATGGAAGGAGAAGCCTATATGCTTTACAAGACCGCGCTCTTTGAGTTCCTTCAGATATGCCCAGCCGCCGGTCTCGTCAAGGAGCTGAAGCTTCTCCTCGCCTATGCCGTGGAGGAAGTAATAGTCAAAGTACTCAAGTCCGGTGCGCTGAAGCTGGGTCTGGAAAAGCTTCTCATAGTCATCGCGGCCCTTGATGTCCCAAAGGGGCATCTTATCGGTGACAGTGTATTTATCGCGGGGATAGCGCTTTACGAGCGCCTCGCGAAGCGTCTCTTCTGACATACCGCCATGATACATAAAGGCTGTGTCGAAATAAGTATAGCCGCGCTCGATAAAGAGATCCACCATCTTCTTCACCTGCTCGATATCGATATCCTTATCTGTACCTCCGGGCAGGGTGGGCAGGCGCATCAGGCCGAAGCCCAGCTTGGGGGTGTTCTTGCCGAGATAATTTTCCATGCTCATGTTTTTATCCTCCATACATTTTGTTTTATTCATGTAACGACCAACCGCACAACTGAAAACCATGTCATTCTGAGCCCCGCCGAAGGCGGGAGTGCGAAGAATCCCCGCAGTAACGTAACTGCCAATCTAAATGAATCTGGGAGATTCTTCACGATTACGTTCAAAGCTCAACGGCGAGGTTTATCACCTCTATTCCCTTCTTCAGCGCCTGGGCGACGGTATAAGCCGTTCCTCCGCTGTTATGGGTCATATAGGCAATGCACATACCGCTGCGCTCCACCATATATCTGTTTCGGCGCAGCATACAGTCCCGGTCATAGGTATCAGCTATGTAATGAACGCTGTCGGCCTGAGCGAGAATATCCTCAAACTCCAGCCTTTCCGCCTCCGCACGGTGCTTTTCCACGCCCCGGTAGGGTATGGCAAGAAGCAGGGCTATTCCGCCCTCCTTCTCTCTGGCGCGCAGGACCGCCCGGGCAGCCATCGTATCGAAGCCCAGCGCGCCCCCGCAAAGGAATCTCTTCACGCCGCATTGGGACAGTTCTTCAATATATTTATCCAGCAGCCGTTCCAGCCCCACCCGCTCTCCGGCAGGGATATCCCTGTGGCCGCTGAAGCAGCAGACTTCGCTTTCCATAGATAATGCCTCGTTTACAATTATTGATATTATTATAATATACTGGGCACGAACATGCAAGACAAATGCATGCCCCGTCTGTAAATAAAATACAATATACCCTATAATACATAATGAGTATCATGCCATGCAAAAAAGGTTATTTACTTCCGGAGAGTTTTATTTTATTATAGGTGTATAAAAGCAGCTCTCCCGGCTATCCACTGCGTGGATAATTTTCAGAATACGGAATAATAAAAAGGAGATGTATATATGTTCACTCTTAGTCCCGTAACTTCCAGAGTGGCCCGTCTCAGACAGCTTCACAGAGACAGTGTTCCCACTCTTGACGCAGACCGTACCCGCATCATAACCGAGTATTACAAGCAGAGCATGTACGAGGTGCCTATCATCCGCCGTGCAAAGGCCTGCTATGAGATCCTCACCAAGATGGTCATCCGCGTTGAGCCCGATGAGCTCATCGTCGGCAACGTAGGCAAGTATTTCCGCGGCGCCAACCTTTGGGCCGAGTACGCCGGAGTAGACTGGGTCATCAATGACATTGACAGCGGCGTTTTCGACACGATGGAAAACTGCGGCTCCGACTTCACCATGCCCCAGGAGGACAGAGATTACATCCGCTCCGTCGCCGAATTCTGGCGCGAGAACGGCAACTCCGCCCGCATCGACAGTTGCCTCCCCGATGACATCAACTATGTATCCAAGGCTCACGTCACTCCCCACAATCCCGGCATGTGCGCAGGTGTGCCTCACGGCCACTACAACGCCAACTACCGCAAGGTAGTAGAGAAGGGCTTCGGCGCTATCAAGAAGGAGGCTCTTGAGCACATCGAGGAGCTGCGCGGCAACATACACGGTAAGGACGCCGAGAAGTGGTTCTTCTACCAGGCAGTTGTTATTTGCTGCGACGCCGCTATCGCCTTCTCCAAGCGCTTCGCCGAGGAGTGCCGCCGTCAGGCAGCCGAGCAGACCGACGAGGTCCGCAAGGCCGAGCTTCTCCAGATGGCCGATTCTCTTGACTGGATCATGGAAAATCCCTGCCGTACTTATTGGGAAGCCTGCCAGGCCATATACCTCTATCACCTGATCCTCAACATCGAGGGCAGCTACCTTGGTCTCACCATCGGCCGCTTCGACCAACAGGCAGGCGACTATCTGGAGGCCGACCTGGCCGCTGGCCGCATCACTATGGAGAAGGCTCAGGAGATCACCGACTGCTTCTGCCTGAAGGTAGCCGACCTGATGGTTTCCGGCTCCAAGTTCATGATGCATCAGTTCTCCTACTCCAACAACATGCGTCTTACCCTCGCCGGCCGCAAGCCCGACGGCAGCGACGCCACCAATACCTGCACATACATGTGCCTGCAGAGCGTTGCACGTCTGAAGCTCCATGATCCCACCCTCTCCCTCTGCCTGCATAAGGATTCTCCCGAGGAGCTCTGGGAGGCCGGCATTGAGACCGCCAAGATCTGCGGCGGCATCCCCACTCTTGATAACTGTGACCTCATCATCGACATGCTCGTAAAGCGCGGTCTCTCCATTGAGGACGCCCGCAACTTCTGCGTTATCGGCTGCGTTGAGATTTCCGGCTCCGGCTGCGAATTTTCCAACGTTTCCGGTCCCTTCTCCAAGACTCATCTGAGCATCGCCAATGTTGTCATCCAGGCCATCAACGACGGCAAAAACCCCAACGACCCCACGCAGACTCAGTCCGGCCTCCACACCGGCTATCTCTACGAGATGGAGACTTTTGACCAGGTCAAGGACGCCTTCGCCGCCCAGCTCAAGTACTTCATGGATTGGCACCAGACCTTCAACAATGTTCTCGAGTTCTACGGCAATCCCCTGGTTCCCGTCCCGATGGCTTCCGCTACTATGGACGGCTGTATGGAGAGCGGCAAGGACATGATGGTCGGCGGTGCCAAGTACAACTCCACCGGCGGCGCGGCCATCGGTATCGGTACCTGCATCGACAGTCTGCTGGCCATCAAGTACGCCTGCTTTGACAAGAAGATATGCACCACCCGCGAGATGCTGGATGCCATCAAGGCCAACTGGGTAGGCTATGAGGCGCTCCGCGCCCGCATCAAGGCCGAGGTTCCCTTCTGGGGCAACGGCTACGACGAAGCCGACGAGCTGGCATCCTGGGTATCCGACCTCTACGCTGACCGCTTCAACTCCTACATCGGACCTCGCGGCGGCCACAGAGCCGGTATCTACTCCGCCGCGGCCAACGTTATGCACGGCTATTGGACCTGCGCCACTCCCAACGGCAGAAAGGCTGGAGAGCCTGTTTCCGACGGCGCTTCTCCCTCTCAGGGCGCTGATAAGAACGGCCCCACCGGTGTCGCCAAGTCCATCCTGGCTCTGCATCCCTACAAATATTCCAACGGTTTCCAGTTCACCATGAAGTTCCATCCCAACAGCGTCGCCGGCGCCGCAGGCACCGAGAAGCTTCATGAGTTCGTGGACAGCTTCTTTGAGGACGGCGGTATGCAGGTTCAGTACAACGTCGTTTCCTCCGAAACCCTCAGAAACGCTCAGAGCAACCCCGACGAGTACAAGGATCTGGTCGTCCGTGTCGCCGGCTTCTCCGCTTACTTCGTTGAGCTGCACTCCGACCTGCAGAACGACCTCATCAGCAGAACCGACAACGAGATGTAAACTGTATATGTACGCTTTTCAGAGCCGCCCGAAACCGGGCGGCTCTGAGTGTATACAGGAGAGTGCGAGGAGTTATTGAGCGCAGGATATACACAATGCAGCGCATGAACCGGACTATCTTCAGCTTTGTCATTCTTAGCTCCGTTCAGTACGACATTATTTTTTATATTTTTCTTAAAACCTATTGCACCGCTATGTATATTATGGTATAATCCAAGAACGCTGAACACATTCAAACAGAAACAGGAGATATACATATGTATCGTATAGGTTCCATCCAGAACGGATATTTTGAAGCGAAGCCCGGTCACAAATGGTCCTGGGAGACCCCTCCCGAGCCCATTCCCGAGAGTGAAATAATAGAGACCGTTGAAGCCGATGTCGTTATCGCCGGCGCCGGAATTTCCGGTCTGGCCTGCGGCTGCCGCGCGGCTCAGCTCGGCGGCAAGGTCATCGTCATTGAGAAGAACACCACCTTTGCCTATCGCGGAGCCCACATGGGCGCCATCAACTCCAAGGTCATGGAGGCTAAGGGCATCAAGATAGACAAATATCAGTTTGTCCGCGACTGGATACGCGCCTGCGGCAACCGCTGCGACGAAAGATTGGTGTGGCGCTATGTCAATAACAGCGAGAAGGTCATGAACTGGGTCATAGACATGGGCGAGAGCTACGGCGTAGGCTGCGAGATATTCGGCGGCTACTACAAAGGGCCTGACTACACCGAGTACCCCGGCACCCACATTCTTCTTGGCGGGCCCAACTGCACCCTGGGCGACCCCAACCGCAAGCATAAGCCCGCCGGCGCTCAGGCAGGCTGCGAGATATTCATCACCGAAATAAAGAAGCACGGCGGCGAGATACGCTACAAGACCCCCGCCGTTCAGCTTGAAAAGGACGATACCGGCCGCGTGGTTGCCATCATCGGCAAGAGTGAGGACGGCTACCGCCGCTTCGTTGGCCGCAAGGGCGTAGTTCTTGCCACCGGCGACGTGGGCGGCGACCCCGAGATGGTGGCGGCATACGCCCCCATCGGTCTAAAGCCCAAGCGCAACGCATACAATCCCCCCAAGATGAACACCGGCGATGGCCACAAGATGGGCTATTGGGCGGGCGGCACCTTTGAGGACGGCCCCTGGCCCACCACCATCCACCTGACCGCATACGCGCTTTACACCTTCTTCTTCCTTTTCGTGAACATCGAGGGCAACCGCTTCATGAACGAGGACAACTGGATACAGGCCAAGTCCCTGAACGTTCTGCGCCAGCCCGGCGGAGAATTCGCCTACACCGTGTTTGACAGTGACTGGGTCGAGGAGGTCGAGCGCCTCTCCCCCATCGGCGGCGGCCAGTTCTGGGAGCCCCTCGTCACTTTCTACGGTGTGCCCTGGAAGGGTGAGTTCAACGGCATTCCCCAGGCCATTGAGCATTATCTGAACAAGGGTCTCGCATTCAAGGCCGATACCATTGAGGAGCTGGCCGAGAAGATGGGCGTACCCGTGGAGAACCTTACAAAGACCGTCGACCGCTACAATTACCTTGCCGACAAGGGCGAGGACATGGACTTTGGCAAGCGCCCCGAGCTGATGCTTCCCATCCGCAAGGGTCCTTTCTACGCCCTCAAATGGGGTCCCGCCTTCCTGAACACCGACGGCGGCTTCAACGTTGACATGGATCTGAACATCCTCGACGCCGACCGCAAGCCCATCCCCGGCCTCTACGCCGCGGGCAACACCATCGGCGGTCTCTACGGAGTGGATTACCCCGTCATCCTGAACGGCAACAGCCATGGCAAATGCATGACCTTCGGCTACATCGCCGCCACCAAGATGATGACCGGCAACACCGATGATTTGATTTGACCTTTTTCGCGAGCATGCGAGGGACGAGCATGCGAGCGCATCGAGCGCCGCCGCCACCTTCCCCCCTATCAGATTGTCGGCGGCGGCGCGAGACCGCCAAGCGCAGGAGCGAAGCAACGCGGAGGCTCTGCGCGCGGAGCGATAGCGGAGGAATTGAGGCGCCGAACCTTTTGGCCGTCCCCCGCAAGGCCAAACGGTTCAATGGCGCCGGAATAGCGCCGGGCGGGGGGGCGCGTCAGCCAAGCCCGTAGCGAGCAACTGCGAGCAGGGCGCAGGGGGGAGCCGCCCGGCGCCACCGCTTTGATGATATAAGCTGGGCAGGCTCGGTTTGATAGGCAGTAGGGAGCCATTTTAAGGCTCCCTGCTCCATGGGTTCCAGTCTGGGGCGTAATAGTCCGCGAGGTATTCGACGCAGAATTGAGACATTTCTTCGGCGGTTACGTCGGTATCGTAGAGCGGGACACCATGGACATGGCTATGGCAATACGAACAAAGCGTAATCAAATTGTGCTCATGGTTTGAGCCGCCCTCGCCGCGTGGGATGCAATGATGGATTTGAATACCTTGCGTGCTGTCGCAGAGCGCACACCGATACCCATCGCGAGAATAAACCGCTTTACGTTTTGCATTGCTGATATTGGCCGAAATCATATATATGGCCTCCTTTCAAAAGATGACCACAACATAATGGGCGGGTCAAGGCCGACCGGCACTCTCGGGAACCGAGAGACAGCACAGAGAAGCGCCCCGGAGGAAGCGTGCTTTGCTTCTCTCTGGGGCGCTTCTCTGGGCTGGGGCTTTATGCCTGACGGGCGTTCATTTCAGCCTTGACGCGGCCATTATACTGCATTGCGTCTTGAAAGGAGGCCATATGCGATGAGGCAATGAGGCAAGCAAAACGTATGTTCGGTTTACGATTAATCGTAAATCTGTGTGCTCTGCGGCGGCGGCAAGGTATTCCACATCTGCATCAATAACGCGGCGAAAAAGGGACGAAAACAGCCCGAAAACATGCATTTTCGAGCCGTTTTCGGTACGGTTTTGCACCGAGTTTTGCACATAGCCATGGTCTGCGCCGCTTGACGATTTGACGTAACTATGGTATAATGGTAGCGCTGGAAGAGCGGTTTTTCGCGCCCTCTTCCCTGCTCCCGCTCGGGCAACCGTGCGGGAGCTTTTTTGCTTATATGGTGAAGTTTCCCTGCGATAGCATACCGTATATCCCGGCATGGCAAATGCATGACCTTCGGCTACATCGCCGCCACCAAGATGATGACCGGCAATACCGATGATTTGATCTGATGATATACTTAAAGCCTGATGCTTCCCGTGGAGCATCAGGCTTTATTGTGTTTTATCGTTATATTGTGCGTGTCTGCGGTTTTGAGCCGTTTCATCTAAGGCTGAAAGGCTTGTCATCCTGAGCTTGTGAAGGATCTCCGCAGGTGCTTCACACCGGCAGTTACGTTACTTGGGAGATTCTTCGCTCTCTCCTTTGGAGTGGCTCAGAATGACATATCTTTAGATAGTTCGTAGTATTATTCACATTGTCAGTATCAATATTCTATGCCGCCTTAAGGCAGCGGGAGTCGAACCCGTACCGCATTCCGGCGGCCCTGTTCGGCGCTTTTTGCCTTGTTGTCCTTGCCTTGCGTCAGCAAGGCGGCGTCCGCCGCAACAAAAATCCCTCGAACATTCCTCGCCGGAATGTGCCTTGCAGTTTTTACGGAGCGGATTTTTGTCCAGGCAAGGAAACGGGCGCAGAGAATACTTGGCGTATTTTCAAGACCGTTGACGCAGCATGGGCGGAAATCCGCCCGAAAAAACCGGCACGGGTTCGATTCCCGTTGCCTTAATC
>JAQXJB010000006.1 GCA_029008095.1 Clostridiales bacterium
ATCCTGCGGGAAGGCAAAATCTGTTGTCTCAAAGTCGGCAGAGCCTATCGTATTCCGAAGGCTCATCTTTTCACGTTTCTCTGCATCGGTTGCGGAGAAGCAGTCACGGCGTAATGCTTGGACTCAATTTGTTTACAAAAAATGTTCGGCAGAGGTCCTCCAATTCGAACCCGGTTCTGGTATAATAGAAGCACGGTATCAGGTAGGTGTCTCTGCTACAAAGAAGGAGGATAATTATGGTAGCAGGACATCTCCGCGAAAAAAGCGGATATTACTACGCCGTGTTGAACTACACCGATTCTCTCGGAAAAAGAAAGACCAAGTGGATTTCTACCGGACTTGCTGTTAAGGGCAATAAAAAACGCGCCGAAGCAATCCTGATGGATGCACGACGCAATTTCAATCCCGAAGAGCCAAAGGTCATGAACGGGGACATTCTGTTCGCGGACTACATGGAGCAATGGCTTGAGATCATCAAAAGCTCGGTAGCAGTTCCGACATTCGCTTCTTACTCGACTACGGTCAAGAAAATCGTAGCACCGTACTTCCGCAAAAAGGAAGTCACACTCAAGAATCTGACGGCAAAGGACATTCAGGAGTTTTACTTGAAGGAACTCCAGCGCGTCAGTGCTTCCTCGGTCATCCATTATCATGCCAACATTCATAAGGCACTCAAGTATGCCGTGAAGATTGATCTGATTGATGTAAACCCGGCTGATAAGGTTGAGCGTCCGAAGAAAGATCGCTATGTCGGCAGCTTCTATGATGCCGATGAAGTCAACGCTCTCTTCGAAGCAGCCAAAGGAACAAAGCTTGAGCTTCCGATTCTGTTCGGTGCATTCTACGGTCTGCGCCGCAGTGAAGCAATCGGTCTGAAATGGGATGCCATCGACTTTGACCAGAACACCATCACCATCCGTCATACGGTTACTTCCTGTGATCTCGACGGCAAGCGCGTTCTGGTTGCGTCGGACACCACAAAGACCAAATCGAGTATGAGAACACTACCTCTTGTTCCTTTTATGAGAGAAAGGCTTCTCGCCCTCAAGGAAGAGCAGAAGGAAAACCGTCGCTTGTGCGGACGCAGCTATATCAAGGACTATCTTGATTATGTATGTGTCAACGAGATTGGCGATCTGATCAAGCCCCATTATGTGACAACCGCATTTCCTGACTTACTCAAGGCAAACGGGATGAGGCATATCAGGTATCATGATCTCAGACATAGCTGCGCCTCGTTACTTCTGGCAAATGGTGTTCCCATGAAGCAGATTCAGGAATGGCTTGGTCACAGTGACTTCTCAACAACGGCAAACATCTACGCGCACTTGGATTACAGCTCGAAGTTGACTTCGGCTGACGCGATGCTCAATGGTTTGGGGCTTGTTCCGAACTAAAAAAGTAAAGCCAGCAGCCGGAAAAACCGGCTACTGGCGTACTGTCTGGCGGAGAGTTAGGGATTCGAACCCTAGGTCCCTTTCGGGACACAGCATTTCGAGTGCTGCACCTTCGACCACTCGGACAACTCTCCAAGGTTTATCTCAACATCAAAACTACCTCGGAAAACGGGGAGAACTGATGGGGAGAACAAGCAAAAATATTAAGTTTAGAATACCCGAAAAGCCCCGTAAAATCAAGGGTTTTCGCTTAGGAGGCTACCGGATAGCGACCACGATTTCGAGTCAGGCTCGTTATGACCGCTTCGATAACTCTCCATGCTTTTTATCTCAACATCAGCCTCAGACACACCTCAGAAATTGGGGAGAACTGATGGGGAGAACTCGCCGATATTTACTTCTCAATGATAGCCGAAAAGCCCCGGAATATCAAGGTTTTTTGGCAGTGCGCTTCCGAATTGGTCCTCCGATTTCGAGTCAAGCTCGTTACGACCACTTCGATACCGCTCCATGTATCACTCTTCATTTTCAAGGTCTTAAGCTCTAAAAGTATAGCAGGGCCAGGGTAAAAAAGCAAGTGTTTGCCCTGATTTTCCCTTTGGATCACCCGGATTTTTCGTTTTGGACTTTATAAGGAAAACGCGGGAGGCCGCTTTGACCTCCCGCTCATGGTATTATTTAAGATAATTTTTGAACTTGCCCCAACCGAGGGAGAAGATAACAACGGCGAGGATGACGGGAATTACCGCGGTATAGTACATGGTGGCATAGCTGCCGCTGATATCAACCACGAATCCGCCGACTACCGGGCCGAGGAAATAACCAAGATCCAGGCCGAAGTAATTGGTATTGCTTGCAACGCCGCGGCGCAGAGGATCCACGCAGCTTACGCAAAGAGTCTGGATGGAGGGCTGGATAGCGCCATATCCGATCGCGGCCAGGATAGCGCCAATGAAAGTCATCCAAAGAGTGGTACTGCTTCCTACAACGAGGAAGGAAACGATGAAGCAGATAGCGGCGGGATAGAAGATCTTCTTGATGCCATACTTATCCAGCAACTTGCCGCACATGGGTCTGGCGCAGAGCAGCACAATGGCATAAACGGTAAAGTAATAGCCGATGTTTTGAATGCCGCGTTCCTGTGCGAAAAGCTTCATATAAGAGGTATACAGTATGCTTGCCATAGAAACAAGAAGCATAAGCACAGCTGGGAAAATGGACTCCACGGCTATGATATTCTTATACCACTTGCCAAGCTTGTCCAGTTCTTCCTTGGACTCACGCTTATAGGGCATGAGCGCGCAGGGAAGTATGGACACCAGCATGCAGACGGCCGAAACAAGGAAAACGATCTTATATCCCGCGGTACCGCCAAAAGTGGCGTTACCCCAATCACAGACGTTCATACCGATGGTGGGGCCAATGGCGGTAGCGACAGCGCCGCCCACACCGAAGAAGCCAAGACCGGAGCCCATCTTCTCCTTGGGCAGATAGTCCGCCGCAAGGACCAGATTGAGGGAGCCGATGAACGCGAACTGTATGCCATGAAGGATTCGGGCGACTATGAACATACCCGTATTGGTACTGAGGGCATAGACCAGGTTGACGATAACGCCCATTCCGTAGGCAAAATACATGATATGTTTCTTATTCAGCTTTGTTATCGCCGGGCCGGAGAAGGGTCTTGCAGCGAAGGATACGCCGAAATAAAGGCCGGTTATGACGCCCGCCATGACCGTACCCGCGCCGAGGATGCCGGCGTATTCAGACACCAGCGTATTGAGAAAATTCTGGGAAAAGCATAGTAGAGCATTGGCTATGAAAGCGCATATGTAGCCTCTGTTCCACATGGTCGTATACTGTGTTTCCGTAACAAACATCTCCATCATTCAGTTTTTATAATCATACCATGCACAGCCAAACAAGTCAAGCGGTTATCCATTTCCACAGGCATTTAAGCTGCAACACCGGATAATGATTGCATTTTACAGTAAAGTAATGTATAATTACCAATCATAAGCAAACATTCCATTTAAGGAGAATCAATATGCAGCAAAACATTCTGCCGGCGGGCTATGCTCCCCTGCTTTCCATTTATGAAACACAGAAGGCCATCGGCCTGCTCAAGCGTCTTTTCGAGGATGAGCTTTCCGGCGCTCTGCGTCTGCACCGCGTATCCGCTCCCCTCTTTGTATCCGCCGCTTCCGGCCTGAATGACGACCTCAACGGAGTAGAGCGCCCCGTCGCCTTCGATGTGAACGGCGTTAAGGACACGGCTCAGGTAGTCCACTCCCTTGCAAAATGGAAACGCCTTGCGCTCAAGCGCTATCAATTCAAGGTCGGCGAGGGTCTTTACACCGACATGAACGCTATCCGCCGGGACGAGGAGCTGGACAGCCTCCACTCCGCCTACGTTGACCAGTGGGACTGGGAAAAGGTCATCACCGCCGAGCAGCGCAACATAGCGTATCTGCAGGAGACCGTGCGCTCCATTGTCACCGCGCTGGTGGACACTCAGCGCTTCCTTTGCAGCGTATTCCCCCAGCTTTCCGTTCTCCCCAGAATTCCCAACGAAGTCACATTTATAAGCAGCCAGGAGCTTGAGGATCTCTATCCCGGCCTTGACAGCAAGGCTCGGGAAAACGCCTTTGTAAAGGATCATCCCGTCACCTTCCTCATGGGGATCGGCGGTAAGCTCCGCTCCGGCAAGCCCCATGACGGACGAGCCCCGGACTATGACGACTGGGCACTCAACGGCGACCTCCTTGTATGGGACAGCGTGGGGCAGCGGGCTATGGAGCTATCCTCTATGGGCATCCGCGTAGACCCAGAGAGTCTCGACCGCCAGCTTACCATCTCCGGCTGCGACGACCGCCGCAGGCTGCCCTTCCACAAAATGCTCCTTAACGGAGAGCTGCCGCTTACTATGGGTGGTGGTATCGGCCAGTCCCGCGTGTCCATGCTTCTGCTGGGCAAAGCGCATATAGGCGAGGTTCAGTCCTCCCTTTGGGACGAGGAAAACACTGCCGCCTGCGAGGCAGCGGGCATTATCCTGCTATAAACTTCACCGTGCAAACATCCCCCAATATGCGTATCGGACAGTCAGCGTTCAGCCGACTGTCCGTTTTTCATTCTCAGGGTCTGTATTTTGGTGTATAAAACTAAGCTTTTTCTGTGAAATACATGATATTTTGCAGACTTGCCACGCCAACAGTTGCCTTTAGGCTGTAACTATGATATAGTTTTTTAAATTAAGATTTATTCATTCGGAGGTCTGCATTATGGAATGGCTGGAAGTCAGCATAGAGGCTCATAAGGGCACGGACGCCCTTTCCGAGCTTCTGGAGGGCATGGGCGTTTCCGGACTGGTGATAGAGGACGGAAACGATTTTGAAAGGTTCATGGACGAAAACCGTCAATACTGGGATTACGTGGACGAGGAGCTCAGCCGGAAAATGCAGGGCCGAAGTCTGGTAAAGTTCTATCTTTCCGCCGACGAGGAGGGCGAGGCTCAGCTTGCCGGGCTTACCGGCGAGTTGGAGCCCAGAGGCTACTCCCCCGCCGTCCGCCGCGTCCGCGACGAGGATTGGGAGAACAACAGGAAGCAGTATTACAATCCCATGCAGGTGGGCAATAAGCTGCTGATAGTCCCCGAATGGGAGGAAGCTCCCGATGCGGAGGGACGCAGCGTACTGCGCCTTAATCCCGGCCTTATCTTCGGCACCGGCTCTCACCCCACCACCCGCATGTGCCTTGAGCGCCTTGAGAACTACGCGCCCACGGCTGAGTCCGTGCTCGACCTCGGCTGCGGCAGCGGCATACTTTCCATTGCCGCTCTCTGCCTCGGAGCGAAGATGGCCGTAGGCTGCGACATTGACGACAAGGCACCCGACACCGCAATGGAAAACGCCGCGCTCAACGGCGTGACCTCCGATACCTACACCGTTTACGCCGGCGACATCATAAACGACGCCGCGCTTCGCGTAAAAATCGGCCTGCGCAAATATGACCTGGTTCTGGCGAACATCGTTTCCGACGTTATCATCGCGCTTGTGAAGGATGCCGCCAAGTGGGTCAAGCCGGACGGTAAATTCATCTGCTCCGGCATAATCGACGGCCGCGAGGACGAGGTGCGCGCCGCCGTGGAGTCCGCGGGCTTTGAGATGCTCGACCACGGTCACGTTGAGGACTGGCACTGCTACATGGCGCAGCTTAGAAAGGGGTAAAACGATGAAGCTTTGTGTTCCCTGTCTTTTCGGGCTTGAGGGTCTGGCGGCGGACGAGCTGAAGTACATGGGTATGAGCGGCGTTGCCGCCGAGACCGGCCGTGTACTCTTCGACGGCGAGGCTGCCGACATCGCCAAAGCAAACATCCGTCTGCGCACCGGCGAGCGCGTGCAGATACTCATGGGCGAATTTGACGCCCGTGAATTCAACGACTTTTTTGAGGGCGTTTACGCTCTGCCCTGGGAAGATTTTATTCCCAGGGACGGTGAATTTCCCGTAAAGGGTCACTGCCTGAACAGCACTCTTATGTCCGTCCCCACCTGCCAGGGAATGATAAAAAAGGCTGTGGCCAAGCGGCTGGGCGGAAAATACGGCATCAGCCAGCTTCCCGAGACCGGCAGCCGCTATCAGATACGCTTCTCCATAATGAACGACCGTGCATCCATTTATCTGGACACCAGCGGCGCAGCCCTGCATAAGCGCGGCTACCGCCCCAACGCCAATCTCGCGCCCCTTCGCGAAACTCTGGCGGCGGCGATGGTGAAGCTATCCCGCTTTAAGGGACGCGATATTTTCTGCGACCCCTTCTGCGGCAGCGGCACCATAGCCATTGAAGCCGCGCTGGCTGCCATAAACCGCGCACCCGGCGTAAACCGCCGCTTTACCGCTGAAAGCTGGAGCTGCTTTGACCGTAGTATATGGAAGGACGCCCGCGACGAAGCCAGAGCCGCCGAGTTCCGGGGCAATTACCGCATTTTCGCCTCCGATATCGACCCGGCCTGCATAGATATTGCCAGAGAAAACGCCCGCCGGGCCGGAGTTTCCGAATTTATCCTTTTCTCCTGCGCGGATGCGCTGGCCTTTACTCCGCCCGCAAGCGGCAGGGGCATTATCATGGCAAATCCACCCTACGGCGAACGCCTTATGGACGTGAAACAGGCTGAGGAGCTTTACCGCTCTCTTGGCCGCACCTGGCGCAAGCTGGACGACTGGAGCTTTTATATTCTCACTTCTGACCTTGATTTTGAAAAATGCTTCGGGAAGAAGGCTGACAAGCGCCGCAAGGTCTATAACGGCATGATACAATGTCAGCTTTACATGTATAAATAATAAGAATAGACGGGTAAGATATGAAACATCTTTTTATCATAAACCCCACAGCCGGGAAGAATAATTATCCTGAGAAACTCAGCAGCAGAATACGTGAGGCCATGACCGACATCACCGACGAGTTTGAAATATATTTGACTAAAGCCCCTATGGACGCTGCAGAAAAGGTTCGCTCCGAGGCGGCGAGCGGCCATCCCCTAAGAGTATACGCCTGCGGCGGAGACGGCACCCTCAACGAATGTGCCAACGGCGCGGTCGGCTCACCCAACGTTGCCATCACCCACTATGCCTGCGGCTCAGGCAATGATTTTCTGCGCATGTTCGGCGAGGACGCCGCGCTTTTCTCTGACTTGAAGGCTCTCATAAACGGTAAGCCTTACCCAATAGACCTTATCAATGTATGCGGCCGCAGATCCATAAACATCTGCTCCCTTGGTTTTGACGCCCGGGTGGGTATCGGCGTTCACAAATACACGAAAAACGCTTTCATTTCCGGCACTCTCGCTTATGTGATCTCCTTGCTGGTACAATTCGTAAAGGGCATAAACCGTCCGCTCAGGATAAAGCTTAATGGACAGGAGCTAAACGGCGAATTTGCCCTTGTCTGCGCATGCAACGGCCGCTATTACGGCGGCGGCTTCAACCCCGTGCCCGATGCGGAGCCTGACGACGGACTTATGGACGTACTCGTTGTAAAAAAAGTCAGCCGTCTGAGATTTCTGACGCTGATCGGCAAATACTCCACAGGCCGCTACGCCGAGCTTAGCTCCCATGTCAGTCACTACCGCTGTACCGAAATATCCTTTGAGAGTGCAGACGATCTGTCCATAAATGTAGACGGAGAGGCGGTTTTCTCCAGAACTCCCAGCTTCCGTATCGAGCCGGGCGCTGTGAGCTTCATATTTCCGGAAAACTCCGCTTTTCTCGCATCCCGGCAGTAAGCGGGAATGTTCACAAAAAATTCTTACTTTTTTTCTAAAAGGGTCTTGCATATTCCGATAACATGGATTATTATAATACTCGTTAGCACTCCTCCACTTTGAGTGCTAACGAGTAAATTAGTAAACCACGAAATCCAAACGGGAATTTTACCGGCGCGTATTTCGGATTATTATTCAGGAGGTAAAATATTATGAAACTCATTCCTTTAGCTGACAGAGTCATCGTCAAGCAGGTAGAGGCTGAGGAAACCACCAAGGGCGGCATCATTCTCACCAGCGCCGCTCAGGAGAAGCCCCAGATCTTTGAAGTCATCGCAGTAGGCCCCGGCGGCTTCATCGACGGCAACGAGGTCGAGATGACCGTAGAGCCCGGCGACAAGGTTATTACCGGCAAGTACAGCGGTACTCAGGTGAAGATAGACGGCGTTGAGCTCACCATCGTCCGCCAGCAGGACATTCTCGCTATCGTAGAGTAATTTAACAGGAGGACTTTTAAAATGGCTAAGATTCTTAAATATAACGAAGACGCTCGCCGTGCTCTCGAGCGTGGCGTAGACCAGCTTGCTGACACTGTTAAGATCACTATGGGCCCCAAGGGCTGCAATGTGGTTCTTGACAAGAAGTACGGCTCTCCCCTGATCACCAACGATGGTGTTACCATCGCCAAGGAGATTGAGCTGACCGACCCCTTTGAGAACATGGGCGCTCAGCTGGTCAAGGAAGCAGCCAGCAAGACCAATGACGTAGCCGGCGACGGCACCACCACCGCCACCGTTCTGGCTCAGGCCATTATCAAGGAAGGTCTGAAGAACATCGCGGCAGGCTCCAACCCCATGGTAATGCGCCGCGGTATCCAGAAGGCTGTTGAGACCGCTGTTGCCGCCATCAAGGACACTGCCCAGCCCGTAAGCGGCAGCGAGGACATCGCCCGCGTAGGTACCGTTTCCTCCGGCGACGAGGTCATCGGTAAGCTCATTGCCGAGGCTATGGAGAAGGTTTCCCAGAACGGTGTTATCACTGTCGAGGAGTCCAAGACCGCCGAGACCTACAGCGAGGTCGTCGAAGGCATGCAGTTTGACCGCGGCTACATCACCCCCTACATGGTCACCGACACCGACAAGATGGAGTCCGTTCTTGACAATCCCTTCATTCTTATTACCGACAAGAAGATCAGCAACATCCAGGAGATCCTCCCCATCCTCGAGCAGGTCGTCAAGATGGGCAAGAGCCTGCTGATTATTGCTGAGGACGTAGAGGGCGAGGCTCTGGCCACCCTTATCCTCAATAAGCTCCGCGGCACCTTCACCTGCGTCTGCGTAAAGGCTCCCGGCTTCGGCGACAGACGTAAGGAAATGCTCGTTGATATCGCCACCCTCACCGGCGGTACCGTTGTTTCCTCCGAGCTGGGCATGGATCTCAAGGAAGTCGGTCTCGACGTTCTTGGTACCGCCCGCCAGGTAAAGTGCTTCAAGGAGAACACCATCATCGTTGACGGCGCCGGCAAGGCGGAAGATATCCAGGGCCGCATCCACCAGATTCAGGCTCAGATCGCCGTCACCACCTCCGATTATGACCGCGAGAAGATGCAGGAGCGCGTTGCCAAGCTCTCCGGCGGTGTTGCCGTTATCAAGGTCGGCGCAGCCACCGAGGCTGAGATGAAGGAGAAGAAGCTCCGCATTGAGGACGCTCTCAACGCTACCCGCGCTGCTGTTGAAGAGGGTATCGTCCCCGGAGGCGGCACCGTATACGTCACCGCTGCTTCCGCTGTTGAGAAGATCCTTCCCAAGTTCACCGGCGACGAAAAGACCGGCGTTCAGATCATCGCCAAGGCTCTCCAGGCCCCCATCCGCCAGATCGCTGCCAACGCCGGTCTGGAAGGCTCCGTCATTCTCGATAAGATCAAGACCAGCCGCCGGGCAAACTTCGGCTTCGACGCCGCTAAGGAAGTCTACTGCGACATGGTCGACGCCGGCATCGTAGACCCCGCAAAGGTATGCCGCAGTGCTCTTGAGAACGCCGCCTCCGTTGCTTCCATGGTTCTCACCACCGAGGTTCTTGTTACCGACAAGCCCGAGCCCCCCGCGCCTGCTGCTCCCGCCGCTCCCGACATGGGCGGAATGTACTAATTCAAGCCCCGGGCTGTCGCAGCGAGCAAAAACAAAAAGCATTGAAATATGTGAAAAGGCCTCTTCCCCTGTTCAGTGGGGAAGGGGTCTTTCTGTAACTTCTTGTTGTGGATATTATACTGCGCTTATGATAAAATTTATCACGTTCTATACATCGCTTTTTTCGGCGTAATTTAAGCGTATGACATACGTCCTGTAAAGTATATATCAAATTTCAACACATAAATATTGAATATAAAGTGAAACCTTTTGCAGATTTTTTCGTCTGTATATATAGAACTGCAATTTTCATAAGACAGATATAAACCTTGCGAAAGCGGGTTTTGGCACGATGAATCTAAAAGGAGCATACATACATGGCACAAGCTTCTACGCAAAGACCTCACGAACACGAAACGGAGAACCGGTCTTCGGAATATTACGTCGTCTCTCGCCGCAGGAGGCGCAGACGGCGCAGCCGCAGCCATCCCTTCATTTATCTTTTTCTTGCTTTGCTGCTGTTTTTCGGCGGCTTTCTGCTGGGCAGGCACAGTTCCGCCACGAGCGAAACAGACCCTCCCGAGCCGTCCGCGCCCTCTCTCAGCCTCCCCAGCCCGGATATAGACGAAACAGCTTCTCCCCAGCAGCCTGATGAAACCGTTCCTCCGGAGCAGTCAAATGAGCCGGTTGCCACCGAAAGGCCGTGGAATCTCGTTTTGGTCAACAAAGACAATTCGCTGGCCGAAGACTTTCAGGTTCCGGAGCTGACCCAGCTTCAAAACGGCCACGCCATAGACAGCCGCGCTTACCCGGCGCTGCAAAGCATGATGGACGCCGCACGCGCCGAGGGGCTGCAGCCGGTCATCTGTTCCTCCTTCCGCACCTGGGACAAGCAGGACGAGCTGTTTTACAGAAAGGTTCCGTATTATCTGGATCAGGGCTATTCACAGGAGGAAGCAGAAGAAAAAGCCGCTTTTTGGGTGGCTCGTCCCGGCACCAGCGAGCATCAGCTTGGGCTCGCTGTGGATATAGTGGACATCAACTATCAACTGCTGGATGAGAATCAGGAATCCACAGCCGTTCAGCAGTGGCTGATGAATCATTGCATGGAATACGGCTTTATACTTCGGTACCCGACCAGCAAGAGCGAGATTACAGGCGTTGGCTACGAGCCCTGGCACTACCGCTATGTGGGAATTGAGGCCGCAAAAGAAATCAGCGAGCAGGGGCTTTGCCTTGAAGAATATCTTCAGGCTGTTCCGTGCAGTTGAGCAATATTTATTATGAAAACAGTCCCTGCCGTGAAAATCTCACAGCAGGGACTTATCTTTTTTACAGTCTCATTGCCGTATCAAAGGCAAGCTGTATGGTTTTCCAGAGAGTGCCGCCCCGGTAGGAGCTGTCTCCGACTATATAGCTTTCGCCAACGCAGCCGGCCAGCTTTTCGGCGGTTTCCCGGTCGGGACGCACGCCAAGGGAGAGCACCACATTGTCGCAGGGAATGGTACGCTTTCCGTCAGCGCCGGATATGACCGCGCCCTCATCATTCACATCTTCCAGCTTGACAGAGCATACGAACTTAACGTTCTCCTTAGCCAGAAGCTGCTTGAGGCATATCATGCTGATGGTGATGCCGTCAGTGCCTATCTTCTCCTCGGGCAGCATATCGATAACGGTGACCTCCCTGCCGCTCCGGGCAAGGGTGAGAGCCATTTCCAGACCGGTGAAGCCCGCGCCCGCTATGACCACACGCTGTCCCACCTCGGCCTTGCCCAGCTCAACATCGCCCACCCAGACGGTCTTGCCGCTCTTATCCGAGGGCATCGGGATGATGATGGGCTTCGCGCCCACGGCGACGATGAGCGCGTCGGGAGCCTCCGCCGCGATATTCTCGGGAGTGGCAGCGCAGTTCAGGCGCACTTCAATATTGGGGTCCTCCATAACGCTGCGGATGGACCAGTCCAGATAATTTCTCATATCCTTTTTGAACTCTGCGGCGCTCGCCATGATAAGCGCGCCGCCCAATCGCTCAGCCTTCTCCATGAGCACGACCCTATGGCCGCGGGAGGATGCTGTTCTGGCAGCTTCAAGGCCGCCGGGTCCGCCGCCAACCACCAGCAGCTTCTTGGGCTTCAGGCGGGGCGAGCGGTCAATATAGAGAGCCTCGCGTCCAATGAGAGGATTGACCGCGCAGCGTATGGGCAGACGGTTTGAATGGGTGCTGTGGATGCAGCTATTGCAGCGCACGCAGGGACGGATGGTATCCGCTCTTCCCCGCCGGGCCTTTTCCACGCAATCGGTATCGGCAAGGATATTGCGCACCATTGCGACCATATCCGTCTGACCGGCGGCAACAGCCGCCTCGGCATGCTCAAGGTCGAAGCCGCCTATCACGTTCACGGGGATGTGCAAAGCCTTTTTGAACTCAATGGCAGCATCCAGATTTATGGCGCGGGGCAGGTACGTTGGCGGGAACATGGGCGGCAGCAATTCATCCACCTCAAGAAGACTTCTGCTGATATGTATGAGATCTATCTTATCCTGAATGAGCTTGGCAAACTCGATGGTTTCCGGCATCTCCGCACCGCCCGGGAACAGTTCCTCGGCGCTGATACGGTATTCTATCGCCAGCTGATCGCCAACCCGGTCACGGATAGCGTCCAGCAGTTCGATCGCAAAGCGGCTGCGGTTGTCAAAGGAGCCGCCGTACTTATCGGTGCGCTTGTTATGCAGGGGCGAAAAGAACATGGAGGGCACATTGCCGTGGCCGCCGTGTATCATTATCATGTCAAAGCCCGCCTTAACGCAGCGCTCCGCCGCGTCGGCAAAGAGGCGGAATATCTCCTCTATATCTTCCACGCTTGTTTCATTGACGACCTCATGGGGAGGCGAGAGCATATAGCGGCTATGGACAAGCTCGATGCTTGCCAGCGCATCCTTCAGATGTATCAGATCCGTTATCTCGCTCAGATCATGTATAAAGCTATCGTGCCCCGCATTGAGTATACGGCTGCTCCCTCCGGGGCCGAAATAGTCCACGGAGCTGACTCCCATAGTGATTATGCCCGCTCCGCTGTTTGCGAGCCCCTTGACATATTCCATGAATTGCACGGAGTTGCGGCTGCCCGGCGCGGTGAGAAAGCATCCGGCAGGCCCCATCTCGATGCGGTTTTTGCATAGCTTTGTGCCTATTTTAATAGGAGAAAATATCGCGCTGTGGTGGTCAAGCTTAACACTCATTTTAATCCTCCATGCGGCAGCACCGCAAAATAGTTATTAAAAATCCCCACGCATGGAGGATTTTTGCCATCATCTGCGGTTGCCGCGAAACAGCGAGCAGATGGACTTTTCATGATATAGTGTGATTTTTCACACTATTCATCCTTCCACTTATCTTCCTTAAGGCAGCGGAATACGACTTCCGCTGCTTTAGTTTATATGACTCAAAGCCTCACGAGCCTTAGCCAGCAGTTCCTCATGCTCCGCCACATATTCCAGATATACATCATCCAGGAACTCCTGCGAATAATCGGCATACTCCGGGGACTCTGCGTCAAGAGGCTTTACCGGGGAATCATTTGTCGTGCAATAAAGGCCGGGCATGGCGCTGACCGCCACGGCATCCGCAAAATATCCCAGTTCGGAAAAGATATGATAATTTTCTTCGTCCAGAATATAGATCATGGTATTCTGGTCATTAAGATGGCTGTAAAGGAGGTTTTCACCATAGCTTTCCATCACGCCTCCGTCGCGGCTCAGTTCAACGACTTCCACATCCACACGACGGTTTTTACCGGTCTCGGGCAGCAGACTCTCCATCAGCTCCCGTATCTCCTCCGCCCTGGCACTGTCGGCAGCTCCGTTATGGGCATATACCACAGTCCAATCATAGCTGACAGACGTGACCAAACCTACGGCAGCCATTATCAGCAGCGACAGCAGAAAAACGCCAATGATAAAATACCATTTATAGTGAAACCAGAAGGTATTGGTAAGCCAATTCTCTATTTTCTCCATTCTTCCGAGTTCATCATTGGAGTTGTTTACCGGGGACATATCTTTTTCGTTATCCATATTAATCCTCCATGCGGCAGCACCGCACAAATAGTCATTATAAATCTTCCTCCGCATGGAGGATTTTCGCCATCATCGCCGGTTGCCCAACGGGCGAGGCGATGGGCTTTTTATAATATAGTGTGATTTTTCACACTATCCTCCATGCGGCAGCACCGCACAAATAGCTATTATAAATCTCCCCCGCATGGAGGATTTTTACCATCATCGCCGATTGCCCAAAAGGCGAGGCGATGGGCTTTTAAATAATATAGTGTGATTTTTCAATCATTCCTCACTGAAGCACTAAGCCTATAACTTACATTTAAATTCTAACACAGTAACCATTTTGCGTCAAATCATTTTGGCATATCGTCAAATTTTAACAAAAAGTTTACTCTTTATTTGACTAAAATTGCCGAACGGTGGTTGACAACGTCGGTTCAAATGGTATAATGATGTTTATCGGCCCTCGGGCCAACAGTTTGAAAGGCAGGAATGTTTCGAAATGGCAGATTACGCAAAAATGGTTCAGGCAAAAAAGTGGAAGAAGCTTGCCAAGATTGGTCAGGGCAAGAAAATGGACGAGGTCATTGCCGTCGCCTCCGCATGCGGCAAAGAAAAGTGCGAAGAGGCTTACAACATTCTCGTTGACATTATGGCCCGTCCCGAGACTGAAGCTAAAATCGCAGGCGTGAAGGGTCTTTCCACCCTCCGCTATGACGTCGGCAGCCAGATCACCCGTATTCTCTGGCTCAGGGATCACGGCGGCGCTGATATTCCCGCTCTCGCCGAAGCTATCCAGACCGCTGTCGCTGACCTGCGCCAGGCTCAGCACGATGCCCACTAATAACATTACATATAGTCAAAGCCGTAAAAACCACCGTTCAAACGAACGGTGGTTTTTTGCATTTATCTTACACTCTTCCGATATCCATAGCTATCTGATAGGCCGTATTGGTGGCGGAATAAATATTCTTGACGTCTCTGCAATCGCCTATCTGGTGGAACTCGGGCGCGCAGAGGGCCAGAGCCAGAGCCTCGTCCCGGAGGGGCTTCATACCAAGAGCCGCGACCACGGTATCAGCCTCGAAGCGAACCTCGCCCCCTGGGCCAACCGCAAGCACCGCACCGTCCTCAACGGCGGTCACCTTAGTACTCGTGCAGAGCTTTATGCCCAGCTTATCGAACTCAATGCCCACCGACTGTCCCTGCAGAATATTCCAGCCGAAGTTGGGTGCGGCAGCCATTTCAACAACGGTCACCTCGCAGCCGCGCCCGGCCATGAAGATAGCCAGCTCGCATCCGACAAGTCCGCCGCCCAGAACCACCAGCTTCTTGCCGGCCTTCTCGGGGGCAAGGTACAGTTCCTCGGCACTGATGGTCTTTTCAATTCCGGGTATTGGCGGATTGGCGGGCTTCGCGCCCATCGCGGCGATAATAACGTCGGGGCCTATCTCCTGCGCCAGCTCTGGAGTGACGGCCGTATTCAGGCGCACCTCAATGGGCGCGCGGCCTATCATACGTTCCTGCAGGTCAAGGTACTGGGAAAGATGCTTCTTGAAGGGCACAAGCTCCTCGCAGCGGAGGACGCCGCCCAGGCGGCCGGATTTCTCGCAGAGTATGACCTCATGTCCCCACTTTGAGGCGGTTAGAGCGGCCTGCATACCGGCTACGCCGCCGCCCGCGATAAGCACCTTTTGCTTTTTGGCTGCGGGGCGCGCATACTTGGTATCGTGCTCGTTGGAAAGCTCGGGGTTAAGGGCGCAGCAGAACTGGCCGCGTGTCATAAGGCTGGAGAAGCAGGTAAAGCAGCGCACGCAATGAGCAATCTCGTCCTCGCGGCCGCTGCGAGCCTTTATAGGCAGGTCGGGGTCGCAGATCAGGCCGCGGGCCAGCTCTACAACGTCCGCCTTGCCGGAGGCGATTATCTCCTCCAACAGCTCAGGCTCGCTGAGCGCGCCGACGGTTGCGACAGGGGTGGCAACGTGCTTCTTTATTTCGGCGGCGTACTTTACGTTTACGCCGTCCTCAAGGAACATGCTGGGATGGGTGACAGTGAACACACGGTCGTCCTCATGGCTGCCGGCGGAGATATGTAACAGGTCCACCTTGCCGTCCAGCGCCTTGGCTATCTTCACGCCGTAATCCACATCGTAGCCGCCCTCATAGCACTCGCTGCCGCTCAGGCGTATCTCAATGGGGAAGTTGGGGCCAACCGCCTCGCGGATGGCGGCAATGACAGCCAGCGGGAAGCGCATACGCTTCTCAAAGCTGCCGCCCCAATCATCGGTTCGGGTATTCAGCGTGGGCGACATGAACTGATGGAGCAGCCATCCGTGTCCGCCGTGGAGGGTTATCATGCCGAAGCCGCACTGCTTCGCCCAGGCCGCTGCGTCCCGGTGCTTGCGGATGGTGTGCTGGATTATCTCCTCGGTCATTGCCTCGGCGTGTATCTTCTGGCCGAAGCTGTTGCTGTCGCACTCAACAGGGCCGTATATCTTGTGACCCTCACTGTAGGAAATTCTCGCGCCGCTGCCGCCATGGCTCAGCTCGATGGAGGCCACAGCGCCGTGGCGGCTGATGGCGTCGGAAAGCTTATTCAGATGGGACTTGCCGCTGGGGTCGTCCAGCAGGATGTGAGCGCCGTTGGCCAGCGCCATCTGGGAGTCCACCATTGCGTCGCCTATGCAGACGGAGGCCGCGCCGCCGATGGCCTTGCGCTCATAGTAGCATATCATTTCGTTGATGGGATGGTTCATATAATGGGTATGCTGGCCGCCGGTGGGGGAAGCGAAAAGCCTGTTTTTGAAGAGCGTACCTGCAAGAGTTATGGGAGAGAAAAGATGCGGATATTTACACTTATACATTGTCTTCGCTCCTTGTAGTTTTATATGTAATCAGTTTATCATTATATAAGGAAAAAGTAAAGAGCGGCAATGGAAAGAGATACGTTACAGCTTTTGACCATGCTGAAGTGTTGCCTTTTACATCGAAATAAGATACTATGAAAAAGAAGCATATATGCGGCAGCAACTGAAGGAGGTTCCTATGAAAAAGCTCAGCCTTTGCGTTTTAGCTCTTATTCTTTTGTTCGGCATGACCGCATGCGATAAGGCCAAGGACAGCGGCGAGAATATGTACTTTATAAGCATATACAACAGGATAGAAGTTGACGGCAAGTATGCAGACGTTCCTTGCGAGGTCATACATTACACCGGAGGCGAGACCTATGAGAGCGTTTACACACTGCCCAGCCAGATCGCCTGCATTGACGACAGCGGGCTGTACTACGTTCTTGATGGCGCAGTTTACATGGTGGAGCTGACTGGCGGCAATGTCACTGAATACGCCAAAGCGCCTGATGAGAGCGTTAAATATATGCTCGTGGATAGCTCCGCCGTCTATATGGTTTGCCGGAACCAGCTATACAGAGTTACGCAGGATCGTTCCGAGTGCATAAGCCAAAACGAAGTGTCAACCTTTTTCGGTGCCCCGGTCATCGGCGATGGTGCTCTGTTTTACATTGGGAACAGTGCTGATTATCCCCTGATGCGCTACGACATATCCACAGGCCGGACCGAACAGATAGCGGAAAACGTTTTCGGATTTCTGTCATACGACAGCGGGTATGTATACGCCAATTTACAAGTCTGTTACCGCATCGACGCGGCAAGCGGCGAAAAAACTTTTTTCAGTGAACAGAACGACAATCTCCCCCACGGCGGCTGGATTTACTACGCTGAGCCATCTGGAGACTCCGTCGGCTATATTGAAATATTCCGCCGCAAGCCAGATAGCGAGACCGGGGAAAGCTGCGGCACGGCATATATGCCGGACCTTGGCTTCTACACACTCAGAAATTCCATTGATTTCGGCAAGGAGGGCTTTATTGCCCATTGTACCAAGCAGCCTGAGCCCACCGAGTATATGTATTTCCCATACGGCGCGTCCGAGGGAATTGTGCTTAAAGCCGCATAAAAATTCAGGGAGCGCCGCAAGGCGCTCCTGATTTTTATCTGCTATATTTCAAGGGAAGCTCTGAATAAATCGGCAAGAGCAGATTGTGAGCAAAATTTTTGTGGCAATGAGGCGTGTTTTTGCAGGAATAATGGGGTTTATTTCAAGAAAACACAATGAAATTGCCGCAAAAATTTTCCACAAGATGCCGCAGACGCATTTATTCAGAGCTTCCCAAGGGCTAATTGTGGTTTTTCAGGCAGTTTTTCCGGCTTTTCCTCACTTCTGGCGCAGTTTTCCTCCCAGAACTCGGTCATATGCGCCCAATAGCGCTTGGGCATATGCCCCATGCGGCAGCGTGGATTATAGCGCTCCTTGATGGCGATGGTATCATAAAAATGCTTCCACATGCGGCGCATTTCCAGCTCGCTCTCCTCCGCGGGCGCCGGAGTGAATTCATCCAGATAGGCTATGCGTCCCTTGCCGTTCTGACCCAACAGCACCATGCGGTGCGTTTTATCATATATCATCAGCGCCTCATCATGGAAGCGGGAACAGAAATGACCCATGAGCATGGGCAAGACATAGTTTTTCGGCTCGATGACCGATACCAGCACGCCGCCCAACTCCGAAAAGCGCACGAAGCCCTTGAGCAACTCGGCCTCGTTATCCAGGGCGCGGACGGCGTTATACAGCGGGAGCATGACGCTGCCGGTGATGTCGTTCATGCTTATCCAGCCACGCTTGAAGCCGTCCTGCAGAAAATCAAATATAAGCAGTTCCTTATTTTCAAGGCAGGTAAGAAAGGCTTTTTTTACGAAGTGGAGCGCGTTTTTGGATATTTTGCGGCGCACCTCCTCCTTGACCCGCTCGGCATGGCTCTCATCCGTCTCCACAACGTGGGTCTCAAAAAGGCTGGCCTGCTCCTCCGATTCCGGCTGAATGGCAGCGGGGCGCTCATTGCGGTAAGCGCTCTCGAAAATACAGCACATGAGGCCGTCAAAGCTGCCGTCATAAAGATATATCATATTTGACCTGTCAAACATTTTCTATACTCCTCATTATCAAACAGCGAAAGCTGCTCCATCTCCGGCATTTCCAGCCGCTTGGCTGTATCCGCCGAAACAAGGGATCGCATAACATACTCCCGCCGAAGGCTCAGCCCCTCCGGGCTTCTGCCCCGGCAGGTGATGAAAAACTGCGCCCGCTTCATAACCACGCCCAGCTTCTTCATATCCTCAAAGCACAGATTGCCCGCGCGGCGAGCCACGATGATGCGCCGTGCGCTTTTCACGCCGATGCCCGGCACACGCAGCAGCGCCTCATAATCCGCCCGGTTCACCTCCACTGGGAAAAACTCCGGATGGTTCAGAGCCCAGGTACATTTGGGGTCTATGAGTGGGTTGAAGCTCTGGTGCTCCTCGTCCAGAAGCTCCGAGGCGCGAAAGCCGTAAAAGCGCAGCAGCCAATCCGCCTGATAGAGCCGGTGCTCCCGCAGCAGCGGCGGCTTGGTGAGAAGGCTGGGGAGATTAGTCCCCTCCACCACCGGGATATACGCCGAGAAAAAAACACGCTTCAGCGAATATTTCTTATACAACCCCTCGGCGAGGCTGAGTATGCGGAAATCCGTTTCCGGGGTCGCGCCGATTATCATCTGAGTGCTCTGCCCCGCCGGAACGAAGCTCGGCGTGGAGCGGTAGAGGGCTATGTCCTCCCTGTTCTCGTTTATACGCTCCCGCAGCTGACCCATAGGTGCGAGAATGGACTCCTTGGTCTTATCCGGTGCAAGCATTTTAAGGCTCTTCTCCGAGGGCAGCTCGATATTCACGCTCATTCTGTCCGCCAGATAGCCAAGGCGGGTGAGCAGCGCTTCATCCGTGCCGGGGATGGCCTTGGCGTGGATATATCCCCGGAAATGGTACTCCTCACGCAGGATGCGCAGGCACTCTATCATCCGCTCGGTGGTATAGTCCGCGTTTCCGATGACGGCGGAGCTGATGAACAGACCCTCGATGTAGTTGCGGCGGTAGAACTGTATGGTCAGCTCCGCCAGCTCCCGGGGCGAAAAGGTTGCCCGGCGCGTATCGTTGGAGCGGCGGTTGACACAGTAGGCGCAGTCATAGGAGCAGGCGTTGCTCATAAGCACCTTGAGCAGCGTGACGCAGCGCCCGTCCGCCGAGAAGCTGTGGCAGCAGCCGGCAGGCGACGCGCTGCCGATGCTCCCCTTTTTGCCGCCGCGTGTTACGCCGCTTGAGGTGCAGGCCACATCATATTTGGCAGCATCCGCAAGAATCTGAAGTTTGTCATCGGTATTCATGGCGGCTCCTCCTTATCGAACATTTGTTCTATCAATATACACCCATTTTTCTGAAAATGCAATAGTAAATGTGCTCCATTTTCAACGTTTACTTGGCCTGCAAGGTGTGGTATAATATCCGTAGCGCGGATATCATATTTTATTTAAGCCGCTTTGCTCGTCCCTTGCGGGACAAGCGAAAAGCAAGGAGGTCTCGCTATGAATAACGGCAAACCCCATTGGGAGGGGAAGCATTACGCCTTTTACTGCAACAGGGACTGTGAATGCTTCCCATGTCACAAGGGCATCAGGGAAGAGGACTTCAACTGTCTTTTCTGCTACTGCCCCCTCTATGCTCTCGGCGAACACTGCGGCGGCAATTTCAGCTACACGGAAAAGGGCATCAAGAACTGCACAAACTGCCTTGTTCCTCACCGCAGGAATAATTACGGCTACATTATTGAGCAATTCCAGCGGGTGGCGGATCTTGCCCGGCGAGACGAGGACAAATAATTTTGCGAAAAATAAAAAACCATCAGTGAACAGCAGCTCACTGATGGTTTTTCATTTTTAATCATTTGAGATATTCGCCCATTTCCTTTATCTGAAGGCGGAGCTTGTCGCTGATGAGGGCTATGAACTCCGAGTTTGTGGGCTTTCCCTTGATGTTGGAAACCGTATAGCCGAAATATTTCTGCAGCACCTCGATATCGCCTCTGTCCCATGCCACCTCAATGGCGTGGCGTATGGCGCGCTCCACGCGGGAGGAGGTAGTTCCGAACTTCTTGGCTACCATTGGGTACAGCGCCTTGGTGACGGCATTGATAAGCTCCATGTCCTTGACGGTGAAGATGATAGCCTCGCGGATATACTGGTATCCCTTGATATGCGCCGGCACGCCGATCTCATGGATGATCTCTGTGACCATGCTCTCTATCTTCCTGTCGCTGATGGCCTTCTTGCCGCCCTTCATGCCAACCATACCGGCGGCGCTGCGGCTTTCCTGAGCCACCTCCCGCATACGGCAGAACAGCTCATGTATGTCACACGGCTTGGAAATGAAATAATACGCTCCAAGCGCCGCCGATTCAGAAACGATCTCGTCTTTCATAAAGGCCGACACGATAATGAACGCGGGCCGGTAGCCGTTCTTTCCGGAATACTCGCGCAAAACGGACATACCGTCCCTGTTCTGGAGTATCAGATCCATTACGACTACATCCGGCTTCTTCTCAGCTATCAGCTTAAGCAGCTCGGCGCCGTCCCCGGTGGAACCAACCACTTCTATTCCGTTCTCGTTTTTCGCGGATTCCGTCAGCAACATTATGAATTCTTCATTCTGATCCGCAAATATAATTCTGCTTACTTTTTCCAAGATTATTTCCTCCGTTTTCCTTTATACGCTTAGGCCCATAATCTTTATATCTACTCTTTTATCCAGCAGCCGCCGGTTTTGCCGCTGTTCTATTGACCACTTACAATTTACCAAAAATTTACATAAAAGTCAAGGGTATTTTCCTGATTTCTGGAAAAATTTTGAAATTTCAGTCTGAAGCCTTCTGCGCATCAAAGAATTATTTCGGAGCTTTTTCCTGGTCCTCCCGTCTTATCTGAGCGCGTTTTATTTTGCCGCCCAGGGTCTTTGGCAGTTCATCCACGAACTCGACGATGCGGGGGTACTTATAGGGCGCGGTGACCTTCTTGACGTGGTTCTGCAGCTCCTTCACCAGTTCGTCGGAAGGCTCATAGCCCTTGGCGAGTACGACGGTCGCCTTTACCACCTGGCCGCGGATGGGGTCGGGCGCGGCCGTAATAGCGCACTCTACGACGGCAGGATGCTCAATGAGGGCGCTTTCCACCTCGAAGGGTCCAATACGGTAGCCGGAGCATTTTATGATATCATCGCCTCGGCCAACGAACCAATAGTAGCCGTCGCTGTCGCGCCAGGCCATGTCGCCCAGACTGTAATACTTGCCGCCCAGCTCACGCTGCGTGCGTTCTTTGTCGCCGAAATAGGATGTAAAGAGGCCGGCGGGCATATGCTCATCAATGCCCTTCACAACGATGAAGCCCTCCTCGCCGTCCTCCACCTCGTTGCCGTCGGCGTCCACGAGGGTTATGTTATAAATGGGAGAAGGCTTACCGGTAGAGCCGGGCTTGACCTCGTCCCATCCGAAGTTTGCAAGGACGACCGTGGTCTCGGTCTGGCCGAAGCCCTCATAGATCATGTGGCCGGTAAGCTCCTTCCACTGCTTTACCACCTCGGGGTTGAGAGGTTCTCCGGCGGTGGCGCAGTGATGGATGGAGGAAAGATCATATTTTCTCACGTCCTCCTGAAGCATGAAGCGGTACATGGTGGGAGGGGCGCAGAAGGTGGTCACCTTGTACTTTTCCAGCACGGAAAGCAGACCCGCGCCGGTGAACTTATCCATATCATAGGCGAAAATGGTCGCGCCGCAGATCCACTGTCCGTATATCTTACCCCAGCCGAACTTGGCCCAGCCGGAATCGGAAACGCTCATATGAAGCTTATTTTCCTCAACGTGCTGCCAGTATTTCGCGGTGACGATCTGACCCAGAGGGTACTTGAAGTTATGAGCGACCAGCTTAGGCATGCTGGTGGTGCCGGAAGTGAAGTAAATGAGCATGGTATCGGTGGCCTTGGTGGCTTCCTCGCCGGTGGGACGCTCAAACTCCTCGGAAAACGGCTCAATGCTCTCGGCGAAGTTCAGCCAGCCCTCCCGCTCGCCTGCTACGACGATTCGGTGCTTTATGCTGGGAGCCTCGGCCAGAGACGCGTCCACCTGGTCAAGAACATACTTATCGTTCACGCAGATAACGGCCTTTATTTCCGCGGAATTCGCGCGGTAAATGATGTCCTTCTTGGTAAGCTGGAGAGAGGCTGGAATGAGCACGGCGCCCAGCTTATGCAGGGCGGGGGCACAGACCCAGTATTCCCAGCGGCGGCGGAGGATGAGCATGACCCTGTCGCCCTTTTTGATACCCAGGCTCTTAAGGAAATGCACCACCTTATTGGACATACGGCTGATTTCGCTGAAGGTGAGCACCTTTTCCCCGCCGTGGTCATCGCACCAGACAAGGGCGCGCTTGTTCACGTCCTCCTTTGCCCAGCCGTCCACTATATCAAAGCCGAAGTTAAAATCATCCGGCTCGATAACGGTATAGTTGTTTTTCAGATCCTCGTAAGAGTCAAACTCTATACGCGGAAGATATTTCTCTAAAAGCATGTCAGTTCCCGCTCCTTACTCTGCTATCATTGTCAGGAACACGGCAGGCACATCGCCGCCGCATTTCTGGCCGTGAGGATACATGGGATTGAAATAGACGCTGTCGCCCTTCTCCAGTACCAGTTCCTTATCGCTGAAGGTCAAAATGACCGTTCCCTCAACCACAAAGTTGAATTCCTGACCCACATGTGTGACCAGAGCCGCAGGCTCATCGGAGGGGTCAAGGGTAACGAGCAGAGGCTGCATGATCTTGTGGGTATAACGCCAGGCGAGATCCTGGTAGTTATATCCCTCGTAGCGCTGTACGCTTCTGCCCTGTCCTGCCCTGACAACATGGTAAGTGTCAAGCTTGGCGGCGCTGCCGGTGAGTATCTCGGTGAAATCAACGCCGAACTTGTTTGCTATCTGAAAAATTACGCTTATGGGAATATCCTCGCCGTTCTCTTCGTAAGAGGCGTATACATCATGGGCGATGCCGAGCTCATCCGCAAGCTCCTCGCGCGTATATCCGCAGGCGTCGCGCAGGCCGGATATTCTCTGGGCGATCTCATGTACGTTATCCATACTGCTGCTCCTTTTCTTTTCAATCTTGCTTTGAGCGCAGCAAAGCATCAAAGCTGCTTTGTTTCGCTCAGAGCGACTATGAATACCGATAAACGGTATGAAATACAAGTTTCAGCGGGGGAAATTTCCCCCGCTGAGAATGGTTTGCTTAAAGCATCCGTGCGGTACGGGTTTGATTCCGTTGCCTTAGTAATCCATACCAAGCTGCAGAGCCTTTTTGTTGGACTCCAGCATGGCGGCCTTGGAGGCGGGAACGCACTTGGCAAGTCCCTTCTGCAAGGCTTCGGGAGTGCAGAACTGCAGCTCCTTATACAGCTTGCCCAGCAGGATGATGTTGGCAAGACCCTTTATGCCGTTGTCGTCGGCCATCTTGGTGGCAGGAACATAGAACACATTGATGTCGGTGCGGTCAGTGGTCTTTTCCACCATAGTGCTGTCAACGAGGACAGTACCGCCGGGCTGAACGGCATCAATGAACTTATCGAAGGAAGGCAGGTTCATGGCGATAAGAGCGTTGGGATTGAGGATCAGCGGAGAGCCGATGGGATTGTCGCTGACGCAGACACTGCAGTTGGCGGTGCCGCCGCGCATCTCAGGGCCGTAGGAGGGCAGCCAGGAAATTTCGCGGCCCTCTACCAGACCGGCGTAAGCAGTTACCTTACCGGCGAAAAGCAGGCCCTGTCCGCCGAAGCCGGCGAGGACGAGATTCAGGTCAGGTCTCATTACTCCTCGCCTCCTTCCTCGGGATAGCGGTCCTTGTAAACGCCAAGGGGATAATAGGGCAGCATATTGTCACGCAGCCACTGAAGCGCCTCATTGGGAGTGAGTCCCCAGTTGGTGGGGCAGGCGGAAACGACCTCAACAATGCTGTAGCCGCGGCCTTTCACCTGGTTCTCAAACGCCTTCTTTATGGCTTTCTTTGCGATGCGGACATTCTTTACGCTGTCAACGGTGACGCGCTGAGCAAAGCTAACGCCATCCAGAGTGGAGAGCAGCTCGCAGACGCGGATAGGATAGCCGGCAGTGTTTACGTCACGGCCATAGGGAGTGGTCTGGGTTATCTGGCCGGGAAGAGTGGTGGGAGCCATCTGGCCGCCGGTCATGCCGTAAATGGCGTTATTAATGAAGATAACGGTGATATTCTCGCCTCTGGTAGCGGCGTGAATGGTCTCGGCCATACCGATAGCGGCCAGGTCACCGTCACCCTGATAGGTGAAAACGATATTGTCCGGTCTTGCGCGCTTGATGCCGGTGGCAACGGCGGGGGCTCTGCCGTGGGCGGCCTCGACCATGTCGCAGGCAAAGAAATCGTAAGCGGTAACGGAGCAGCCAACAGGAGAAATGCCTATGGTGCGTCCTTCTATGCCCAGCTCGTCGATAGTCTCTGCGACCAGACGATGAACGATGCCGTGAGGGCAGCCGGGACAATAGCTGAATACCTTATCGGTAATAGCATGAGGTCTTTCAAATACAACAGCCATCTTATATACCCTCCTGAATTTTCTTGATCTCTTCCAGAACCTCGGCGGGAGAGGGGATCATACCGCCGGTACGGCCATAGAAATAAGTGGGTCTTGCGCCGTCAAGAGCGAGGCGAACATCATCCACCATCTGACCCATGCTCATCTCAACGGACAGGAATGCCTTAGCGTGGCCGGCAGCTTTCCGGATCGCGTCTACGGGGAAGGGCCATACGGTTATGGGACGGATCATGCCTGCCTTGATGCCCTGAGCACGGGCATCAACGACTGCGCTGCGGCAAACACGGGAGGAAGCGCCGTAGGCGACCAAAACGATATCCGCATCGTCCACCATCAGCTCTTCACAGCGCTGCTCGGCAGCCTGACACTGAGCGTAGCGCTCATAACGCTCGCGAACGGTCTTCTCCAGAAGATCGGGCTCCAGGTAGAGGGAGTTCACTATATTATGGAAGCGCTTATTGCCATGACCGGTAACGGCCCAGGGCTTCTCGGAGATCTTCACGGAACCGGGCTCGGGCAGCTCCACAGGCTCCATCATCTGTCCAAGGAGACCGTCAGAGAAGAGCATTGCGGGCATACGGTACTTCTCAGCAAGCTCAAATGCCAGGAACACCATGTCCACCATCTCCTGAACGGTAGACGGGGCGAGGACGATAAGCTGGAAGTCACCGTGACCGGTGGCCTTGGTAGCCTGATAATAGTCCGCCTGAGAGGGCTGGATGCCGCCGAGACCGGGACCGCCGCGCTGTACGTTTACGATAAGACAGGGCAGGTCACAGCCGGCTATGTAGGAGATACCCTCGGTCATAAGGCTCAGGCCGGGTGAACTGGTGGAGGTCATGGCGCGTACGCCGGCGGCGGCAGCGCCGAGAACCATATTTATGGAAGCAAGCTCAGACTCGGCTTGAAGATAAGTTCCGCCGATCTTGGGCATTTTCTTTGCCATGTATGCGGCAAGCTCGGTCTGCGGAGTGATAGGATAACCGAAGAAGTGATGACATCCGGCGCAGATAGCGGCTTCCGCAAGGGCTTCATTGCCCTTCATAAGTACTTTTTCAGCCATTATGTTCTTCCTTTCCTTTATTTCTCAACTGTGATGGCAATATCGGGACACATCATAGCGCAGCAGCAGCAGCCGCTGCATTCGCTTCCCTCTATCTGAGCCGCGGGGTGGTAGCCCTTCGCGTTTATACGGCTGGTATCCAGAGCGATGATATGCTTGGGACACGCTGCCACGCAAAGCTCACAGCCTTTGCAGTAGGTCTCGTTTACCGTGATTTTTGCCATTGGGAAATCATTCCTTTCGTATAAATCGGTAATGCTTTTGCCTCGGCAGCTACGCAGACGCAATTACGCGGCGCTGCCTGAATAAACGCACCTTACATCCAGGGGGTTTTTACATAAACCTTCACCGGATAAATGTTATCAATATCAAGCTTATCCGCAAAGCTTTCGGGTGCGGTGGTAAAGCGCAGCGGCAGATTCATATTGCTTGCCGTCTGCCTGGCATATTCCATCGACGAGAGGATGGTTTCCTCCGTCGTAAAGCCCATAAGGTGGGTATTGTTCACTATGCCCGTAGCCTTGATACGGGATTTGAGCTCGATTTCAGCCAGTATCTCCCCGGCTGAGGCCGCATCGGCGGTTATCGGGCGATTTTTATTTATAACGTAAAGCATATCATAGTCTATGGCGTTTATCTTCCGGGAGAAGCGGCCCAGAGCCGTTGCGCCAACGTCATCTCCGCCTACATCTATAATGGTGTACCCCTCCGGGCTGTCGAAAACAGAGGCGATCTCCGCCGGGATCGAGGGCGAATCCAGATTACCACCGGCAAATGCGGACGCGATAAGGCGTATGCCCGCGTTTTCCACCAACGTGCGGTAATCTGAAGAGCGGAAATAGGGATTAACCACGTCCATATCGACCAGGGTAACCTTTTCACCGCGTGAAACCAGGTCGAGAGCGATATTCAGGGAAAGATTTGTCTTTCCGCAGCCATAATGGCCGCAGATAAGCGTAAAGGGCTTGAACTCCATCGTTTTTCTCCAGAAAATATGAATAGATTCACTTTTTAGTTATTTAAACCATGATAGCATATCTCAATTTGAATTTCAATTCAAATATTTTGTCATTTTATTCAAAATATTTCTTTTCCCCGTTTCATATATATATAAATAATGCCACTACTCTTATGCTTCTCTTTATTCCTGCCGGAATATAAAAGCATTGCGGCTTTTACCTGAGAGCGCCATGATTGAGATGGATTCGTCCATTAAAATTCCCCTATTTGTATAGGTTTTATTTAACACATATGTATTTGGCGGCAGCATTGCCATTAAACTGAACTTGTTCTTTTTTTCTGAATGTTGTAAATTGACATTTCGGTGAACTCGTTCTATTTTTGCGTTCCTAAATTTGTTCAGATTTGATGAAATACAATAATTCGCTCACTTAGTTGGTGACTTTTAAATTATTGTATGCTATAATGTGCTTACTTATAGATGCTCTGAAATTGCAATTATTTAAGGCAGACAATGCAAATAAATAATTTGAGGCAGACAATGCACGTAAATAATTTAAGGAGGAAATCATATGGCTCATTTGCAAGAGGCCGCTGTCGCAAAGGTCAACGAAATTTGTGATAGATACACCGGCCAGAATACCCCGCTGATAATGATTCTAAGCGACATCCAGAACGAATTCGGCTACATTCCCATTGAGGTCCAGGAAATTGTTTCGGCCAAAACCGGCATTTCCGTCGCCGAGATATACGGCGTGGTTACGTTCTACTCGTTCTTCTCTTTGAAGCCCAATGGAAAATACGTTATTGGCTGCTGCCTCGGCACTGCCTGCTATGTTAAGGGTGCCCAACAGATCATAGACAAGTTTTCCGAAATTCTCGGAATAAAGCCCGGCGAGACCACTGAGGACGGCATGTTCACGCTTGATGCTCTCCGCTGCATCGGCGCCTGCGCCAGTGCACCCGCAGTTACCATTAACGGAAAAATCTATGCCCAGATGAGCGTAGACAAGGTCGGCGGCATTATTAACGACTACAGAAACCTCGGAGGTGCCAACTAATGATCAAAAATCGTGAAGAGTTTGCAGCGAAGGCAAAAAGCTGCACAGCCGAGCTCAACGCAAAGTTTGACGGTTCAGACGGCAAGCGCTACATAATGCTCTGCGGCGGTACCAGCTGCATCGCATCCAACACCATGGGCATCAAGGAGCGTTTTGAGGCTCTTATCGAGGACAAGGGTCTTGGCGACAAGGTAGGCGTACGCAAGGTAGGCTGCTTTGGTATGTGCTCTCAGGGTCCCTTCGTAAGAATTTTCCCCGAGGATACGCTCTATCGTCTTGTCAAGGTAGAGGACGTCGATGAAATTTTTGAGAAGGATATTCTCGGCGGCGAAATCGTTGACAGACTGGTCTATGAAGATCCCAATACCGGCGAAAAGATCACCAAGCAGGATGAAATTCCTTTCTATAAAAAGCAAAAGCGCATCGCCCTGCACGGCTGCGGCGTGATCAATCCTGAAAGCATTGACGAGGCTCTCGGCTGCGGCGGCTATCAGGGTCTGATAAACGCTCTGTCCATGGACCCTGCGGACGTTATTCAGCTTATTCTCGATTCCGGCCTGCGCGGCCGCGGCGGCGGCGGCTTCCCCACCGGCAGAAAATGGAAGTTTGCGTATGACCAGAAGAGCGACCAGAAGTACGTTGTCTGCAACGGCGACGAGGGCGACCCCGGCGCTTTCATGGATCGTTCCTGCCTGGAGGATAATCCTCTCTCCGTTATCGAGGGCATGGTGATCGCCGGTTACGCTATCGGCGCCTCCGAGGGTTATTTCTATGTTCGTGCCGAATATCCCACTGCTGTCGCAAGACTGAAGAACGCCATCAAGCTGGCCGAGGAATACGGCCTTCTCGGCGACAATATTCTCGACAGCGGTTTTAGTTTCCATGCACACGTCCGTCTCGGCGCCGGCGCTTTCGTCTGCGGCGAGGAGACTGCCCTGCTCAACTCCATCCAGGGTCAGCGCGGTATGCCCCGTCCCCGTCCTCCCTTCCCCGCTGTAAAGGGTCTGTGGGACAAGCCCACCATCGTGAATAACGTTGAAACTCTCGCCACTGTTCCTTACATTCTCCGCGAGGGTCTTGAGAAGTTCACCCAGTACGGCACCGAAAAGTCCAAGGGTACAAAGGTCTTTGCCCTCGGCGGCAAGGTCAACAACGTTGGTCTCGTCGAGGTTCCTATGGGCACTACTCTCCGCGAGCTGATTTTCGATATCGGCGGCGGCATCCCCAACGGCAAGAAGTTCAAGGCAATTCAGACCGGCGGTCCTTCCGGCGGCTGCCTGACCGCAGAGTATCTCGATGAGCCCATCGACTTTGACAATCTGGTTTCCAAGGGCTCCATGATGGGCTCCGGCGGCGCCATCGTTATGGACGAGGACAACTGCATGGTCGACGTTGCCAAGTTCTATATGGAGTTCATCTGCGATGAGTCCTGCGGCAAGTGCTCCCCCTGCCGTATCGGTACCAAGCGCATGCTTGAGATTCTTACCAGAATTACCAACGGCACCGGAACCATGAAGGATCTTGAGGAGCTTGAGGAAATCGGTCGCGCCTGCAAGTCCAACGCCCTCTGTGCGCTCGGTCAGACCGCTTCCAACCCCATCATCTCTACCCTCACTCACTTCAGAGATGAGTATATTGCTCACATCGTTGACAAGACCTGCCCCGCTAAGGTTTGCAAGAACCTCATGCAGTATAAGATAGACCCCGATAAGTGCAGAAAGTGCGGTCTGTGCTCACGTCAGTGCCCGGTCGGCGCCATCACCGGCGAAGTCAAAAAGACTCCCTTTGAGATTGACCAGACCAAGTGCATCAAGTGCGGAGCTTGTATCTCTACCTGCAAGTTCGGCGCCATCGGTAAGGAATAAGGAGGTACAGACAATGGCTCTCATCAATATTAAAATAGAAGGCCGCCCCTACCAGGTAGAAGACGGCATAACTATACTCGAGGCCGCAAGAAAGTGCGGCTACGAGATTCCCTCCCTCTGCTCTTTCAATCACGGCGAGTGCAACCGCGGTTCCTGCCGCGTATGTCTCGTTGAGGCAACCGGCGCAAGAGGTCTCGTTGCTTCCTGCGTATACCCCGTAAACGAGGGCATGGAGATCACCATTTCCTCCCCCAAGGCATCCGCCGCCCGCCGCACCTCCGTTGAACTGCTGCTCAGCAACCACTCCATGAAGTGCCAGCAGTGCGTCAAGAACGGCAAGTGCGAGCTGCTCCATGTAGCAAAGCTCACCGGCGCTCGTGAGGATATGTTTATCGGAGAAAAAACTCCCACCACTTTTGATAATCTTTCTCCCTCCATCGTCCGCGACACCAGCAAGTGCATCCTCTGCGGCCGCTGCGTAGCCAGATGCCAGAACGCTCACGGCAACGGCGTGCTTGGCTTTGAAAACAGAGGCTTCGCAACTATCGTCGGTCCTGCCGGCAATAAGTCCTTCATCAACTCCCCTTGCATTATGTGCGGTCAGTGCGTAAGCGTCTGTCCCACCGGTGCTCTCACTGCCAAGTCCGAGATCGATCTCGTCGATGCCGCTATCGCAGCCGGCAAGCACGTTATCGTACAGACCGCTCCCGCAGTCCGCGCCGCTCTGGGCGAGGAATTCGGCATGAAGATCGGTACTCCCGTTACCGGCAAGATGGTTGCCGCTCTCAAGCGCCTCGGCTTCACCAAGGTTTATGACACCAACTTCGGCGCTGACCTCACCATCATGGAAGAGGCCAACGAGCTGCTTAACCGTGTAAAGAACGGCGGCACCCTCCCCATGATCACCTCCTGCTCTCCCGGATGGATCAACTACGCCGAGACCTACTACTCCGACCTTCTTGAGCACGTTTCTTCCTGCAAGTCTCCTCATGAGATGCAGGGTGCCATCATAAAGACCTATTATGCCGAGAAGAACGGCATCGACCCCAAGGACATCTTCGTCGTTTCCATCATGCCCTGCACCGCAAAGAAGTTCGAGAAGGAAAGACCCCAGCTTCAGCGCAACGGCATCAAGGATGTTGACGCTGTTCTCACCACCCGCGAGCTCGGCGACCTTATCAAGCGCGCCGGTATCCGCTTCTGCGATCTTCCCGACGAGGAATTCGATCAGGATATTATGGGCGAGTATTCCGGTGCAGCCGTTATCTTCGGCGTGACCGGCGGCGTTATGGAGGCTGCTCTCCGTACCGCTTACTTTGCGCTTGAGGGCAAGGAATATGAGGCCATCAAGTTCGAGGCTGTCCGCGGCTTCGAAGGCATCAAGGAAGCTTCTCTCACTCTCGGCGGCGTTGAGATCAACATCGCTGTTGCTCACGGCATGAAGAACGCCAAGGTTCTCCTTGACGATATCCGCGCCGGCAAGAGCAAGTACACCTTCATCGAGATCATGGGCTGCCCCGGCGGCTGCATCAACGGTGGCGGTCAGCCCTATGTCCGTCCCTGCTTCCTGCCCAACGAGGATGCCGATATTCTCGACACCTACAGAGAGAAGAGAGCCGCCGCCCTCTATTCCGAGGACGAGCGCAACGTTCTCCGCCAGTCTCACAACAACACCCAGATCCAGCAGCTTTACAAGGAATTCCTTGGCGAGCCCAATTCTCACAAGGCTCACGAGCTCCTGCACACCACCTATGCCGGACGTCCCGCCTTCAAGGACTAATTGCATAACAAACAATTCCCCGAACGGCAAAGCCGTTCGGGGAGTTTTCTTTTACGAGCTTATAACTTTTTCAATTCCTGACGTATGACCATAACGCTCTTTTCTATTGCCTGCGTCCCATCGATTTTAATGACTGGAATGTTCAGAGAGCTTAACCATTCTTCCACATCATTCTCCGAGCGTTTTTCAACAATATTGAAAAAGCGTTTTTCTTTCTCGTATAGGTCTTCTCCCGGCAGCATTCTGTCGCCGAACTTTTGGTGTGAGCGTTCCCATACTCTCTTCATTCTGATTTCTTTTGGCACGCTTATAAATATCGCGCAATCAAACATAGAAGCGGCTTCTTCCCCATAATTTCCTTTTACCGCGGCAAGCACAATATCCGTATGTTTTCTCATATCCTCCAGCAATAAAGCCGTCACTTCTTCTTTGGTTCTTGCTGTTTCATAATTGTATTCCGCATTATTTTCGGTAAAATAATAGTCCTCTATATCTGCAAATTTCCATCCCAGCTCGCAGGCGAGAGCCTTGCCTAAAGTGCTCTTTCCCGCGCCGTTTCCTCCGCATATTATAATTCTTGCCACAATACCACCCCGACAGTTTATCTTTCGTCCTCATTCTATCATAAACCGCAATCCACTTCACCTTTACTGTAAGAACGGGCAGCCACCTTTTAATTGGTAACTGCCCGTTAAAATCAGAACATTTCCTTGCTCATGCGGGCGATCTGTCTGGAGACCTCCTCATAGACGCCGGGATAAGTGCTGCCGGGTCCGCCGGCAGTACAGCAGGGAATGAAATATTTGTTTCCGCAGGCGCGGCACATCTTCTCAACATAGGCTCCGACCTTCTCAGGGGTCCAGTCATGGGTATCCACAACACCGTTGTTGATGCCGCCCATGAAGGATATCTGTCCGCCGTACTTCTCGATCAGCTCTGGAATATTGTTGGTGTCCAGACAACCCTGGAAAATATCGATGCCCATTTCTATCATATACGGCACAAGTGTGGCGGCGTATGAGTCGCTGTGGTGAACGATGACCTCAACGCCATGCTCCTTATAGTAACCGTATATCTTCTTATAGGCGGGAAGGATAAATTCCTCAAACATCTCCGGAGACAGGAAGGTAGACTTCTGGCTGCCCCAGTCGTCATGATGCAGTATAGCGTCAGGATGCTGATTTTCGCAGATGACGCGGGCATATTCCAGTTCCCAGTCGGTTATGTAGTCGATAAGCTCATGCATAGCCTCGGGCTCAAGGTAGAAGTTGATGAGGCAGTCATCCATGCCCATGAGGTAATGGAGCTGCTCGAAAACGCCGGGAGCGACCATTGCTGTGGCAAAATACTCGCTGCGGTCAACAGCGTCTACCGCGGGCTGAAACTCCGCCCATTCCTCCTTGCTGAACTCAAGATTAGGAGCATGGACAGTCTCGCGCCACTTGGTGATGTTCTTGACGACCTTGTGCTCCTCGTCATGCACAGGGAAGGGGCCGGGAGTGTTCTCCTTGAACTGGATGGTCACGCCCCAGGAATTCACTACGGTGTTGCCGGTACGAACGCCGAAGTTTGCCTTCATATAGGGGTTGCCCATGATGAGTACAAAGGGCTCGTACTGGTCTACAAATCTGTCGGGCCTGCCGCCCTTGATTGTCTCGATAAGGTTCTGGCGTTTGGTAAGCATGTCTGTTCCACCTTTCTTTTTTCGGGCTTTATTATTTTGTTTTATTGCATGTCATAACCTGTTTTCGGCTCTATCCCCGCAGCCTGAGCGATGCGCATTACGCCCACATCGGCGATGGTGACAGTGCTCTCCACATGGATGAAATCCGTGGCGCTCCTGTCAAAGAGGATATTGGCCTGAGCCTCGAATTCGTCGTCCGCGTCCCAGAAAATGACGCGCATTGGTATGCACTCAAAGGCTTTCAGCTCATAACCAACGTCACCCACATTCAGTCTCACTCCGCCCATCGCCTCGCAGCCCCTGGCCAGGGCTTCAGGTCTGCCGGAGAACATACGGGCGAAGGGTTCAAGATTTCCTTTCTTAAAGGCCGGACCAAATACAGCGGCATCCTTCAGGTCGGCAAAGGCAACCCATTCGCCGCTGAGTGAGGCATCCGGCTTGGCGTAAGCAAAAAGGGTGAAAATATTAAATATTTCTCCTATACTCAATGCAGCCGTTGGCTCGTCCAAATCGCGGATCATTCCCGTTTTCAGGCTTACGGCGCAGCGGCGGCCAAAGTGAGTTATCTTTAAATCGCCGTTTTCTATGGCTATCTCCGGCAAACGCCGGCACAGCTCCGCAATGTCCATCCGCAGAAACCGCCGCTGCCATTCCTCCACCTGGAGTTCATAATTGGAGGGGCGCTTTTTGGTTTCCATTACTCCACGGCCTCCTCCCTGCTGATTTCAACCGCCCGGTACTCCTGCCCCAGCACCAGCAGCTCCACGCTGCCCGCGCTGATATCGGCAAGGCGAATATTCACCTCTCCGGAGGTTCCCGAGGGCAAGAACGCTTCAATGGTAATGTCCGCTCCGTAGTCCACGTTTTCTATCACGGCGCCGGCGGCTTCAAGCTCACGGCGCACGCGCTCATAAAGGCTATACGGACATGCCGTGACCGTACTCTCCCAAATATCCATGCGGCTTACGCCGGCCGCCTCCAACGCCAGCTTTGCCGCCTGAGAATAAGCCCGGACAAGTCCGCCCGTGCCAAGCAGAATACCCCCGAAATAGCGGGTGACCACACAGCAGACGTTGAATATCTCCCCCGCTCGAAACACATTCAGCGTTGGCATGCCTGATGTCCCACCGGGCTCTCCGTCATCGGAATAACGCATTGCTCCGCCCTCGCGTATTATGTAGGCGTACACGTTATGGGTGGCATCCCAATGCTTTTCACGCATTTCCTTGATATGCGCCACCGCTTCCTCTTCGTTTTCGACCGGCCAGACCCGTCCGATAAAGCGGCTTCGTTTTTCAACGAACTCCGCTTCGCCGAATCTTGCGGGCACAAGGTAGCCGCTCATACAACGTACTCCCTTATCTTGCCGTAAACGCCTGCCGGGCAAACAGCCTTTACAGCCACGCCGGTATCGGTATATTCGCTTTGCAGCACCTTGCATTCCTTGTGCAGCACATCCAGCAGGCCGCCTTTATCATATGGTATCATAAGATCAAGGGTCTTTACTCCGGCGCTGAGAATATCAAATATCTTCTTTTTCAGCTCGTCCAGGCCCTCGCCGGTGATAGCGGAGACCTTAACCGCTCCGTCCTTGGCAAATATGCCTGCCGCTCCGGGCTTATCGCACTTATTATAGACCTCCACTCTGGGCGTCTCCGAAGCACCGAGTTCGGCGATGAGCTTATCCACCACCTCAGCCTGCTTCTCCCACTCGGGATTGGAAACATCAATGACGTGGACTATGACATCGGCAAACTGCAGTTCCTCAAGAGTTGCCTTAAAGGCTTCCACGAGCTGATGGGGCAGCTTTCTGATGAAGCCGACGGTATCCGAGAGCAGGACCTCAAGGGTATCATCCAGGCGCATACGGCGCGTTGTGGTATCAAGGGTATCGAAAAGGCGGTCGCCGGTCTGAATATCGGAATCGGTCAGGGCATTGAGCAATGTTGACTTACCCGCGTTGGTGTAGCCTACCAGCGCCACGGTGCTGACGGAATTTTTCTCCCGCAGGCGGCGCTGGGTAGCACGCACGCGGCGCACCTCGCTCAATTCTTCCTCAAGAGCGTTTATCTTGCGGTGGATATGCCGTCTGTCGCTTTCAAGCTGGGTCTCACCGGGGCCGCGCGTACCTATCCTGCTGCCGCCGGAGGCCGTCTGACGCACGAGGTGGGACCACATACCCACAAGGCGGGGCAGCAGATACTTATACTGTGCCAGTTCCACCTGCAGACGTCCCTCGCGGGTCTTGGCGCGTCCGGCAAAGATATCGAGAATAAGTCCGCTGCGGTCAAGCACCTTAACGCCCAGCTCCTCGGATAGAACACGCATCTGGGAGGGTGAAAGTTCATTATCAAATACAACAAGGTCGCATCCGTTTGCCTCCACCGCTTCCTTGACCTCCTTCACCTTACCCGCCCCGATAAAGCTTCCGGGGTCGGGTGTGGGACGGTGCTGAAGCGTCACACCGCAGGTCACGCCGCCGGCGGTCTCCAGCAGAGCCTCCAGCTCCGCCATTGTGACCTCGTCCGAGCGTTCGTCAGGCTCAAGCGCGTCGGAATTGAGTCCCACTAAAATTGCCTTTTCCGGCGCGCGGTTCATTGTTTCATATTTGCTGCCAAAGCCCTGTACTACATCCATACTTCTTATCTCCGTGTGAGTTTTTGATTATTATGTGCGGTATTTCCAATTATACACGTATTTAAATAAAGTATAAAGCCTCCCTCCACCGCTGTCAACAGCAAGGGAAGGCAGTTATCTATTCCGGTCTCAAGCTTCCGGTCATAGCCCGGCAAATTCCACAACAACGTCTCTTGCATTTCATGCACATTTACTGGCACATGACCTTGATTTTATGCTCTCAATAGTCTAAAATCATCTCGGGAAAGTGAATAAGCTATAGAGTATTGAGAGGCTGCAGCCCGCTTCGCCTCCCATAATGCTGTGCTTCTTTCGCTTTTCTATCAACCGTCCGATGGACAACTAAAAAAGAAAGAAAGGATATCCAACATGAAAAAACTCACATCACTGTTCCTCGCGCTCGTCCTTTGCATTGGTCTGACTGTTCCCGCCCTTGCAACCGGAGAGCAGTACAAAGAGCTCAAGATCAGCACTATGACAGACTCCATCATCACCTTTGAAGCGGCTTACAAGACAAACACCACTATAAATATTATCTATGGTGAGGAACCCCTTGAGCAGAACGTACAACTCATAGTTGTTAAGCCCGGCAGCAAGATTACTGTAAAAACCATCGGCGGTGATGAGACTTTCTACGATGCTTTCGCTATTGTATATGAAGAAGAGTATGGCTGCTACTGCGATAGCGGAGCGGTCGTTGAGCTGTACAGCGGCACTGCAGAAGAAATCTTCTGCTTTGAATCGGATACTTTGCTTATGATGCCCGATTTCGAATATTTCATCAAGCTTGGTGAAGGGGCTGCCGCCGCACCCACCTTTACCGATGTAAAAGCCGACGAATACTATGCCGTTCCCGTGGCATGGGCCGTTAAAAAGAGTATAACTGACGGAACCTCCGACACTACCTTCTCCCCCAACGTCACCTGTTCCAACGCTCAGATTCTGACCTTTATGTGGCGTGCCGCCGGTTCTCCTGAGTCCACCGCTGCCAACCCCTTTACCAACCTGACCGGCAGCGAATATTACGCCAAGGCCGCCGTGTGGGCATATGAGAACGGTATGGTCTCCGGCACCTCCTTTGACGCCGACAAGGACTGCACCCGCTCCATGACTGTGGAATATTTCTGGAAGCAGGCCGGAAGCCCCACAACAACCGTCTCCGACATGTTTACCGATGTAGCTGCCGGTTCTTCCTACGCTCAGGCTGTGGCATGGGCCGTTGAGAACGGTATAACCGATGGAACCTCCGACACCACCTTCTCTCCCGCCGACACCTGCACCCGTGGGCAAATCGTTACCTTCCTGTACCGCGCACTGGCGTGAGCGGAGAGCACGCAGCTTATATCAATTGGGCAAGCCAAAAGCACTGTGCGGTGGGACTCCATCGCACAAGTGCTTTTGTTTTTATAAAATCGCGGCGTAGCACGGAAAATGGGCACAGCGGAATATCCGCCGTGCCCATTTTGATTCAGATATGTAGGAACGGATTTATCTCTTGATCCAATCCAAATCCTTACGCGCCTGGCCGAAAGCCTCGCCGCCTTCGGGAACAGCCCAACCCATCGCGGGAGGCTCCTTGCCCTCAGCCTTCATCTTTTCCATCATTTCCTGCATAGCCTTCATCTTCTCGGCCTGGATAGCGTCACGCTCAGCCTGAGTGAGGGTGTAGTTCTCAATGGTCTCGTTCAGGCCGCGGAGCTGGGGAGCCCAGGTGCTGGGATCGGGATTGGGCATGGCAATGATACGGCCTGTCTCAATGGCTTCCTTGAGTATTTCTGCGAGCTCAATGGGATCCTGACCGGTAGCATGTACGGAACGGAGGTGCATCATGGTGCCCTCAGAAACATGATAGCCGGTGTTTCTCAAATTTGCGGGACGATACTTCTCGGCGTTGCCGATGTTGGAGTTGATATTTGCGGGGCAGAGAACAGTTGCGCCTGCGCCATATTTTCTCAGAGTATCGGCATAGGAATACATGAGGTTATTAACAGCGGCCTTGGCAGCGCCATAAGGACCGCAGCCGGAATTGCCCATAAACGCGCCCATAGAGGAGGTGGTGGCGACATGGAACTCAGTCTTGCCGGCATAAGCCTTGATCATTCTGGGAACGAAGATAAGCAGGCCGTTTACAACGTGGTTGAAGCAGACGCCTACGACCCAGTCAAAATCGTCAAAGGTAGAAGCCTCAACGGGACCGAAGGAGTTAACGCCCGCGGTCTGGATGAGGAGGTGGGGAGGACCACCGAAGGTCTCTTCAACCTTATCGGCAGCAGCGGTATACTCTTCGCGGTTGGTCAGATCTACCTTGATGGCAAGAACATCGCTCTCGGGGCAGCCGGCATAAGCCACGATTTCCTTCACGGCATTTTCAAGAGCATCCTCACGAACGTCCGCGATAGCGACCTTCATGCCGCTCTTGGCAAAAACCTTAGCCTGGCCGAGACCAGCGCCGGACGCGCCGCCGGATATGAAACAAATCTTACCTGCAAAATCTTTCACTTTGTGCACGCTCCTTAAAATTTATTTAAACTTTTGCTAAACAAATTCACGGAAAGAGTTTAGGTTCAAACACTTTCTATCGCTTATCATAACCGCATACATATAGCATTGTCAAGCGCTTTTTGATATTTTGAACCGTTTTTTCTTTTGTTGAAGACCTACCAAAAGGGCAAGATGATTTCTATATAAATATACGGTTTTCACTAGATTTTATATTCAAGCGAGGCCATTGTTTTTTCTTATATCCTAACAAAGAATATTTGATTTTTTATAATCGCAGTATTTTGTGCTGATTTTGTTTATTTTCTTACATTTTGCTCCCGATGTGCCAAAATTTTTTCTTTTTTATTGAAAACTTCTCCGTAACAAACGTTGACAAAATTACGTGCTTAACTTAATATATTAATATCATTAGATGTTTCTAATTGTGGAGCAGTTTGCCCTGCGGCAGCTTTGCTCCAGCTTTTTAAGGAGGTAATGAAATGACAGACGCAAAGGATATGACCTTCACTCTCGAAACCGCTCACGTTAAGGTTTCCGAGATGATCGGTGCTATCCCCACAACGCTCTCCGAATACCGCTGCCCGCTGTGCGGCAAGATATTCGGAAGCTATGCAGACATCAAGCAGCACTACGCAGTAGAGCATGTCGGCGCTATCCCCCCCACTACCGTTGTACTTAACCTCAATGGCAAGAACTGCGAGGTCCTCATCGAACCCCACTGGACTCTCAAGCGCACTCTGCAGTTCCGCCTCGGCCTCACCGGCGCAAAGCACATGTGCGACAAGGGCGTCTGCGGCTCCTGCACCGTTATCATGGACGGCCGCGCAGTCCTCTCCTGCCAGATGCTCGCCGTAGAATGCGAGGGACACGCGATCCAGACCGTAGAAGGCATTGCCGCCGATCCCAAGTGGAAGCCCCTGGTGGATGCTTACTGCCGCTGGGACGCTATGCAGTGCGGTTACTGCACCCCCGGCTTCCTGGTATCCGCCAAGGCTCTCCTGGACAAGAATCCCAACCCCACGGAACAGGAGATCAAGGAAGCTCTCTCGGGCAACATCTGCATCTGCGGTACTTATCCCCGCCACGCCCAGGCTATCCTGGAGGCGGTAGAAAGAATGTCGGAAGGAGCGGTAACAAATGGCTGATATAGTAGGCGTAAACGGTCAAAGAGAAGATTTCCGAGTAGTCGGCAAGCACAACCTTCCCGGCAAGCTTTCCTATGCTCTGGCTACCGGTATCGCTAAGTTCGGTATGGACTATGTTCTGCCCAACATGCTTCATGCCAAGTTTCTTCGCTGCCCCTATGCCAACGCGAAGATAGTCAAGCTGGACACCACCAAGGCCCGCGCTCTCCCCGGCGTTGTTGACATCGTCACCTGGGAAGACGAGGACATCAAGAAGCTCGGCCAGAACCCCTTCGGACCTCCCTCCCGTCCTTATCTGGATAATTGGGGCGATCAGGAAGGCGCCGAGGTCGGCTGCATCGTTGTCGCAGAGGACGAGGATATCTGCGAAGAGGCTCTTCGTCTGCTGGATATCGAATGGGAAGTTCTCGGCCACGTTGTTGACACTCTTAAGGGCCGCGAGGACGATGCTCCCGTAGTCCGCCAGGTTCAGGAGCCCAAGGACATGTTCTCTCCCCCTCCCGCAAAGGAGAAGAAGGGCAACGTTTCCTACGCCGTCACCACTCAGGGCGACATTGAGAAGGGCTTTGCCGAGGCTGACCACATCATCGAGTATAAGCTGATGCTCCCCGCATTCGCATCTCATATGCCCAATCCCCCCGCATCCGTCGCATGGTGGGAGAAGAACCCCTACCACGGCGAAGAGCCCGACCTTCACATCGAAGGCGCTGTCCAGAGACGTGAGAACATCGGCCGGATGTACGGCGTTTCCAACGAAAAGACCATCCAGGAAGGCCTCTTCCAGGGCGGTAAGTACTGCGACTGGGGTATGCGTAAGTCTCAGGAGATCACGCCCCTGCTGGCTAAGCGCACCGGCCGCCCCGTTCGCTGCGCAAACACTCGTGAGGAAACCTTCGACTTCCTCATGAACGAGCGCTTCATGTACCTCAAGGTTGGCTTTACCAAGGACGGTCTCATAACCGCTATCGACGACTTCTCCGTTGCTGACAACGGCGTTTACGGTTCTTCCTCCTTCGGTGCCGCCAATGACCAGGGTTATGGCCCCTACTACACCTTCAAGTGCCCCAACATCCGTCAGCAGATGGACGTTGTCGACACCAACCGCGGCAAGATGTACCTCTCCGGCCAGCACTGCCCCTTTAACTGGGACTCCGGCACAATGGCCATCTACCTCATCGCGGAAAAGCTGGGCAAGGATCCCATCGATATTGCTCTACTGAACGTTCACGGTCCCGATTCTCAGGAAGACAACACCGTCACCCCCAGCTTCGCCGCCTGCATTGAGGCCGGTAAGAAGATGATGAACTGGAATTGGCACCCTGCCGGTACCAAAAAGCTTGAAGACGGCCGCATGCACGGCGCCAGCTTCCGCTATCAGATTTGCCCCCGTCACGCATTCTCCGGCTATGACTGCAAGCTTGAGCTTAGAAACGGCGTAGTTCACCTGCCCACTCAGGGTCCCTGCACCGGTATCTTCGCAGTCGAGTGCAACGCAATGGTCGTTGCCGAAGAGCTTGGTCTGGAATACGAGGACATCGCCATCGATTTCGACTTCCGTGAGAAGTTCACCCCCGTCGGCGGCGGTTCTGACGGCTCCACCGCTTCCTCCTGGGCAATGAAGGAGTGCGCCAACATTCTGAAGCAGAAGATTCTCGAGTCCGCTATCAAGCAGGCAGACAATCCGCCTCCTCCGGGCATGTTCGGCTTTGGTGGTCCCAAGAAGGAAAATCCTCTCAAGGGTCACAAGCCCGAAGATCTGGATATTATCAACGGCAACGTATGCCTGAAGGATGATCCCAGCCAGGGTATCCCCCTCGCGGAGGCCACCAGCGAGAATATCTTTGCCACTTACTCCGGCCGTCCCCCCGCGGCTATCTGGACTCTCGGCATGGGCAAGAAACTCGATACCATGAACACCGTTTACTGCGAAGTCGCTGTCGACACCGATACCGGCGAGGTCGAAATTCTTCGCTTCGGCGCTGTTGCCGACCCCGGTAAGGTTCTGCGTCCCACCTCTCTTGAAAGCCAGATCGATCAGGTTCTGTACTTCTCTCAGGGCTGCCAGCTCCTCGAAGAGTTCGTCTACGATGAAAAGACCGGCGTCCGCCTGAACAACAACATGATCGATTACAAGAAGCCTACCACGCTGGACGTTCCTCATATCGACAAGCAGTATCTTGAGACCCGTGCCGGTAACGCAGCTTACGGCGCAAGCGGTATCAGCCACTCTATGGCTAACACCCACGCTGTTATCATCGCTATCCACAACGCTATCGGCGTTTGGGTAGATCCCCCTGCCACCCCGGACAAGATCCTCAAAGCTTTAGGAAAGGCATAAGGTGATAGAATGAGACCTTTTAATCATACAAATGCCAAGACCCTGGAAGAGGCTTCAAAGGCTCTTGAACAGGGCAAGGCTGCTCTTATCGCCGGAGGTACTGATCTTCTCGGCACTCTGAAGGACAACATCCTTCGTGAATACCCCGAAAACGTTGTTAACATCAAGACCATACCCGGTCTGGATTACATCAAGGAAGAGGACGGCATGCTCAAGATCGGCGCTCTGACCCGTCTGGCAGACATCGCCGAGTGCGCCGCCATCAAAGAGAAGTACACCGCACTGGCTCAGGCAGCCAAGGCCGTTGCTTCTCCCCATCTGCGCGATATGGGTACCATCGCCGGCAATATCTCTCAGTTTCCCCGCTGCTGGTACTACCGCAAGGCCGAGAACCGCTTCGACTGTCTGCGTAAGGGCGGCACCGAGTGCTTCGCCCATACCGGCCAAAACCGTTTCCATTCCATCATGGGCGGCGCAAAGGTTCGCGCCACCTCCTGCCAGCAGGAGTGTCCTGCCGGCACCAACATCCCCGCTTACAATGACCGCATCCGTAAGGGTGATTGGGACGGCGCAGCCGAGATCATCATGCAGGTCAATCCCATGCCCATGATCACCGGCCGTGTCTGCGCCCACACCTGCCAGCAGCACTGCAACCGCTGCACCAGCGAATGTGACAGCGTTTACATCAACGGCGTAGAGCGCACTCTGGGCGACTACATACTCGACCACGCAGATAAGTTCTATAAGGCCCCCGAGGTCGAGACCGGCAAGTCTGTCGCCATCGTCGGCGGCGGCCCCGCTGGCCTTTCCGCAGCCTTCTATCTTCGCAAGGCAGGCAACAAGGTCACAGTTTACGACGTCAAGGACGAGGCCGGCGGCATGCTCATGTACGCCATCCCCGCTTACCGTCTGCCCAAGGATGTTGTCCGCAAGCTTATCAACGCTCTCAAGAGCATGGGCATTGAGTTCAAGACCGGCGTTCGCATCGGTGTCGACGTTGAGCCTTTGGAGCTTGAAAAGCAGTATGACAGCGTTTGCTACTCCACCGGTACCTGGAAGCGTCCCGTTGCCGGTCTGGCCGGTGAAGAGCTGACCCACTTCGGTCTGGACTTCCTGGTTGGCGTTGAGAAGTGGATGGAAGGCAAGATCGGTTCCGAGGTCATCGTAACCGGCGGCGGCAACGTTGCTATGGACGTTGCTATCACCGCAAAGCGTCTCGGCGCCAAGAAGGTCACTATGGCCTGCCTTGAGACCCGCGAGACCATGCCCGCCAGCAAGGAAGAGATCGCCCGTGCGGAAGAGGAAGGCGTTATCATCATGCCCTCCTGGGGCCTCTCCAGAGTCGTTGAAGAGAACGGCATAGTCAAGGGTCTCGAGCTCAAGCGCTGCGTATCCACCCGCGATGCTGACGGCCGCTTCAACCCCAAGTACGACGAGAGTGAAAAGACCGTCATTGCCGCTGAGAACATCCTCATGGCTATCGGTCAGACGGTTGACCTCTCCTTCCTCGATGAGAAATATCAGGTTCAGCTCAGCGCCCGCGGTCTGATAGATATTGACAATGAGGCTATGACCTCCCGTCCCGGTATCTATGCAGCCGGCGACGCTACCACCGGCCCGGGTACCGTTATCCGCGCCATTGCCAACGGTCACAAGGCTGCCAACGGTATGAACAAGTACCTCGGCGTTGCCGTTGCATCCGCTGACAATAAGCTTTATCTCACCAAGCCCGCCGATGACGCTCCTTCCCGCACCAAGCAGATGAAGCTGCGCGAGGTCGCTCTTGAGGAGCGTTCCCTCAATGTTGAGGACGCTTTCACTGCTACTCCGGAAGAGGCCATTGAGGAAGCCAAGCGCTGCCTGAGCTGCAGCTGCTACGCCGTTCATCCCTCTGACGTAGCTCCCGCTCTCATCGCTCTTGACGCCAAGGTAATCACCAATAAGCGTGAGCTGGATATCAACGAATTCTTCACCGTTAAGGTTCCCTCCAGCACCGTTCTGATGCCCGGCGAGATCATCACCGAAATTCAGATTCCCACCCCCAAGCCCGGCGTAAAGACTGCCTTCATAAAGTTTGCATACCGCAAGTCCATCGACTTCCCCGTAGTAAACTGCGCAGTTGCCGTTGGCGGCGAATCTCCCCGCGTATGTCTTAACGCCATTGCTCCCGTACCTTACCGTGCCCGCAAGGCTGAAGAGCTGCTCAGGGGCCAGGAAATCACCGAAGCTCTGGCAGAAGCCGCAGGCGAGGCTGCCGTTATCGGCGCTCAGCCCGACGAAGACAACCGCTTCAAGGTTCAGATCTCCAAGGTCATGGTAAAGAGAGTCCTCCTCTCCACCCTGAAGTAAGCTGCAAACAACCAACAAATTACCCCCGTTCCTCTCGCTTGAGAGAAACGGGGGTTTGTTTGTATATAGCTATATCAGAATTCCATTTCCTTCAGATCGTCCGCGACCTCTACATTGAATGGCAGAAGGTCAAGTATCTGGGTTTGCAGGTCTATGCCGGGAGCCACCTCGGTAAGGACAAGTCCGTTTGGCCCAAGACGGAATACGCATCGCTCGGTAACATAAAGTATCTCCTGCTTATTGGCATATGCGTTCTTCACGCTGAAGCTGAAGCTGCCCACATTCTCTACGAATTTGCGTATCTGTCCCTCTTTGGTGATGGTGACGGTCTTGCCGTCAAAGCTGCCGTCAATGCCTTTACTGGTAAAGGTAAAGCAGAACACAACCTTCTTAGTGGTCTGGGAAATATTCGCGAAGCCGCCGATTCCGCTGAGCTTGCCCTTGGTATAGTGCCCGTTTACGTTGCCGTATCCATCCACCTCGAGTGCGCCGATAAAGCATAGGTCAAGGCCGCCGCCTTCATAGAAATCAAACTGCCGCGCCATATCCATCATGGAATCGGGACCGATGGCTACGCCGAAGGCCTGTCCACCCAATGGCAGTCCGCCCGTATGGCCGGACTCAACGCTGAGGTGCACATCCTCCAGCATGTTGCGCTCAAGAACGGCAGCGGCGACCAGCTCAGGTATGCCGATACCGATATTCACGATCTGATCCTTCTCTATCTCATGAACCGCGCGAGCTGCAATAGCCTTATGGAGCTCGTTACGCTTGGAGGTCGCGCCGATAACCTCGCTTATTTCTTCCTTGCAGGCCTTGAGGATGTTTCCCGTGGGAACATACTTGCCGCAAATATAGTCATAAAATCCATCCACATTGGTGAGTTGCTGCTGGTGCGGGCAGACGACCACCGCGTCCACAAGAGCCGCCGGCACATTCACAGTTCTGGGCGGCATATGGTTATTGACTATGCGTGCCACCTGTACGATGACCTTGCCTCCGTTGCGGTGGGTCGCCTGTGCGACGCTGAGAGCGTCGATGGAGGCGCACTCATTTTCAAAGGTGATGTTTCCCCTCTCGTCGGCATAGCTCGCCTTAAGCAAGGCAATATCCACCCGTGGGATATCGTAAAGCAATCCCAGCTCACCTTTTTCCTCAGCAAGATGGACAAGCTCCAGCTTGGAACGCTCATTGAGCTGATACTGATGACCAAGGCGGGGGTCTACAAAGAGGTTCAGACCTATCTTGGAAAACAGCGAGGATGCGCCGCAGGCCGATGCGCGTATCATATGGGACATGATTCCGCCCGGGAGGTTGTACCCTTCTATCTTATTATCCATTATGGCCTGGCAGGTGTTTGTCAAGCTGCCGAAGAAGCCGATAACAGCTCTATCCACCGCTCCCTCGCATATATAGCCTTCCACATCGCTGTTCTTCTTCCAATCGCTGAAGCTGAAGGAGCTGTAAATCGAAAGGTTCTTCGGGTGTCCTGTTTTTCTAAAGCGGTAGGTTATACCCTTATTCAGGTCTACCGGGGAGGCGCAGGCGGCAAAAGCGTTGACCCATATGGTGTCTCCGTCCTTTATAAGATCAATGGCTTCCTCGAGGGTGACAACTTTGCTCATGTAATTCCTCCATTCCGCCGCTGTAAGCGGCATAAATAGAAATGAAACGCTCCCCCGGCGAAATGGGGGATTATTGCCATCATCTGCAGTCGCCCCGGAGCGGCGAGCGGATGGGCTTTTCATCATATATAGCTTTACTGCGCGTAAATGGCTTCATTGCGGGCATACGCTTTCTTTCTTATAGCGAAGTAACAAACGTAATGGGCCGCGGCAGTTATAGTCCAAGTTATGGGATAGGAAATATACAGCATAAACAGGGTCGGCACCGCGGCAAAAACAGTGTATATCCATATTATTCTGAAAGCGCAGGCGCCGATAAGGGAAACTATAGTTGGCAGCATGGAATAGCCAAGTCCGCGGTTGACGCCGCCCATCATATTCATAAGGCCGGCGGTAAAATATATGGGGCAGAGCACCAGCAGACGGTATACGCCGTGCTCGATCACCTCGGCCTCTCCGGAATAGATGCTTATAAGGGGCTGGCGGAATATCGTGGCGATGAGCCCCACCGCAGCACCCATAAGAGTGGTGATTATGGTGCAGTAAAGCACGACCTTTTCGGCGCGCTTATAGTCACGGGCCCCCATGTTCTGGCTTATCGCGGAGGTGGCGGTCTGGTTGAAGGAGTCAACCGTGCAGAACATAAAGCCGTCAATGCTTGCGGCGGCTGTATTGCCGGATATAACAGCCGAACCAAAGGTATTGATAGAGGACTGAATTATAACATTGGAGAAAGAGAACACACAGCCCTGCAATCCGGCGGGGATGCCCAGACGGAGGAGCTGGAACAGTTTATCCTTATATATTCTCAGTTTCTTTACTTCCAGGCGGTAAAAGCCCTCGCTTTTCATAAGGCAACGTACTACCAGCACCATGGAAAGTGCCTGAGAGAGTGTGGTCGCTATGGCAACGCCGGCAACAGCCAGCTTACACACAATGACGAAAAAGAGATTGAGCAGCACATTCAAAATGCCGGCGGCCATTAGAAAATACATGGGACGTCGGGTATCTCCAACGGCGCGAAGAATAGCCGCGCCGTAGTTATAAACAGCAGAAACGGGCGCTCCGACGAACACGATCCGCATATAGAGCACAGCGCCGTCCAGAATATCCTCCGGTGTACCCATCATGGTAAGCAGCGGGCGGGCAAAGGCCACGCCGATGACCCCAATGAGCGTACCGCCAACAACGGCCAGCACCATTGTGGTATGTACGGTCTCACTGATGCCGCGCTCGTCCTTCGCACCGAAATAACGGGCAAGGGTTACATTTGTGCCTATCGCAAGTCCGACAAGCAGATTGATGATCAGATTTATTATAGCAGTTGTCGCGCCCACCTGAGCCAGCGCGATGCTTCCCGCAAACTTTCCGACGACCACCAGGTCGGCAGCGTTAAAAAGAAGCTGCAAAAGACCCGAGAGCATGACAGGTATCGAGAACATGAACAGCTTCGGCAGCAGAGAGCCGGTGCTCATGTCTATTTCATGAGACTTCATTCTTTATTTCACCCTATTTGTCATATATTTGTTATTTTACATCGCAATTCAAGCTTTGGCAATAGCCTGTCTCAAGTTGGGAGATACTGTATCTCAGCAGGCAGACCTCCAGCTCCGTTTCAATACGATCCAGTGCGTCAAGCTTGGCCTGATCGGCCGCCGATGTCTTATAATAATACGGTGTCATAGAAAACAGACGCTTCACGTCCATGCCCTCCACCTTTATCCGTGTTCTGATATCCACCCGCTCGCTTAGTTCAAAGCCCTCCAGCTCCGTTTCAGGCTCACCGTTTTCGTAGGGTACATCATACACGGCAGCCTTCAGGCTCCATAGATGCTTCGGCAGCACTACAGCGCGGATAAGACTTCCGCCCGGATTCAGCACCCGCCGAAACTCAGCAGTTTCAAGCGGAGAGAATAAATTCAGCAGCATATCGCAGCCTCCGTCCACCACGGGCAGATGCGCCGAGCTGGACACAGCATGCTCCGCACCGGGTAATCGCCTTGCCGCATAGCGCAGGGCGTCCTTTGAGATGTCTGAGCAAGCCACGGCTATATCCAATCCCCCGGCCTTGGCGCTACTGTAAAGAGCGGCGGTATACCAGCCCTCGCCGCAGCCCGCGTCCAGCACACGGCTGCCGTTTTGAAGGCAAGGCAGAGCCATCTCAAGCAGAGCATCACGAATGGGAGAGTAATGCCCCGCATCCAGAAAATCCCGCCGGGCCTCCACCATGAGCCGGTCGTCCCCGTGCCGCTTGGCCGAGGACTGATTGGACATCAGCAGATTCACATATCCGTACTTTGAAATATCGTAACAGTGTCCGTTGGGGCAGAAAAGACTCTTCTCCCTTTTCTCCAGCGCCCCCTTGCAAACAGGACAGCAAAATATCATCTGATCACCCCTGTTAATCTCGCAGAATGTATCTTACCATATCTGAAAGAATGTGCAACCTATAATTTGAACAAAAAAAGCCTCTGGAAGGTGTCATTCATATATATTATTTTAAGAAAGCGCTTTTCTTTTCCATCTATTTGTGATACAATATTATTACACAATTTTAATTTAAAAAGAATCCGCTTTGTTCAAAAATGTCAATTATTAACTGAAAAGGAGATATAACACATGGGCAGATATGACGATCTGGTATTTAAGATCCCTAAGGAATTCCACAACTGGTACGGCTTCGCCTCTCCCCGCGGCTTCTTCCGCGGCACCACTATGATGGAGAAGGCAAAGGTCTACATGGACTTCACCTCCGTTACCAAGCCCCTCCCTATGGAGGTTCCCCACACTCACCACTGTGCTGACGAGTATCTCGTTTTCACCGGCGCCGACATGAACAACTTCTTTGAGTTCGACGCCGAGGTCGACGTATGGATAGGAGAGGATCCCAACAACCTGGAGATGTACACCCTCACCCAGCCCACAATCATCCGTGTGCCCCCCAAGATGTACCACTGTCCCGTACACTTCCGTGTAATCAACAAGCCTATCGTTTTCTCCGCCGTTTATCTGGACGGCGACTGGTCAAAGATAAACCGCAATCTGGACGAGAATGGCCGCGAATTCTTCACCTATGACGGCGCGGGCGTTCGCCGCTGCGTGCGCGACACCAGCAAGGAGTGCATATACTGCGGAAGCTGCTTCTCCGAGGCAATGAAGGCCAGAGAGGATGCAAAGCCTGAAGAAAAGGCTGACGATACTCCCAATACCAACCTCCTCGCTCCCTACTATGAGATGGCTGAAAAGACCAAGGGTCAGCGTAAGTACGCAAAATATGTTTATGCCTATCAGCCCGAGGAGCACAGCGATGACCGCTTCCTCAGCCCTCGCGCCGGATTCCGTGGCGTAAGCGAGATGGAGGGTTCCCGCCTGTGCTACCTCTATAACATTGTGCAGAAGGCCTGCGTATTCGGCGATACTCACATGCACCACGCGGTTGAGGAATACATATTCTTCACTGGCGCCGACATCACCAATTTCTTTGATTTTGACGCGGAGATAGAGATTCAGATCGGTGAAACTCCCGATGATATGGATACCTATACCATCACCGAGCCCACCGTGGTGCGCATTCCCGCCGGAATGTGGCATGGCCCCATCAACTTCAAGCGCATCGGTGCGCCCATCAACTTCGAGCCCTTCTATCCCTCCGGAAACTACGGCAAGGTAATTTGCAAGGATGGCCAGTATATCTATGAAGGCACCGATCTCCCCAAGAAATAATAGCTGAAATACACAGCAGCCATGTGCCGCTAACGTAAGCAGGTGCAGGAAGCCTTGAATGATACGGCTTCCTGCACCTCGTTTATTTACATTGAGTGAAAATATCCGCTTTCTGAGTCCACCTTTTTGCCGGCGGACTTTCAGAAAGCGGATCGTATTATCAGAATATTTCCCGTGCGGCACGAATGATCTGTTCCACTTCCCCATCGGTATGGGCGGCGGAAAGGAACATGGCCTCGAACTGACTGGGCGCGGCGTAAACACCCCGCTGAAGCAGGCCGCGATACCAAACCGCAAAGCGCGCCAAATCCGAAGATTTGGCCTGCTCGTAGCCTGTGACAGGCTGCGCTGTGAAGAACACTGTGAGAAGAGAGCCGACACGATTTACCTGCGCCGGAATACCTGACAGAGCCTCTTTCAGTCCCTCCTGCAGCATTGCGCCTCTTCTCTCCAGTTCCGAATAAATCTCGGGGGAGCTCTGAAGGATACGCAGTTGGGCAAGGCCGGCTGCCATAGCCACGGGATTACCGGACAGCGTTCCGGCCTGATACACCGGTCCAAGAGGAGCTACCAGCTCCATCAGCTTTCTGCTGCCGCCATAAGCGCCCACCGGCATGCCGCCGCCAATTATCTTGCCGTAGGTGGCCAGATCCGCACGGACGCCGTAATACTCCTGCGCACCGCCGGGAGCAAGACGGAAGCCGGTGATGACCTCGTCAAATATCAGCAGGCTGCCATGCTCGTCACACAGGCTGCGCAGTCCTTCCAGGAAGCCAGGCTGCGGCGGTACCACGCCCATATTGGCAGCCACCGGCTCTACTATAATGGCAGCTATCTGGCCGGGGTTGGCCTGAAGCAGACGGCGCACACTGTCAAGGTCATTGTAATCCGCCGTCAGCGTATCGCCAGCCATCTCTGCCGGAACTCCGGCAGAGTCCGGCGCGCCGCCGGTCAGCGCGCCCGAACCGGCCTTGACCAGCATGGAGTCGGAGTGTCCATGATAGCAGCCGGCAAATTTGATGATTTTGCTGCGTCCGGTCGCGCCTCTCGCAAGGCGCAGCGCGGACATGACCGCCTCTGTACCGGAATTGACCATGCGAACCATTTCCATCCCGGTCATAGAGCAGACCAGCTCCGCCATCTCCACCTCTATGGCCGTAGGAGCGCCAAAGCTGAGTCCCTTCTTTATAGCAGTCTGAACCGCCTGCTCCACCGCCTCATTGCAGTGTCCCAAAATCAGAGGCCCCCAGGAGCAGATCAGGTCTATGTACTCCGCGCCATCCACGTCCCAGACGCGGCTGCCGCAGCCCTTTTCCAGAAAACGCGGGTATGTTCCCACAGCGCGGCAAGCCCGCACAGGGGAGTTGACGCCGCCGGGCAGCACCTTTTGAGCTGCGCCAAACAGTTCTTCGGAGCGTGTCATCAGCCCAAATCTCCCTTCTTCATGGCCTGCGCCAGTTCCTTGGCATAATATGTGATCAGCATGTCCGCTCCGGCACGGTATACGGACAGAGCGCTTTCGCACATCACACGATACTCGTCAATGAGCCCGGCCTTACCGGCAGCCTTTATCATAGCGTACTCTCCGCTGACGGAATAGGCAGCCATAGGAAGATCAAAGGCATCGGAGCACTCACGGATAATATCCAGATAGCTGAGAGCCGGCTTGACCATGAGAATATCCGCACCCTCCTGAACATCCAGGGCACACTCCTTGACGGCTTCCTTACGGTTATGAGGGTCCATCTGATAGCCGCGGCGATCCCCGAAAGAGGGTGCCGAGCCCGCTGCCTCCCGGAAGGGGCCGTAGAAGGCGGAGGCATACTTGGCGGAATAGGCCATGATGGGCGTTGTTTCAAAGCCGTTGCTGTCCAAAATCTCACGGATAGCGGAAACACGTCCGTCCATCATATCAGAAGGCGCCACCATATCCGCGCCTGCCTGCACATGGGACAGAGCCGTTTTTGCCAGAACCTCAAGGGTCTTGTCGTTATCCACCTCATGGCCGTTCAGAATGCCGCAGTGGCCGTGATCGGTGTATTCACACATACACACGTCGGTAATGATATAGCACTCGGGGCAGGCGGCCTTGATCGCGCGGATCCCCTGCTGAACAACACCGTTGGGATCCCATGCGGAGGAGCCGCAGGCATCCTTGTGGTTCGGGATTCCGAAAAGCAGTATACGGCTGACCCCTGCTTCCATACATTCCGCTACCGCTTCGCCTACCCTATCCGGGGAGTAGCGGTACTGTCCGTCCAAAGATTGGATGGGTTCTTTTCTATTTTCTCCTTCAACCACAAAAAGAGGGTATATCAGGCTATCCGGAGATACTCTGGTTTCCCGCACCATGCGGCGCAGGCTGTCGCAGGTTCTAAGCCTGCGGGGACGAATGGTAAGATCCATATTTTTTCACACTTCCTTGATACATTCCATTAGGGATTCAATGGTGGCCTCCCTGGCTGTTACAACGGAAATTCCGTATTTTTTTGCTTCCGCTGCCGTCTGGTCGCCAATGCAGCAGCCCAAGACCTTGGAGATATCCGCGCCGTGAAGGCTTTCCACAAATCCCCGAACGGTGGAGGCGCTGGTGAACGTCACCAGTACCGGCTCTTTGAGCAGCTCCAGCACCGGGGTGGGATCCGGATTCTCATATACTGTATCATAGCACGGAACATCGGAAAATGGAATGCCGTTTTTGCTGAATATCTCCGGCAGAGCATTGCTTCCCTTGCTTGCCCGGCAAAGAAGCACCTCGCCGTCGACCTGCGCCATAGCCTGAGCCAAGTGCGCAGAATCATAGGTATCAGGCACAAGATCAGCCTTGAGTCCATACTGTGCCAGCGCGGAGGCCGTCTTGGGGCCGATAGCCGCCAGCTTCAGGCCCGCAAGCGCACGTGCGTCCTTCCCTGCCGCGTTCAGCCGGCCAAAGAAGATATCCGGCCCTATGGGGCTGGTAAATACGAGCCAGCTAAAGCGCTCCAAAGACGCGATGGCCTGCTCCAGCTCCGGGCTGGGGTCTCTCGGCACAGTGCGTATGCAGGGATAATCGGTCACGTTCGCGCCCAATTGACGCAGTCGCTCAGAAAGAGTCCCGCTGCGGTCCGCCGGACGGGTAACGACCACTTCCTTGCCCTTCAAGGGTAGATTATCAAACCAATCAAAACGGTCAGAAAGCTGACAGACCTTGCCCACGATGATGATTGCCGGGCTTTTTATCTTCTCTTCCGCCGCTTTCCGGGGCAGCTCTGCCAGAGTGGATATCACCTTGCGCTGCTTCGGCAGCGTTCCGCGCTCCACCACAGCCGCCGGCATTTCCGGCTCCATGCCCGCGTCCAGCAGACCCTGGCAGATTTTCGGCAGCGCTGAAACGCCCATCAGAAAGACCAGCGTACCTCCGGTTCGGCGCAGCGCCTCAAAATCAATATGCAGCTCCGCGCCCGCCTTGGCATGGCCGGTCACGATATGCAAGGATGAGCAAAAGTCCCGATGTGTCACAGGGATGCCCGCATAGGCCGGCACCGACAGCGCCGAGGTTACTCCCGGCACCACCTGGAAGGGTATTCCATGCTCCTGCAGCAGCTCCAATTCTTCGCCGCCCCGGCCAAACATGAAGGGGTCTCCGCCCTTCAGGCGCACCACACGCTTGCCTTCCAGTGCCTTGTTCAGAAGTATCTGATTGATCTGATCCTGCGGGACCAGATGGTGGCTCGATTCCTTGCCCACATCTATAAGCTCCGCCTGGGGCGGAATAAGAGCCATTATCGCCGGGCTCACCAGCCGGTCAAAAACCACTACCTGCGCCTGTTCCAGCGCCTGACGTCCCTTCTGGGTCAGCAGTCCGGGATCGCCGGGGCCTGCGCCAACAAGTATTACATTACCGTACATTCCGCCGTCACGCCTCCTTTTTTCAGTTCATTCGCCAATGTCTGTCCCAGGATTTCCGCGTCCGCCTTGTTCCCGCTCAGAGCGCCTTTTCGTATGATCGTCTCATCGGGACTGACGTAAAGCCCCGTGACGGTGATTTGTTCTCCATCCACCACGGCATATGCCGCCACGGGGGAACTGCATCCGCCGTCCAGTTCCCGGACAAAGGCACGCTCCGCCAGCGCGCAGCAGGCGGTATCCGGGTCATGCACACCGGACAGGCAGCCAGTATCCACGCCCTGCCTCGTCTGCACCGCCAAAATTCCCTGACCCGCCGCGGGCAGTATCTCCTCGGTGGTGAAATAGCGGCTTATCCTTGCCTCCAGACCCAAACGCTTCAGTCCCGCCGCCGCCAGCACCAGGGCGGAAAATTCCCCGGACTGTAGCTTGTTCAAACGTGTCTGCACGTTGCCTCGGACAGGCTGGATCTCCATATCCGGAAACAGCGCCTTTAGCTGAAGTTGTCTCCGACGGGAAGAGCAGCCGATGGGCTTGGATGTATCCAGCTCTGTTACGCCCTCCGGGAGCACCAGCGCATCCCGTGGGTCCTCACGCCGCGAGAAAGCCGCCAGTGGCAGAGCCTCCGGCACTTCCATGGGCATATCCTTCAGAGAGTGTACGGTAAAATCGACTCGCTCATCACGCAAAGCCTGATCCAGTTCCTTCACAAACAGGCCCTTGCCGCCTATCTGATCCAGAGTTTTATCCAAAATCCGGTCGCCTGTGGTTTTCATCGTCACAAGCTCCAGCTCCGCCTGGGGAACAGCCGCCGCGATGGCGTCCATTACCATTCGGCTCTGGATCACCGCCAGCTTGCTCTCCCGGCTGCCAATCCTGATTTTCATTCCATACCCTCCAATACCTTGCGAATCTCCCGGGCCGCGCGAGCCGTTTTATGATGCTCTTTGCCCGAAGACACCACCCCTGCTACCAGATCCTCTCCGGTGCAGATGGCGGGAAAATAAAAGTTACACTCTGCCTCGCAGTCCGCCACAGACACGGGGATACCCAGTCTGCGCGCCTCTTCCCCAACCTGATGGTTGACCTCGCGGTCTCCTGTGGCAGCAATGGCCATGAAGGCTCCCTCAAGGTCACCGGAACGGTAGGGTCTCTGTATCCATGTGATCCCGTCGGCTTTACTTTTAAGCTCCGGGGAAATAACCACTATTTTGCAGCCGAACAGACGCAGAGTACCGATCCTTCTGGAAGCAATGGTACCGCCGCCCACGAGCACGACTGTTTTTCCTGTCAAATCCAAAAACAGCGGAAAGCGCAGAGGTCTTGCCGGCGCGGACTGACGCCGCTGCCACTGCCGGAACTTTTCCAGTTCCTCCCGGGCGATTTCCTCCATGTTCTTCAGTTCTTCCCGGCTGCAGGCATCATCACCAACGCCCAGAGTGTCCGCGTCAAAGCAGCGAAGAATTGCCGCGCAGGCCGGATCGATGTCCCTCGGCACCGCCAGATCCACCGCCACCTTCGGCGGCTGCTTCACTGAGGCGAGCTGTTCCAGTGTTATGGTGTAATGAGGGCTTGTGGTGGCCGACACCAGGGCATCTATCCCCTCCATCGCGGCTGCACGCTTATCATAGGCAACCGTATCGCAGCCGGCGGGCACCACCGTCTCTCCGTGACGGTAGGTTCGCAGCGTCACCTGAACATGGGCTCCGGCCTGCTGAAGCAGCTCCGCCGCCAGCCGTCCCATCTGCCCGTTGCCTATGACCAGAATTTTTTTGCCGTTCAACTCGCCCAGCTCCCGCGTAAGCACATCACGGCAGCGGGTTCCCATAGAGGGTACGCCCCGGGTCACATGAACCTCCGTCCTTGCCCGCTTACCGGCGGTCACCGCTCTGCGGAACAGCGCGGAGAGGGCGGGGTCGGCGGTTTTGGCCTCCTGCGCGATCTCCATAGCCGTGCGAACCTGGGTGATTATCTGATCCTCTCCGACGATTTGGGAATGGAGACCGCAGGCCACTTCTATCAGATGCTTTGCCGCATCCGTTCCGGCACGGGTGGTAAAATAAGGCTCCAGCTCCGTCTCCGGAACATTAGCCCCCCGGCACAGAAGCCGCCATGGTGCCTCCTCGGAGCCGCTGAGATAAAGCTCCGTCCGGTTGCAGGTGGACAGCAGCACGCAGCCCTCCACTCCCGGCTGTTGCCGCAGCCATTGGAGCAGCTCCACCGCACTTTCCTTTGAGAAAGCCAGCCGTTCCCGCAGCTCAATGGGCGCTCCGTGGCAGTCCAGTCCCGACATCATCAGGTTCATGACTTTCCTCCTTTGGCTATCACCAGAGAGAAATAGCCGGATGTCTCATTCAGCTCCTTGAACTTGGGGAAAAGTCTCTCATTGGGCATACTGCAATTTTCCACCATTGCGGCGTTCTCCAGCATTCCATGCTCCGCCAGACTTTTCTGAAGCTCCAATATGGAGCTTCCCGCCTTCATAAACACCTTGTTGGCCGGCACATCCATCAGCGCCTCGGGATTATGAGACGCGGGGATCACCAGCAGGGGCTCAGAGCCCTGACACAGAGAAATATTCAGCCGAGCCGCAGCCGCGCAGAAGGAGGTCACGCCCGGAACGACCTCAACGGTATAGCCCTGGCACATGACCTTTTCATGGATATACATATAGGTTGAATAAACCGTAGGGTCACCCAGCGTCAGGAACGCCACCTGCTTACCCTGGTCAAGCAGGGCGCATATCTGCCGCGCCGCGTCATCATATGCCGCGTCCACAACGGCCTTGTCACGCACCATAGGTGTTTTGACAAAAATCAGCTCCTTGCTGCCGTCCAGATAGTCTTTTGCGATATTAAGCGCCGTTTTGTCCGACTTGCTGGTATCGGGAACCATCACAACATCGGCCTCGCGCAGGACGCGAACCGCCTTCATGGTCATAAGCTCCGGGTCGCCGGGGCCTACGCCCACGCCCCACAGCTTGCCGCAGCGAGACAGCTCCTCTACTGCCTCCCGGCAGTGCTCTACGAACAGCTCACGGATCTTCCGGCACTCTCCCAGACCCTGCAGCACGCAGCGCACGGAATAGCCGTCCGCTTCCAGCTCCGCCTTCCACGAATCCTCGCTTCCGGCCATATCATTACGGGCATGATCCCCGGCCACCAGCATAAAGGCAGCCAGGGTTACTTTCTTTATCTCCGGCCGGCCTTCAAGCTGCCGCTTTACGCTTTCCAGCGTGGGATAGCCCTCCACAGTAGCCATATATATTCTGTCACAACGGCTCTTTAGCACATGTTCCATCTGCGAATAGGCGGAATTTGCAAAATGCGGCGTGCCGTGTCCCATGAACACCAGGGCTTCATCCGCCTTCGGCTCTGAAAGCCATTCCAGCAGCGCGTCAGCAACTGCGGCATAGTCAGCCTCGGCATGGAGCATGGGCATTCCCACGGCGATCTGCATCCGCAAGCGGTAGGGCTCAAGCTGAGCCAGCATCTTTTCATATTCCTCACCATGCATCACATGGGTGGGCTGCACCGCCACATGGGTAAAGCCATCCGCTTCAAGGCGATGCAAGGCCTCGCCTACATTGTCTATTTCCAGCCCGTCACGCTGACGGAGCTTTTTTATGATCATGCCGCTGGTAAAAGCGCGGCGAACCTCCCATTCCGGATACGCCGCCGCCAGCTCACGCTCGGTGGCGGCTATGGTTTTTTCCAGCGTGTCGGGATAGGAAGTGCCGAAGGATACGGCCAAAATTGCTTTTTTCATATGCTCACTCTCTTTCGTTCTGGGATGCGGTATACAAAAGCGCATTGCAGATGGCCGCTGCCAGATTGCTGCCGCCCTTGCGGCCGCGAGCCACGATCCAGGGGCAATCCATCTCCATAGTCAGCTCCTTGGCCTCCACTACATTAACGAACCCCACGGGCACGCCGATGATAAGCGCCGGTTTCGGCAGCGTTCCATCCTGCCACATCTCGTAGAGACGAACCAAAGCCGTCGGTGCATTGCCTATGGCATATACCAGGGATTTTCCCATCGCCGCCGCGCGCTCCATGCTTACGGCAGCTCTCGTCACACCCCGCTCCTTGGCCTGAGCCGCAACCTCGGCATCCGCGATAAAATTATGGACCTGTCCGCCGAATTTGGCAAGAACCCGTTTGTTGATGCCGGACATGGCCATAGTAGTGTCGGTCACGATATCCGCGCCGCTCCGCAGCGCTTCCACTCCCAGCTTCACCGCATCGGACGAGAAGCAGAGGTTTTCCGCATAATCAAAATCCGCCGTGGTATGAATGGCTCGCAGGATGACCGCCTCATTCTCCGGCGGCAGGGGGCGTTTCAGCTCCGACCGTATGATTTCCATGCTTCTTGCTTCGATTTCTGCCGGAGCAACACGCTGCAGCTCTACATGCATATGCTTTCCTCCATGATCTCATATATTTTTTTCATATCTACCGATTGCCGTACTCCGTCGGCCAGCAGGTCGTACTGACGCTGCTTATAGCTTTCCCAGTCCTCCACGCCCTGAGCCGGGTCAAGCCCCTTGGCTCGCAGCAGGCAGGATACGAAAGCTCCTGCAAACTGTCCCTGGTCGAAGATTCCGTGGACATAGCTGCCCCACACGTTGCCTTCGGCCATACCATCGGTCTTGGATTTTCCCGCCTGCTCCAATCGGCTCAGGTCGGTCTTGCCGGTGGTTTGTCCCATATGTATCTCATAGCCGGTGAACGCGGCTCCGTTCAGTTCGCTGAAGATGCCGCAGGCATTTTCCATCCGTCCGGTTACTCTGGTGCGCTCCTTTTCACCAAGGAACACGGTGTCCGCGTCCAGCAAGCCCATGCCCCGTATCTGACCGCCGGCTTCCACGCCCTCGGGGTCGGAAATGGAGCGGCACAGCATTTGATAGCCGCCGCATATACCCACAACGGCGCCGCCATCGGCGGCATGCTTCAGAATAGCCGCTTCCATGCCGCTCTGGCGCAGCCAGCGAAGATCCTCCATGGTGTTTTTCGTGCCCGGCAGAATAATCACGTCGGGGCTGCCCAGCCGGTCGGCTGACTTCACATAGCGCAGAGATACCTCCGGCATGCGGGCCAGCGAATTGAAATCCGTAAAGTTGGATATTCTGGGAAGCCGCACCACGGCAATATCGATCAGTCCCTTTCCATCGGTTCGTTCAAAGCGCTCCGTAAGGGAATCCTCATCGTCCAGATCCACCTGCAGGTGCGGCACAACGCCCACCACGGGAATTCCAACGAGCTTTTCCAGCATTTCCACACCGGGGTCCAGAATGGTCTTGTCTCCCCGGAAGTTGTTTATGATAAGGCCCTTTACTCTCGCCCTCTCTTCAGGCTCCAGCAGAGCCACGGTTCCGTAGAGAGAAGCGAACACGCCGCCCCTGTCGATATCGGCGCAGAGCAGAACCGGAGCGCCCGCCATGCGGGCCATGCCCATATTGACTATGTCCTCCTGCTTCAAGTTTATCTCCGCGGGACTTCCGGCGCCCTCCAAAACTATGATATCGTGGCTGTCGGCAAGGGTATTATACGCCCGCATAATATCGGGAACCAGCTGCTTTTTGATTTTGAAGTAATCCCGGGCGTTCATTACGCCCCTTACCTGGCCGTTGACAATGACCTGGGAGCCGGTGTCATTCGTGGGCTTGAGCAAAATGGGGTTCATCTCCACTCGGGGCGCAATACCGGCCGCCTCCGCCTGCATGACCTGCGCGCGTCCCATTTCCAGTCCGTCGGCTGTGATAAAAGAATTCAAAGCCATATTCTGAGATTTAAACGGCGCGACCGTATAGCCGTCCTGCTTAAAAATGCGGCACAGCGCCGCCGCCAGAAAGCTCTTTCCAGCGTTGGATGTGGTGCCCTGCACCATGATTGCCTTTGCCATTGTCATTCCTCCAGTTCTGCGCCTAACAGACGCAGGAATCGTGCGTTATCATCCGCCATCTTCACGGCGACCCGGTACCAATCCTGCCCCAGACCACGGTAGTTGCCGCAACTGCGCAGCAGAACACCGCGCCTCAGCATGCGTTCTTTAAGGTTTTCCACCCCCGGCAGGCGGAACAGCAGATAGTTGGCGCTGCCGGGTATCACCTCGCAGCCCAGCTCCGTAAGTCCCTGCTGCAATACCGGCCGCTGCTGCTGCAATATACGCCGTCCCTCCGCCGGCCAATCCGGCAGACGGCAGCAGGCCAGCCCCGCCGCCTGTGCAGGCCCGGAAACATTCCAGCAGGGTCCGCAGGCCGAAAGCCGCTGTATCATATTCGGCGACCCCAGACCGTAGCCCAGCCGCAGGCCGGGAATGGCGTAGGTCTTGGTAAAGGCTCTCAGCAGAAACAGTTCCGGATGGTCATTCAGGCAGGGCGCAAGCCCCATTCCCTCCTGAGCCAGCGGCAGAAAGCACTCATCCACCGCCAGAACCGCTCCTATCTCCCGGCAGCGCTCCAGCATACGCAGCAGCAGTTCCCGGGGTATCATCCGTCCCGTGGGGTTATTGGGGCTGCAAACCATTACCAGTTCCACAGGCGGCTGGATTTTCTCCAGAATGGCCTCCGTGACATCAAAATTCTCTTCCTGACGGAGCACATGGAAGCGGCAGTCACAGCCAAGCTGATTCAATGCCCCCTCGTACTCCGAAAAAGTGGGCGCCGTGAGCAGGGCGGCCTTTGGGCTGAGGGTAAGCGCAAGGCGGAATATCACCTCCGCCGCGCCGTTGCCGCAGAAGATCTGTTCCGGAGAAACCCCGTCCTTTTGGGCAATGGCAAGCCGCAGCTCCCGGCACAACGGATCCGGGTATTCCTGCGCCTGCTTCAGAGCATCTCTTGCCGCCTGCAGAACCTGCGGCGGCGTTCCCAACGGATTCAGATTCACCGATACGTCCAGGATCTCTCCCGAATAGATTTTCTGAGCTGAGACAATGTCTCCTCCATGATCCAACGTCATAAGTGCCTCCTAAAGATACATATCAGAATCATCGGCAGTATATCGAACAGAAGCAGCGCCAGGACAGCGCCGGTAAGGGCCAGGTCATTGGCACGCTTTACATCCTCTCTGCAGATGGAGCGCACCGGGTCGCCTATGGTCGGTTTTTCCACCGGCTTGCCGAAATAAAGATGCGTGCCTCCCAGCCGCAGTCCAAGAGCGCCTGCGCACGCAGCCTCCGTGTGTGCTGAATTTGGAGATTTGTGGTTTTTTCTGTCTCTGAAGAAGATACGAAAGGCGTTTTTTCCGTCAAAACCCAGATAAGCGGCCAGACACATAAGCAGACCGGAGATGCGGGCGGGCAGAAAATTGCATACATCGTCCAGCAGCGCCGCCGCCCGTCCGAAATAGAGATACCGCTCGTTCTTATAGCCCACCATTGAGTCCATTGTATTGACAGCCTTATAGCACATGCCGCCCACCGGCCCCAAAACCGCCGCCCAGAGCAGCGGCGCGAGAATTCCGTCGGATGCATTTTCCGCCACAGTCTCCACCGCGGCTGCCAGCACCTCTTCCTCGGATAATTGCTCCGTGTCGCGTCCCACGATCATGGAAACAGCCCGCCGGCCGTCGTCCAGAGAGCCATGCTCCAAAGCGCGGACGACCTTCATGCTCTCCGTGCGCAGGGATCTTGTCGCGAGTATCTGCCAGCATATCACGACCTCCAGAACAAACCCAACAGCCGGGTGAAGGAGGTGCGCCAGCCGCAAAACAAGCCCTGTGCTCAATCCCGTCAGGCCAACCACCAGCACTACCAGACATACTCCGGCATGCAGCTCCCCTTTCTCATTTTTGGGAAACGCCGCCCGCAGCGGCGGCTCCAGCTTCCCTATCAGCCATCCCATGCCCTGCACAGGATGAGGCAGCCACCGGGGATCGCCCAAAATCAAATCCACACAAAAGCCCAGCAAAAGGGCGAGAAAATGGTTCATTTTTCTACTCCTTCTCCGTCTTTTTCTTTGAAGAGCATGGCTTTTTCCAGAAAACGTCCGGCCGCCTCCGGTTTGGAGGCAAAGTGGAAGTGGGGAAACCCGGCGTACAGGCTTTCCGTGGCAATACCGGCCTTCCAGTGCCGCGCCGACTGCGGCTTTCTGGCGGTAAAGCTCTGTCCCGGCTCCGTGCTGTCCCAATAATGAAACTCATGAGCCGGCATCGTATCGCCTGCGTGAAACAGGAGACTGTCCGTTTCCGCAGTCAGCGTCACATACCCAAAGCGGCTGAGCTTTCCCGTGGGGAACGCATCCGCATCCAGAACTCCGACCATTGGCCAGGGCATTCCGTCACCATCCCGCAGAGTCTTATGCAGGTACATGAAGCCGCCGCATTCGGCAATGGTGGGAAGTCCTTCGGATACCGCTCTGTAAATGGAGCAGCGCATAGCTTCGTTCTCCGCAAGCTGTCGGGCATATAGCTCCGGGTAGCCTCCTCCCAGATAGAGTCCATGCACGTTCTCCGGCAGCGCGCTGTCGGTCAGAGGAGAAAAATCCACAAGCTCCGCTCCCATATCCCTCAGGATTTGAAGCGAAGCCTCATAATAAAAGCAAAAGGCCTTATCCCGAGCAACGGCGATCCTCACCTTTTTCGCTTCAGACACCTTTGTAGGGAGCTTAGTCTCCAGCTCAGGCGCCTGCTGAGCCAGAGCCAGCAGGCCGTCCAGATCCAATGTCTTTTCCGCCTGCTCCGCCAGCCTGTCCAGCTTCTGCTGCAGATCGGATATTTCCGCAGCCGTCACCAGCCCCAGATGGCGGCTCTCAATGGAACAGTCCTCCATCACCGGCAGATAGCCCATCACCGGCAGGCCGGTTTCCCGGGAAATGGTCTCAGCCAAACGGGGATACAGCATCGGGGACACACGGTTCAAAATAACACCGGCTATCCGGCTGGGCTGCCGGAAGCTTTGAAAGCCCTGAACCTCGGCTGCCGCGGAAATGGCTCTGCCCCTGCCGTCCACAACCAGCACTGCCGGAGTTTCCGTTGCCTCCGCAAGGGCGTAGGCAGAAGCATCCACGCTCATGGCAATGCCGTCGTAATAGCCCATAGCGCCTTCCAGAATCGTCACATCCGCCTGACGGGAACATTCCTCAAGCAGATTTCTGGTCGTGGCGCGGGAAAAAAAGAACATATCCAGATTGCAGCTCCGGGTACCCAGAACCTGGCTGTGGAACATGGGGTCGATATAATCCGGCCCGGATTTGCAGGCCATCGGCATCAGTCCGCGCCTGAGCAGCGCGCGCAGCACCGCGCAGGTCACCGTGGTCTTACCGCTGCCGGAGGCTGGGGCGCAGAACATGAGACGCGGCGTCATTGCCTTCCCTCCCCGGATATGATCCATACGGGATTCTGCCCCATCATCATGTGGTACTGACCCAGAGTCTTTGCCTGTGCCGCCGATATCTGCGTCACGTCAACATTCGCCAGTTCAAACTGCTTCATGCAGTTCAGGGCATCGGTGAGGCTCTCCAAGCTGACCGCCGTAACGCATATCCGCGCCGCGGGATTCTTCTCAAGAACCACTTTGAATATCCCTGCCATTGAGCCGGAGGAGCCGCCTATGAACACGCAGTCCGGACGGGGCAGCTCATCCAGCGTTTCCGGCGCTTTGCCCTCTATCACCCGCAGATTCCACAGCCCAAGCGCTTCCCGGTTCTGACGTATCAGCTCCAGCGCCTCCGTTTCCTTCTCCACCGCCCATACCTGACCCTGCCAGGCCGCCATAGCGCAGGCGGCGGACACAGAGCCGGTACCGGCGCCAACGTCCCAAACCACACTGTCCGGCTTTACTTCCAGCCGGGCAACCGCCAGCAGGCGGATATTTTCCTTGGTCATAGGCGTCTTGCCCCGGATAAGCTGGTCATCCCAAAGGCAGGGCGCTCCCTGTTTCCAGCCGGTGGGTGCGGGATTTACTGCCAGAACCACTGACAAATCGTCAAATTTCTCACCGGCCAGCTCCGCCGCCGTGCCAGAAACAATGCTCTCGTCAGGATATGACAGACGCTGACCCACGTGAATCTGCACCTGTCCCAGGCCGGCATCGGTTAGCTGGGCGCACAGCTCCGCCGCCGTGCAGTTGCTTCCGGTCAGCAGAAAGGTCTTGCCGTGGGATTGTATCTCGCCCACGGCGTTGGCTGTACGGCCATGAACGGAAACCAGCCGCGCATCCTGCCAACTGGTATGAAGCCGGGCACAGAAATAGTTAAGGGAGGATATACCGGGGATGGTTTCCACCCGCAGACCATCCAGCATGTCATAGAGCCGGAAAGCTCCGCTGTAAAAGCCGGGGTCGCCGGAAAGCAGCACGGCGCTGTCGCCTTCATAGGCTTTTACAGCCTCCGCGATATCCTCCGCACGGATCAGCGCAAGCTTACGCCCCGGATGCTCCGGAAATGCGTCCAGCATTCTCCGGGCGCCGATCAGCAGCCCGCATTCCCCAATACGCCGGGCAGCGCCCTGGGTCAGGGTGTCCGGGTTTCCCATGCCTATGCCAATGAGATAACAGGTTTTCATTATAATCCTCCATGCGGCAACACCGCACAAATAATCTTTAAGAATCTCCCCCGCATGGAGGATTTTTGCCATCATCGCCGCTTACCCGAAGGGGCGAGGCGATGGGCTTTAAATAATATAGTGTGATTTTCACACGATATCCTCGGTGAGTTTTTTCAAAAGTGCTTCAAGCTCCAGACCCGTTTCCGTGGTGGGACGCCGAATTACCAGCAGCTTAGCGCCAACTGCCTGCGCCGCCTCCGCTTTTTCTCCGAAGCCTCCGGCACGTCCCGTGTCCTTTGTTACGAGAACGGCGCCGTCAATATCCTGAAGCGTCGCTATGTTCATCTGCTTTGAAAAGGGTCCCTGCATACATATAATGTGAGACGCAGGGTATCCCAACTCAAGAGCGCAGCTCAGGCTCTCCAGACTCGGCAGGACACGAACCCATATCCGCTTCTGGAAATCCGGTACTGAGGCAAAAACCGCAAGATCCTTGCTCCCGGTAGTCAGCAGAACATTGCCCGGCATATCCGCCAGCAGCTCCGCAGCCTCAGCCGAACTTTCCGCCGTTATCACATTTTCAGCGGCTTCGCTCGGTCTCAGCAGACGCTCATAGTGAAGTCCGGCGGTTTGCGCCGCTGCCCGAATATTCTCACTGACCAGAGCGGCATAGGGATGGGTGGCGTCCACCACGCAGTCATAGCCGCGGTCCATCTCCCGGATCATGGCATCCTTATCCATGCGCCCCGTGAGTACCGTGAGGCCACTTTGAGGTTCCAGCAGATCGCGTCCGTACTCCGTGGCAACACAGCAGGTCACTGAATGTCCCGCCTCTGCCAGCCGGCACGCCAGGGCATGTCCCTCCGTCGTGCCGCCGAACAAAAGCACCTTCATCGCTGCAGATACCCCCTGGGCGTAACCATATGGCCGCCGATCACCTGAGTCTGGGAGTTTCCGACAAACACGGTTGTAAACATATCGACCTGAGCCTCACGAAGTTCTTTCAGGCTCAGAATGGTGTAGCTCTCTCCCTCACGGCCTATCTGGCTTACATAGCCGCAGATCGTCTGAGGGTCTTTCGTTTCCAGCAGGATATCGCAGGCCTTTTGCAGGTAATCCTTTCTCTTGTGGCTGGAGGGGTTATAGAGACAGAGGACAAAGTCCGCCTGAGCCGCTGCCCGAAGCCGAGCCTCTATCTTTTCCCATGGCGTCATCAGATCCGAAAGGGAAACAAGACAAAAATCGTGCATCAGCGGTGCGCCCAGCACGGAAGCGCCGCCGCAGGCCGCCGTGATGCCGGGGATAACCTCAAGCTCAACCTGGGGCCATTGGGTGGACAATTCATAGCACAGCCCCGCCATACCGTATACGCCGGGGTCGCCGGAGCAGACCATAGCCACGGTCTTGCCGGAGTCCGCCATTTCAAGCGCCATCTGGCAGCGCTCGGTCTCTTTTCTCATGGGTGTGGAAAGCAGCTCTTTATGGGAATAGGCCTGTCTGATAAGGTCTATGTATACGGTGTATCCGACGATCACGTCGGAAGCCTCCAGCGCCTCCGCCGCACGGCCGGTCAAGTCACGCCCACCGCCGGGGCCAAGTCCAATGATATACAGTTTCTTCATAAAAATCCTCCATGCGGCAGAACCGCACCAAATATTCATTAAAAATCCCCCTGCATGGAGGATTTTTGCCATCATCGCCGGTTGCCCGAAGGGCGAGGCGATGGGCTTTTTAATAATATTGTGTGATTTTTCACACTATCCTCCATGCGGCAGAACCGCACCAAATAGTTATCGAAAATCTCCCCAATTCAGTTCCACCTGCCCCATAGCCGCGGCAAATGTCGCGCCCTGACAGACGGTCTTGGGGATAATGATATGTCCGCCTGCCCGCTGGGCGGCTCTCTGGCACACATTGTCTACGCCGGTGGTTCGCTCCACAAAGGGAGACGCCGGAAAATCTCCGGTTTCCGAAGCCAGCTCCCCGGCGGTAAAAAACGTGATAGGCCAGCCGTGGGCGTTCGCCAAAGCCAGCAGCCCCGGCTCATCCTGCTTAAGGTCAACGGAAGCAAGTCCGCGTACGGCCTTCTCCGGAATGGCATGTCCACTCAGGAACTCCTTCAGCGCAGCCTCCAGCCTCGCCTGCTCGGTTCCGCGCCGGCATCCGATACCCAGCGTAATCGCTCCCGGCACCAGATGCAGCGTCTGCGGGCAAAAGCTTTCCGCCGCGGTGGGGCCGATGCATATTCCTATCTCGGCAGCCTCCGAGCAAAGTCCGGCAGGCATCTTTCCCGCAATGGGATACGCGGAGCGAACCGCCACCGGCCTGCCTTCCAGCAGCGCCGCCGATACGGCTTTGGCCTGAGCCCGCTCGCACAGCACCAGTCCCTGCTCCTTTGCCCACTGGTCTACGGCAAACATGCCGTTTACGTCCGTGGCCGTGGATACCACCGCCCGTCCGCCGGTGAGCGCCGCGACACGGCGCGCCAGATCGTTGGCTCCGCCCACATGCCCTGAGAGCAGAGGAACGGCAAACTCTCCCGCCTCATCCACGGAGATGACAGCGGGATCGGTAAATTTATCCTTCACAAAGGGAGCAATCGAACGAACGGCAATTCCCGAAGCGGAAATAAACACCAGCGCCCGGCTGTCCGTGAATCGAGCTTCCGTCCAGTCCCGCAGATTGCCGTAGGACGGCAGCCCCATTTCCGGCGCAAGCCTCTCCGTTGTCCACAGACGCCCTCCAAGCTCCTTCGCCAGACTTTCTCCTAAGCGGCACCCACGGCGGGTGAACGCGATGAGACTTATCACCGTGAAGCCTCCCGGCACCCGTGGGAGAAGCCCGGGTCATACAGCAGCGACCTGTCATATTCGCCGCCGAGGAATCCGCCGACCGTGATAAGCGCCGTCTTAGTCACATGATTCTTGCGTGCCGTCTCAGCCAGCGTGGACACGGTGCAGCGCATGACCTTCTCATCCGGCCAGGTTGCCTTATAAACGATCGCCGCAGGGGTATCGGGGCTATATCCGCCCTCTATCAGCTCCTGCTGAGCTTTTTCCAGCAGACTTGAGGAAAGGAATAGCACCATTGTGCTTCCGTGCTCAGCCAGCTTTTTCAGCTGCTCCCTCTCAGGCACTGGGGTGCGTCCCTCCGCGCGGGTAATAATGACTGTCTGGCTGACATTGGGCAGAGTATACTCCGCCTTCAAAGCCGCGGCGGCTCCGCAGAACGAGGATACGCCGGGAGTAACATCATATTCATAGCCACGGGCGTCCAGCGCGTCCATCTGCTCGCGTATAGCGCCGTATATGGAAGGGTCGCCGGTATGCAGGCGCACCGTGGTCTTGCCCTGAGACTCTGCTTTGTCCATTACCTCCAGAACCTCTTCAAGTGTCATGGATGCTGAATCATAAATTTGGCAGTCCTCTCTGCAATTTTTCAGCAGGGCGGGATTGACCAGCGAACCGGCATAAATTACTACATCCGCCTGGGACAGGTGTCTCGCACCGCGCAGGGTGATAAGGTCTTCAGCACCTGAACCGGCTCCAACAAAATGTATCACAAAAATCCCCCATTCCGCCGCAATGAGCGGCACAAATAGAAATGAAATGCTCCCCCGGCGAAACGGGGGATTATGGCCATCATCTGCGGCTGCCGCAAAGCGGCGGGCAGATGGGCCTTTATAATATGATTGAGTGAATTCTCAAAGTTGTGTGTGTTTTTTCAGCAGTTCCGCGGCGCCGTCGGTCATGGCGCTGAGTCCGGCTGACGCAGAGAAGAAAATTGCCTGCGCGTTCATTTTTCCCGCCCGGTGCGCCAATGTCTCGCCCACGGCGTGGGCTATGGAATTCAAGACCGCCTCGCTCAGACCCGCCTGATTCAGCAGTTCCAGAGAGGCATCGGTAGTGGCGGCTTCGTAAAGCCTCCGCAGCAGGGCCCCATCTCCGCCGCACAGGGCGGCGTGGGTAACAAATACCTCACGGCGGCCATCCGCTGTTCGGGAATGGGTATCGGTAATACCCGCCGCCAGCTTGCACAGCTTGCCAACGTGCCCCACCAGCAGCACAGAGGAAAAGCCCAGATTCGCGGCGTTATCCAGCGCCTCACCGATAAAATTAGAGCATTGGACAGCTCTTCTCATATCCAGGCCCAAACGATTGGCGGCAAAATCCGCCCCGTAGTTTCCGGGCGTCATCAGCAAGTCGCTGACGCCCTCGGCTCTGTGAACCTCCATTTCCACCCGTGTGGTATCCACAAGAGCCTTTCGGCTCATTGGCCGGACGATCCCGGTGGAACCAAGAATAGATATACCGCCCTCAATTCCCAGGCGGGGATTAAAGGTCTTGGCTGCTATCGCCTCTCCCTCCGGCACGGAGATGACTACCCGCATTCCGCAGTCGGCTTTCGCCTCCGACAGAGCCTGGCGCACCTGAGCTTCTATCATCTGCCGTGGCACCTGATTGATGGCGGCGGCGCCTACCGGCTGGTTCAGCCCCGGACGGGTGACCCGTCCCACACCCTGTCCGCCGTCGATCTGTATTCCATCATCCGTGCGAAACACAGTGGCCATGATCAGCGCGCCGTTGGTAGCGTCACAATCGTCGCCCCCATCCTTGCGGACGCCGCAGGCCGCCCAGTCCGGCCCCTGCGCCATGTTCTCCGGCTCCAGCAATACGGAAATACCAGCGGGTGTTTCAACCGTGACCCCGTGGGGAAAGCTGCCCGTCAGCAGAGCTTCCGCCGCAGCCCGTGCCGCTCCCGCGGCGCAGGTACCCGTTGTATAGCCGCAGCGCATACGGTGCTGTCCTACGGATATGTAGTGTTCCAGCATAGTCAATTTCCTCCCCGGGCGGTCACGTCCGCCGCATTCTTCCAAAGGGAAAACTGCTCCATCGTCATTGGATAGCTGTCCTCACCCGGGTGCAGCTCCTCGGCGGCCTGCCATATCCAGGGCTTGCGCAGTCCCGCCTGCTCCAGAAGCTCCTGCCGGGAGAAAATCGTTTCCATCGGGCCGTCAGCAGCGAGCTTTCCGTGGACAAAGACAAGCCCACGCCGGGCAAAGCGCGCCGCGAAATCCACATCGTGCGTGCTGACCATCAGAGCGATACCTGCCTGAGTGAGCTGATCCAGAGTTCGTTCCAACCGAACCACGTTTTCAGGATCCAGAGACGCTGTGGGCTCGTCCAGCAATATCACATCCGGCTTCATTGCCAGAATGTCGGCTATAGTCACTCTTTTTTTCTCGCCGCCGGACAGATATTGGGGTGACCGGTCGCCGTACCCCTGCAAGCCCATGCGCTGCAGAGCGTCGGCCGTTCTTTGCTCCACTTCCTCCATCGGCAGGCCCAGATTGATTGGGCCGAAGGACACCTCGCCCTCCACCGTGACCGCGAGTATCTGATTTTCCGCCTCCTGGAACACAATGCCCACCCGGCGATGCAGTTCTATCAGGTCTTTCTTTTTTCTGCTCATTTGCCTGCCGCCGCAGCGGATGCAGCCCGCGGAAGGCTCAAGTATGCCGTTGCAGAGCAGAAAAAATGTGGACTTTCCCGCTCCGTTGCTGCCAAGGACAGCCACCCGCTCTCCCCTGCCGACGGAAACGCTCAAATCATCCACCGCAACAGGGCCATCGGGATAAGTATAAGACACATTTTCTAATTCCAGAATTGGCTCAGTCACAGGGCAAATACTCCTTTCCGAACCATTATCAGAAGTCCCAGCAGCGCGCAATACCCAGCGGCCGCAAGGGCGTGGCGCAGGCAAAGCTCAGGCGAGTGGGACAAAAAGGCCAGCTTTCCGGAATAACCTCTGGCCTCCATTGCATCGTAACAAACACTGCTGCGGCGAAATGAGGATGCCAGCAGGCCGCCGCTTATTTTCCCCGCCGTAGACAAGGAACGGCGCCAGTTTACATAGCCAAGGCGCGTCATAGCCGCAATGGTCATCTGCCGCTGCACCTCCAGCAGGACGAACAAATACCGGTAGATAAGGTACATCAGCTCGATTATCAGCTCGGGCAAATGGCATTTGCGCAGCACCTCGATGATCTGCGGCATCGGCGTGGAGGTGCTCAGAAAATACAAACAACACACAGCGCCAAGCGCCTGAAAAAACAGCGTCACCGCGCGGTGCAGGCTCTGTGCCGTCACGCACAGCCAGATACTTCCCAACCTCATCTGCCACAAACCTATAGGCGCATGGCTCACTTCCAGCAAAATCACCAGACAGCTCACCACCAGAAACAGCATCGGTATTCTAAGCAGCCTCAGAATTCGTCCAAAGGGGACTCCGCCCAGCCACCGGATGATGCAAACCATAGAGCAGGCTACAGCCACACCGACCACGGCATCGGCTGCGCCTACGCAAAGCAGCAGGCTTGCCACACTGAAGGCCATCTTCAGACCAGGACTGACGCCCCGGAGGCCCGAATGGGCCGCCAGGGCATCCAATGTCAGCATTCCTCCAATATGGTGGGTATGACCCTTTGCCATTACGACGCTCCTCCGCCGACGTATTTTTTCCGCGCCACCAGATAGCCGAAGCCAAAGCCGAGGACAATGGCACCAAGGGCAGTCTGCAGTCAGAAGAGCAGCGACTCCGTCTCACCGCCGGGAGGCTCTATAACGTTTTCAGCCCAAGGCTCATATTCAGGGTCGAGCTGGGCAATGATCTCCTCCGCCTCGCCGTCAGCGCCGCTGAATTCGCTGTCGCGGATCGTCAAAAGCGGTACAACCAGAATAGCGGCGCAGATCAGCACCAAAACGCCGATAATTATCACTTGTTTTTTCTTCATGCGTCAGCAACCTCCTTGTTCAGAAAACCTATCTCCCGCAGCTCGGGCTTGGCAAAGGATTCCAGCATCATAACCACAATGGCGGACAAGATGCCCTCCACGATTGCCAGCGGAACCTGCGTCAGGGCGAAAATGCCCAGGAACTCCGTCATGGAGGCCAGTACGCCCTCCTGTCCCGGATGCGCCAACGCCAACTGCACTGAGGTAACGCAATATGTAAACAGATCGCCAATTGCGCAGGCCAGCCCCACGGATACCAGACGATTTACCTTCAGTTTCTGGCAAAGCTTGTATACGCCGAAGCTTACAAACGGGCCGGCAATTGCCATGGAAAACGTGTTCGCGCCCAGAGTTGTAAGGCCGCCGTGAGCCAAAAGGATAGCCTGAAACAGCAGAACTATCATTCCTATGACCGCCATGGGCATCGGTCCGAACATCACCGCGCCCAGGCCGGTGCCGGTGGGATGGCTGGAGGAGCCGGTGACGCTGGGCATCTTAAGCGCCGAGAGGACGAACGCATAAGCTCCCATCATAGCCAGCAGGAGCACGGCCTTGCGATGGTTGGAAATTATCTTTTTAATAGATATCAGGCCGCCTACCACAAACGGAACGCATACAGCGCCCCAGGCAATGGCGTGTCCCTGGGGAAGAAAGCCCTCCATGATGTGCATGGCTTTTGCCGGAACGGTCAGCAATGCCAGCAGAGGCACGAAGCAGGACAGTGCAAGAAGCCTGCGCTCCATGTTGGTAAACCTTTTTTTCATAAGTATCCTCCTTGCAAAATGGTTCGAAATGATTTTGTTTTTTTCCCTGTGGTGCCTTCCGTCAAAGGCGTGAATACAAGCGGGGATACGGCTTTTCTGCATTTATAAAGCAAGATAAAACAAAAGCCGCGACAGCCCAAAAGACTGCCGCGACCGTTTTTCCGCGTGCAAAGCATAGCCACCAACCCCAAAGCACGAGGGTCGACGGAATTAAGCATTTAAGCAGGTCTCCTGACTCGCGTATCTTAAGCGCGCACACGGCCTTCTCGGAAAAGCTCCCAATGGCTGACTATCGTCATGTGTGCGGCCTCCACGCATACAGTGGCGGCACCGTTCCGGATTCTGACCGGATTCTCTATTATCCGCTGAACCCGTCCGGCATCAGCGGCACTTAAATACATATTAGATTGTAGAAATAATACTCCTTTTCCCGCACCTTGTCAATAGGCTCTGACTGCTAACCAGGTCAACGTGAAATATCCATCCTGCTCAATTTTTCTGCCCGGGTAAAATTACCCGGGCAGCTTTTTTCCTTGCGATATCACTTTTTAGGGCAGAATATCACCTTACACCCCAGCGTAAGTCTCGTCCTCCTGCTCCGCCTCTGCGCTGAGACGGCCGCCCAGCGCTCCTGCAAGCAGAGCCTGAAGGTCTATGCCGGTGGACTCTTTCACTCCGTCCATGACCTGGCTGGCGCTGTTCATAACATCTCTTACCAGCTTGGTGGAGTTTCCGTCGCCGTACATAACGATCTTATCCGTCTGAGCCAGAGGCGCAGCGGCGTTCCTAACGACCTCGGGCAGGGCGGTGAGATACATCTCCAGAACGGAGGCCTCGCCCATCTTCTTCTGAGCTTCGGCCTTCTTTTCGATGGCCTCAGCTTCCGCGAGACCCTTGGCGCGGATACCCTCAGCCTCCTGCTCCATAGCGAAGCGCAGTGCTTCCGCCTCAGCCTTGCGGGCTTCGGCCTCCTTGATCGCCTCGTACGCCTTGGCGTCCGCGTCACGCTGGCGGCGTATCAGCTCCGCCTCTGCCTCCTGCTGAGCCTTATACTTCATCGCGTCGGCCTGCTTGCGAACCTCGGCGTCAAGCTGGCGCTCCTTGATGGCGATCTCACGTTCAGCCAGATCAGCCTCTTTTTCGCGCTTTGCGATATCGGCGCTGACCCTCGTGACCTCAATGGTCTTACGCTGGGTCTCCTGCTGGATGGAATACGCGGCGTCCGCTTCCGCGCGCTTGCTGTCGGCCTTTACCTTCATTTCGGCCTGCTGGATGGCCAGCGCGGCATCCTGCTCGGCTATCATCTTCTCGGCCTGCACCTTCACGGCGTTGGCCTCCTGCTGAGCATTGGAGGTGGCGATGGCAATGTCGCGCTGTGCGTTTGCCTTTGCGATTTGGGCGTTCTTGCGGATCTGCTCAACATTGTCGATACCCATGTTTTCAATGGTACCAGCGCCGTCCTTGAAGTTCTGGATATTGAAGTTTACCACCTCAAGGCCAAGCTTCTGCATATCGGGCACCACATTCTCGGTGATCTTGCGGGCAACGCCCTGTCTATCCTGAACCATTTCCTTCAGGCCCACGGAACCGACGATCTCGCGCATATTGCCTTCCAGCACCTGAGTGACCAGGCTTATCATTTCGGCGGGTGTTTTGCCAAGCAGCGACTCTGCGGCAAGCTCCAGAAGCTCGGGGTCGGAGCTTATCTTAACGTTGGCGACGCCGTCCACCACCACATTTATAAATTCATTGGTGGGCACAGCCTCGCTGGTTTTCACATCCACCTGCATAATGCGCAGGCTCAGCTTATCCACTCGCTCAAAGAAGGGTATGCGCCAGCCAGCCTTGCCGATAAATATTCTGCGGCGTCCAAGTCCGGACACGATATACGCGGTATCCGGGGGCGCTTTCATATAACCGGCAAAAAACAGCAGCAGGACAACAAGGACTACGGCAGCGATAATAATGTACTTGGTCATGATTTTTCCTCCTCATTCTATTTAATGTGTTATGCGGCTTGAAAATTCTGTCCGACAGAGTTTATTGAAGGTAAATAGCTGAGATACTAAAAAAGACTTTTACCTTCCGGTAAAAGTCTCGCAAAAACTTTTCAGTCTCCGTGTTTCCGAGCCTTTCGGCTGTCCTGACGAAAACACGCCTTCCGCGTCCGGAAGGAACTACTCCCTTTTATTGATTGTATATTACCACATTTTTCGGCAAATGTCAACCGGTTTCATTTCTCTTTCAGCGATTTATTAATACTGCCCAATCAGTCACAGGGTTTTACCCGGTTTTATGGTATGTACTTACCATTGACAAATACCCCTATGGGGTATATTATAGGTACGAAATACATACCCCCGAGGGGTATTATGAGAGTATATTGTGCAAAACCGCACCATACTATTAACGCGGCAAAACGAGGGGGATCAATATGGAAAATGAAAATACCGGCTGCTCCTGCTGCCATCACAAGAACACGCCCCGGGATGAAGAAACGCTTCGCCTGCTCCAAAACCGGCTCAACCGGATGATAGGCCAGCTCGGCGGCATTAAAAATATGCTGGACGATAACCGCTACTGCGGCGATATTCTCACTCAGGTCGCCGCCGTTGAAAGCGCTTTGCAGAGCTTCGGCTACATTATACTGCAGAATCACATGTCCACCTGCGTTGTTGAGGAAATACAGAAGGGCAACACTCAGATAGTCGACGAGGCGGTGGAGCTGATCAAAAAGCTGAAATAGAGCTTTAAGGCAGCGGGAGTCGAATCCGTGCCGCATTCCGGCGGCCCTGTTCGGCGCTTTTTGCCTTGTTGTCCTTGCCTTGCGTCACGTATTTTCAAGACCGTTGACGCAGCATGGGCGGCAATCCGCCCGAAAAAACCGGCACGGGTTCGATTCCCGCTGCCTTAAAGGAGGAGAAAAAATGGGATTTCAAAAATTCAGCGTCAGTGGCATGACCTGCGCCGCCTGCAGCGCCCACGTTGAAAAGGCCGTGCGGGGCGTGGAGGGCGTGAGCGAGGTCTCCGTAAGCCTGCTGACCAATTCTATGGGCGTGGATTTTGCCGCTCCGGCCACCGCTCAGAAAATATGCGACGCGGTCTCCGCCGCGGGCTACGGCGCCAAGCCGGAAAACGATGCCGCGGCAAAAAGCGATAAGTCCGCCGCCCGCGAGGCTCTGGATGACCACGAAACTCCCAGGCTGGCTCGCAGGCTCATCGCCTCTCTGATCCTGCTCATACCCCTGATGTACGTTTCAATGGGACACGTTATGTGGGGCTGGCCTCTCCCGGCGGCAATGGCTGACTACCCTCTGGTCATTGCCCTCTTTGAACTGATATTTACAGCGGCGATAATGGTGATAAATCAGAAATTCTTCATCAGCGGCTTTCAGAGCGCGCTTCACGGCGCGCCCAATATGGACACGCTGGTCGCTCTGGGCAGCGGCGCGGCTTTCGTTTACAGCACAGCCGTTATGTTCCTGATGTGTGCCGCCGGCGGCGGCCTGCACCATTATCTCCACGAATTCTACTTTGAGTCCGCCGCCATGATACTCACGCTTATCACCGTGGGCAAGATGCTGGAAGCCCGCAGCAAGGGCAAGACCACCAACGCCATAAAGAGCCTGATGGACCTTGCGCCCAAGACAGCGCGGGTCATCCGAAACGGCGTTGAGGAGACCATTCCTGCTGAGGATGTTGTCATCGGGGACATTTTCGTTGTGCGTCCCGGTGAGAGCATACCCGTGGACGGCAGGGTCATTGAGGGCGAAAGTGCCGTAAACGAGGCGGCCCTCACCGGCGAGAGTATCCCCGTGGACAAGCAACCCGGCAGCAGCGTAAGCTCCGCCACCCTCAACCAGAACGGTTTCATCACCTGCGAGGCAACCCGCGTCGGCGCCGACACCACTCTGAGCCAGATAATCGAAATGGTGGAGAATGCCGCCGCTACCAAGGCGCCCATTGCCAAGACAGCGGACAGGGTGTCCGGCATTTTTGTTCCTACTGTCATCGGTATCGCAATCGTGACACTGACAGCCTGGCTCATTGCGGGACGTGAATTTGGCTTTGCTCTGGCTCGAGCCATAAGCGTGCTTGTAATAAGCTGTCCCTGCGCTCTGGGTCTCGCCACACCCGTGGCGATAATGGTAGGCAGCGGCCTGGGAGCGAGAAACGGCGTTCTCTTCAAGACCGCGGCCGCTCTCGAAGCGGCGGGCAAGACCGATATCGTTGTGCTGGACAAGACCGGCACTGTTACCGAGGGCAAGCCCCATGTAACCGACATTCTACCCTCCGTCGGAGTTTCCGAAGCAGAGCTGCTCAGCGTTGCCGCAGCTCTGGAGGAAAAGAGCGAGCACCCCCTCGCCATGGCTATCCGCGAATATGCCGCCGAAAACGGTCTTAGCGGTGCTCCCGCTGGGGACTTCTCCGCGATGCCCGGCCACGGAGTGCGCGGGACGCTGGACGGCAAGGCCGCCATCGGCGGCAACGCCGCTCTGATGACGGAAAATGGCATTATGACCCCCGATATGCGCCGCACTGGCGAGGCTCTGGCCGAGGCCGGCAAAACTCCCCTCTTCTTTGCTCTTGACGGTCGTTTACTGGGCATAATAGCGGTGGCTGACGTTGTCAAGCCCGACAGCGCCGAAGCCGTTCGCGCGCTGAAGAACATGGGCATACACACCGTCATGCTCACCGGTGACAACAAGCGCACGGCAAACGCCATAGCCGCCCAGACCGGCATTGACGCGGTCATTTCCGATGTTCTCCCCAACGACAAGGAGGAGGTTGTCCGCAGACTTTCCGAATACGGCAAGGTGGCAATGGTGGGCGACGGCATCAATGACGCTCCCGCTCTCACCCGCGCGGACACCGGCATAGCCATCGGCGCAGGAGCGGACGTGGCGCTGGACGCGGCGGACATAGTTCTCATGCGCTCCGGTCTGTTGGATGTTCCCGCCGCTATCCGGCTCTCCCGTCAGGTGCTGAAAAACATACGTGAGAACCTTTTCTGGGCGTTTTTCTATAACTGCATCGGCATTCCCCTTGCTGCGGGCGCGCTCATCCCCATCTTTGGGCTTGAGCTTGACCCCATGTTCGGGGCGGCGGCAATGAGCCTTTCCAGCTTCTGCGTTGTCACGAACGCCCTGCGGCTGAACTTCTTCAATATGCATTCAAGCAAAAAGGACTCAAAAGCAAAAATGATCCCGCTGCCGGACATGCTGTCCGACTTCTCGGATATTAAAACAAATGAAAAAACGGAGGTAAAAGACATGATAAAGGTTATGACTATCGACGGCATGATGTGCAGTCACTGCACCGGTCGCGTACAGAAGGCTCTTGAGGGCGTTGACGGTGTCTCCGGCGTGGAGATGTCTCTGGAAAACAAGACAGCTACCGTAACGCTTGCAAAGGACGTTGCCGACAGCGTTCTCACCGAGGCCGTCACCGCGGCAGGCTATACCACCCTCGGCTGCGAAAGCAAGTAATAAAACACAGGGGCGGGCAGCAAATGCTGTCCGCCTCTCTTTTCATGTTGAATATTGTCCAATACTACACTATAATGTTCGTATAAATATTTTTTCGGCAGGTGTAGGTTTTGATATGAACGACTCAAGAAACATCATACTCATTGGTATGCCCGGAGCGGGCAAAAGCACCATCGGCGTTCTTCTGGCCAAGGCGCTGGGCATGGATTTCATCGACACGGACATCATTATTCAGCAGCGCACAGGCCGCCTTTTGCAGGACATAATCGACAACGATGGGATAGACGCCTTTCTCGCCGTGGAGGAAACCGTGCTGTGCTCATTGGAGCTGACGAACTCTGTTATTGCCACAGGCGGCAGCGCGGTATATTCCGACAAGGCCATGACCGCGCTCAAGCGAGGCGGCAAGGCGGTATACATCAGTCTCCCCTACGAAGAAGTGGAAAAGCGCATCACCAACATCACCACTCGTGGCATCGTCCTCCGTTCCGGCAACACTCTCCGGGACGCGTATAACGAGCGCGTTCCCCTTTACGAAAAATACAGCGACATAACCATCGACTGCAGCGGCAGGGACATTGAGTCCAGCATGCGGGAGCTGGTAGCGAAGCTTTGAAAGAAGAAGCCCTGCGGCATAGCCGCAGGGCCAATTTTTAAGCTTTTTTCTTCTCGTCGACGGCGAGGATGAACACGGTGGAAACGATCATGATCAGCGCCACGACGTCCGCCGCGTAAACAGGGGAACCCAGCCAGACCACCGCCAGCACCTCGGCGGTGACAGGCTCGATAGACGCGAAAATGCTCGCCCGGGTGGCTCCGACATACTTGACCGCGAGCATATAAAGCGTGAAGCCGGCAACGCTGCCGAGGAAGATGATGGCGGCTACGGCAGTCCAGCCCGCGAAGTCCAGCTCCGCGTGCACCGTCCAGGGCTTGAGCAGCAGCGCGAGGACGATCCCGCCGATAAACATCGCCCAGCCCAGCAGCACAGGTGCGGGATATTCATTGAGCAGACGGCGGGGCGCAAGATTATAGACAACGACGGTGGCGGCAGATATCAGGCCGCCGATCACCGCCTTTCCGGATATGGCAAGGGAGGAAAAATTACCGTGAGTCGCGATAAGAAACACGCCCGCAACAGCAAGCACCAGCGCCGCCAGCTCCCTTAGCCGGGGCATTTTACGTTCGGTTACGCAGACCACTGTCATGATCATCACCGGTGCAAGATATTGAAGCACCGTGGCGGTACCGGCGTTTGACCACTGAATGGTGAGAAAATAAGAATACTGGCAGAGCATGATACCAAGCAGGCCATAAATCAGCAGCGGCGCTATATTACCCGGCTTCCGCCACACGCTCACCATCTGCTTCGGGCTCTTTATCGTATACACTATCATCAATACAAGCCCGCCCACGAACAGGCGGATGGGCACGAGCCAGTTTGCCGTAACGTTGTAATGATCGAAAAGGAACTGCCCGCATGCTCCCGAGCAGCCCCAGAACGCGCCGCCGACAAGAGCCAGCAGCGTTCCCTTTATTTTTGTATTCATTTCCGCATCTCCAAAGTGTGATACGAGCATAATAGCACAGGAATGTCGAATTTACAAGGAAAAAGGACGCGGCTGAAACCGCGTCCCCATTTTTTATTCAATTTCCGGGAACTGCTCCCGGAACATTTCCACCGTGGGGTTTTTGTTGCCCCGTTTCCACATGATTATCTCCGTAGTCTCTCCCAGCTCCGGAATATCCAAAAAGCGCAGATTGGGATTATTGCGCAGGGCGTGGTTGCCGTTGAGGGTAAAGATACCGTATCCCGCCTCAAGCCAGAGGGCAAGAGTGCCTATATCCGGGGCGACAAGTGTTTTGCGGCTGATCATACCGCTGATGCTGCGGCTGGCTCCGTTCATCATAAACTGCGACTCCGACTCGGAGAGGGAGAGATAAGTGTCATTCGCGAAATCCGCCATAGTAAGCCCCTCCCGGCCCACATTGGGGTGGTTGGCGGGAACGACCAGATAATTGCGGGTTCTTGAGACCTTCTGATACTCGAATTTCTCCTCGTCCTTCACGTTGAAGGTAGCGCCGAAGGCAATGTCCAGCTCCCCGGTATCCAGCTTGTTCAGAAGCTCCGCCAGACTGTGCTTGGAGAGGTTCACCATGATATCCGGGTACTTCTCATGAAAGCTCTTGAGAGCGTCAGAGTACGGCGGGCAGATGAGCTGGCCTTCGGCCATACCCACGTTCAGACTGCCCTCAAAGCCGCTGTGCACGGCGTTTGCCTTCTCAAGAAGCGATTCATAATCCGTTGCAAGGCGTCTTAGTCCCTCGGCAAGCACCTCCCCAGCTGGGGTAAGGCGCACGGACTTCTTTTCCCTGACGAAGAGCTGCATCTCCAGCTCCTCCTCCATAGCGGCTATCTGGCGGCTGAGCACCGGCTGGGACAGATAGAGCCGGTCCGCCGCGCGGGTGAAGCTGAGGCAATCAGCCGCCGCGAGAAAACATCTTATCTGTGAAAAATTCATCTTGACTACCTCCGCTTTCCTGATAACACGCCAAAAGGCGCCACGTTAATTCGTGACGCCTTAATTATATGATTTTTTTGGCTTTCTTGCAAGGGCATAATGTAAATTTAAGGTAAGCTTACTCCTGCAGGAACTTCTCCAGACGGTCGAGACCTTCGCGGATATTATCCATAGACGCCGCGTAGGTCCACCGGACGAACATGGGCGCGCCGAAGCCGCTGCAGGGCACGACGGCCACGTTGGCGCTCTCAAGGAAGGCCATAGCGAAATCGTCGCCGTTCTCTATGAGGCGTCCGCCGAGAGTGCGGCCGACAAGCTTCTCCATGTTCATCATTACATAGAAAGCGCCGTCGGGCTTGATGCAGCTTACGCCCTCGATTTTATTCATGCGCTCTACTATGTAATCACGGCGGCGCTCAAACTCATCATGCATAACGCCGATGCTGCTCTGGTCGCCGGTAAGAGCCTCTATGGCGGCATACTGGGAAATGGTGCTGGGCGCTGAGGTGGAGTGGCTGAGGTAATTTGCCATTATCTTGGCAAGCTTCTTGTTGGAGGCTGTATAGCCGATACGCCAGCCGGTCATTGCGTAGCTCTTGGAAACTCCGTTTACGATGATGGTGCGCTCCTTGATATCCTCGCTGAGAGAAGCGACACTGGTGAACACCTTATTATCATAAAGAAGACCATAGTATATCTCGTCGGAGAGAATATAGAGATCATGCTTTACGCAGATATCGGCCAGAGCCTGCAGCTCGGCCTTATCATAGAACATACCGGTGGGATTGGAGGGGTTATTGAGGATGAGGAGCTTGGTCTTGGGTGTGATAGCCGCTTCAAGCTGAGCGGGAGTCATCTTAAAGCCGCTGGCCTCGCTGCAGTTTACCACAACGGGTACGCCGCCTGCCATTGCCACAGCCTCGGTATAGGTCACCCAATAGGGGGCGGGAACGATCACCTCGTCGCCGGGATTGAGCAGACACATGAGGGCGACAAAGATACTGTGCTTCGCGCCGCTGGCTACGACGATCTGAGCATCCTCATATTCTACGCCGGTATCGGCCAGAAGGCGCTTTGCTACCGCGTGACGCAGAGGGATAAGGCCCGCTGCGGGGGTGTACTTGGTCTGGCCGGCGCGAATGGACTTAATGGCCGCTTCCTTTATATTTTCGGGGGTATCAAAATCCGGCTCACCGGTTCCGAAGCTGACAACAGGCTTGCCCTCAGCCTTGAGCTTTTTGGCAAGACTGTCTACGGCAAGGGTGGAAGACTCGTGAACGGCGGTTGCTCTTACAGAAAGTTCTTTCATATTAACCTCCCGCGCTGCCCAAATTAGGCCGCGCTCTATACATAATGCAATAATGCAGTTGAAATTCTACAACAGTATACTTCCATTCTTGCATAATTGCAAGAGAATAATTAAAATTTTTGCTGTTTTTGAAATTTTCGAACAAGCTCGGTTGCAATTCAAAGTACAGCTCCGCCAATTGCGGTGGCAACGACCTCCGTTCCGAGGTCGACTGTGCCCCGGGCGGCGCTGCCCGTCTTATCCTCGGTGCGAATGCGCACGGTCATCTCGCCGATAATACCGCGCTTCTTCGCCTCCTGACGGGCAAGAGCATCGGCCATTTCAATCGCGGCATCAACGGCGTCCCGCCGGACCCATATCATTTTGGTCTCGCTGGGAGCGCAGACGAAATATCCCTCTATGCCGCCGGGAGTATGGTTGGGGCGTACCTCCACGCGAACCTCGGCGTTGATATTGCCCACCACCGCGCCAACAGCGTTGGCCACGCCGGCGTTTTCCGGGATAACGCATTCCGTGCCCAGCGCTCTGGCGACATCCGGCAGGAAAATATGTATCGGTGCGCCGATACCCACCAGAGCCGCATTGGTTCTGAAAAGCACATTGAAATATCCGTCGCCCGCCGCCCGGAACTCGTCCCAGGAAGAATCTATCATGGAGTAAAGCTGGCGGTCTATGCCCTCGCCGCGGAGCTTGGGATACTTATCCTGCAGCAGCACCCTGACGATATTGCGGTAAAGCTTGCGTTTCACGGCCTCATAGACGGAATTTGCGAATTTCTGCACCTGGGCTTCGTCCTCATCGTTAAAGCCGAGGCTGCGCATGAGGAAGGCCGCGGCAAGCCGCGCCGCCTCTGTATCATATATATCCACATCGCCCGCTACATGCATGAAATCAGTGGGCGTAAGTCCCGCTCTTATGACTATCCCCTCGGACTCAAGCCGCTCAAACTTATCAAGATGATAAATATCGGTTCCGCCAGCCTCGGCTGCCTCGCGGAGCATAAGCGGCTTCTCTTCAAGAGCGCGGCAAAACGCCTTTTCATCCTCGGTATAGCCCGCTTTGCCCTCGATAGAGCGTACCAGACCATAATATTCATAAACAGGGCGGGTGTGCCACTTGGTGTCTGCGAGCAGCCCACGCAGCTCGTCCTTTACAAAAGGCCACTGTTTCGCCAGCAGGGATATGGGAACCACACGGCGGGTATCCAGCTCAAAGCCGTTCTTCGTCGGGCGCACGGCGCTGTCGCCGCCAAGACCGAAGGTATCGATAAACACGCCCTTGACGAAGGTCTTCCAATCGCCTACGCTCACGCCGTCCCCCGCTCTTACAGGCTCGCCATGCTTCACAAGGGAGATATCCGTGGTAGTGCCGCCCATATCTATTATCATGCTCTCGCTGCGGTCGGAGAGCTTCATGCCGCCAAGGACACTGGCTGCAGGGCCGCAGAGAATGGTCTCAACAGGCTTGGTGCGGGAAAATTCCTCGCTCATCAGGCTGCCGTCGCTGCGGACGATAACGATCGGCGCGTTGAGCCCGCGCTCGTCCATCGCGGTCTTTATAGCGGCGATGAACTCCGTTATGACCGGCACAAGGCGGGCATTGAGAAGCGTGCCCGTGCCGCGCTGGAGACTGTTCGTGCCGGAAAAAAGCTCGCTGCCGCAGACGATGGGGATATGATAGCGCGATTCAAAAAGCTCCTTGGCCTGACGCTCCGCCACCGCGCCGTTATTCATGGCATACATCTCAACTATGCCCAAACCCTCGGCGTCCTTTATCCATTCCGCCGTATCGCTCATCAGGGCATCCCAGTCCACATGGGGCAATATCTTGCCGTCGAAGCTTCCGCTGCCCTCGCAGCAGAATATGCCGTCTTTAGCCGTGAAGCCATAGCTTTTGCCGACGCGCTCCATAGTGCTGTCGTCCACGCCTATAAAAATCAGCTTGGCGCGTCCTCCCTTGTTCTCCACACACGCATTGGTGGCAAGAGTCGTGGAGAGGGCCACCACCTCCGCCTGCTTGCGCAGCTCGGGGTCGAGGCCGTCCAATGCGCCTATTATGCCTTTGGAAAGGTCCCTCTTTGTGGTAAGAGACTTGGCGGAGGAAAGCACCCGCTTCGTCTCAAAATCATATATTACGGCGTCCGTATAGGTTCCGCCGGTATCTATTCCTATTCCTATTTTCATATGTTCGTCTCCTT
>JAQXJB010000007.1 GCA_029008095.1 Clostridiales bacterium
AAGTAATAGTGAAAAGTGAAAAAGTGTTAGACTGCCAATAAACAAGGCGGAAACTGAGGGATTGTCAAGCCACCATTTCACATTTGCCGCATGCCAAATATTTCACCGGCAAAATACTCTTGTCAGTTCAAGTCCTCATCCGGATTTTACTTCAGCATCTTTTTCGCTACCTCTTTACAAAACAAAAATCCTGTCGACGAATGCTTATGGTTCTTAAGGACAGTTATGTTTTATAGGAACGCTGAGCATTGCGAAGGGCAAGAAAATTGGGAGAAGTTTACGCTTCTCTCTTTTTTCTTGTCCTTTTCCTATTTGTTGCGGTACATTCGACTCTTTCACTACCTTTGAGTACAATTACAGTAGAAACTTAAAGGAGGCTCGGATATGCGAGATAGGAAGTATTACATAGCGTTTGATGATTTTGAGCGGAGATTATTATTAACTGCCTGAACGAAATGCGGAAAAAGATTATTGCCAGCGGAAAGTACACCGATGCGATAGATGAGGTTCTGCTTAAAATCATTGGAGCAAAGCGAAAGAAGTTTAAAGTAATTTTCAAGAAGGCGTGATTATGGAAAAGAACATTTTTGACAACAAAAACGGTCTTTGGTATGAACTTCAAGGTGATTACTATCTACCGTGTTTAAACTGCCGGAGGAAGAACAGCGGCCTATCGGCGTATGGGGACAGCGGCACTTACAGAATATCAAACAGCATAAAAAGGTGCTGTATACCAATCTACTCACCGGCTACAAGCTAAACAGTTACTTTGAAGAAATTGACCGGCAGGCCGAGAATATTTTTCACAGCTTGTAAAACAGAGGACAGAGCGTGAGGGTGTATCCGGACGACTCAAAGCCGTGAATTTAATGGGATGGGTTGCTCGGATGAACAATATTTGTAAGCGAGCCACAGAAGTGATAGTACAGAGGAAAATCCCTCCGCTTTCTCCAGTTCTGTGCTTTCCGTTAGAAAACATAAAAACAGTGTCTGAAAGTTAAACTCTCAGACACTGTGTAATCCGATAAACTCTAAATGCTCTTGTTATGGTTTATTATTTTGTCAGGAATTTTTTCTTGAGCAGCAAAACCAGCAGCGCTGCATTTCCGAGGAAGGAAACGCTTCCGATGCACAGCCCGATGATTGTAAGCAGCCTGGAGATATCCGTCGCTTCCTGCTGGGTGTTGTCGACACTTTTCAGTGTCTGAATGGCGGTGTCGTTGATCTCGTCCTGCTGAGCAATCTGCGCCTTTATAGTTTCCAGCTCGGCACGCAGAGCATCGATATCCGCTTTATGATCGGTTTCCAGCTTGGCACGCAGAGCGTCGATATCCGCCTTATGGTCAGCTTCCAGTTTGGCACGCAGAGCGTCGATATCCGCCTTATGGTCGGCTTCCAACTTAGCAAGTAGAGCGTCGATATCTTTCTTGAGCATCTCGTCTGCCAGCTTGTAGGCGGCATCCAAAGCGGCGTTCAGCGTGTCGATCTTGTTGTTGAGCGCCTCCACATCTTCCGCCAAGGCGGTTTCCAGCTCTTTCTTGGCCGCATCCAAGTCGTCCTGCAACTGTTCGATGGCTGCCAGCAACGCTTCGTCTGCTTCGTTCATAGTCTGTTTCAAAGCGGCAAGCTTTCCGGACAGGGAGTCGATATCCGCTTTCAAGAGGGTATCCGCGCTGCAATAGGCATTCGTCAGGTCGGTGATGGCTTTTTCCAGGTCTTCTTCGGTGGCTTGACGCAGGCTTTCGATGGCAGCGGACAGATCCTCTCTGACCTTGTCAATGGCTGCCTGCAGCGCGGCGTCCGCTTCTGCCATAGCGTCGCTCAGCGCTTCCTTCGCAGCTTCCAGATCATCCACCTGAGATTTCAGCGCCGCGTCGGCTGCCTGATAAGCTTTGATAAGATCGTCAATCGCAGCGGCGAGGTCGGCGTCCTCTCCCTCAAGCGCTGTTTTAAGAGCGGCGATACTATCCCGCATCTCCTGTATCAGCGAGCTGACCACGGTGCTGCTCATGACAAACAGGCAATACGCCTCGTTGGAGGGCATACCTCTCATATTTTTGTATTCGTGAAACGGGATGACCGTAAATGTGGCGCCCGCCGCTAAATACCCGCTGACATCAACGGTAATCGTGCGGTTCGGATTGGAAGAAGAATAGGAACAAGCACCAACATAATTATCATGCAGGTCGTCGTACGCATAGAAATGTGTAGCTGCCATCCGTCCCGGATCTGTTTCCGGCGCAGTAAAGGTCAGGGTGACTGTCAGGTTTTCCGCAGAGTACTCTGCCTTCAGGTCGTCAACAGGCTTGGGCAGATCCGTCTGATTCTTTACGGCATAACCCACAAAGGGCACTCCCTTAAACAGGTCGTCGGTCTTCCAGCCGATCAGCTTCCAGTTAAAGCCATAGTTGGTCAGATCGGCACTGAGGTTCTGAACCGTACCCGATGTTTCGGTGCTGGTCATGGATGCCTTGGAGATAGAGGAGCCTTTCAGGCGTTCATATTCTGCGGTAATGCCCGCATAGGCGCTGACGTTTAGGATCTCGCTTCCTCCGCCTGCCATAAGCGACATGTTGGAATAGCAGCCCTCGGCAACAGATTTGGTCTTTTCCTCCTCCAGCGTAACGGAATAGGTCTGCGTCTGGGTGCCGCCCGCGTAGGAGAGCATCATCCAGGTATCGGTGTCGCCCACTTTCGCTTTGCTCAGATCCCAACCGGGGATGCCGTTGTATGTATAGGCGGCGGCGCTGCTTGCGTAAGCGAAGGGGTTGCCCTCGTTGTTCAGGAAGTACTTTGCTTTCAGCTCGTCGGTGATCAAATCCATTTTGTGCGATTTGTCAACCTTGGACTCTGTGCTCGCCGCAACCGCCTTGTTGTACGCAGTTGCAAGGTCGTTGTACTGCTCCATGGAAACCGACGTGAGCACGGGGTACTGCGGAGCGGAGACGATCATTTCGTTCTTGAGAAATTCGTATTTTCCGGTAGTTGAGTTATAAACCTGCACATCGTAGAAGTAGTAGTACATCAGTGTCTGCCGCAGAATCACCTGGTTCCGGTCGTTGGCTTCAAATGTAGCTGTGTAGGTTTTATCGATGCTGCTTGTAAACTCCTGATTCAGTTCGTAAGCCAATCCTAATTCCATGCTCGACTTTATGGGCCCGGCTTCCACCTCCGTCGCAAAGCCTACGTTGTAGGACACCTCCTCCGACGTACCGGATGTGACGCGGTAACCCTCCGAATAGCTGTACTGGGTGGAGCTGTTGCCGGCTTCCAGCTCGGAGAAATAGGGAGCTGCCTGCAAAAACGCTACCGGCGTGGGATCCGTGTAGGAGTATGCCTTGCCGTTGTATTTGCCCACCACGCTGTCGGTGCCGTAATCCACCGCAATCAGCAGCACGCTCGGGCTTCCTAAATTACCCGATACGAAAGCAAAACCCGCATTGTCGTTTCCGGTCAGCTTTTTCATAGGACGGTTTAATTCGCCGAAGATGCTGAACCAGACCGTCTCTGTCTTCATATCGTCTGCGCTCGTGCGCCCCTTATCATAATAGACGCATTGCTTGAAATGGTAAGAACCTTCCTTGTTCGCATCGGTGTGGGTTTTGTAGCCTACAACGAAGAGAATGGCTTCCTTTCCATCCTTCGTGGCAAAAACGTTTCCTACCGATGCGCTGTAAATAAATGCTTCATCAACATCTTTACCGTCAATATTAAAGTCATCATTCATAACATCAGTGAAAAGATTAGTGAAATCACCACTTTGATATTTTTCAATTGTATTTGAGGCGATACTCTGAAGATTTCCGGCGTCGTCCAGGCAATAGAACCAGCCGCTCAAGAATACATATTCCTGGGTGTGCATGCCTTCCAACGCCACACATTCCACAGAAAGCTGCTGGTAAAGGTACTCTTTCTCACGAAGACTGTCATCCTTTGCAATGGGGCTGGTTTTCGCCCTTTCCAGTTCCCTGATATTTCCAACTCTCTGCAATTTACCCGCACCGTCGGTTCTATAGTACGTGTAGGCAACGGGGTTAGCACTTTGGCTGTCATCAACACTCACGGGTTTGGAGGATGTGCTTTTGTTAAAATATCCGGCGGCAATGATCTCATTTTTACCGTCGCCGTCAATATCACCTACGGCAACGCCGGGACAGGCTATGGTGTTTGTCGTAGTACCATTGCTCTGTTTTGTGCCGACAGACGCCCGGTCAACGGAAAGAGTGCTGACCCCGCCGGAGCTACGCTTGCCATAGCCGACGGAAAGCTGGGGTATGCAGGTTGCGTTGCCCACCGAGCTAACAGTAATAGCTCCCGTGTAGGAGAGTACGACCAGGTCGTCAATACCGTCGCCGTTCACATCTCCGCTGGCAAGAGACATGCAAAGCTGATTCTGTATTATGTAGTCGCTCTTTAATGATGATGATTTTTGGTATTCAGAATGTAAGTATAATGCACCGTTTGTGGTATCATTAATGCAATTACTGGAATATCCGGAAGTTGTGCAGGAAACCTCATACAGGTTTGAGCCGTTGTAAATGACAAGGCTGTCTCTGCCGTTTCCGTTATAGTCACCCGCGGTGATCTGAATTAAGTTGCCGGAGTCCACAAGAGTGAGGTTTGCTATCAAAGTGCCAAACCGCTCGGAGGCGCCTGCAATCGTCAAATGCTCTACCGTCTTTTTTGTTTCGGCATTGATGACATACAGGTGAAAAGAGGCAATCCGCTTTTTGTTGCTATTGGTGCCCTCGTCTCTGAATCCAATGATTGCCATGTGATCCCTGCGTCCGGAGCCGGTGGGGTCAAACGCCACGCCCTGTGCAAAGCGCAATCCTTCAGGGATCGATCCTGCATCATTAGACATATCCGTCATGGATCCCGTCACTGCGTAGCTGTTTTCCTTCAGATCATCGTGAAAAGCCGAAACTTTCGTTACTCCGGTATTGGATATGTATTCAAAGATTTCCGCCTTTTCAAGAATGGTAAACGCTTCTCCCTGTTGGGTAGCGTAGGGCGTCAGGGTATCGTCGGAGAAGGAATCCGGCGCCGTCTGCCCCATCATGGCATTTAAAATTTCTTCACCGCTGACCGTGGAATTGTAGCCGCCGCCGGCATCGGCATTCGGATACCAGGGCTTGATGATACCCGTATTATCTTCATCGGGAAATGGTATGATGATCGTCTCCGCCAATGCCCGTAGTGGGATCAGACTCAGCAGCATCAGTACGCTAAGGGCCAGTGCAATCATTCTCTTTTTCATAATGGGTTTTCCTCCTTTAATAAGCGGTCCTTTTGGGACAAATACAGCGCGATGCCCTTCTTCAGAACACTGAGCTGCG
>JAQXJB010000008.1 GCA_029008095.1 Clostridiales bacterium
TGAAGTTTTATTCTTATGAGGATCTGCAAATCCAGATGAAACGCTACTTACGGCGATCCAACCGGATTCCCATGTCTGTTCTAGGCTGGAAAACGCCTATGCAGAAGCGGCAGGAGCTGGAAGCCGCCCGATTTTGCTGACTCTGGTTGGGCTTCGCCCTCCCGCCGTCAGCAAAACCGCTCTTCTAAACTTGAAACTCTGCCGCGTTTTCATGGTCTCACATCATTGACAAACCTACAGAATTGTGTGAATGTCATTTAACATTGTACAACTTACAACGCGGAACATATTCAACGCGGAACATATTGCTTGGAAAAATTGCCTTGTTTTTCATCTTGACATAGGGTAGAATGGTGTCGGAAACGTGAAAGTGGTAGTCATGGTGTGCCCCAACACCCTATGAGCTTATCCGATATTGACAAAGAAATCCGGAGACCCCAATGGAGGGCGGCATGAAGCTGATATGTGAGCTGAGCGACAAGGTAATTCTCGGACAGGATGGCATGTCTGAAAAATCGCCAAGGTTGACCGCCCGCGCCATTGTAAAAAATCAGGATGGCCTTTATGCGGTGATGTACTCCGATAAGTTCAAGCTCCACAGTCTGCCCGGCGGCGGTGTGGAGGATGGCGAGGATGTGCTGACAGCTCCGCGCCGCGAGGTGTACGAGGAAACCGGATGTACCTGTGACGATGTCACAGAATTAGGCGTTGTCACGGAAAATCGTGGGGGCCTTGATTATACTCAGGTCAACTACTACTATGTGGTTACTGCTACTCATACGCCCGGAGAGAACCATTTGACGGAAGCTGAACAAGCAAGCGGCACAGTGTTGCAGTGGCATGCTTTTGATGAAATGGTACGGTTGATCCATGCTCAGGAGTTTGAGCAGGTACAGAGAAAATATCTGAAAGCCCGTGATGTGGCGGCATTGCAGGAATACTCCCGTTTGGTTCAGGGAGAATGCGGCCGAAAGGGGTAAGGGATGCCCGAATTCTGAATATGACGGGGGATGGAGGATATATGGAAGAAAAAATGGTAAAAATACTGAAACGGCAGGAGAGCAGCGAGGACTGCTTCGTCTGCGGTATGAACAACCCTATCGGCTTCAATTCTCATTTTTACGAGACTGAGGACGGGGAGCTTATTTGCCTTGCCGAGTCCAAATTTGAGTATCAGAGCTATCCTGGCCGTCTCCACGGAGGCATTGCCGCCACACTGCTGGACGAGACGATGGGACGAGCCATACTTATAAAGAACCCCGGGGTATGGGGCGTCACGGTGGATATGGAACTTACATACAAAAAGCCTGTGCCGCTTGACTGCACCCTGAGGGTTATAGGGCGCATCGACGTTGACCGACATCTGTTCACAGCCAGCGGCGAGGTGCTTCTGGAGGATGGAACCGTCGCGGTCACGGCGAAGGCCAAGTACATGAAGATGCCGGTAAGTAAGATTTCCGAGGGCATTGAGAGCGATTCGGAGATACTCTTCATGGCTGAGACCGAGCGTGAAGTGGATAGTATCAGCCGGGAAGGACCGCTGAAGGTGATTTATAAATGAAAAAAGAAATAGGACGCACATTATGCCTTCTGGCGCTCCTCTGCATAGCGCTGCTTATTATTATGCAATTAAGGTAAGGGGACGCAGGGACGGCATCCCGGCGCGGAACAAAACAAATTCCGGCGGCTCATTGAGCCGCCGGAACGAGTATGTACTTAAACGGGATCAGAACTCGAAGCTCTCGAAAGAGCCGCTCATGCTGGTGATTTCGGCGTAGCCATCCTTGATGTAGAAGTTTCCGAGGACGTTGCCGGTCTGCTCATTGTAGAGGTTGGTGAGGTGAGGGCTTACTTCGAAAACCTTTGCCATAGTCTCGGCACTGTCGTCGAGAACAGCGGTGCCGCGGATGCGGATCCAGGTCATGTCGGGCTTTACGGCGCAGATCTCAAAATTCTCGTTCGCTACGGTCTGCTTGAAGGATTCCTTCTGCTTGCCCATGCCGAAATACAGCTTGCCGTTATAAACCATGTGGAAACCGAAGGGACGGACGCGGGGCTTGTTGCCGTCGCAGGTGGCATAGAAGAAGGTGCCGGCCTCCTGAAGATACGCTTCTACTCTTTCAACGTTGGTCATTGGAAAACGCTCCTTTATTATTAATTGTAATAAGATTATACAATAAACCGACCGTTCAAATCAACTGATTTTTCGCAAATCCACAGCATTTTACATATAAACAAAAAATGTAGGAAAAAATAGAAAAAATCCTTGCAACACGCAGATCGTTGTGGTATTATATTTCAGCATTACGCACGCCTGCCGACTGCTTCTCGTGTGCCCACCGGGTGGGGGAGCAGGTAGACGGGGCGGAGGTAAGAAAACAAAAAACAGGAGGAACACAAAATGGCAGTAGTATCCATGAAGCAGCTTCTGGAGGCCGGCGTACATTTCGGCCATCAGACCAGACGCTGGAACCCCAAGATGGCTCCTTATATCTATATGGAGCGTAACGGTATCTATATCATCGATCTTCAGAAGACCGTAAAGAAGCTGGAAGAGGCCTACAACTTCGTTCGTGACCTGGCCGCCAACGATCAGACCATCCTTTTCGTCGGCACCAAGAAGCAGGCTCAGGACGCAGTTAAGGAAGAGGCTGAGAGAGTCGGCATGTACTATGTCAACGCCCGCTGGCTCGGCGGCATGCTCACCAACTTCAAGACCATGCGTACCCGTATCGACCGTCTTGCCCAGCTGCGCAGAATGCAGGAGGACGGCACCTTCGATATGCTCCCCAAGAAGGAAGTTATCAAGCTCACCAACGAGATCGCAAAGCTCGAAAAGTATCTCGGCGGTGTTAAGGAAATGAAGAAGCTCCCCGGCGCACTCTTCATCATTGACCCCAGAAAGGAAAGAAACGCAATCGCTGAGGCCAGAAAGCTTCACATCCCCGTTGTTGCTATCGTTGACACCAACTGCGATCCCGACGAGGTCGATTACGTTATTCCCGGCAACGACGATGCTATCAGAGCTATCCGCCTGATCTCCGCCACAATGGCTAACGCCGTTCTGGAGGGTCATCAGGGTGCAGACGCTGAGGCTGTTGAGGCTCCCGCCGAGGCCGAGGCTGCAACCGCAGAATAATTCAGGAGGTAAACGAAAATGGCATTTACAGCTGCTGATGTTAAGAAGCTCAGAGAGACCACCGGCGTTGGCATGATGGACTGCAAGAAGGCCCTCACCGAGGCTGACGGCGATATGGACAAGGCTATTGAGTGGCTTCGTGAGAAGGGTCTCGCCACCGCTCAGAAGAAGGCCGGCAAGATCGCTGCCGAGGGCGTTTCCTATGCTATCGTTAACGCTGCCGGTGTTGGCGTTGTCGTAGAGGTCAACTCTCAGACAGACTTCGTTGCAAAGAACGAAGTTTTCCAGGAATATGTCAACAACGTTGCTTCCGTTATCGCCGATAAGGCTCCCGCTGATGTTCAGGCTCTTCTGGGCATGACATATCCCGGCACTGACCGCACCGTTACCGACGTTCAGAACGACAAGGTTCTCTCCATCGGTGAGAATATCCAGATTCGCCGCTTTACCCGTTATGCAACCGGTATGAACGTTCCCTATATCCACATGGGCGGTAAGATCGGCGTTCTTGTTAATCTCGAGGTTTCCGAGGGTCTCGAGGGCAACGAGAAGGTAGTAGAGCTTGGTAAGGATATTGCCATGCAGATCGCTGCCATGAACCCCTCTTTCCTTGATAAGGCCGATGTTGACAGCACTACTCTCGACAAGGAGAGAGAGATCCTCATGGCTCAGGCAAAGCAGGATCCCAAGAATGCCGGCAAGCCCGACAACATCATCGAGAAGATGGTTTCCGGCCGTATCGGCAAGTACTATGAGGAGAATTGCCTCCTTCAGCAGGCTTTCGTTAAGGAGAATAAGCAGACTGTTGAGCAGCACGTTGCTGCCGTTGCCAAGGAAGTTGGCGGCACCATCGTTGTCAAGGCTTACACCCGCTATGCTACCGGCGAGGGCATTGAGAAGAAGGAAGAGAATTTTGCTGCTGAAGTTGCCAGCATGATTAAGTAAGCTGTCCTTCAGCTGTGCATAAAACAAAACATCCGAGACATTTGTCTCGGATGTTTTTTCGTGAAGAAACGGCTACCGCTTACGTCATCCTGCGGGAGAAGAGTGGGGTTACGAAGCAGGAGACAAGGCGGGTAGGAATAAGGATATGCTGCGATTGCAGCCGTATTGCCATGAGTGCGCAGCGGGGGAGAAGATGTGCACATTTTTTGATACGGAAGAGAAAAATACGCTGCTTATTTGTTAATACATCACAGTAACTGTTGACGAAAAATTATGAGAATGTTATAATCAGTTAAAAGTAAGATGAGTTATAATCTTACAAATTAAAGGAGGAAAAATAAATGAAGAAACTCAGCAAAATAGTTGCCCTTATTCTTGCTGTGGCTATGGTACTTTCCATGGCGGCCTGCAGCAAGGGCAGCACCAAGAACGATGGAAAAACCCCATCCGGCGCTTACACCATCGGTATCAACACCTGGGGCTCCGGCGTTCCCGTTCTTGATATGTTCGGCGACGCAAAGCAGTACACCCTTGAGACACTTGGTCACAAGGTCTCCCGTATGAGCGATGACTTTACCGCTGATAAGGAGCTTCAGAACGTTCAGAATATGTGCGCTTCCGGCGTTAACGGCATTGTATTTCAGGCTGCCGCCGTTACCACTGTTCCCCAGATCGGCGTAGAGTGCAAAAACGCCAAGATACCCTTTGCTTTTGATGTTTTCGTAGGCGACAACGCCGACCTTGAGAAGCTGGCTGCTGAGAACGAATATTACTGCGGCGCTATCGACCTGGACATGGTTGCCGACGGCGCAGCTATCGCTCAGATGGCATGGGATAACGGCTGCCGCTCCGCTGTTATGATTGGCGGCAACATTGGCGACAACAACATGGATCAGCGTTCTCAGGGCTTCACCCAGAGATTTGAAGAGCTGGGCGGTAAGGTTCTTGCCGAGGCTCGCTGCACCGATAACTCCGAGTGTCCCACCAAGGCTGCCGATATGCTTTCTGCCAACAAAGAGGCGGACGCTATTTACTGCTTCGTTGGCGACTATATCGAGGGCTCCCTGACCGCTATCGATAACCTTGGTCTCTCTGACATTCAGGTTTATGTTTCCTGCGTTGACGAGGGTACTGCCAACTACATAAAGGACGGCAGAGTTGTGGGCGGCAACGACGGTATCTCCCTTGCCAGCTACATTTCCTGCACCCTGGTTCTCAACTACCTCGCCGGTCACAAAATCGTTGACGAGAACGGCAAGGTTCCCAGACTGAGCACCTCTCCCTTCCGCGTAGACCAGAATAACGTTGAAAACTATCTGAAGGTATTCTTCTCTGACGAGGCGAAGCCTTTCACAAAGTCCATGCTTGAGGATCTCCTCTACACCAGCAACCCCAACGTAAGCTATAATGATTACGTTGAACTCATTAAGAATATCAACCTCGACTACATGCTGGAGTCCAACGGCCTCAAGTAAGTAAAATATTAATAAAACCAAGAAACAGCCTGCTGTTCGTGGCAGGCTGTTTCTTGAATTTACTTGCATCACTCGCACACCATAGACAAATAGAAAAGAGGTATCGTAACAATGCCTTCAATCAAAGGTGGAAAGCAGAAAAACTGGCTTTTCACACTTCTGCTGATTGCCGCGATAGCGGTTATACTTTTCGTATTCAACATTATATCCGATGGTGTGTTCCTTGAGAAATCAAACCTTAAGGTCATCATTTCCCATGTTGTATATCCCTGCTTTATAGCCTGGGGCTTCTGCTTCCTTTTCGCCTGCGGATATACCGACATGTCCATCGGCGGCGTCGTGGTACTCGGTTCTTTTGCGTCCTGCATACTTGGCAACCAGATCGGTATTCCGGGCGTTATCATCGGAGGACTGCTCACCGGTCTTGCGCTTATTTTTGTCAACTTCCTTGTTTTTACATATACCGGGATACCCTCTTGGATAGCCGGTATAAGCCTCGCGCTTATCTATGAAGCCGTGGCGGTATTTCTCAAAGTCGGAAAAACCACCGGCCCTCTGGTGAACACCGCCCTGAACAGGGAGTACCGTCTGCTTGGCCAGCTTCCCTGGAGCCTCGTGTTCCTTTTCGCGGGACTTGTTGTTATATATTTTCTGTATAACCGCACCACTATTGGCCTTAATATTCGCGCTCTGGGCGGCAACAAGGAAGTGTCCAAGGCTCTTGGCATAAATGTAAACAAGACCCTGCTGGCTGTTGGTCTTATCAGCGGTATTCTTATTGGTATCGCATGCATCCTGCAGCAGAGCTATGCCGGTCAGACCACCGTTAAGACCGGCCTCACCAGTATAAACATGATATTTCAGCCCCTGGCTATATATCTGCTTGCGCAGATAATCCAGAAGCAGATCAACATTGTTATTGCTGTTCCTATCTGCTCCTTCATCCTGTATGCCGTATTCAATATTCTAACCATCATGGGCGTACCCTCCGGCACTCTGCAGGAGGCTTTCCTGGGCGTATTCATAGTAATCTTCGGCATCATCGGCCAGAGAAAGGTAAAGGGGGTTATTAAATGAATAACGAAGTCATTCTTGAAATTCGTAACCTCAATAAACGTTTTGGCCCGACCCATGCCAATAAAAACATTAATTTCACTCTCAAGCGCGGCGAGATCCGCGGACTCATCGGCGAGAACGGCTCCGGAAAAAGCACACTGCTTTCCCAGATAGCCGGCATCCAGCGGTATGACAGCGGTGAAATGTATGTAAACGGCGAGGCCTATGAACCGCACAGCCCTCTGGACGCCAATAAGCACAAAATATCGATGGTCATGCAGGAGCTTGGCGTTGTCGGCAACCTTTCCGCCGGTGTTAACGTATTCCTTGGCCGCACCGGGCAGTTCTCCAAATTCGGTATCATCAGCATGAAGAAAATGAACCGTGCCGCTCAGGAGCAGTTTAAAAAGTGGAATCTCAGTATGCCGCCCCTCAATCAGCAGACGGACGGTATGATGATAGAGTCCCGCAAGATGATAGAACTGGCAAGAGCCCTCTCTGTCGACCCGGATATCATCCTCCTGGACGAAGTAACTCAGTCCCTTTCTCTAAATAACCGCCGCCAGCTTTATGAACTGATCAATAGGCTGAAGGAAATGGGACGCAGCGTTATCGTTATAACCCACGACATTGAGGAAATGGTAGAGATAACCGACAGCATAACTGTCCTGCGTGACGGCGAGATAGTAGGCGAGGTGAAGTCCAGCGAGACTACCCCGGATGAGATTCGCATGATGATGGTTGGCCGCGAGATAAACGGAGACTATTACCGTGCGGATATGACCCCCGATTACTCTGACGAGGTAGTTCTTGACGTAAAAAACATTTCCGTCCCTCATGAGATATCGGACGTGTCCTTCCAGGTACATGCGGGCGAGATACTTGGCTTCTGCGGACTCAGCGATTCCGGCATTCACTCCGTTGGCAAGGCCGTATACGGCCTGTCAAAGCTTTCTGCCGGCAGCGTAGAGCTGAAGTATAATGGCCTGAGCATCAAAAAGCCTACCGACGCCTTGCGTAATAATGTTGGCTATGTTCCCAAAGACCGCGATAACGAGGCGCTTATGATACATGCCAGCATCAAGGATAACTTCTGCCTGCCTTCTCTGGGCGAGCTGGAGGGCAAGGTATGGCTGCTCAATCCCGCCAAGCTCAATAAGCTCTCAAACGAGATGACAGAAAGCCTTTCCGTTAAGTGTACCGGCATCAAGCAGACTATGGACGCTCTTTCCGGCGGTAATAAGCAGAAGGTCAACTTCGGACGCTGGCTGGCTAAGGATCTGAAACTGCTTATCCTTGACTGCCCCACCAGAGGCGTTGACGTTGGCGTGAAGGCTTATATTTACCAGCTTATTAAGGAAGCAAAGGCTAAGAATATCGCTACTATCCTTATCTCTGATGAGCTCACCGAGGTCTTGGGCATGGCGGATCGCCTCCTTGTAATGAAGGATGGCCACGTAACCAGGGAGATACGCAGAGACGAGGACTTTACCGAGCAGTCTGTGATTGGAGTGATGATCTGATGAAAGAAAAGCTTTTGAATATGAAAAAGAAAATCAAAATATCCGATCTCGTTCCGTTTATCGCATTCATTGTGCTGTTTGTGTTCTTTACCATTGTCAGCAACGGAAAGATGCTCTCGGCATATTCACTCAAGCTGCTTCTTGAGCAGTCCATCCTTACCATCATTGCCGGCTGCGGCGTACTGTTTGTAGTCGCCCAGGGTTCAATCGATCTTACCGTAGGCGTAAACCTGGCATTGGCCGGAGTCATCGGCACTCATGTAGCCACGATCACCGGTATCGGATGGCTGATGATCCCTGTGGCTATGGCAGTGGGACTTATCATGGGTCTCATCAATGGTTTTGTGGTAAGTAAGTGCAAGGTTCCTTCCTTCACCATCTCTATCGCAATGCTCATCAGCGTTCGCGGTATCGTGAACTATATACAGACCGTTATCGGCACTGAGTATATCCCCGGAGACATGAGCTTCATAACCAATTCGGGCGTGAAGATTGGCGCATTCATCGTTATCGTTGCAATCATCGCCTACATCTTCGAGTTCACCCGCCTGGGCAGATACAGCCAGGCCATAGGTGAAAATGAGACTACCGCCAGATTCGTGGGGATCCCCGTAAGCAAGATGAAGATAATCGTGTTTGCACTTTCCGGTCTGATGGCGGGCGTAGCCGCTATCTTTTCTCTTGCAACCGTAGGCGGCACCAGTATGCAGATGGGCGTTTTCCTGGAAATGAAGGTCGCAATGGCCATCTTCTTCGGCGGCGTTCTTGTAACCGGTGGTACCTCCGCCAAGTTCTATAAGGTCATCTTGGGCTCACTGTCGATAACCATCATCGTCAACGGGCTTTCCCTCATTGGCATGTCTGACAGCCAGATATCCCAATCTGTGGAAGGTGGCCTCCTTCTGCTGATACTCTTTATCACCATTATGACCAGCAAGCAGAGAAAGCATTCTGCCGGAAAACTTGCTGCTGCTAACGCAGCGGAGACTGACGGCGAGTGAGGATAACAGTAAAATCCTATCATGCAACAGGGGTCACGACCAAAGGTCGTGACCCCTGTTGCGTACGAATCAGGATCATTCGTGGATGTAAGAAGTGGTGCAGGCTGGGACTAAAGCTTTTTGAGTCAGCAGTCGCTTGGCTCCGAAGTATGCTTCGATGCTGCGCTATGGCAGGAGCAGCCAGCCGCACAGCTTCCGCAGCTTCCACAACTGCAGGAGGACTTGCCCTCCTTCTTGTTTTTGACCATTTTGGAGATGATAAGCGCTGCAACGCCTGCCAGCACCAAGCTGACGATTATAGTTGCCATGTTGTCCAAAATAAAAGTAAGCATGATTTCCTCCTGTGGTGATCACTTTATAGCTGAGAGCGTGCTTGCTTCCTTACAAGGTCTGACGAGCATGTAAACGAGAGCGGCGAGCAGGAGAACCGCGATGATAACGCCGATAACGCTTGTGCTGCCTGCGAAGAGCATGCCAAGCTGATATACGATGAGGGAGACAGTGTAAGCGAAAACGCACATGTAGGCGATAGCGAAGAAGGTCCATTTGCCGCTGTTCATCTCGCGCCTGATGGCGCCCATTGCCGCGAAGCAGGGTGCGCAGAGCAGGTTGAAGATCATGAAGGAGAAGCCGGCCAGTCTGCTGCCGTTGAAGAACTCGACGCCGATAACGGAGAGGGAAGTGTCGGCGGCGTCGACCAGCTCAAAGGCCAGGTCCGCGTCGCTCATGGAGGAGAGGGCGCCAAATACGCCGACGACCTCTTCCTTGGCGATAAGTCCGAGAACGGTAGCAACCGCTGCCTGCCAGCTGCCAAAGCCCAGCGGCTTAAAGATGACTGCTATGACAGAGCCGATAACGTTCAGAATGCTCTGCTCGTCGCCCTCTCCGATGTAATGGAAGCCACCCTCAAAGGTAAGACTGTTGAGTGCCCATACAATGATGCTGGAGAGGAGAATTACGGTTCCGGCACGCTTGATGAAGGACCAGCCGCGTTCCCAGGCCGCGCGGATAACGTTGCTGACGGTTGGGGCGTGATAGCTGGGCAGTTCCATAACGAAGGGCGCTGGGTCGCCTGCGAAGGGGCGGGTCTTTTTCAGAATTATGCCGGAAATGAGAACGGCGGCTATGCCGATGAAGTAAGCGGAGGTAGCGACCCATGCGCCGCCGTTGAAGAGAGCGGCCGCGATAAGGCCGACGATGGGCATCTTGGCGCCGCAAGGGATGAAGCAAGTGGTCATGATGGTCATCTTGCGGTCACGATCCTGCTCAATGGTGCGGGAGGCCATAACGCCGGGAACGCCGCAGCCGGAGGCAACGAGCATGGGGATGAAGCTTTTTCCCGAAAGACCGAACTTGCGGAAAATTCTGTCCATAATAAAGGCAACGCGGGACATGTAGCCAACGTCCTCCAGTATGGAGAGAAGCAGGAAAAGTATGAGCATCTGGGGGACGAAGCCAAGAACGGCGCCAACGCCGCCGATGATACCGTCGGCAACGAGACTTACCAGCCATTCCGCGCAGCCCCAGCCTTCAAGCAGGCTCGCGGCGCCGGGAACGATCCATTCGCCAAAAAGAGTGTCGTTCATAAAGCCGACGGTCCAGTCTCCGATAGTGCCGATGGAGATGGTGTAAACGGCCAACATGACAACAATGAAGATGGGGAGAGCAAGTATACGGTTGGTTACGATGCGGTCTATTTTATCGGAGACGGTGAGACTGCCTGCGGATTTCTTCTTATAGCTGCCCTTCAGAAGGGAAGCGATGTATATGTAACGCTCATTGGTGATGATGCTTTCGGCATCGTCGTCAAGCTCGGTCTCGGCGGCCTTTATGTCGGCTTCAATGTGCTCAAGAACATCCTTGCTCAAATTCAGCTTTGCCAGAACCTTGTCATCGCGCTCGAATATCTTGATGGCGTACCAGCGCTGCTGCTCGGCGGGCATGCTATGTACCGCAGCCTCCTCGATATGAGCAATAGCGTGCTCGACCGCGCCGGAGAAGGTATGGGTAGGGACGGTCTTGCCGGCCTTTGCCGCCTCAATGGCGCTCTCCGCGGCCTCCTGGACACCGGTGCCTTTGAGAGCGGAGATCTCGACGATCTTGCAGCCAAGCTCCCTTGACAGCTCCGCGGTGTTGATCCTGTCACCATTTTTTCTGACGACGTCCATCATGTTGATGGCAACGACTACTGGTATGCCCAGCTCAATAAGCTGAGTAGTGAGATAAAGGTTTCTCTCCAGATTGGTGCCGTCAATGATGTTAAGAATAGCGTCGGGACGCTCGCCGACAAGGTAGTTTCTTGCTACGACCTCTTCGAGGGTGTAGGGAGAAAGAGAATAAATACCGGGAAGGTCGGTTACGGTAACGCCATCGTGCTTCCTGAGTTTTCCTTCCTTCTTTTCCACGGTAACGCCGGGCCAGTTGCCAACGTACTGATTGGAGCCGGTGAGTGCGTTGAAGAGAGTTGTCTTACCAGAGTTGGGGTTGCCTGCGAGGGCAATGCGAATGTCCATAATTGATCCTCACTTTCGACGATTAGCAATGGCTAACCGAATGCCTGAAAAATATGGGGCAAAAGCCCCGGTGACGTATTTATTCAACTTCGATCATTTCCGTGTCTGACTTGCGGAGAGAAAGCTCGTAGCCGCGAACTGTCACTTCGACCGGGTCGCCGAACGGAGCAACCTTGCGGATGTAGATCTCAACGCCCTTGGTTATGCCCATGTCCATTATGCGGCGCTTTACAGGACCTTCACCGTGAAGCTTTACTACCTTAACAGTGCTTCCGACTTTCGCCTGCTTCAGAGTATTCATTAAGTATATCCCCCTTATATTGTTTTTGAAGAGCTTTATTTTGGACGGGAGCGGAGTTCAAACCATGATTTTCCTGGCCATTTCCTCGCTTATGGCCACCCGCGCTTCCTTTACATTCACAATGATGTTTCCTCCTATGGAGTTAACGATGGTCACCGCGCCGCCGGCGACAAAGCCCAAATTCTCAAGATGCTTCTTCACCTCGGGGCTTCCGCCGACTTTCTTTATGATGTTGTGCTCACCGACAGCGGCAAGAGTCAAAGGCAGCATGATAAAACCTTCTTTATTTACAAAATACGTTAGCAGCCGCTAACCAATTGAAAAAAATAAGAAGTTAGCCTGGACTAACTGCATGCATGTTACCTGATTCTTCTCGATTTGTCAAGACCCGGATGAAAATTTATTTTTTCTGAATACAAATTTGGTAGGATCAACAAAAGTTAGTGAAAGCTAACTGCCGATTTTATATATAAGGGCAAAGAACGCAGGAAAGAGACAGAGAGAAAAATATGACGTAAACTGTTGAAAAATCAAAACGGCTATGTTATTCTATCGGCGGCAATTTTGCCAGCTATGATATTTCACCGCATATTTTGCGAAAAAATGAAAAAACCCCCTTTTAAAAAGAAGAGAAATATATTAAAATAATTCAAATAGAGAACTATATATGGACTGGAGGCTCAATCTATGGAACCCACATATAAAAGAGTGTTGCTGAAGCTCAGCGGCGAAGCGCTTGCAGGAAAAGCGTCAAGAGGTCTTGATTTTGAGATAATCGGAAATGTTTGCGACGTTATCAAAAAGTGCAACGAGGCCGGTATTGAGATCGGCATAGTTATTGGCGGCGGCAATTTCTGGCGCGGCGTAAAGGACGGCGGAAAGTGCATGGAGCGCACCCGTGCCGACCATATGGGCATGATGGCCACTGTGCTCAACTGCCTGGCTGTGGCCGATGTTCTTGAGCAGAAGGGCGTACCTGTCCGGGTGCAGACCGCCATCGAGATGCGCGAGGTGGCCGAACCCTATATTCGCTCCAAGGCAATACGCCATCTGGAAAAGGGAAGGGTTGTAATATTCGGCTGCGGCACCGGCTGCCCCTATTTCTCCACCGATACAGCCGCTGTTCTCAGAGCTGCTGAGATAAACGCGGATGTTATCCTGCTGGCAAAGAATATTGACGGCGTTTATGAGGCCGACCCCAAGGTAGTGCCCGATGCAAAGAAATTTGATGAGATAAGCTATTCCGAGATTTTGGCAAAGCGCCTTGCCGTTATGGACTCCACGGCAACGTCTCTTTCTATGGATAACTCCATACCGATTCTGCTTTTCGCCCTTGAAGATCCCGAGAATATCTACCGCGTCATCATGGGTGAGAAGATAGGTACCAGAGTATACTAAAACGAAAAGAAACCAAATGGGAGGTTATACAATATGAGCGATTATAAGGAATATACCAGCAAAATGGATAAGACCATTGAGGTCATGCAGAGCGATTTCGCCGCTGTAAGAGCGGGACGCGCCAACGCCGCCGTTCTTGACCAGATAAAGGTGGACTATTACGGCACTCCCACCGCTATCCAGCAGCTGGCTACCGTTTCTTCCCCCGACCCCAGAACCCTGGTTATCCAGCCCTGGGAGACCAAGCTCCTCAAGGATATCGAGAAGGCCATCCAGATGAGCGACCTGGGCATCAATCCCCAAAACGACGGCAGAATTATCCGTCTGGCTTTCCCACAGCTTACCGAGGAAAGACGTAAGGAACTGGGCAAGCAGGTCAAAAAGTACGGCGACGACAGTAAGGTTGCTATCAGAAATATCCGCCGTGATGCTATGGAGAAGTTCAAGGCCCAGAAGAAGAAGTCCGAGATCACGGAGGATGACCTGAAGAACATGGAAAAGGATCTGCAGAAGATCACCGATGATTATATCAAGAAGATCGACGAACTGGTCGCAAAGAAGGAAAAGGAACTGCAGAGTATCTGACATGGCCTGGTTTTCGAAAAACAAAAACAAAAAGGCTTGGCAGGCTGGGAACAGCCTGCCTAAGCATGTTGCCATAATTATGGATGGCAACGGGCGCTGGGCTAAAAAGCGCGGTCTGCCCCGCACAGCGGGTCATTCCGTCGGCGCTGAGACATTCCGAAAAATTGCTACTTACTGCAAAAATCTCGGTATGGATTACCTCACTGTCTATGCCTTTTCCACCGAAAATTGGAAGCGTCCGCAGGAAGAAGTGGACGCCATCATGCAGCTTTTGGAGAAGTATCTCCTTGAATCCGTTGAGAAAATGGAGCGTGACGGCATACGCCTGAAAATATTGGGAGATACCGAGCCCCTTTCCGATAAGCTGAAGGCGCTAATCGAGAGAACGGACAGGATAAGCAGCGGTATCAGCGGCTTCCAGGCCAATATCTGCCTTAACTACGGCGGCAGGGATGAAATCGTCAGAGCCGCGAGAAAATACGCTCAGGAGGTCGCGGAGGGCAGAGCCAACGATATAGACGAGAAGGGCTTCTCTGACTATATGTATTCCGGCGGCATACCGGATCCGGACCTGATAATCCGACCCAGCGGCGAAATAAGAACATCGAATTTCTTGCTCTGGCAGTCGGCCTATTCCGAATATTATTTCACCGATGTGCTCTGGCCGGATTTTGACGAGGCCGAGCTTGATAAGGCGCTGGCGGCTTATTCCAAGCGTTCCAGGCGCTACGGAGGAGTGTGACCTATGGCAAGCAACAAGATACAGCGCATCAACGAGGATATTCAGCGTGAGCTGTCCTCTCTGCTGCGAAACATCAAGGACCCTCGCCTGCAGCAGGGTATGATCAGTATTACCGGCGTGGACACCACCGGTGACCTGCGCTATTCCAAAATATATATCAGCGTTCTCGGCAGCTTTGATGAAAAGGAGCTGAAGAAGGGATTGAAGTCCGCCTCGGGCTACCTGCGCCGTGAGATAGGCTCAAGACTGAACCTGAGATACACGCCGGAGCTTATATTTGAGATGGACCACTCCATTGAGAGGGGCGCGCATATCTCCAAGCTTTTGAACGAGCTTGAAAAAAGCGGCGGGAGCAACGAAGATGAAGAAACTGACGATAACTGAAGCCGCCCGCTTCCTTGCGGAGCGGGACGACTTTCTTATTATAAGCCACCGAAGACCGGACGGAGACGCCATCGGCAGCTCCGCCGGGCTTTGCTGTGGCTTGAGAGAAATGGGCAAGCGTGCTTATTTGCTTCCAAACCCACAAATAACTGAGAAATTTATACCATACGCCGAGGAATTTTACGCTCCCGAAGACTTTGAGTACGGATGCCTTGTGAGCACCGACCTTGCCGACGAGGGCATCATACAGCTCAACGCCGAATCGCTTTGCGGAAAAGTGGAGCTTTCCATCGACCACCATCCCTCAAATAGCGGATATGCCGGGACTGTCACGGTGCTACCGGAGAAAGCCTCCTGCGGCGAGGTGGTGCAGCTCATCCTTAAGGAGCTGCCCTGCGGAGTAAGCCGCAAGACCGCCGAGATGCTCTATTTCGCCATTGCCACGGATTGCGGCTGCTTCCGGTATAAGAATACCACCGCAGAGACCCTTCGTGCGGCAGCTGAGCTTATCGATTTGGGAATACCCAGCGGCAGCATGAATAAGAAACTGTTCATGACCAAGAGCAGGGGACGTCTGCTCCTTGAGGGACAGATAATCACCGGTATGGAGTTCCATATGGACGGGGAGCTGGTAATTGCCGTTGTTTCAGACGAGATGATATCCGCCTGCGGAGCTACGGAGGACGACCTGGACGACGTAGCCGTTATCGCCGGTCAGGCTGAGGGCGTTGAGACAAGCATAACCCTGCGCCAGACCGAAACGGGCTGGAAGGCATCGGTGCGTACTGTGGATTACCCTAACGCCAACGCCATCTGCGCCCAGCTTGGCGGCGGCGGACACGGTATGGCCGCCGGCTGCAGCATGGACTGCGGTCTTGAAGAGGCGAAGCGCCGTATTCTTGAAGCTACCAAAAAGGTGTGGAAGCAGGCATGACAGGTATACTGATCGTCAATAAACCCGAGGGGTGGACAAGCCATGACATTGTGGCAAAGCTGCGCCGCATACTCGGCGAGCGCCGCATCGGGCACGGAGGCACCCTTGATCCAATGGCGACGGGCGTGCTGCCCGTATTCGTGGGACGTGCCACCCGCGCTGTGGAGTTTATGGAGAACGCCGATAAGGAATATATTGCCGCCCTGCGCCTTGGCATAAGCACCGATACTCAGGACACCACAGGTAATATCCTAAGCGAGAAGCCTGCTGATATAAGCAGGGAGGCGTTGCAAGCGGTTATCGAGCCCTTCAGAGGGGAGATAGAGCAGCTCCCACCCATGTATTCCGCCATAAAGGTGGACGGAAAGAAGCTCTATGAGTATGCCCGAAATGGCGCTGAAATAGAGCGCAAAACCAGAAGAATAACGATCCATGAGCTGGAAATTATCGGGCAGCGCGAGGACGGCGACTACCTCCTGCGCGTGGTCTGCTCCAAGGGTACATATATCCGCGCCCTTTGCGCAGATATAGGCGACGCCCTTGGCTGCGGCGGTGCCATGTCCGGCCTTGTCCGCTCCCGGGCGGGAGCTTACAGGCTGGAGGAAGCCCACTCTATGGAGGACATCATTGCCGCGGGAACGGAGGAAGCGCCCAAACTGCTGCTGAGCCTTGAATCCATGTTCACCATGTACCCGGCGGTGACGGCGAACGCAGCGAACGAAAAACGCTGCCGCAACGGTCTCGCGCCCAGACTCAGTAATGCTCCCGATGGCAGATTCAGACTCATGTCCGAAAGCGGAGAATTCCTCGCACTTTGTGCAAACACGGGTGAAGTGAGAGTAATCAAGAGCTTTTACGAAGTATAAAGGAAGATAAAACCAATGTGTGATAGCAAAAAGGTGGTGGCGCTGGGCTTTTTTGACGGCGTCCATCTTGGCCACGCGACCCTGCTCAACAGGGCAAAGGAAGTGGCTGGGGAGCTGGGTCTTGAACCCGCTATGCTCACCTTTGACCGGCATCCCGATGAGCTGGTGGGTGGTAAGCCGGTGGCGCTGATTAATTCGGCGGAGGATAGAAAATATATCGTCAGCCGCTGGTTTGGCATCAATAAAATCATCACCATCCACTTTGACAGGGACATGATGCAGATGCCCTGGCGCGACTTTGTGGATATGGTGATCGAGAATTACGGCGCGGCGCATTTCGTAGTGGGGCATGATTTCCGCTTCGGATTCAAGGGACAGGGAACCGCTGAGAAGCTGAAGGAGCTTGGCGAAGAGAGGGGCTTCGGCTGCGATATAATGCCCAAGGTGGAGCTGGATGGCGTTACGGTCAGCTCGACCTACATACGCGAGCTGGTGGCTGAGGGCAGGATAGAGGAAGCCAACCGCTTTCTTGGTCACCCCCATCTTGTTACCGGCACTGTCCGCCACGGCTTCAAGCTGGGACGTAAGCTGGGTACGCCCACCATCAACCAGAAGTTTGAGGAGAATATCATCGTTCCCCGAAAGGGCGTTTATGCCGCAAAGCTGGGGCTGATCGGCGAGGAAAGGCTCTACCCGGCCGTCACCAATATTGGCGTGCGTCCAACAGTCAGCGGAGGCAGCTCCGTTTCCGTGGAGAGCTACCTGCTAAATTTTGACCGGGATGTTTACGATAAGTCAGTGGTCTGCGAGTTTTATGCCTTTATGCGCCCTGAGATGAAGTTCGGCAGCGTTGACGAGCTGGGAGAGCGCATCAAAGCCGACGCTCAGACTGCCAAAAAGATAGTCGAGAACATGTAACGCATGTAAGCAAGAAAAATTGTATATAAGATTGAAAAGCGACGGTATGCATTGCAAACCGTCGCTTTTATATATGCTTATGATTTTTCCTGCCGCGCAGCGCTTGCCCGGTCAATCGTTAAAATCAGTCCAGAGCGGCCCAGGCGGTGTCCAGAGCTATCTCCATCATATCGGTGAAGCTGTTCTGGCGCTGCTCGGCGGAAAGCTCCTCGCCGGAGAAGATGTGGTCGGAGATGGTGAGCAGGGAGAGGGCGCGCTTCTTGGAAGCCATAGCCTCCATATAAAGACCGGCGGTCTCCATCTCGACGGCACGCATACCCATCGCGCGGAATGCCTCATTGGCGTGGGGATTGGCGTTGTAGAATGGGTCAGTGGTGAGAACGGGGCCGACGTTTGCGCGAACGCCCTTCGCCTCGGTCAACTCGACTGCCTTGCGCAGCAGGGCAAAGTCGGCGGTGGGAGCAAGAATGGCGGGGAAATCGTACTGATGGGAGAAATTGGAGTTGGTGCAGGCGCTCATGGCGATAACAAGGTCACGAACATGAGTGTCCTCGGAAAGACCGCCGGCAGAGCCGATACGCAGAATGATATCAACTCCGTAGAAATTATAAAGCTCGTGGGCGTAAAGGCACATGGAGGGAACGCCCATGCCGCTGCCCATGACAGAGATGCGCTTGCCCTTATAGGTGCCGGTGAAACCCAGCATGTTGCGCACTTCGTTGAAGCAGACGACATCTTCGAGATAGTTGTCTGCAATATACTTGGCGCGAAGCGGGTCGCCAGGCATCAGCATTACTTCAGCGATGTCGCCCTCTTTGGCGCCAATGTGGGGGGTGCTCATTATTGCGTCGCCTCCTTTTTAAATTTGCATACTTGTGCAGTTACCTATATTTTACAGCAAAAACAAGCGTTTTCATAGGGGAAGCCGCCTGCCCGCTTGCCAAAAATAACGCCGCTTTTTTGTGCAAAGCAGAAAATCTGTGCCGCCCCGCCCGCTTCTGTTTCGCTCGGCACTGCCGCCGCGCCTGCGCGGCACTTGATTTTGCCCTTTGTTTCAACTACAATTGAATTTGCTGTATAATCCGCGTTTGAAGGGACGTTTTACAATATGGAAAAGAAACCTTATTACATCACAACCCCCATCTACTATCCCAGCGACAACCTGCACATCGGCCACACCTACACCACCGTGGCGGCAGATGTGTTGGCCCGCTACAAGCGCATGATGGGCTATGACGTTATGTTTGTCACCGGCACCGACGAGCACGGCCAGAAAATCGCCGACAAGGCGGCCTCTGTGGGCAAGACCCCCATCCAGTATGTTGACGGCATCGTGGCCAACATCAAGGAGCTCTGGAAGCTCATGAACATCAGCTACGACCGCTATGTGCGCACCACCGATGACTACCACATTCAGACGGTGCAGCACGTGTTCAAGACCCTTTACGAAAAGGGCGATATCTACAAGGGCGAATACAAGGGTCTTTACTGCAAGCCCTGCGAAAGTTTCTGGACCGAGAGCCAGCTTGTGGACGGCAAGTGCCCCGACTGCGGCGGCCCCGTGCAGGATGCGGAGGAGGAAGCTTACTTCTTCCGTCTTTCCAAGTACGCAGGCCGGGTGCAGGATCTGCTGGAAAATACCGATTTTCTGGAACCCCGCAGCCGTGTCAGTGAGATGGTCAACAACTTCATTAAGCCGGGTCTGGAAGATCTGTGCGTGTCCCGCACCAGCTTCACCTGGGGCGTGCCTGTGGACTTTGACCCCGGCCATGTGGTCTATGTGTGGATCGATGCCCTGTTCAACTACATGACCGCTCTGGGCTTTGAGAATGACAAGTACGACGATCTGGAAGCCTTCTGGCCCGCCGACGTCCACTTCATCGGCAAGGAGATCGTCCGCTTCCACTCCATTATCTGGCCCGCCATGCTCATGAGCCTGAATCTGCCCCTTCCCAAGAAGGTCTATGGCCACGGCTGGCTGCTGCTGGACGGCGGCAAGATGTCTAAGTCCAAGGGCAATGTGGTCGATCCCTACATTTTGGCGGAGAGGTTCGGCGTGGATGCCCTGCGGTTCTTCCTGCTGCGTTCCTTCCCCTTCGGCTCCGACGGCAACTTCTCCAATGAGCTGCTGATCAACACCATCAATGTTGACCTTGCCAACGATCTGGGCAATCTGGTGTCCCGCACCGTTGCCATGGCCCAGAAGTATTTTGGCGAGAAGCTTCCTACCGAGCAGCTGGCGGACGAGGAAA
>JAQXJB010000009.1 GCA_029008095.1 Clostridiales bacterium
CATGGCAAGCTCTCTGGCGTGGATCTCCTGCAGCGCGATGATCATGTGAGCGGCCGCTGTCAGGGGGTCTATCCCCATATGGGGCATGGAGCCGTGGCAGCCTTTTCCCTTTACCCGTATTTCAAAATAATCCGCAGCCGGGGCGCTGACGCCCGGGCCAGATACGATCACCGTGCCCGGCTCAAAGGGCATTCCCGCCATAACATGGATCATCAACGCCGCGTCAACATGGGGATTTTCCAGCACTCCCGCCTCGACCATGTCCTTCGCGCCCTCAAGCAGCTCCTCGGCAGGCTGGAACATCAGCTTTACGGTTCCCTCTATCTCATCCTCGTGAACCTTGAGCAGTCTGGCGGCGCCCAGCAGCATGGCGGTGTGCAAATCGTGACCGCAGGCATGCATCTTGCCGTTCTGTGAAGCAAACGGCACATCCGCTTCCTCCCTGACAGGCAGCGCGTCCATATCGGCGCGCAGGAGAAACACCTTTCCCTGCTTTTTGCCGCCTACGAGAGCGGTAACGCCGGCTTTGCCGCAGTCGACCGGCTGGATGCCCATATCCGTAAGCTCCTTTTTTACGAATGAAAGCGTATTGCTCAAATCAAATCCGGTCTCCGCGTTTTGATGCAGAATTCGTCTTTCGCCTACAATACGATCACGTATCTGTTCGGCTTCCTGCAGCAATTTTTCCGCTGTCATCGCAATGACCTCCTTATTACAATTTGACAAACCGGGCCGATGCGCAGCATCGGCCCGGCTGAGTGATCAGTCTGTCAGAGGATATCAATCCTCATCGTCGCCCTCTTCTTCGTCCTCGTCGAACTCGAACTCGAGGGTAGCGCCGCAGTTGGGGCAGTCGATAGCGCCCAGCTCCAGGACTTCCTCGTCCAGAGCCAGCTCATCGCCGCACTGGGGACACTTGACTTCGTAGAAGCAGGCGTCCTCATCGTCGCCGCAGCAGCAGCAATCCTCCTCATCGTCGCCGCAGCAGCAATCCTCGTCATCGTCACAGCAGCAGCAATCGTCGTCCTCGTCCTCCTCGCACTCGCAGAGATAGTCCTCAACGTCTGCCAGGTCGCTGCTGAGAGCGTCAAGCTCCTCGCCGATGTCGAGAGCGTTCTCGTTGATGTCTGCGATCTCGAGAGCAACGTCCTCAAGAATATCGATGATAACGGAAATCAGCTTGCCTTCGTTGGTCTCGGTGTCCAGCTTCATGCCTTCAGCGAGGCCGCGAAGATATGCTACTCTTTCACTAAGCTCCATTTGAAAAACTCCTTTCGGCTTTTAGCCCTTAGAACGCTCCAGGTATTCGCCGGTGCGGGTATCGATCTTGATCTTGTCGCCGGGGTTGATGAAGAGAGGAACCTTTACCTCAGCGCCAGTCTCAACGGTAGCGGGCTTGGTAACGTTGGTGGCGGTGTCGCCCTTGAAGCCGGGGTCGGTCTGAGTGACCTCCAGGTCTACGAAGGTGGGAGGCTCAACGCCGAAAACGTTACCCTTATAGGACATGACCTTGCAGGTCATGTTCTCCTTGACGAACTTGAAACCGTCGGGGAGAACGCTCTTGTCCAGGGGAACGGTGTCATAGGTCTCGAGATCCATGAAGTAATAAAGGTCGCCGTCATTGTAGCTGTATTCCATGTCCTTGCGCTCGATATATGCACTCTCAAACTTATCGGTGGGGTTGAAAGAAGTTTCGGTGACAGCGCCGGTGATAACGTTCTTCATCTTGGTGCGTACAAAAGCGGCACCCTTGCCGGGCTTAACGTGCTGGAATTCGACAACGGTCATGACCTTGCCATCCATCTCGAAAGTGACGCCGTTTCTGAAATCGCTCGCGGTAATAGTCGGCATAATAATTCTCCTCCATATATTTTGATTAGCCGCGCGGAAATATGCACGACCCATAAATTATGCTGATATGCTCCGATAATTTTACATTACTTTTTTGGCAAATGCAATACTATTTTTACCTAAACTTCCGCTTTTTATATGATTTTTCCGGGCGGCGCGGAAAAATGGCGGATGACGAACCAATTTGCTGGACAGAAGCAGCGCGACATGATATAATATCCAAAAAGCAGATATGATATCGGATATTATATTTGATTTAAACCGCTTTTCCGGCATAGTATATTACAAACAAATGAAACGGCGAAGCAGATCCGTGCCGAATTTTTTTCAGTCGGATTTCCGCATATACTTCGTCAGCGGGCTCGAAAAGCCGCAAGGCTTTCCTATGTCCGCTGTTTTAAGCTTTTTTATGGAGATGAATAAATTTGTTTTCGCTTCTTTCAAAGCTATTTATAAAAAATCGGAACAACATAGAGGACAGCTCTGTGCGCCGGGCTTACGGGGTGCTGTGCAGTGTGCTGGGCATTGCGCTGAATGTGCTGCTGTTCGGCGTGAAGTACGCCGCAGGCGTGCTCTGCGGCTCTATCGCCGTAACGGCGGACGCTTTCAATAATCTTTCTGACGCAGGCTCGTCCTTTATAACCCTGCTTGGCTTTAAATTTGCCGGCAGCCGTCCTGATGCGGATCATCCCTTCGGTCATGGACGGTATGAGTATATTTCCGGATTTGTGGTATCCATTGTTATTTTGCTCATGGGTCTGGAGCTTGCCAAGAGCTCGATAGAGAAGATAATCCATCCCAGCCCACTGGAGAGCGGCTGGCTGGCCGTGGGTATCATGCTTGCCGCCATCCTCATAAAGCTGTATATGTTCTTCTATAACCGCCGCGTCGGAACGAAGCTCGGCTCTCCCGCGCTGAAGGCCGCGGCGGTGGACAGCCTGAGCGACTGTATTTCCACCGGAGTGGTGCTCCTGGCAACGGTTATTTCCAATTTCTCCGGTCTTGTGCTGGATGGATGGGGCGGCGCGGTAGTAGCGCTGTTCATTATTTACTCGGGCATCATCGCCGCCAGAGATACCCTCAGTCCTCTGCTGGGCAAAGCCCCCGATCCGGAGCTGGTGAACAGAATAGAAAAGATTATTATGGCACACAGTGAAGTGGTGGGCATCCATGACCTTATGATCCATGATTACGGCCCGGGCCGCCTTATCATTTCTGTTCACGGGGAGGTATCCGGCGAGGAGGATATTTATAAGCTGCATGACGCTATTGACCGCATTGAAAACGAACTGCGGGATAAGCTGGGATGTGAGGCTGTGATCCACATGGATCCTGTCGATACCAACAATGAACGCATCGCGGAAATGCGGGAGGCCGTTGCGGCCATTGCCAAGGCGATATGCCCCGAGCTTACCATACATGATTTTCGCATGGTTCCCGGCGAGAGCCATACCAATCTTATCTTCGACCTTGTGCTGCCTCACCGTTTCACTCTGAGCGGGGAAGAGACGAGCCGCCGCATCAGCGAGGCTGTAGCCGCATGCTGGCCCAATTATAACTGCGTGATCAAAGCGGAGCAGTCCTATACTTAAACAAAGTCCCTGCTTAAATTATTTGCCGGCTGGGCAGTATTTATTATATAGGAAAGGGACAATACAAAAAATTACACTTATATATTATTAAGTATTATTAAGTATTATTAAGTATTATTAAGCATTATTAAGGGCATCCATCCGCCCGCCCCGTTGGGAATAACTGCGGATGGTCACATGCGTCCCCCATTTCACCGGGGGAGAATTTCATTTTTGTTTGTGCCGCCCTGCGCGGCGAAATGGGAGATTCATATGAAATTTAAAATGATCCACGAATGCTACAACGTCCTCGACCTCGACCGCTCGCTGAAGTTTTACGAGGAGGCTCTCGGCCTGACGGAGCGCCGCCGCATGGAGGCTCCGGACGGCTCCTTTATCCTCTGCTTTATAGGCAGCGAGGTGGGCGATTTTGAACTGGAACTCACCTGGCTGCGGGATCACAAGGAGCCCTATGACATCGGCGAGGGCGAATTCCATCTGGCCTTCGAGCCTGATGATTTCGCGGCCGCCCACGAAAAGCATAAGGCAATGGGATGCATCTGCTTTGAAAATACCGCCCTTGGCGTGTATTTCATCGAGGACCCCGACGGTTATTGGCTGGAGATAGTGCCAAAGCACTGATATGGCTTCACCGCCACGGACGCAAGGCGTCTGTGGCGGTATTTTTTCAATTTTTATGGATTCGGCTGAGTGGCGCTTAATATCTCCCGCTCAATGGTACTGCGCACTATCTCCATGTTCTCGTCGCAGTATTCAAATTCGCCGTTGTCGAACATCAGAGCCGCGCCGTATATGAGGGAGCGGATGATGTATACCTTGGCGCGGCGGATATCATCGGGGATATCGTTATCCTCGCAGTATCTGTCTATGAGAGCGCGCGACAGGGCGCTCAGCCTGCCTCGGGGGCGGTTGAATTCCTCGTCGAAGTCCTCGTCCTTCAGCATGATGGCAGAGCGAAAGTAAGGCACTTCAACAAGAAAACGGATGTATTCCATGCATACCTCCACAATCTGCCGCCGCCCGTCACCGGCGTGTTTTTTCACTATTGTCTCCTGCCGTGCCGTCCAGATGGTGTTTATATGCTCCAGTATCGCCGCTACGAAGCTGTGCTTATCCTTGAAATGCTTATAGGGCGCGGCGCAGGAAACGCTGCACTTTGCGGCAATGCGCCGCACGGAAAAATTCTGGTAGCCGTATTCGTTCAGCTCATCCATTCCCGCCTCTATAAGCTGTTCGCGTAGGCTTGTCTTTTCAGTGTTGTCTGCCATATCTTTCACCGCCGAGAAAATATTCCTATTGACATTAGGGGAAAAAATTGCTAAAATCAGCCAGAGTTATCAGCGATAACTTGACTTTTGTTGGGTATAATCCATTCTAACATAAGATTTAATAAAAAGCTATCAGGAGGAATAAAAAATGATTTTTGACGCTATTGCCGAGCTTATTGCAGACCGCAACGACTGCGACGTTTCCGAAATCACTATGGACAGCACCTTCGCGGATCTGGGTATCGATTCTCTGGACACCGTTGAGATGCTCATGGAGCTGGAGGATAAGGTGGGCCAGGAGATAGAGCTTGAGGAAAAGGTAGAGACTGTCGGCGACCTGGTCCGCTACATTGAGGAAAAGTACGGTAAGTAAATCCCTTTTGCGGCATGCATTTTCCTGGAGGAATCTTTATGATAAACAGTACTATTTGCGAAATGCTGGGCATAACTTACCCTCTCTTTCAGGGCGGTATGGCCTGGATAGCCGATGGTAAGCTGGCTGCGGCCGTGTCCAACGGCGGCGGTCTCGGTATCGTAGCCGCAGGCAATGCCCCGGCAGATGTGGTAGCCCGGGAGATCGATGTTGCACGCTCTTTGACAGATAAGCCTTTCGGAGTGAACATCATGCTCATGAGCCCCTTTGCTGACGATGTGGCAAAGACGGCAGCCGAAAAGAAGGTGGCCGTTGTGACCACCGGAGCGGGCAATCCCAGTAAATATATGGAGATGTGGTCCGCGGCGGGCATCAAGGTGATCCCTGTGGTCGCGTCCGCCTCTATGGCTAAGCTTATGAGCCGCGCGGGCGCCGCCGCTATCATTGCCGAGGGCGGCGAGAGCGGCGGTCATGTGGGCGAGACCACCACGATGGCTCTCGTCCCTCAGGTTTGTGATGCCACAGATCTGCCCGTTATAGCGGCTGGCGGTATCGGCGACGGAAGAGGCATGGCTGCCGCGTTTATGCTTGGCGCCTGCGGAGTGCAGGTCGGTACCCGCTTCCTCGTTGCTGAGGAGTGCTGTGTACATCCCAACTATAAGGAACGCGTTCTTAAGGCCACTGATCTTGGCACCGTGGTCACCGGCAAGCGGCTTGGACATCCCGTGAGAAGCCTGCGCACGCAGTTTTCCAGAGAATACCTCAAGGCGGAGTACAGCAGTATGCCGGACGATGAGCTTGAGAATCTGGCTGTGGGTGCGCTGCGCCTTGCCGTGCAGGAGGGCGACCTGAAAAAGGGCTGCTTCCTTGCCGGACAGATAGCAGGCATGGTGACGCGGGAGCAGCCCGCCGCCGATATAGTCCGCGAGATAGTCGAGGAGGCCGAGGTCATCCTGAAAGGAGCGGCCAAATGGGTAAGATAGCCTTTGTTTTTTCAGGTCAGGGCGCTCAGTACAGCGGCATGGGCCGCGAGCTTTTTGAGCAGCTGCCGGAATGCCGCTCTGTTTTTGACAAGGCTGATGCCCTGCGCCCCGGAACCTCCGGGCAGTGTTTTACCGCTTCGGCGGAGGAACTGAGCGAAACGAAAAATACCCAGCCCTGCATGTTCGCCGTGGAAATGGCGGCTGCGGCGGCTCTTGAAAAGGCGGGAGTCCGTGCCGACTGTGCGGCGGGTTTCTCCCTCGGAGAGATAGCGGCGCTGAGTTATACGGGGGTCGTCAGCTTTGATGACGGCTTCAGACTGGTCTGCCGCCGAGGCGAACTCATGCAGAGTGACGCGGAGAAGGTGGAAAGCGCTATGGCTGCAGTTGTGAAGCTGCCCGCAGAAGAAGTGAAACGCATCTGCTCCGGACTCGAGGGCGTTTATCCCGTGAATTATAACTGCCCCGGGCAGACCTCCGTGGCCTGCCTGAAGGATAAGCTGGAGGAACTGTCCGCGCTTGTGAAGGCGGCGGGCGGCCGCGCTATACCGCTTAAGGTGAAGGGCGGCTTCCATTCTCCGTTCATGGCCGGGGCTGCCGAAGCCTTCGGCGAGGCGGTTCGCTCCATGAACGTGAAGGAGCCGGAGATCGCTCTTTATTCTGATTATACCGCTCAGCCCTATTCCGGCGATTACGCCGAGCTGCTGTCCAGGCAGATATGCAATCCCGTCCGCTGGCAGAGCATTGTGGAGAACATGATTGCCGGCGGAGTGGACACCTTTATCGAGCTTGGCCCCGGCAAGACGCTATGCGGCCTTATCGCCAAGATAAACTCCAGTGTACGCTGCTTCCATGTGGAGGACTGCGCAAGCCTTGAGGAAACGCTGAAAGGAGTGGGAGCATGCTGAAAGGCAAGGTTGCCGTCATTACCGGCGGCTCAAGAGGAATAGGCGCTGCTATCGCGGTGAAATTCGCGTCCCTTGGGGCGGATATAGCCCTTATATATGCCGGAAACGCCGAGGCTGCCGCCGCCGTCTGCGAAAGCTGCGGCAAATTCGGTGTGAAAGCCCGCGCCTATCAGTGTGATGTGGCAGATTTCGACGCCGCGAAAAAGACCGTTGCCGACATCAAGTCCGAGTTCGGCACCGTCAATATTCTTGTGAATAACGCCGGTATCACCCGTGACGGTCTGATGGCCATGATGAAGGAAAAGGACTTCGACGACGTTATTGATACCAATCTCAAAGGCGCGTTCAACATGATACGCCACTGCTGCTCCTTCTTCATCCGCAATAAGGGCGGCAGCATAATCAATATCAGCTCGATCGCGGGGCTTATGGGCAACGCGGGACAGGTGAACTATGCCGCCTCCAAGGCGGGACTTATCGGCCTGACCAAGTCCGTGGCACGGGAGCTTGCGGGTAAAAATGTTACCTGCAACGCCATCGCCCCCGGATTTATCGCCACGGATATGACAAAGAATTTCGACGAGACCGCTCCCCTTGTGGCGAGCATTCCCCTTGGCCGTATGGGCGCGGTTGAGGATGTTGCCGAGACCGCCGCGTTTCTTGCGACAGCGGGCTATATTACCGGCGAGGTAATCCGCGTAGACGGCGGATTGGCAATGTGAGGATATCAGTATGGATGAAAACAGTATCAGAAAATATGCAAGCCTGATGAAAGAACTCGGGCTTACAGGGCTGGAGATAGATGAAAACGGCGGCGTTGTCCGCCTTGAAATGGGCGGCGCTGCGCCCGCCGTGATCAATCAGACTGTGCCTCAGCCCGCGGCGGCAGCTCCCGCACATGAGAGCGGCGGGAGCTGCATCAAATCCCCGATGGTCGGCGTGTTCTATGCCGGCCCTGCCGAGAATGCCGCGCCCTTTGTTAAGGTGGGCGACACCGTTCGCCGGGGCGACGTGCTGTGCATAATCGAGGCAATGAAGCTTATGAACGAGATAACCGCCGAGCAGGACGGCGTGATAACCGAGGTCTGCGCCGAAAACGGTCAGGTGGTGGATTTCGGCTGCCCGCTGTTCAGAATGAAGAAGGAGACGGTCTGATGAACAGGGAAGAACTGATGAATATCCTGCCCCACAGAGAGGACATGCTCCTGCTGGACGAGGCTGTTCTTGACGGCGAATTCGCCCGGGGCAAATATCATGTGCGGGGCGATGAATTTTTCCTGAGAGGACATTTTCCCGGCAACCCGGTAGTTCCCGGCGTGATACTCTGCGAGATACTCGCCCAATCCGTATGCGTTCTGCTGCAGGATAAAATGGCCGAGGGTGCCACTCCCATGTACACCGGCCTGAACAATGTGCGTTTCAAGTCTCCGGTAAAGCCCGGGGACACAATTGAGACCGAGTGCAGAATAGTGAAGAGCAAGCCGCCTTTCTATTTCGCTGAGGGTAAGGTAACCGTTGACGGAAAGCTCTGCGTAAAGGCGGAATTTTCCTTTGCGGTTCTTCAAGGAGAATAACAGTGTATTCTAAAATACTTATAGCAAACCGCGGTGAGATAGCGGTGCGCGTGATACGGGCCTGCAAGGAGATGGGCATCGCCACTGTGGCTGTGTATTCCGAGGCGGATGCCGACGCGCTTCATGTGGCGCTGGCGGACGAAAGATACTGCATAGGCAGCGCCCCGGCTTCTGAAAGCTATCTCAATGAGAACCGTATTATCAGCGCGGCACTGGTTTCCGGTGCTCAGGCCATCCATCCGGGCTACGGTTTCCTTTCGGAAAACGCCCACTTTGCCCGGCTTTGTGCCTCTAACGGCATTGCCTTTATCGGCCCGGAGGCGGAAACTATGGAGCGCCTGAGCGATAAAGCGGCCATAAAGCGGCTCATGTCGGAGGCGGGTCTGCCCGTCATCCCCGGCACCGAAGCTTTGCGGGACGCCGGCCACGCCCTAAAAGAGGCCGAGCGCATAGGCTACCCGGTCATGCTCAAGTCCTCCTTCGGCGGAGGCGGCAGGGGAATACGCCTTGTGAGCTCGGCGGAGGAGATGGAGTCCGCGTTCATGGCTTCCGCGGCGGAGAGTGCAGCATCCTTCGGCAAGAGCGATATATATATGGAAAAATACGTTTACCCCGCACGGCACATCGAAATACAGGTGCTTGCCGATGAGCAGGGAAACGTGGTTTGCCTGGGCGAGCGCGACTGCTCCATCCAGCGCAAGCACCAGAAGCTGATCGAGGAATCGCCGTCGCCGGCGGTATCACACGAGCAGCGGGCGGCGATTTTTGAAAAGGTAACAGCCGCCGTGAAAAGCATCGGCTACACCGGCGTGGGAACGCTGGAGTTCCTGCTGGATAAGAGCGGCAATTTCTGGTTTATGGAGATGAACGTCCGCCTGCAGGTGGAGCATACCGTCACCGAATCCCTTACGGGTATCGATCTGGTAAAGTGGCAGATACGCGTCTCAGCGGGCGTGCCGCTGAATTTCACCCAGGAGGATATCGACCTCAGCGGCTCGGCGATCGAGTGCCGAATCAATGCCAGAACCACGGGAAAGGTTGAGTTCGTCCATGTGGCGGGCGGCCCCTTCGTCCGCTTCGACAGCTATATCGTGGCCGGCACGGAAATAACGCCGTATTATGACGCCCTGCTGGGCAAGCTCATCATCTACGCCGGTTCCCGCGAGGAAGCCCTGCGAAAGATGAAGGCGGCGCTCTGCGAGATGGTGCTCTACGGCGTCGAGAATAATATTGAAGAGCAGATAGACATAGTCGGCAGCGAAAAATTCATGAGCGGCGGCTATGATTTGAGTTATTTTGAGGAATAATTATGGACTTTCTCAAATTCCTGTATAAACCGAAAAACGAGCTGGAAAAGGGCGGCAGACAGGCCATGCCTGTCACGACTGCGGAGGGCGAAATAAGCAAGACCTGCCCCAACTGCCATAATCAGATACCGCTCAGCCAGCTTTGGGAGAACGATTACTGCTGCGGTGTCTGCGGACATCATTTCCGCATGGGCAGCCGCCAGCGGCTGAAATTCATTGCGGATAAGGACAGCTTTACTGAGCTTTTCGCGGATGTGGAGAGCACGGATGTGCTGGATTTTCCCGGCTATGCCAAAAAGCTGGAGACCACCCGCACCGCCTGCGGCGAGCGGGAGGGCGTTATCTGCGGCGAGGCCGAAATAGAGGGGCAGCGCTGCTGCCTGTTCATCATGGAGCCTTATTTTATGATGGGCAGCATGGGCGCGGCTGTCGGTGAGAAGATATGCCGCCTTTTTGAGTACGCCGCCGAGCGCGGTTTGCCCGTTGTTGGATATACGGTTTCCGGCGGCGCAAGGATGCAGGAGGGAATAGTATCCCTTATGCAGATGGCGAAAACCAGCGGCGCTGTACTGCGTCACAGCGAGGCCGGTCTGCTTTACATCACCGTCCTCACCGACCCAACGACCGGCGGCGTTACCGCCAGCTTTGCTATGGAGGGCGATATCATTCTGGCCGAGCCCGGGGCTACCATCGGCTTTGCCGGGGCGCGGGTCATTGAGCAGACCACCAGAAAAAAGCTGCCTCAGGGCTTCCAGAAAGCGGAATTTCTGCTTAAGCACGGCTTCGTGGACGCTATAGTGCCCCGGAGCGAGCAGCGGGAGACTATATCACGCCTGCTGAGACTCCACGGAGGTGGCCGCAATGTCTAAAATAGCAATGGAAAGGGTCAAGCTGGCACGGGCTAACGACAGACCCACCGGCAAGGACTATATCGAAAATATTTTTGAAGATTTCTTCGAGCTTCACGGTGACCGCCGTTTCGGGGACGACCCCGCCGTCATCGGCGGCGTGGCCTCCATTGGCGGCAGACCCGTTACGGTCATCGCCATAGAAAAGGGCCACGGCGCAAAGGAACGTATGGCGCGCAACTTCGGCGCGCCCAACCCCGAGGGCTACCGAAAGGCTCAGCGCCTTATGAAGCAGGCGGAGAAATTTCACCGCCCGGTGCTCTGCTTTGTGGATACCTCCGGCGCCTACTGCGGCGTGGAGGCCGAGGAGCGGGGACAGGGGCAAGCCATCGCCGAGAGCATTTCCCTGATGATGGGGCTGAAAACTCCTGTTATCTCCGTTCTCATCGGCGAGGGCGGCAGCGGCGGAGCTCTTGCTCTCGCAGCCTCGGATGAGGTGTGGATGCTTGAAAACGCAATCTATTCCGTCATTTCTCCCGAGGGCTGTGCCAGCATACTCTGGAAGGATTCGTCCAGAGCGGCTGACGCCGCCGAATGTCTCAAGCTGACCTCCGAGGACGCCTGCCGTCTCGGGGCGGCGGAAAAGGTGATAAGCGAGAAGGAGCTTGGTAAGGAACGCTTTTACCGGTATCTTCAGTTCGCTCTTGAAACCAAGCTAAATGAGCTCTGCGCCCTGGACTGCGCGGAGCTTACGGAGCGGCGCTATCAGCGCTTCCGTAAGATAGGAAATTGCCTGTACACCTAAGAAGGACGTGAAACATGAGAAGAGTTGTTATCAGCGGTATGGGCGCTGTCACTCCTGTGGGCAACAGCGTGCCGGAAATGTGGGAGAGCCTTAAAGCCGGAAAGTGCGGCATTGGCCCCATCACCCACTTTGATACCGAGAATTACAAGGTCAAGATAGCGGCCGAGGTGAAGGATTTCGACCCCCGGCAGTACATGGAAAAGCTGGATGTGCTCCACTCCGACCTTTATACCCAATATGCCGTGGCAGCCGCCGTTCAGGCCATTGAGGACAGCGGCGTTATCGGCACCGCTCCCGCGGAGCGCATCGGCACATATATCGGCACTGGCATCGGCGGCATCGGAACGCTTATAACGGAGCATAACAAGCTCCTTGAAAAGGGGCCGAAGAAGGTCTCGCCCTATTTCGTGCCCATGATGATAGCTAATATGGCTTCCGGCAGCGTGGCTATCCGCTACGGCTTCAAAGGCCCCGCCATGCCTATGGTCACGGCCTGCGCCTCCGGCAGCAACGCCATCGGCGAGGCACTGAGGGTAATTCGTCACGGTTACGCCGACATAATGATAGCCGGCGGCGCGGAGGCGGCCATAAACGGACTGTCGCTGGCTGGATTTACCAATATGCAGGCCCTTTCGACCTCCGAGGATCCCCTCGCAGCCTCTCTTCCCTTTGATATCCGCCGCGCCGGCTTCGTAATGGGTGAAGGTGCGGGCATTCTGGTGCTGGAGGAATATGAGCACGCAAAGGCACGCGGAGCTAAGATATACGCCGAGCTCTGCGGATATGGCTCCACCTGCGACGCTTATCATATGACCGCCCCCCATCCCGAAGGAGAGGGCGGCGCGCGGGCCATTGCCGACGCGTTCAGAGAAAGCGGCGTGGACACGGATAAAATATACGTCAACGCCCACGGAACGGGCACACCTATGAACGATAAGATAGAGACCGCTGCTATCAAGCAGGCGCTGGGCGAGGAGCGGGCGCGGAAGGCGCTTATCAGCTCCACCAAGTCCATGACCGGCCATATGCTGGGCGCGGCGGGCGCCGTGGAGGCCATCGTGTCTGCGCTGGTGCTTAAGGAAGGCATAGTCCCGCCCACCATCGGCCTGACCCAGCCCGACCCTGAGTGCAATCTGGACTACGTTCCCCTTACGGCGAGAAACGCGGATGTAGAGCTGGCGCTCTCCACCTCCCTCGGCTTCGGCGGACATAACGCATGCCTTGCTTTCAAAAAGGCGGAAGGATAAAAGATGAAAAAGAAAATCGTTATCAGCGGTATGGGTGCGGTCACGCCCATTGGTATCGGCGTGGAGAATTATTGGGAAGCCCTGCTGCGGGGCAACTGCGGCATTGTCAAGGTAAAGCGAGTTCCGCCCGAGACCCTGCCCGTGCCTTACGCGGGCGAGGTCAAGGATTATCGTCCAAAGGACTATTTAAGCTCACGCCTGGCCGCCGACCTTGATACCTTCCAGCAGTTTGCGTATATAGCGGCGGAGGAAGCTCTTAAGGACTGCGGCATGGAGCCGGAGTCTGAGCGCGTGGGCATAGTAATGGGCTCCGCCCTCAACGGCATTTCCCTCACTGGCGAGACCCAGAAGGCTGCCGATGAAGGCGGCGATAAGCAGATAGGCCCCCGGCTCATGTCCAAGGTGATGGGCAATATGGCGGCTGCGCTGTTTTCCATAAACCACGGTATAAACGGCCCGAGCCTCAGCGTCAGCACCGCCTGCTCCTCCGGCGGCGACGCCATCGTCACCGCCTGTATGCTCCTTGAGAGCGGCGCGGCGGATGCCATGATAGTAATGGCGGGCGAAGCCCCGGTATGCGCGCTGACCTCCCACAGCCTTTTCAAGGCCGGGGCGATGTCCAAAACCGGCAGCAGCCGTCCCTTTGATAAGAACCGCGACGGCTTCGTCATGGGCGAGGGCGGCGGCGCGTTGGTGCTTGAGACCGAGGAGCACGCGCTGGCACGCGGCGCACGTATCCACGCAGAGCTGCTGGGCTTCGGCAATAATAACGATGCCTTCCACCCGGTTTCTCCCGCTCCCGGCGGCGAGGGCGCGGTGCGCTGCATGCGCATGGCACTGGAAAAGGCGGGTCTTACGCCATGGGATATAGGCTACGTCAACGCCCACGGCACCGCCACCATCAAGGGCGATGAGGCGGAGAACGCCGCCATCAACACCGTTTTCGGCGACTATCCCGTCCCGGTCAGCTCCACCAAGGGCGCCACCGGACACATGATGGGAGCGGGCGGCGTCACCGAGGTGATTGCCTGCGTAAAGGCCGTACAGACCGGATGGCTCCCTCCTAACATAAATTTTGAGGCCCCGCAGGAGAATTTCGACCTGAACATAGTGGCCAATAAGCCCGTGAAAAGCCATATTCGTGCCGCCATGTCCAACGCTTTCGGATTCGGCGGACAGAATTCCAGCATTATCGTGGGAAAATACGAATAAAACAACAGCGCGGTAGAAACCATGACATTTCTACCGCGCTTATATTTTCAATGTTTGGGACTTTCGGAGAATTCATGCTCAGCGGAGCAATAACCGTCACAGCTCCACAAAGGCGCAGCGAAACCCGATATCAGGGAAGATGAACCGCCGTGAGTCGCGGGTATAAAGATGGAACATACCGGCAGTCTCACCGTCATACCATGAGCCGCCCCGGATGGCCATGCGTTCGCCGTTATTGCGGGCGAAGATAAGCTCCTGGCTTTCGTGACCCTCGGGAGGATAAAGTCCCAGCTTTATGAGCAGCGGATGGGCGGAAAGTCCATCGGCGCAGCCGAGCTGAGAGATGGGCAGGCAGGTGTAGCCGTAGTCGCCGTCCCGCTCCGCGCCGGTGTACTGCCGATGCTCGATTTTGGTGTTCAGCCGCAGACCGGTGGGTACGATGGCTGACGTTTTCACGTCATTACCGTCCCGCTCGCCGTCATACTTGTAGGTATCGCCGCCGGGGGCGACAAGCTCGCCTGCCGGGGTAACGGCCCGCCAATAGGGGCTGCCGGCAGACTCGTCAATGTTCAGAGCGCTGTCATTATCGGGAATTATCTGTATCTCGCCGTCCACTATGCGCAGACCGGCGACCATATCCCATACGTTGCCCACAAGGTCATATATGCCGTCGGCTGTACCGTCATGGGTCCACGATGCGGGGCCGCTGCCCGTGAGTGTACGTCCCTCGGGCGGGATATTGGGGAAGCTCACGGGGAGCCGTTCGCCCTTTTCCTCCGGGTGGCGAACGTCGCAGCCCGCCTTGGTGTTGCCGTGGGGAAGTATTCCGTTTTTGCGGCACCAATGAGCCAGCGCCATCCACTCGGCGTTGGTCAGCAGATGCCAGCCCCTGCCCTTGCGGGCGCAGGCGGCGCGGGCTTCATCGTAATTTACGGAGTGAGCAGGGTCACGCAGGGGCAGAGAGTATGCGCGGTCATATTCTATGACGTTGAGATATTTGCTTATGTAGATGCAGTCAACCGTCTTGCCGCCCACGATAAAGGCGGGGAAAACGCTGTCCTCTCCGCCCTCGTAAACATCGGACCATTTGAAGCGGGGGATGCGCACCATTACGGAGGGCAGACCGAGGTCGTCGGTGAGAATTACGTTCTCAAAAGACATAAAAATCCTCCCTTTCCCAGATGGTGACGCGCAGCTTATCGGTGTCCAGCGGCTTTGCGGCCTTATACATTTTCGGAAAGCCGATGTCGTCCGCTTCGCCGAAGGTGTACTCCAATTCGATTGGGGGGATATCTATCTCGGCGGCCAGGCGGCGGGCCGTACCGAGAATAAGCATGCCGAATTCATTCTCCCCCACCTCAAGATGAACCGGGAAGCTGCGGCGGTATTTGTCAATATCGATGGACAGCTCACCCTCGCGGAAGCTGAGAACGGTGCCGCAAAGAGAGCAGGAGACAGAACTGAGGGGATATTCGTATGGGCCGGAGCTGCGCTCGGCGGTTTTGCGTATTATTTCCATGACGCCTCCTTCATTCTTGCAATGCTATCTGCCAAGATGATCCAGCATGATCTGGCGGGCCTTTTCACTCAGGTCTGCTGTGGTTTCGGCGGCAACGGTTTCCGCGTCGAAAACACGGTGTATGACAAGCTTTACCCGGGTGCTGCGCAGGGGGAACCGGTGCATGATATTTTCCGCGCCCTCTATGGTTGCTACCACAACAGGCGCTTTGGCGCGCTGCGCTATTTTGAACGCGCCGTTGCGGAACGGGAGCATATTGCCGTCCCTTGTGCGGGTGCCCTCTGGATATATTCCCATTGATGTGATATCACGCTTCATGTAGTCCGCTGCCTTGAGTATGGTCTTGAGAGCTGCGCGGTTATTCTCCCTGTCAATGGAAAGAAAGAAATCCTGACTGATGAGCTGGGCGGCGATGGGTATTTTGAAGATACTGGGCTTGGCAATGAAGGAGATCCCGTACCGGCGAAGTGCCACGATCGTAACCAGAGGGTCGAAGCCTGAGCGGTGATTGCATACCAGCAGCCAGCGAGTATCGCGGGGGATAAGTTCCTCGCCCACAAGCTCAGGCTTGACGCGGAAGATGCTCAGCAGCAGCCCAATAGTGAAGGTCACGAGAGAATGGTAAAAGGGACTGCGGGCGTCCCTCTCTTTTTTTGTGTTTGTAAAAAGACATATGATGAGAAGAAAAATGACATAAAGCAGCAGGGCGGCGATGAAGAAACCGATAAAGAGCAGCGGTACGCACCAGAGATATTCAGGCCAGCCCATATCGGAAAAGCCGCAGAAAAACGCCGTGGCGGCGAGGCCGAGCAGCACGAAAGGAAAAAGCATATAGTTCATCTCCATAGTATATTTATTATAATGTAACATTTTTGGCAATGCGCTGTCAATCTTATAGATGGTCTGCTTTGCCTGAGAAGGATGATTTGCTATGAAATTTTCCGAATTTGCGGAACTGATGTTTATCGGCGCCGGGCTTGCGATGGATGCTTTCGCCGTGGCTCTGTGCAAGGGAATGAGTATGGAGCGGCTGAATATGAAGCTGGCGGCTGTTATAGGCCTTTTTTTCGGCGGCTTTCAGGCGCTCATGCCTTTCATAGGCTGGCTGCTGGGCGTGCAATTTGAGCGGTACATAACCAAGGCCGACCACTGGATAGCGTTTATTCTCCTTGGCTTTATCGGCGGCAGAATGATGCACGAGGCCGCCGGGGGCGGCGATGGAGATGGGGTATGCGAACGACTGGATATAAAGGAGCTGTTTCTTCTCGCCGTAGCAACCAGCATAGACGCTCTTGCCGTCGGCATTACCTTCGCCTTTCTGAGAACGCCAATTGCGCCCGCTGTCAGTATTATCGGCGCGACCACATTCGCGCTCTCCGTCACCGGCGTGGCAATCGGCCGCCGCTTCGGCATGAGATTCAAGACAGGGGCAGAGTTTGCGGGCGGCGCGGTGCTTATCCTTATCGGGCTGAAGATACTTCTGGAGCATCTGGGCATAATTTCGTTTTGAGTAAAAAACAAAAACCTGCGCATACTTCCAAGAAGAGGTGCGCGGTATGAAATTATTGAAATACACTGCCGCTGCGGCTCTGGGAGCCGCTGCGGCGTTTTTGGTTGTTTACTTCGCTCTGGCTGGGGTGCTGGTGGAGGCAGTGCTGCATATAGGCAGCGGCAATGCCGTCGCGGCAGAGGGTATGCTTGCCTGGCCTGATGATATGGAGCCGGAGAAGCTGTATATTTGCGCGGATGATGGCGTGGAGCTGGCGGCTCTCTGCTTTCGTCAGGAGGAAGAGAGTGGAAACTGGGCGCTGGTCCTGCATGGTTATACATCGAAAAAAGAGGAAATGCGAAGCTATGCCCAGAAATATTATGAACAGGGCTATTCCGTCCTTCTGCCTGACCAGCGGGCACATGGTGAGAGCAGCGGCGAATACTGCGGCATGGGCTGGTTGGAACGGCTTGACGCCATAAAATGGGCGGAGCGTATAGTGGAAGAAGAACCCAATGCGGAGATAGTGCTCCACGGAGTGTCTATGGGCGCTGCCGCGGCGCTCATGGCGGCGGGAGAGGGACTGCCGGAGAACGTGACGGCGGTTGTAAGCGACTGCGCCTTCACGGATGTGAAGAGCATCATGGCTCATCAGTTGTCCTCGCGGTTGGATAAGCGTGCCGCGATACTCGGCTTTGGCGGCAGCCTGGTCACGAAGCTGCGGCTGGGATGCACATGGGACGAGGCCTCGGCGGTGGATATGGTGGAGAAAAGCAAAGTGCCGATTTTATTCATTCATGGCGGGGCTGACAAATTCGTGCCGACCCAAATGGTACATGAGCTTTATACCGCAGCGCCCGGAACAAAGGAGCTTCTCATAGTTCCAGAGGCGGAACACGCCGGGGCTGCCTACACAGATACGGAAAAATATTGGACTGCAGTGTTTGATTTTGCGGCAAAACACAGCAGTATGCACAAAAACGGTTAGCATAGGTTTAATTTGATTTACAAAATCCGCCTTATGTGTTATACTCCTAACAGAAAAAGTCCGTATATCGGACATTATATGATAATAACGGAGGTTCACCATAATGAAGAAGGTTAAGGTAACTGATCATTCCAAATGCTATGCATGTTTCCAGTGCATGGTAGCCTGCTCAACCGCGTTTTATAAGGAGTTCGACCAGGATAAGTCCTGCATCCGCATCGGCAACAAGAAGGACGGCAGTATCATGGTCAAGGCCTGCGCTCAGTGCGGCAAGTGCGCTAAGACCTGCGAGCAGAACGCAATTACCCAGAACGCCAAGGGTGTTTACATGATCGATAAGAAGCTCTGCATCGGCTGCGGCAAGTGCGTTGAGGTATGTCCCTTCGAGGTCATGGTCAAGGTTGGCGACAAGGTATCCAAGTGCATTGCTTGCGGCAAGTGCGTCCGTGAATGTCCCATGGGCGTTCTCGAGCTTGTTGAGGCTTGATACATAAGCTTAGCCGGGGCGCGTTGTGCCCCGGCTTTTTGCATGATATCCCCAGATCATCAAAAAATAATGGCAAAAGTACTTGACTTTGCGGAAATTGGATGATATACTTTCAAAGCCGCTTTGAAAGGGCTCAAAACAAGCGAAGCACTGCTTCCGCCCGGGATAGCGAGACTATATGTTAGGAAGGTGCAATATGCTGCACGCAATTATTGAAACCGGCGGTAAGCAGTACAGAGTCGGTGAGGGCGACATCGTTTTCATCGAGAAGCTGGACGTTGAAGCCGGCGCCGAGGTTACCTTTGATAAGGTTCTCGCAGTTGTAGGTGACGGTACCACCACCATCGGCACTCCCGTTGTTGAGGGCGCCAAGGTCACCGCCAAGGTCGTTAAGAACGGCAAGGGTAAGAAGATTCACATCTTCAAGTATAAGCCCAAGAAGGGCTACAGAAAACGCCAGGGCCACAGACAGCCCTATACGCAGGTACAGATCGAGACCATCGTAGTTGCGTAACAAACTTAATTTTTCTATCAGATATTTGGAGGTGTATTCCTAATGGCACATAAAAAAGGTATGGGCTCCACCCGTAACGGTCGTGACAGTAAGTCCAAGCGCCTCGGACCCAAGAGAGCTGATGGTCAGTTCGTTCTGGCCGGCAACATTCTCGTGACCCAGCGCGGCACCAAGATCCATCCCGGCACCAACGTCGGCAGAGCCAGCAACGATTCCCTCTTTGCACTTAAGAGCGGTACCGTTCGCTTCGAGCGTCTCGGCAAGGACCGCAAGAAGGTTTCTGTTTACGAGATCGCTGAGTGATTTCAGCTTAGTAACAAGACGGGAATAATTCCCGTCTTGTTTTTTTCGCTGATGATCCTAATCTTTCAAGGAGGTCAGGCAATGTTTGTAGATAAAGCCTCAATAACCCTTATTGCCGGCAAGGGCGGCAACGGCTCGATTTCCTTCCACCGCGAGAAATACGTGGCTGCGGGCGGCCCGGACGGCGGCGACGGCGGCAAGGGCGGCGACGTTATCTTCGTAGCCGATGATAATATGTCCACCCTTATGGATTTCCGCTATAAGCGCAAATATGTGGCAGCCAATGGCATTGACGGCCAGGGCCGCATGAAAACCGGCAAGGACGGCGAAAACCTTGTCATAAAGGTTCCTCGCGGCACTCTTGTCCGGGATAAGGAAACCGGCGCCATTATCCAGGATATTTCCGGCGATGAGCCATATGTTATAGCCAGGGGCGGCAAGGGCGGCTGGGGCAATAAGCATTTTGCCACTCCCACCCGGCAGGTGCCGCGCTTTGCCAAGCCCGGCCTGCCCGGACAGCGCAGGGAGGTCACTCTGGAGCTGAAGCTGCTGGCGGACGTGGGCTTAGCCGGCTTCCCAAATGTGGGTAAGTCCACCCTGCTTTCCGTGGTCTCCAAGGCTCACCCCAAGATAGCAAACTATCATTTCACCACACTTTATCCGAACCTGGGCGTGGTTTATGCGGGCGAAGGCGTTTCCTTCGTAATGGCCGATATTCCCGGCATCATCGAGGGCGCTTCCGAGGGCGCGGGTCTGGGTCATGATTTCCTGCGCCATATCGAGCGCTGCCGCCTTATTATCCATGTTGTGGACGTTTCCGGCAGCGAGGGACGCGACCCTATTGAGGATTTCGAGGCCATAAACGAGGAACTGGTGCGCTATAATGAAACGCTTGCCTCCCGTCCGCAGATCGTCGCCGCGAATAAGTGTGACATCGTGGAGGATCCGGAGTTGCTGGAACGCTTCAGAAGCTATGTGACCGAAAAGGGCTATGAGCTGTTTGAGATATCCGCGGCAACGCATCAGGGGATCAAGGAGCTCGTTATGGCAGCGGCTGAAAAGCTCAGCCAGCTTCCTCCTATTCAGGTATTTGAGCCTGAGTATGTTGAGCCGGAGCCCAAGCTGAGCGGCACCGCCGAGGAGCTTACCATTAACGTTGTGGACGGCGTGTATATGGTGGAGGGCGAATGGCTCGACCGCCTGCTGGACAGCGTCAACTTCGGCGACAGCGAGTCCCGCATGTACTTTGACCGTGCCCTGCGCAACAGCGGCCTTTTTGACCGCCTTGAGGCAATGGGCATCAATGAGGGCGATACCGTCAGCCTTTACGAGCTGGAATTCGAGTATAAGAAATAAACACAGACCCGGGCTTTGCGCTGCAAGGCCCGGGTCATATGCTTTGGCGGGTATACGGAATATTCTTGACAGACAAGCGATTATGTGTTACAATGAAAGCACAATAGGAATGTAAGCAACCAATTTGGAAAGGAGGGCAGAGCGATGAACGGTATGACTTTTTCCGGGCATTTCAGGCATAAAGAGGTATGCTGCGGCTCTGCCGCTGCGGATAAGAGCATATAAGTTTATCTCGGTCTTTGTATCGGCATATACTCCTTGAATATGTTTGAACCGCCAGGAAGAATATTCCGGGCTTTTTTGCATCATGAGAGAAACAGAACATGAAAAACTGCATCTTATATAATGAGGGGGCGTAAATTATGGCAGGAGCATTGGAGCCCAATCAGCTGTTGGCACAGCAGCAGGCAATGAGAAATGTGGGACTTAAGCGCGCAAAGAAGATGAAGCCGGATAAAAAGCGGGATAAAAAATTTGCCATACTCACAATAGCCGTTATTGTTCTTATCTGCGGTGTGTTCGCCACCGTGCCCTTCTGGGGAGATGTGCTGCTCTGGCTTTTGGACTGACGTGCAGAATGGAGGCATAGATATGGGATTCTATATTGACCCTAACAATTTAAGAGTGAGGGAAGAGGTAATGCGGGCCAATGCGCTCAAGGGAGTAAAGAATACCGTGCCCGACGGAAAACGGGACAAAAAATTCCTTCTGATTACTATCGGAGCCATTGCCGCCGTTGTGGCTGCCTTGGTGCTGCCGGTGGTCATAGTCAATCTTTTCGCGTGAGTGGGGAAGCGCTATGATGAGCAACTTCTGCTGTGGTTGAGGCAATATCGGCATACGCAAAAATCTGAAAATCTATCATTCTGAGCCCGCCGAAGGCGTATGCGAAGAATGACCCGCCAACGTAACTGCCAATGTAAACTAACGCCGGAGATTCTTCCCTTCGGTCAGAATGACAAACCTTTCGTTTTTTGGCGAGGTAACGACAAAATGCAAAACTGAAAACCATGTCATTCTGAGCCCCGCCGAAGGCGGGAGTGCGAAGAATCTCCGGCGTAATTGTGAGATAGGCACTTACGGAAAAACTCTTTTTTGACAGAATGAACGATACCCCCGCGCCGAAGCACGGGGGTATCGTTATTTTTAGGAATGATAGAAAGAAATTACAGCTTGCTTACGATATCCTGAGTATCCTGAGCGATCATAAGCTCCTCGTTGGTGGGGATGACCCAAACGGTGACCTTGGAATCGTCGGTGGAGATGATGGCTTCCTCACCGCGAGTGTTGTTCTTGGCGGGGTCGATCTTAACGCCGAGGTACTCGAGACCCTCGCAGATGGAGGCACGCATGGTGCCGGAGTTCTCGCCGACGCCGGCGGTGAATACCAGGCAGTCAAGTCCGCCGAGAGCAGCGGCGTAGGCGCCGATGTACTTCTTTACCTCGTAGGCGAACTTGTCCAGAGCAAGGCGGCAGTCCTCGTTGCCCTTGTTGGCCTCGGTCTCGATATCGCGGAAGTCGGAGGAAACGCCGGAGAGGGCGAGAACGCCGGACTTCTTGTTGAGCATGTTGAGGCACTCGTCAGCGGACATGCCTTCCTTGTTCATGATATACTGAGCGACGCAGGTGTCAACATCGCCGGAGCGGGTGCCCATGGGAACACCGGCGAGAGGGGAAAGACCCATAGAGGTGTCCTGGCACTTTCCGTCCTTAACGGCGGAGAGGGAAGAGCCGTTGCCCAGGTGGCAGACGACGATTTTCAGATCCTCGGCGGGCTTGTTCATCAGCTCAATGCAGCGCTTGGAAACGAAGCGGTGAGAGGTACCGTGGAAGCCGTAGCGGCGCAGGTGATCCTCGGTGTAGTACTTGGTGGGGATGGCGTAACGGTATGCCTTGGGGGGCATGGTCATGTGGAAAGCGGTGTCGAAAACGGCGACCTGGGGCTTGCCGGGCATAGCCTTCTCGCAGGCCTCGATACCCATCAGGTTGGCGGGATTGTGGAGAGGGCCGAGGGGGATGCAGTCGCGGATAGCCTGCTTGCAGGCCTCGTCTACCAGGCAGGACTCTACGAACTTAACGCCGCCGTGGAGAACGCGGTGACCAACAGCGTCGATCTCGTCAACGGACTTGATAACGCCGTCTTCGGGGTCAACGAGGATGGCCATGACGGCCTCGATGGCTTCCTTGTGGGAGGGCATGGGGATGTCCTTCTCTACCTTCTTGCCGGTAGCCGGGACCTTGTGGGTCAGGCGGCCGTCAAGACCGATACGCTCGCAAAGACCCTTGGCGGTAACGTCGCCGGTGTTGGGGTCCATCAACTGGTACTTAAGAGAAGAGCTTCCCGCATTGATAACAAGAATGTTCATTTGCTGTGATTCCTTTCCGTATATATTGATATAATTAAAAAAACAGGTTAAAATATGAGCATGCTCCGCAGGAAGGGTTTTCCAATGCCTGCGGGTACATCTTGATTATTTTAATATTATTTTTCCCATAAAACAACCGTTTTCGAGAAATTTTTTTAATTTATTCGCATTTTTGGGAGGGTTGACGGTGAAAACTGTAGGAATAGTGGCAGAATATAATCCTTTTCACAAAGGACACGCGCTCCATATCGAGAAAACCCGTGAGCTTGCGGGCGAGGACGCCGTTATAGTATGCGTAATGAGCGGAAACTTTATCCAGAGAGGCGAGCCGGCAATATTCGCCAAGCATACCCGGGCGGAGGCCGCCCTTTACGGCGGAGCGAACCTTGTTCTGGAGCTGCCGCTGCCCTATGTGCTCTCCTCAGCCGAGCGCTTTGCCTTCGGCGCAATGGCGCTGCTGGATTCGCTGGGCTGCGTGGACTATGTGTCCTTCGGCTGCGAGAGCGGAGACGCGGAGGTGCTCAAGGAGGCCGCGGAGCTGCTGCTGCGCCCGGATTTCGGAGATGTGCTCCGGGAAGAGATGAGGCTGGGAGTATCCTTTGCGCAGGCGCGCCAGCGAGCTATGGAGCGTCTCGCGGGCAAGCCAATGGAGCTGATGGAGCGTCCCAATAATATCCTTGCCGTGGAATACATCAAGACCTTGACCATGCTTGGATCGGATATAGAACCCATGGCCATCGCTCGCCGGGGGGCGGGGCATGACGAGACTGCCGAGCGCGATGGCATCTGCTCCGCATCGGCTATCCGCGCGAAAATAAAGGCGGGGGAGGACGCCTCGGACTATATGCCTAAAGAAGCCGCCGCCCTGCTGCAGATAGACCGGGACGCGGGCTTCGGGCCGATAACGATGGAACGTCTGGAGCAATCCGTGCTGACTCGTCTGCGCATGATGTCGGAGGAGGAATTCGCCTGTCTGCCGGATATGAGCGAGGGACTGCATCTGCGCCTTATGCGCGCCGCAAAAAGCTGTGGCAGCGTTGAGGAAATATACGAGGCAGTAAAGACCAAGCGCTATGCGCTCTCCCGCATACGCAGGGCGGTGATGTGCGCCTGGCTGGGTGTGACCGCCGAGGACGCGGCGGGTCTGCCGCCCTACGCGAGAGTGCTCGCTGCCGATGAAAAGGGCTGCGCACTGCTCAGAACTGCCGGGAAGAATACCACAGTCATTACAAAGCCCGCCGCCGCCCGCAGGCTTGACGGGCGGGGCAGGCGCTTATTTGAACTGGAGGCTGCCGCTACGGACCTTTATGTTCTCGGCGGGTACGATGCGGAGAACCGCCGGGGCGGCACGGAGTGGGAGATATCACCCGTGATAAAATGCAGCCGCTGATTTTATCAGCGGCTGCACGGAGCGTCAAAAACAGACGGCTATGACATAGCCTTTAGGAGCGGGAGGGAAAAGAAACGAGAAGCCCTCATACTCGGTGACGGGCTCGCCGTTCTCAAAAAGGCAGGCGAAGCCGCCGCGCTCAAGTATGCTGCTGCCGCGGAGCTTCACGTAGGCCTCCTTCATGCACCAGAGCTGGGTGAAGCGTTCGGCCTGACCGTCGGGAGCGGAGAGCACATAGCGCTGCTCGTCGGCGGAACAGACCCGGCGCATCACCAGCTCGCGCACACCGTCGGCCCGCTGTATGTCCACGCCGATGGGAGAACTGTGGGTGGCGCAGACGGCAAAGCTGCCGTTGTGACTGATGCTGAAGTGTATATTGAGGTTTTCGGCATATGGCTTGCCGAGAGCCTCTTTTTTTATCGATATGTCCTCCGGTGCAAGTCCGCTTTCTTCGGACAGCATTTTCCGGGCCAGCGTTTCGCCGGCAACTCGCAGTTGAGGCGCGTTCTGCCGGGCGGTAGAGTTTATCTCCGCCTGACGTGCTTTCGGCAGCCGGGACAGGGCGTCGGCATAGCTTTCGGGAGTAAAATCACGGATATCGAATATTTCAAGCTTCATATATCCACCATTTCTAACGCAAATATTATGTACTATTATTGCATAAATTTTGCAAATAGTCCATATGTGTAAGCATAAATTAAATCGTCCGCTTTTGAAACAGTGATGGTTGACTTGGAGTTCAATTAGAAGTATAATATTCCATTAGTAAATTCCGCTGCGCCGGAAGGGGTGAGAAAAACGCGAAGAAAGATAAAGCTTACGGCAACTCAGATAATTGCCATCGGATTTGTTGTTATGATACTCATCGGCGCGCTGCTGCTCACTCTGCCGATAGCCAGCAAGAGCCGGGAAAGCTTTGGCTTCTTCAACGCCCTCTTCACGGCTGCCTCGGCAAGCTGCGTCACCGGCCTCGTCGTGGCCGATACATGGACGCAGTTTTCCGGATTCGGCCAGGTAGTGCTGCTTCTGCTTATACAAATAGGCGGCCTTGGCTTCATGTCCATCGCGATGCTCATATCCCTTGCGCTTGGTAAGAAAATGGGACTGCGGGAGCGATCTGTGCTCATGGAGTCCGTAAGCTCTCCCAGCATTGGCGGCGCCGTGCCCTTTATGAAGCGTGTACTTTGGGGTACGCTGTTCATCGAAGGCGTTGGCGCTGTACTGCTGAGCCTGCGCTTTTGCCCTGAGCTCGGCTTTTGGGAGGGCATATGGTACGGCATATTCCACTCCGTTTCCGCTTTCTGCAACGCGGGCTTCGACCTTATGGGACGCTATGGCGAGTGCTCATCTCTGATGAATTTCCAGAGCGAAATATATGTGAACGTTGTCATAATGCTGCTTATTATCTTCGGCGGTATAGGCTTCGTGGTCTGGGAGGATGTGCGGATCAATAAACTGCGCTTCTCCAAATATATGCTTCACAGCAAGATCATGCTGACCGCTACGGCCATACTTATATTCATCCCGGCTGCGCTGCTGTTCTTCCTGGAAAAGGACGCCTCAATGGCGGATATGAGCCTGGGGCAGCGGATAATTGCATCCCTGTTTCAGTCTGTGACGACGCGCACCGCCGGCTTCAACACCGTTGATCTTGCCTCTGTCAGCGACGGCGGCATACTTCTTATGGATGTGCTCATGGCTATCGGCGCGGGCGCGGGCTCTACCGCGGGCGGCATAAAGGTTACTACCTTCGCTCTTGTGGTGCTGTGCGTTATCGAATTTTGCCGGGGCAGGAGCGAGGTGGAGGTGTTCGGCAGACGCATATCTCCCGACCAGATTCGCCGGGCATTCTGCGTCGCCAGCTATTTCGTGGGCATTTCTATTATCGGCTGCATAGTTATTCTTGCTGTTCAGCCGCTGCCTGTTAAAGACGTTCTGTTCGAGGTGTTTTCCGCCTGCGGCACCGTTGGGCTCACGACCGGAATTACCCAGAGCCTGACGCCGATCTCCCGCATTGTTATCATCCTGCTTATGTACAGCGGCAGAATGGGCAGTATAACGGTGGCGATGGCTGTGGCGGAAAAGAAAAACAACGCAAAGCTGCAGAAGCCTGTTGAAAGGATAATTACCGGATAAGCTCCAAGGGAGGAAAACGATGAAAACAATGCTTGTAATCGGCCTTGGCCGCTTCGGCGAGCATCTGGCCCGCCACCTTGCGGAGCTGGGCAATGAGGTCATGGTGTTGGATAACGATGAGGAAAAGGTCAGCCAGATATCCGACAGCGTCGAGCAGGCTCAGATAGGTGACGGCACCGACTACGCGGTGTTGGAAGCGCTTGGCGTAGAGGATTTTGACTGCTGCTTCGTCTGCATGGCGCAGGATTTTCAGTCCGCGCTGGAGATAACCGCGGGGCTGAAGGAGAGGGGCGCCAAAAAGATAGTCGCCAAAACCGACAGCGAGCGCCATGCCCGCCTGCTGCAGAAAATAGGCGCGGACGAGATAATATACCCCGAGCGGGATATGGCCAAGCGCGCCGCCGTGAAGTATTCCGTGAGCAACGCGCTGGAGTTTTTTGAGCTGACCCCCGAGTATTCCATTTTTGAGATAGTATCGCCCCATAGCTGGGTGGGAAAAACGATCATAGAGCTGAATATACGCTCCAAGTACAACGTTAATATAATCGCCGTAAGGAACGGCGGACGTTTGGTTCCCGTGACCAGCGGAGATTTTATATTCAGGGATGGCCAGAGTATCATCCTTGCCGGTGATAAAAAAACCATAACCAAGCTTGCGGATAAGGGGTAAGAATATGTTTAAAGGCTTTTCGGATGCCACAACGGATTTCCTTTGGAACATCCGCTTCAATAATGAGAGAGCATGGTTCACAGAGCATAAGCAGGAATATCTCGACCACCTTTGGGAGCCGTTCAAGGCGCTGGCAAACGAGGTATATGACAGCTTTACCTCTGAGCACGATGACCTCTGTGTTAACCTGCATGTTTCACGCATCTACCGGGACGCAAGGCGGCTGCATGGACGGGGGCCATATAAAGGATCACCTCTGGTTTTCCATCCGGCCGGACAGCGAAGTGTGGCACGAGCGCCCGGTGTTCTGGTTTGAGATAGCGCCCGAGGGCTACAGCTACGGTCTGGGCGTGTATTCGCCGAATCCCAGACAGATGGAGCGCTTCCGCCGCCAGGTGGACGAGCATCCGGCGGAAATACTGAAGCTGGCGGAAAGCTTTGAGGCGCAGGAGCGATTCATGCTGGAGGGCGATGAATATGCCCGCAAAAAGGGCAATCCACCTGCGCCGCTGGATAAATGGTATAACCGCAAGAGCATAAATTTTTATTGCGACCGTGGTCTGGCAGCGCCCTTCTATTCCGGGGAGCTTGTGGGCGAGGTGGCGGAGGGCTATCATATGCTGCTGCCGTATTACCGCTATTTTACAAAACTTGCAGATATGATAGAATAACATATGCTATAAGATTAAGATAAAGATATATTTTGGAGGGTGTCAAATGGAGAGAACACTTGTAAAAGGAATATATGATAAGCCCGAAGACTTTGCCGGCAAAACCATTACCGTCGGCGGTTGGGTGCGCAGCCTGCGTGACAGCAAAGCATTCGGCTTTATTGACCTCAACGATGGAAGCTGCTTCAAGAATATTCAGGTGGTTTTCGAGCGCGGAAAGGTAGAAAATTATGACGAGATAGCCCGGCAGAACGTCGGCGCGGCGCTTATTGTCACCGGCGAGCTGGTGCTCACCCCCGAGTCCAAGCAGCCCTTTGAGCTGAAGGCTGCCGGGATCGCCGTGGAGGGAGCCTCCTCCCCAGATTATCCCCTGCAGAAGAAGCGCCACAGCGTGGAGTTCCTCCGCACTATTCAGCATCTTCGGCCCCGCACCAACCTCTTCTCCGCGGCTTTCCGCGTGAGAAGCGTCGCCGCCCAGGCTGTCCATGAATTTTTCCAGCAGCGCGGCTTTGTTTATATAAACACTCCCCTCATCACCGGCTCCGACTGCGAGGGCGCCGGCGAGATGTTCCGCGTGACCACCCTTGACCTGGATAACCTGCCCCTCACTGAAGACGGCAAGGTGGACTTCTCCAAGGACTTCTTCGGCAAGAGCACCAATTTGACCGTTTCCGGCCAGCTCAACGCCGAGAACTTCGCTATGGCCTTCGGCAACGTTTATACCTTCGGCCCCACCTTCCGCGCCGAGAATTCCAACACCGCCCGCCATGCCGCCGAGTTCTGGATGATCGAGCCCGAGATGGCCTTTGCCGACCTGGACGATGACCTGGAGTGCATGGAGGCGATGGTGAAATATATCATCATCCACACTCTTGAGCGCTGTCCCCAGGAGATAGAGTTCTTCAACAGCTTTGTGGACAAGGGGCTCAAGGAGCGCCTGAACCATGTGGCAAGCTCCGATTTTGGCCGCGTCACCTATACCGAGGCCGTGGAGCTGCTCAAAAAGAGCGGCCACGAATTTGAGTACCCCGTTGAGTGGGGAATCGACCTGCAGACCGAGCATGAGCGCTATCTTACCGAGGAAATATTCAAGAAGCCCGTTTTCGTTACCGATTATCCCAAGGATATCAAGGCCTTCTATATGCGCATCAACGAGGATGGTAAGACCGTCGCCGCCGCCGACTGCCTTGTTCCCGGCATCGGTGAGATAATCGGCGGCAGCCAGCGTGAGGAACGCCTTGAGGTGCTCACCGCCCGCATGGCTGAGCTTGGCCTGAAGGAGGAGGACTACTGGTGGTACCTCGACCTGCGCCGCTACGGCTCCTGCCGTCATGCCGGCTTTGGCCTCGGCTTTGAGCGCATGGTAATGTATCTCACAGGCATAAGCAACATCCGCGACGTGGAGCTTCATCCCCGTACCGTCGGCAACGCCGATTTCTAAAAAAGCTTTGGGGCTTCGGTATTCCGGAGCCCCATTTTTAAAGTATAATATCATTAAAGCCCATCGCCTCGCCCTTTGGGCAACCGGCGATGATGGCAAAAAATCCTCCATGCGAGGGGATTTTTTCATGACTATTTGTGCGGTTTGCCGCATGGAGGATTTTTATGACAGATGTAACTGCTCTGGGCGAGCTGCTGGTGGACTTCACCTACGCGGGAAGCTCCGCCAACGGGCGGCGCCTTTTTGAACAGAATCCCGGCGGAGCGCCCGCGAATGTGCTGGCGGCGGTGAGCCGCCTTGGTCTTTCCGCGGCCTTTATCGGCAAGGTTGGGCGGGATATGCATGGAGAATTCCTGCGGGACACTCTAATGGAGGCCAGAATCAATACGGACGGCCTTGTGATAAGCGATGAGGCCTTCACCACTCTGGCTTTTGTGGCCTTGGGTGCAAACGGAGAGCGCAGCTTTTCCTTTGCCAGAAAGCCCGGCGCGGACACTTTGCTGCGGGCGGAGGAGCTGCCGCTTGGACTTGTCCGGGCAAGCCGGGTGTTCCATGTCGGCTCTCTCTCCCTTTGTGCTGAGCCTGCCCGCAGCGCCACGCTCGCGGCGCTTGACGAAGCCGAGCGGGCGGGCTGCGTAATATCCTATGACCCCAATTACCGCCCCGCACTTTGGGACAGCGAGGAGGAAGCCTGCCGGCAGATGCGGAGCATAGTCGGCAGGGCGAAGCTTGTGAAAGTGTCCGACGAGGAAGCGCCTCTGCTCACGGGCTTCTCAGAAACCGAAAAGGCCGCCGCGTACCTTGTAGAGCATGGAGCGTATCTGGCGGCCGTCACACTGGGGGCTGACGGAGCGTACATAGCCGCTCAAGACGGAGGCTGTCATGTGCCCGGCTATGCCGTAGAGCCGGTGGACACAACCGGCGCGGGCGACGCTTTCTGGGGAGCGATACTCTTTATGCTGCTGAAAAGCGGAATTGCGCCGGAGAACTTGAGCATGAACGCCGCCGCGCGGTTTGCCGAATTCGCCAACGCCGCCGCAGCCCTTTGCGTTATGAGCCGTGGAGCGATACCGGCAATGCCGAGGCTGAATGCCGTGGAAAAATTCATGAAGGAAAAGGAGTGCTGAGATGGAACAAACGAAAAAGAAGGGCACAGTATCGATGATAAAGCGGTTCCTGCCCTATTTGCTGCGCTATAAAAAAATAATGATATTCGACCTTTTCTGCGCCGCGCTCACCACCCTCTGCGATATTGTGCTGCCCAAGATAATGAGCCAGCTCACCAATGCCGCCACCGACGCGGCCATAGTCCTCACCGTGGACATGGTTCTCAAGCTGGCGCTTATATATTTCGTGCTGCGCGTAATAGACGGCCTTGCCAGCTATTATATGTCCAGCACGGGTCATATAATGGGCGTGTATATCGAAACGGATATGCGCCGGGATGCCTTCGCGCACCTCCAGCGCCTGAGCTTTACATATTATTCGAATACCAAGGTGGGCCAGATAATGGGCCGCGTGACCAACGACCTTTTTGATGTTACGGAGTTTGCCCACCACTGCCCGGAGGAATTTTTCATCGCGGGCATCAAGGCGGTGGCGGCGTTCATTATTCTCTGCAACGCAAGCGTGCCGCTCACCCTCATCATCTTTGCCTGCCTGCCCATAATGATGGTGGTTTCCGTCAAGCTCAACCTGCGCCTTCGCGCACGCTTCCGTGAGCAGCGCCATCAGATAGGCGAGCTGAACGCCTCCATTGAGGACAGCCTTCTCGGTCAGCGCGTGGTCAAAGCCTTCGCCGCCGAGGAGCAGGAGAAGGCCAAGTTTGAAAAAGGCAATCAGGCATTTCAAAAGATAAAGAAGAAGGGCTATTACGCAATGGCCGCCTTCAACACCAGCACCCGCCTGTTCGACGGTCTTATGTATATTGTTGTTATCGTGGCCGGCGGCCTTTTCCTTGTCTATGACAAGATAAGCGCCGGTGACCTTGTGGCGTATATACTCTATGTCACCACCCTTATCGCCACCATCCGCCGTATAGTTGAGTTTGCCGAGCAGTTTCAGCGGGGCGTAACGGCTATCGAACGCTTCGTGGAGATAATGGATACCCCGATTGATATTTACGATATTCCCGGCGCAAAGGAACTGAAGGTCACCGAGGGCGGCATTGAGTTCAGGCATGTGAGCTTCGAGTACCCGGACGACCATAATAAGGTGCTGAGAGACGTGAATCTGACCATAAGACCCGGCGAAAACCTTGCCCTTGTCGGCCCCTCGGGCGGCGGCAAGACCACGCTCTGCAATCTTATTCCCCGTTTTTATGACCTTACAGAGGGGCGTATACTGATAGACGGTCAGGATATCAGCACGGTCACGCTGGAGAGCCTGCGTAAGGCCATCGGCGTGGTGCAGCAGGATGTATATCTCTTCAGCGGTACTGTGGCGGAGAATATCGCCTACGGTAAGCCAAGAGCCACTGAGGAGGAAATCATGGAGGCCGCGCGTCTTGCGGGCTGCGACGGCTTTGTCCGCGCGCTGAAGGACGGTTATAACACCTACGTCGGCGAGCGCGGAGTGAAACTCTCCGGCGGTCAGAAGCAGCGCATCAGCATTGCCCGCCTGTTCCTGAAAAACCCGCCTATCCTTCTGCTGGATGAAGCCACAAGCGCTCTGGATAACGAGAGCGAGATACTTGTCAGCCAGAGCCTTGATAAGCTCGCCAAAGGCCGCACAACTCTCACCATTGCCCACCGCCTTACCACCATCAAGAACGCCGACCGCATCCTTGTCCTTGGCAAGGAGGGCATAGAGGAAGAGGGCAGCCACGAAGAGCTGCTTGAGAAAAAGGGCATCTATTACCGTCTCTGGAACGGTATGGTCAGCGGCGAAACATTGTAAAAAAACGGAACGCAGAGGTGAATTTCACCTCTGCGTTTTGCTTATTTGCGCTCAGAGCTTCGATGGCTCTGGGCCGCCGGGATTCATGTTCCTGGAAGCAATGCGCTTCATAGGCTTGACAAGAAACAGACATACCACAATGGTAAGCACATCGGCGGCAGGCTGAGAGAAATATATGCCGGTAACGCCCAGCACCCTTGGCAGGGACAGAATAAACGGCACATAGAACAGTCCTTGGCGAATTACGGAAAGGAGCAGTCCCATTTTAGCGGCTCCGATGGTCTGGAAGGTAATGGTCATCATATAGCACAGGCCAAACGCGGGATAGAGAGCTACCTGGGAGATCAGCAGCCATTTTCCGTACTCAATGACCAGGGGATTGCGGTTGAACAGCATGATAAGCGGTTCGGACAGAATGATGTAAAGTGCTGCAACAATGACCGTCAGAAGGAGCGCGCCCTTCAGTGAAAAACGCACCGAGTCGTGGAAACGCTCTTCGTTTTTTGCACCGAAGGCGTAGGACGCCACAGGCTGGTAGCCCTGCATAAAGCCCATGACAACATAACAGCCAATGAGGATCAGGCGCTGCACAACGCCGTAGGCAGCTATGATAAGGTCAGAATCAGGCAGGGGCTTGGCTGCGATATTGGTGAGGGAGGTGGCCACCGCCAGACAAATCTGGATAACCGCAGTGGGGATACCGATAGAGGTGACCGCCCAGAGGAAGCTGCCGGACAGTTTGAAACTCCGGGGCTTGATTTTGATGATGGAGCGGCCGCTCAGGTAGAACCATGCCAGGATGATGAATGTCACACACTGGGAGATGGTGGTGGCCAGCGACGCGCCCTCCACGCCCATGTTAAAGCCCCATGAGAACATGAACACGGGGTCAAGAGCCACATTGAGCGCTGCGCCGGTGATGACCGCGATGGAGGAAATCTTCACGGAGGACTCAGCGCGAGCAGCGCAGTTCAGGCTTTGTGCCGGAAGATTAAAGAGCGCGGCGATAAACATCCAGAACGCGTAATCTTTCGCTTGCGGGAGAACCGCTTCAGATGCGCCGAACGCTCTGAGAAGGGGCTCAATAAAGATGATGCCCAGAACGCATAGCGCAACGCCGACAAACACGGAAAATCCGACAACGGTGGTCACGGTCTGGCCGGCCTTTTCTTTTTCGCCGGCGCCAAGCTGGCGGCCCGCCAGAACGGCTGCGCCCGCCGCGAAGATGTTCTCAAGGGAAACCATGATGAGCAGCAGGGGCAAGGTGACGCCTACGGCAGCCAGAGCGTTATCGTTGTGGAGCATTCCGATGTATGCGGTGTCAACAATGTTGTAAACGGCCTTTGCCAGCAGAGCCAGAGTGGCCGGGATCGCCAGCTTTACAATGGCCTTTGATGGCGCGACGGTGGAAAGCAAGGATTCTTTTACTTCAGATGATTTATTATTCAATGTTATTCCTCCCTGATATGTATTTTAACGCAGATCGAGGTTTTCCCGGATCGCGGCGCGCAGAGCAACCATATCCGGGTCATCCCAGAACGTATCGGGTTCCTCTGTTTGCTGGCTTGTTCCCGCTGCGGACACGGAGGTCACAAACAGCATAGTGGACAAAATAACGGAAATAATCTTTTTCATATGATGTCCTCCTATAAAATAGACCATCAAGTCGGTTTAAATATAGCATAAACAGACCAGGTGGTCAATAATTTTTGTGGACAACATGAAAAAAATTTGTTATACTCCAAGCATGAGAGGAGGCGCACCCATGAAGCAGGAGGAAAAGAACAGAAAGAGCAGAGAACATATTTTGTCGTTCGCGTTTGCCGAATTTGCCGAGCAGGGATATATGGGAGCCTCGATCAACACCATTTGTTCCGCCGGTAAGATATCAAAGGGACTTTTGTATCATTACTATACCGACAAAGACGCACTGTATCTGGCCTGTGTGCAGAGGTGTGTCACGGAGCTCACAGAGTATCTTTCGGCGCATTTGGATGCCGGGAGCATTACGCCGGACCAGTATTTCGATGTGCGCCTGGCGTACTTCGGGGCGAATCCACTCCACCAGAAGCTGTTTTGCGACACGGTGGTGAATCCGCCGCAGCATCTTCGCGAGGAAATTGCCGCGTGCCGCGCCGAATTTGACCGGCTGAACGAGACCATGCTTGCCGCTATTCTGGAAAAGGAAACACTGGCGGAGGGCATCACCATCCATGACGCCATCCGGCAGCTGCGGGTGTTTGAGGACTTTGTCAGTACCTGCCTGAAAAATGCCGGTCAGGAGGCCAGACAGGTGGAGGAACACAACAAGCTGTGCCGGCAGACCTTTCAGACTATGCTCTATGGGCTGATAGCCCGCACATAGCGCGTTGTAATTCAATATTGAAAAAAACAGCCGTGAGTCATCATCCTGATAACTCACGGCTGTTTCTATGTGTACGGTCAAAAATTTGCTATAAATGATTATCTGGCGTCGATGTTTACGAGCTCGTATTCGCGGCTGCCAAGACCGAGCTCGGCGGCGGCCTCCACGATGTGGATAGCGTGGCGGCCCTCCATGCGCTCGATTATTTCGGCGCGGCCCTCGTCCTCGGAGTTGTAGATAGCGTCTACGCAGGCCTGGTCAACGGCGACAGGATCAAGAGAGGCGAAAATGCCGATGTCGGCCATGACGGGGTCCTTGGGATTGGCGGAGCAGTCGCAGTCGGGGGAAATCTTGTTGGCTACGTTGATGTAGACCATGTTCTCAGCACCGTAGTGCTCGATGATGGACTTGCAGGCGTCGGCCATTGATTCAAGGAAAAAGTCCTGATTGGTATTGAAAATAGTGCCGAAATCGTCTCCGGCTCCTGCGTTGTGGATGATGAGCTTGCCGCGGGAGGAGGCGAGACCAATGGACATGTTCTTCAGCGCGCCGCCGAAGCCGCCCCAGACGTGACCCTTGAAGTGGGAGAGCATAAGCATGGAGGAGTAGTTATCGATATGGGTGCCAACGACGTTTTCCTTCAGATGGAAGCCGCCGTTTACGGGGATGGCCTTCTCTCCATCCTCGTCCATGATGTCACAGGGGGCGATGGCGTAAAAGCCGTGGTCGCGGATGGTCTGCCAATGCACCTCGCTGGTGTTTCGACCGCCGGGATATGCCGTGTTGCACTCGCAGATAGTGCCGTTTATCTTGTTTACCAGCGGGCCTATGAGAGCGGGCTGGAGAAAATTGTGGCCGCCGGGCTCACCGGTGGAGATCTTAACGGCGGTCTTGCCGGGCAGGGTAACGCCGAGGGTATCATAGATGCGGATAAGTCCCTCAGGGGAAATGTCACGGGTGAAAAGTACTTTTGCCATTATATTTACCTCCTTGGTGTTTCGTGTGAAATCACACTATATGATTTAAAAGCCCCTCGCCTCGCCCTACGGGCAGCCGGCGATGATGGCAATAATCCCCCCATTTCGCCGGGGAGCATTTCATTTCTATTTGTGCCGCCCATAGTGGCGGAATGGGGGATTTGTATGCAATGAAATCAGGACCAGCCCTTTGCCTTGCCGCCCTTCTTGCGCGCGGTCATAATGACGAAGAGCAGGACGCAGAGGCACAGCGTTACGCAGGCGAGGAAAAGATAACGGGAGCTTATGGCCTTACCGAAAAGCGCGGTGGTGAGAGGAGTGAAGATAACAGGGGAGAGGAAGCCGCCCAGACTGGGAGCAATGCTGGAGGAAATAGCGTTGGCGAAGGTGGAGCTGTGCTCGTCAACATAGAGGGATATGGAAAACATGCACTGGGGCATGCACATGCTCATGGCGCTGCCGGTAAGGAACGCGCCGATGAACACCATCACCAGCGAATTCGCGGTTCCCAGAACGGTGAAGCCAACGCAGAGGGTGAGAAAGGCGATGGGTATCATGTAATCCCTGAACCTGGAGGAAAGCTTGCTGAAGAGCATGCCGCTGCATGCGCCGCCCAGCATCTGCACCGCGCTTATGTAGCCGGTGGTGCCGGCGGTGCCTATTTTGAGCTGGTCGATAACGTAAACGGAAAGATTGGTGCCGCTGACGTTGGAACACATCATGAAGAAGAAAATGCACACGCCGTAGAATGCGACGTTCCAGTTGAACTTGCTCTTGTCCTCACCCGCGGCCTTAGCCTCTGTTTCGGTTGACACCGCATCCTTCGCGCTGGTTCTGGCGGGCAGGAAGATGACGCACAGAATTATGATGGGAACGCCGAAATAGAAGGTCAGGTAGCCGCCGAACCATATCACGTCGGCGAGAAGACCGCCGAGAATGCTCATGATGATGCCGCCGATGTTGATGAAAGAGGTCTGCTGACCGGAAATCACGCGCACGCCGTCCTCGTCAAAGCTGTCCATCATAAGACTGGCTGTGGTGGGAATAAAGAGGCCGATGGCTATGCCTATCAGCGCGCCCCAGAGGTAGAGAGTCCAGAACTGCGTGCTGAAAAGCACAATACCCGTCGCTGCCGCTACAATGCAGCCAAGGCCGAAAATTATAACGTATTTCTTGGGAAGCCTGCCCTTGGATTTTGCCACTATAATGGAGGACAGAATGGCTGCGAAGGGGGAGATGAGGTTGGGTATCTGCAGAGCGGTCTGAACCGTGGCCAGCTCCTTGCCGAACTGCGACATGATTTTGGATATCGCGGGGGAGATAGCCAAAGTGGGCATCTGGAACATGGCGATAACGAGTATCGTCAGTTTCAACATTTTCATGTTGGTCTTGGTTTTCATCTTATCTTCCTTTCCGATGTGGGTTTGCATTAATGTGATTATACACCATCGGATAGCGCTTGGCAAGGCAAACAAAAAACGCATGGTCCAAACCATGCGTTTTTTGTGATTTAAATCAGTCCTCCAGCATTTCCTCGAGGATATCGCAGGCGGCTGTCACGAAGCCGGGACAGCGGGCCTGTATTACGCCCGTTTCGGCCACCTGAGCGGCCTGCTCGGGAATGGAAACATCAAGCCCGAGCAGCTCACGGCAGTTGACGGCGCCGCATCTCTCCTTGAATTTAGCGATGAACTCGCTGCTTTTCGAGTTCATGATGTTCTTGCCGATGGCGTCAGGCTCGGTGAAGCCGTATTTCATACCCAGAGCCATAAGCGCGCCGGTCACGCAGCCGCAGACGCTGCCCGTTCCGGCGATGCCGCCGCCGAAAGCGGAGCTTATCATCCGTGCGGTATCCTCATCCAGATCCAAATCGTCGGCAAAGTGAGCCAGCACGGTCTGGGCGCAGTCGAAGCCCATGTCAAACATGCGGTAAGTTGCGATTTCGGGAGTCATTTTATCTGCCATTATGGTGTATCCTCCGTTTCTTCAGGTTGTGTAATGACGATGACAAGGCCGTATTCCGCGGTCAGACTGTCGAAAACTATTTCCGCGAATATATCGTCGGGGTCAAAAACCTCGAGCAGCTCCATAGGAATCTTGTAGTGGCGTTCATTCGCGGAGCTGTATACGCAGGAAACTCCGTCCGCCTTGAAAAGCTCCAGAAGCGCCTCGGGGACGGGGGCGTATAGAGTGGAAACGCTGTAAAAACGCTCGGAATAGCCGTGCTCCGCGTAAAGCGTGTCAATATCTGTCACCGCGCCGGAATCGGTAAGAAAAGCGGTGGCGATATTGGACGACCGAGGCTCTTCGGGGATCGGCACGGGAGCCGTGTCGACGGAAACCTCTGCGCCAGTATCCTGCGTATCGGCATCAATGACCGAATTGCCATATGCAGAGCTGTTGGTGCTGCTGGAATATCCGCCGGCGGCGTAGTCAAACTCCGATTCGATGCCATCGGCATCTGCCATATCAGCGTCCTTGGGAGCCCCGTTGAGGGCCATGCTGCTTTCTGCGGACGTATTCATGCTCGCGGCCATGTCCATTGCCGATTTGCTGCCGCCGTTTGTGAAAACATGTACTCCAAGCAGGACCACCACCAGCGCGGCGGCGAGGCCGGTGTATCTTCCGTAGCCGGAAATAAACCTTCTGAAGCCGGTGGGCCTGGCGGCCTCGGCTTTTATCTTAGCCATAGTGCCGGCGGTAAAGCTTTCGGGAACTTCCTCTTCATGGGGGAAGCTGCCGCTGATGGCGGAAAAAGCCTCGGAGACTTTTCTGCACTCCGGGCAGGATTCAAGGTGTGCTTCAAGGGCAGCGCAGTCGACGTCGCTTATCTCACCGTCCATAGCCGCGCTGATGAGCTCGATATATTTATCACATGCGTTCACGCCGATCACTCTCCTTTCTCTTCAGGCAGCGTCACAAACAGGGGAAGCTGCCGAGCTATGTAAACTGTGTATTTGACGTTCATTTACCGAAAAAAGTTCCGCTTTCTCTGAGGATTTTCGCAAGATTTGCTCTTGCCCGGAAAAGACGGGATTTCACCGTCCCAGCCTCAAGCCTCAGGGCTTCGCCAATCTCGGCATAGCTCATACCGTTCAGCTCACGGAGAAGGAGAATGGAACGCTGATCGTGGGGCAGGGAGTCCAGCGCGTCATTTATGGCCTGGCGAAGCTCCCGGCGCTCCAATTCCGTTTCGGGGTTGAAACGTGCGTCCGGCAGCTCCAGCATCCTGGACTCGTTATCCTCGTCAGGATAAACTATGGATACTACCTGCCTCTTCTTGTTTTTACGCATGAGATCAAGACACTTGTTGGCGGCGATACGGTACAGCCACGAGCTGAAGCTGCTCTCACCCTTGAAATCCTTCAGCGAACGGAAGGCCTTCACGAAGGTCTCCTGAGAAACATCGAAGGCGTCGTCCGGGTTGGATAGCATTTTCAGCGCAATATTATAAACAAAGCTCTGGTTTGCGGTGACTAATGGCTCAAAAGCGTCCGTGTCACCGTCAAGAACCCTGGCAATGATGGCGGCTTCTTCCTCTCTATTCACGCTGTCACCTCCTGAATCTGAGCGCCTTTGTTACCTAAGCTCCTCTTTTATGCCTCGGGTTATGCGGTATATATCCTCCATAGAGTCTATCTTTGCTATCTGCGCCTTGAAGTAGGAGGCGTAGGGCACTCCCCGCAGATACCAGCTATAATGCTTTCTCGCCTCCAGACAGGTGACATGCTCACCCTTCATGGCGGCGGATATCTCGAATTGACGCACCGCTGTGTCGCAGCGCTGGGAAAGGGGAGACAGAGCGGGAACGAACTCACCCCTTATTGCCGCGAGACCCCGGGAGAATATCCAGGGATTGCCCATGCTGCCTCTGCCGACCATTGCCAGATCGGCTCCGGTAACGCGGAGTATGCGCTCGGCGTCGCCTGGCTCGAAGATGTCTCCGTTGGCGATGACCGGGATGCTCACGGCCTTTTTGACCGCCGTGATGATATTCCAATCCGCCACGCCGGCGTAAAGCTGAGAGCGGGTGCGCCCATGTACGGCCACTGCCGCGGCGCCGTTTTCCTCGGCTATCTGCGCTAGCTCCACGGCGTTCACGCTGCCGTTGTCCCAGCCCTTGCGTATTTTCACGGTCACCGGAACGGGAGAGGCGTCCGCCACGGCGCGGATGATACGGCCTGCCAGCTCGGGAGAGCGCATGAGAGCGCAGCCGTCGCCGTTTTTCACTATCTTGCCCGTGGGACAGCCCATGTTGAGGTCAATGATCTCGCAGCCGCAGATGCTGTGAGCCTTGACCGCGGCCTCGGCCATAGTCTCCGGTTCACTGCCGAATATCTGAGCCGCCAGCGGGTATTCATCCGGGCCGCGTATGAGCAGGGTCTTGCTCTTTGCGTCCTGATATACCAGCGCCTTGGCGCTTACCATCTCGGTGTAGGTCAGGGAGGCACCAAGCTCCCGGCATACGGCCCGAAAGCCGCCGTCGGTCACCCCAGCCATAGGGGCGAGGACGAGCCGGTCTTTTATTTCTACGTTTCCTATCTTTACCATATCAAGTCAAGTCCTACCGGACAGTGGTCTGAGCCGGGTATCTCGCTGCAGATGTATGCTTTGGAGATATTCTCTCTGAGCCTGTCCGAAACAATGAAGTAGTCTATACGCCATCCGGCGTTCCGGCTGCGGGCGGCAGTGCGGAAGCTCCACCACGAGTACGCGCCCTCCAGCTCGGGGTAGAGGAAGCGGAAGCTGTCGGTAAAGCCGCTGTCCAGCAGCTCGGTCATGGCGCCGCGCTCCTCGTCGGAGAAGCCTGCGCTGAAATGATTGGTCTTGGGGTTTTTCAAATCTATTTCCTCATGAGCCACGTTAAGGTCGCCGCAGAGGATAACGGGCTTGACGGCGTCCAGCTTCATAAGGTAGAGCCGCAGATCCCGCTCCCAATCAAGGCGGTAATCAAGGCGCTTGAGCCCGTCCTGAGAGTTGGGTGTGTAGCAGGTGACAAGGTAAAAGTCATCATATTCCAGGGTGATGCAGCGACCCTCGCAGTCGTATTTCGGGTCGCCAAGCCCGTTGACCACGCTTATGGGATGATGCCTGGTGAATATGGCGGTGCCGGAATAGCCCTTCTTCTCGGCGGAGAACCAGAATTGCTCATAGCCGGGAGTGTCCAGCTCTATCTGATCCGGTTGGAGCTTGGTCTCCTGAATACAGACAAAGTCGGCGTCAATGGACAGGAAGAAATCCATAAAGCCCTTTTGCACGCAGGAGCGCAGGCCGTTTACATTCCAGGAAATATATCTCATTGAACAGCCTCCTGCTTCTTTGCCACGCAGCGGCAGATAGGCATGCCCTCGGCGTGAAACTTGGCCTCGTAGTCGGTCATAATGCCCACGGGGCCGTTTTCGTGGAGATTTTCCGTTACCTCGCTGAGAATGTAGCCGCAGGAGTCAAACTGCTCCAGAGAATATTGGAACAAGGGCTTGTTATCGGTCTTGACGTGTATCTCGCCGCCGGGCTTGAGCGCCTTCTTGTAAAGCTCGAGGAAGCCGGGCGCGGTCAGACGGCGCTTGGCATGCTTCTTGCTGGGCCAGGGGTCGCAGAAATTGATGTAGATGCGGTCCAGCTCGCCGTCAGAGAATATCTCGTTTATCCTTGCCGCGTCCATGTCGATAAAACGCACATTGCGCAAATCGGCGGCAACGGCCTTTTCCATTGCCATTATCATTGCGTCGGGTACCTTTTCAACCGCGACGAGAAATGCTGTGGGGATGGCGGAGGCGGTGCCGGAGGTGAATGTACCCTTGCCACAGCCCAGCTCCACATAAAGCGAATCATAGCCGGGGAAGCTCTCACGCCATTTTCCGCAGAGCTCCTCAGGGTTATTTATAAGCACTCCCGAAGCCTTTTCCATGCGCTGCGGGAGGTTCTTCTTTTTTCTCATTCTCATGAACATCAGTCCCTTCCAGAGTGATAATAGCACAGTTGGTTGAGATTTTCCATAGATTTTTTGTCATGCGGGGATATACGGTGGAAAAATGGAGCCTAAAGCCAGAAAATGGTGTAAAATTTGATACAAAAAATTACAATTAACTATTGCAATTGGTGGGGAATGCCTTTATAATTAGGCTAAAGTGGCGCGAAATGTCACGTTGTGTCACGAAATGCCACGGAAAGGACGGCGAATGGAGCGTGACTGGCAAGTTTGAGCATAATATAGACGCCAAGGGCCGCGTCATCGTTCCTTCGAGCATTCGTGAGGAATTGGGCGAGGTATGCTATGTCACCCTCTCTATCGATTCCTGCCTTTCCGTTTATTCAGAAAAAGATTGGGAAGCCTTCCGGGCAAAGGTGGACAGTCTGCCTGCAGCCGAGTCCCGGAAGATGCGCGTGGTCTTTGCCAATACCGCGAGATGCGAACTGGATGTGCAGGGCCGGATTCTCGTGCCCCAGAAGCTGAGAGAGTTTGTGGGAATAAGCAAAAAGGTCACTATTATCGGTTTCTCAAATCACGCCGAGATTTGGGACAGTGAAAAGTACGCCGCTATTGAGGCAGAGGAGCTCAGCCTGGATAACATCGCCGACGCATGGAAGGAACTGAGGATATGAGCGAAGCATTCAACCACGTTTCCGTGCTTCTGCAGGAATGTATAGACGCGCTGAATATAAAGCCCGACGGCATATATGTTGACGGTACCCTCGGCGCGGGAGGCCACTCCTATGAGATAGCCGGCCGTCTTACAGCGGGAGGCCGTCTTATTTCCATCGACAGAGACAGAAACGCCATTGAACACGCGAGCAGGCGCCTTGCCGAATTTGCGGACAGAGTGACCTTCGTGAACAGCAATTTTGACGACATTGCCAATATTCTGGACAGGCTCGGAATAGACAAGGTGGACGGCATGCTGTTTGACCTTGGCGTTTCCTCGCCTCAGCTTGACGATGCCGCCCGCGGATTCTCCTACATGGAGGACGCGCCTCTCGACATGAGAATGGACAAGTCAGCCCCGCTCACGGCATATCAGGTGATCAATGAATGGGACGAGGGCGAACTGAAAAGAATACTGTATGAGTACGGTGAAGAACGCTATTCGCCACGCATCGCCGCTCAGATAGTCAGGCGGCGCGCCGCCGCCCCCATCGAGACCACGCTGGAGCTGGTGGATGTTATCAAATCTGCCATGCCCGCAGCCGCGTTGAGAGAGAAGCAACACCCCGCGAAGCGCAGCTTTCAGGCTGTCCGAATAGCCGTAAATGACGAGCTCGGCAGTATAGAACGTATGCTTGCCGACGCGCCGGACAGGCTCGGAAAGGGCGGACGTCTGGCGGTTATAAGCTTCCAGTCCCTTGAGGACAGGCTGGTGAAAAACGCCATCCGCAAACGGGAAAAGGGATGCACCTGTCCTCCTGAGTTTCCGGTGTGCGTATGCGGCTTTGTGCAGACCATGAGATCCGTGGGCAAGCCCATCACCGCAAGCGAAGCGGAATTGGAACGCAACCCGCGCGCGCGCAGCGCGAGACTGCGCGTAGCGGAAAGAGTTTAGGTTAAAAGAGTAACGAAACCGGTGCGGAGCCCAGCTCCCGCCTGCTTATGATAAAAGGAGCTTCTAATGGACGCAAGATATGACCAGGATGTGTATTTCGGCAGCAAGCCAATCTTTGGCTCGGCCGCTCCCGCGTTCGATATTCCCGAGACTCAGGAGGAAACACGTCCCAGAGAACGGGTAAGCATACGCAGCAAGGCTAAGGCCGTCAGCCGCCAGGGCGTATCTCTGCTCGCGGTGGCGGGATGGGCCTGCGTGGCTGTGCTTGCCGTGGCACTACTCATGTCCTATGTTGAACTTAATATCATCTCCAATGAGAGCCATGAGCTGAGCGCCGAGCTTGAGTCTCTTAAGATTGAAGAAGTCAGATTGATGATAGACTATGAGAGCACCTTCCGGCTGGATGAGGTGGAGGAATACGCTACCAATATGCTCGGCATGGTCAAGTCGGATAACGGCCAGGTGAAGTATCTGGATAACCGGGCCGAAGATCAGGCTGTGATACTAAACGATACCGGCGCCAATACCGGATTTTCCGCTGCTCTTAAGAGCTTTTTCGTATCGATTGCAGAATATTTCAAGTGATCGCCCTGTATAATGGTAAGGCAGCAGGAGGGCCGGGCGAATGAAAAAGAAGAACAATATAATAAACATGCAAGCGTCCAACAAGAGCATAGTCGGCCGAACACTGTTCCTTATGGCGGTGTTCGGCATAGTTGCCTTTATAGTTCTTGCCATACGGCTCTATAAAGTGCAGATAATCGACCATGAGCTTTACGAAAGCAACGCTGTTGAGCAGCAGGTAAGAGATACCACCGTTACCGCCAACAGAGGCTCTATCTATGATCGGAACATGAATACCCTGGCCATGAGCGCCACGGTAAGCACGGTCTATATAAGCCCGGCCGAGCTCATCCAGTATGGCGAAGAGGACATGAAGGCGATGATATCCAGCAGACTCTCCGAGATACTTGGCGTGGACTATGACAGCATCATGAAAAAATGGGATGACACCGCCTCCTGGTACAAGACAGTGGCGGTGAAGATAGAGGCAGATCTGGCCGATCAGGTGCGGGATCTGAAAAACGAATATGACCTCAAGAGCGTACATATCGTTCCCGATACCAAGCGGTATTATCCGAATGGCAGCCTCGCCTCCCAGATAATTGGCTTCGTAGGCGTGGATAACAACGGCCTTGAGGGCATCGAGGCTGTTTATGACAGCTACCTTCAGGGCGTAAACGGCCGCATCGTCCGCGTTGCCACCGAAAAGGGCGTTGACCTGCTCTATACCGGATATGAAAATTACTACGACGCCTCTGACGGCAACAGCCTTGTGCTCACCGTGGATGACCGGGTGCAGCATTACCTTGAAAAGAATCTTGCCCAGGCCATTGAGGACTATCAGATACAGGACGGCGCTATGGGTATAGTCATGGACGTTAAGACCGGCGCTATCCTTGGTATGACCAGCCTTCCGAATTATGATTTGAATAATTACCTCACCGTAAACGAGGATACACTTGCGAAAATAGAAGCGCAGAATCTGAGCGATGAGGATTACGACACCGCGGTCTACAATGCCCTGCTCAAGCAATGGCGCAACCGCATTATTTCCGATTCCTACGAGCCCGGTTCCACGTTCAAGATCATTACCCTCGCAATGGGACTTGAAGAGGGCGTGATCAGCGAAAACGACACCTTCACCTGCAACGGCAGCGTTATGGTAAAGGGACGTACCACCCCCATACACTGCTGGAAACACAGCGGTCATGGCCAGCAGACCCTTGCCGAGGCAGCTCAGCATTCCTGCAACCCGGCTTTCGTGAATATCGCCCTGAGAGTGGGCGCGGAAAGGTTTTACGATTATGTGGAAGCCTTTGGCTTCTTTGACCATACCGGAGTGGACCTCTATGGGGAGGGCAACAGTATATGGTGGACTCCCGAGGTGTTTGAGGACAGCAACAACCACTCCCAGCTCGCCGCTGCGGCTTTCGGTCAGACCTTTACAATAACACCTCTTCAGCTTATAACCGCGGTTTCCGCCGTAGCCAACGGCGGCTATCTGATGAAACCTTATATCGTCAGCAAGGTTATTGACTCCGATGGCAACGTGGTAGAAAACCGTGAGCCCACCGTAGTGCGTCAGGTCATCAGCGAGGAGGCTTCCAAACGCGCCTGCGCCATTCTTGAAACGGTTGTCGGTGCCCCCGGCGGATCGGGAAAGAACGCTTATGTCGCGGGCTTCCGCGTAGCGGGCAAGACCGGTACCTCTACTGATACCACTATCGAGGCTGCCACCGGCGAGAAGAAGTACATGGTATCCTTCATTGGCTTTGCTCCGGCGGATGACCCTGAGATAGCCGTTCTTGTCATTCTGGATAATCCCAGCAAGGAATCCGGACTGTCTGCCAGCGGCGGCACTATGGCCGCCCCTGTTGTGGGCAACATCATGTACGACGTTCTGCCTTACCTCGGCGTAGAGCCCGACCTGGGCGTGGACGGCGAGAGCGGCGTATACGAGGTGAAGGTACCCAACGTTAAGACATACAGCGTTGAAGAAGCCAAGAAGAGCATGGAAAGCCTTGGCTTTAACGTTAAGGTCGTGGGCAGCGGAGCTACCGTCACCGACCAGGCGCCTATGGCCAATGTTTCCATAGCGCCCAATTCCACCGTTGTTATCTACGCCGGTGAGGATAAACCCACCAAGACAGTCGAGGTGGAAACGCTTAACGGTATGAGCTACCGCCAGGCCAAAGCTGTTCTGGAGCAGGACGGCCTGTTTATCCGCTGCGTAGGCGTGGCACCCTCGGAGGCCCTCACCATCGTGGTAGCCAGCCAGAGCATATCTCCCGGCAGCGAGGTGGCCTACGGCTCCGTCGTTCAGGTCACGCTTATTGATAATGACTCCTCCATTATGGAGAGCGCGGGCTGATGGCAGCACGGGCTCGGCTCCGGTCACTTTAATAATAAGAAAGGGCAGGTAATAGCAATGAAGCTTGCCGCACTTCTTGATGGAATTGAAATAATAGAGACAAACGCGGATATGTCCGCTGAAATAGCGGACGTATGCTGCGATTCCCGCAGAGCCGCTGGGGGCTGCCTGTTTGTAGCCGTTGAGGGCTATGAGACAGACGGGCATAAGTACATCCCGTCCGCTCTTGACAAGGGCGCGGCGGCTGTGCTCTGCAGGGTGAAGCCCGCGTGGGACTGCACGTATATCCTCTGCGCGGATACCCGCCGCGCGCTGGCCGTGGTGTCTGCCAATTTCTTCGACAGACCCACTGAAAA
>JAQXJB010000010.1 GCA_029008095.1 Clostridiales bacterium
ATATTATTTCCCCAACGCAGGGCGGAGGCGTGCCTCCGCCGTCTTGGTGGTCATTTTCCGCAGTTATCTGAGTGCCATCCAGCGGCAGGGGCGCGCCCCTGCCCTACATTTCAAAACCACAAAATTGTGCGTATCATTTAGCTGCTCGCTAAATGTTATTCCCTCGACGTAGGGCGGAGGCGTGCCTCCGCCGTCTTGTTGGTCATTTTCCGCAGTTATCTGAGTGCCGTCCAGCGGCAGGGGCGCGCCCCTGCCCTACATTCCAAAACCACAAAATTGTGCGTATCATTTAGCTGTTCGCTAAATGTTATTCCCTCGACGCAGGGCGGAGGCGTGCCTCCGCCGTCTTGTTGGTCATTTTCCGCAGTTATCTGAGTGCCATCCAGCGGCAGGGGCGCGCCCCTGCCCTACATGCACTGGTTAAAAAAATCCGTTATTATACTCATCCTCTAACCAGCTGATTGGATTTTGATCAATGTATAACCAAATATTTCTGTAATCATGATCATTTCGGATTACATGTTCATGAAAGGACTCCTGCCATACAGTCAGCTCAGGTTTCAAGCGGTGTATTTCCCGGGAAACTGCAGATTTATACGAGCCAACGATAGTACTAAGCGACGGAAAACCCTCTTTGAGCTTAATTTCAGGGTCGCAGCCAATCACGATTATAGCATGCACATGATTGGGCATTATCACATATTTGTCTATCTTAACGCCTTTTCTGTGCTGAGGAACGGTAATAAGCACTTGTTCCGCGAGCCGCCCAAGTGCATTGAGCTTTCCCGCCTTGCCAAAAAGACATTTTTTTGCATAAGTGCAAATCGTGACAAAATAGTAGTTTTCACTGGAATAGTCAAAGTCAGGCAGCCGATGCTTTTTTCTCTTAGGAAGTTCCATCAATATTCTCCGTGCTTAATGTTGAACGCAGGGCGGAGGCGCGCCTCCGCCGCCTGCCGGAAAATGCGTAAACCAATTTGTCGTAATGTTCATTATACTATATATCTCAGCCAATTTAAAGCCATAAATTTGCTATAAAAGCAACGGCGCTGCAAATTTTTTTGCATGATTTTGTTTACGGCGGGAATACTACCGATGAGAAAGGCAGCCCGTAACGCTGTCTATGGAAGCCCTGAATCAATACGTCTGCGGCATCTTGTGGAAAATTTTCGCGGCAATTTCGTTGTGTTTTCTTGAAATAAACCCATTATTCCTGCAAAACACGCCTTATTGCCACAAAAAATTTTGCTCACAAGCTGCTCTTGCCGATTGAATCAGAGCTTCCTTAAAACAACGAAAGGAAGTTGTTTTTCCATGATTATGGACAAAATATCCCTCATTCTCGTGATCATCGGTGCGCTGAACTGGGGCAGCGTGGGCATTTTCGGTTTCGACGTGGTCTCCTGGCTCTGCGGCGGGCCGCAGTCTATGGTAGCCCGGGTCATCTTCACTCTGGTCGGCCTGGCCGGCATCTGGTGCATCTCTCTGCTCTTCCGTGAGCGCGAGGCTTACCACGAAAACGAGCAGTAAGGCAGCGGGAGTCGAACCCGTACCGCATTCCGGCGTCCCTGTTCGGCGCTTTTTGCCTTGTTGTCCTTGCCTTGCGTCAGCAAGGCGGCGTCCGCCGCGACAAAAATCCCTCGAACATTCCTCGCCGGAATGTGTCCTGCAGTTTTTACGGAGCGGATTTTTGTCCAGGCAAGGAAACGGGCGCAGAGAATACTAACGTATTTTCAAGACCGTTGACGCAGCATGGGCGGAAATCCGCCCGAAAAAACCGGCACGGGTTCGATTCCCGTTGCCTTAAGGCAGCGGGTCATGGGCGTGCCGCCCGTGACCCGTTATACATAGCATGAGGAAATCATATTACCCGGAATTTCAGCCGCTCATTTTCCCCGGCGGCTTCATAGAAGCAGCCCAGCAGGCGGCATGCATAGTCTCCAAGCGCGTTGAGCAGCGCGGGAGCGTTCACCAGCTCCACCTCCGTCTCGCCGCAGGCGGAGAGCATATCCCAGAGCGCGTCCAGATTTTTGCCGTACCAGTCCGGAAAATCCATAGCGGCGGCGATATGCTCATGGGCGGCGGTCTTTTCGCCCATCATTGCACCGTCAAGAATTATTTTTTTCATATTTCACCGCCTTAATAGAGCTGCTCGAAGCTCTCGTAGTGGTCGGCGGTGTAGTAGACAAGCCCATCGCTGGAGAAAACGATGCGCTCGCCGCCGCGGTAGCCGCCGGAATAGTTCACGTCGCACTCATACCATCTGCGCCCCTCCGCGTCGGGGAGCAGTCCCTCCCGGTTGCCGAAGCGGTCGCCGCCGATGCTCATGCCGTAGGCCACGTCCCAGAGGTTGCCCTCGGAGGAGACCCAGCCCAGCTCCTGGGCTTCGCTCTTGGTGATAAAATTCCCCGGCAGCCTGCCGTAGGTGTGTATATATTCCGCCACGTCCTCGGGCGTATCATACCAGCCGTCCTCGTCGATAAGCGCGGGAGTCGGTTCGGTCGATGGCTCGGGTGACGGTTCTGCGCTTTCCTCCGAAACCGGCGTGGCGGTCGCCGCCGCCGTTTCTCCGGACATGCCGCCAATGACTTCGGTCACGGCGATATCGTTCGGTGCCGCACAGCCTGAGAGCAGGGAAAGCAGGAGCAGCAGCGACAGCGCCAGAGCGCCGCCACGCCGCAGGAGAAGTTTTTTCATATTAGTCAATCCTTAATCATCAAATCTTATTCCAGAATTCCGCGTCCTTCAGTTTGGTCTTGATGCGCTCCTTGTCCACTTCCTCGCGGAAATCACAGGCCGAGGCGAATTCGCAGTAGACGCAGGGATCATCGCCGGGATTTTTCAGGGGATTTGCGAGTATGCTGCCCGACCTGACCTCTCTGCCCATCTCTTTGAGAGTGTTTTCCACATAGGCCGCCAGCCTGCCGAGCTGGGCTGCGGTGGCGATGCTGCCCACGGCAGCTCCGTCCTTGAATTTGACCGGGATACGCACCGGCGCGTCGCCGGGCTCCATCGCCTCGATGACGTCCGGGTCATCGAGAATGAGGCCGGAGCGGGTGAGCAGCTTGCGGCGCGCCGCGTCTATCTCCTCGTCGCTGCTGTCTCGGGGCATGGAGAGAAGAACGTCTCTGGCCGGGGAGTAGAGCACACCGGCGGGGACTATCTTATTGGCGCTGCCGTAGCGGCGCGCGCCCTCCTTTTCCAGCGCGAAAAGGTATATGAGCATTTGCAGACCCTTGCCGTACCATACGTCGGTGAGGCTGAATTTTGTCTTGCCGGTCTTGTAGTCCGCCACCCGAAGATAGAGATTATTCTTATCGATCCAGCCGTCCACACGGTCAACCTTACCCTCAAGCCGCAGCTTCACCTCGCCGCAGTCCACCTCGATGGGGGGCAGATCTCCCTTAGCGGAGAAGTCCAGCTCAAAGTCCATAGGGCTGAAGCTGGAATTGATAAATTCCTCCGCCACGTCCCGGGCAATGCTCAGAACGCTGCTTTTCAGGCGGGCGAAAAGGTATCTGAACCGGCTGGACTTCCCCTCAAAGCCGTTCATCACCTCGTCCACATATTTTTTCACATAATCCTCCGCCAGCTTCATGCTCCCGTCCACGCCTATGGCGCGGAAGCCGCCGGCCTTGCCCGCGTCCCGGGCTATGTTCTCCATAACGTAGTGGACGAAGTTGCCGAACTCGGGTGCGTCTATGGCGGATCTTGCCCGCTCCTTAGCGCGCAGGCCGTAGCGCATGAAATAGGCGAAGCGGCAGACGCTGAATTTTTCCACCTTGGAGGCAGTAACGTTGAACTGCTCGCCGTAAAGCTCCTTTACCGAGGTCTCTCCAAGACTGCCCCGGGGTGCGTTCACGGCGTCGGCGGCGTTTTGATAGCGCTCACCCCATAGCTCGCCGGCAATGGCGCGGGCAGTCCCGGCCTTGGGAGACTCGTCTCCGGAAAGAGACAGACGGAACAAAGGCTCGGAGGCCTGTGCCGCCGCCCAATCTTTCAGGCTCGCGCCGGAAACCACCTCCGCCCCGCAGAGCGCCTTCATGCGCCCGGCGAGGAAGGAAGGGGAGGACTCAGAGGGCCAGGAGACGTAAACGCACTCTCCGGCGGCGGAAAGAGCCATATAAATGGCGGAAAACTCCCGGCAAAGCTCCTCATCCTGCACCGAGGAAAGCTCCAGACCCAGCTCGGACAGGAGCTGGCGTTCCTCCCGGGAGAAAACGCCCCCGGCAGAGCTGGGCATGGGCAGACTGCCCTCCTCCGCGCCGAGAATGATAAGCTTCTTTACCCGCCGCCCGCGCAGGCGGGTCAGCTCGCCGAGACTAACGCTGTCCAGCGCCGTGGGTATGCTGCCGGAGCTTAGGGTGGAAACCAGCAGCGCGAAGAGCTTCACGCTCTCGGCGGCGCTCATTTCGGCCTCGCCGAGAGTGCCCTCGAACTGTTCCAGCGCGGAGACCAGCAGCTCCCAATCCCGGCCAAGGGCATCCGCCCCGGCGGAGTCGCCCTCCCGGCGGAGGGCTGCCGCCCGTTCGCTCAGCGTCCTGCTCAGTCCGGCCGCTTCCATATAATCGTATATGGCCAGAGCCACGGCTCCGGCCGTTTTTGCTTCCTTCAGTTCCCCGCTGAGAATCAGCAGGGGCGCTGCCGCCCGCTCACGGAGGGCATTTATCCGCTCGAGCTTCGCCCGGTCATGATCGGACATCTCCGAGAAGCCCCGGGGGTTCATTGCCCATTCCTTTTTCCAGGCGCTCTCGCCCCGCACCGTCCAGGTGACGCAGTAATTTTCCAGCTCGCCCACCTCGTCGGGCAGAAGTCCTGCAAGACCGGTCTTCAGGCAGCGGAAAACGTCCTCGCGCCGCCATCCGCCGGTGACAACGTCCAGAGCCGCGAGAATGAGGGCAAAAACGCCACGGCGGGACGCATCCTCCCGCCTGTCATTGAACACCGGCACGCCGTATAGGGCGAAAACGCTGCCGGCGATGCTTTCGTATTTATTGAAATCCCGGGCCGCTACGGCTATATCCCGCCAGCGCAGCTCCGGCTCGGCCTTCATCCATGCCAGCACGCGAGCTGCCGCCAGCTCACATTCGCTGAAAATGCTGTCCGCCGCAACCAGGATGGCACTGCCGTCATTTTCCGGGTTGGGGGCGCTGCCGTAGTCGAAAAGACCCTCGCAAAGCCGTGCAAGCGCGGGAGCGCGGGTCTCGTCCACGTAATTTGCCGTCTCGCATACGGCGGGAACGCCCCGCTCCTTAGCCATGGCCAAAAGGCGGTGGTACGTCATATTCGCAATGGCGAAATGGGCGTCCTCCGAGCCGCTGCGGCAGAGGGTGACGGTCACGTCGCCGCCCCGGCTGAGAAGAGCCTCCACCACCTTCAGTTCAAGAGCCGTGAAGTCCGTGAAGCCGTCGATATAAAAGCCGCCGCTGCCCACGGCGCTTCCGGGCAGGAGGTCGGCAAGACGCTCCAGCCGCTCCCGCGGGTCGGAAAGGCGCTGCGCCAGCAGCGCGTCAAAGGCGGCGCAGATCAGGGAAAGGTCGCCGAGCTTTTCGGCCACGCTGCCCCCGGCCAGCTCCGCCAGCTCGCCAAGGCACTCCGCCCCGGTCATATTCCGCGCCAGCTCCTCCCGGGCGTCCAGCAGGCTTTCCAGAAACTCCGCCCGGCGCTCCCGGGATGCGTATACCTTCAGCTTGGAGGAAACGGCGGCAACGGCCTGACTCATCAGCAGCAGCTTCGCGCCCCTGTCCGGCACGACCTCCGCAGAGCCGCCAAGCTCTGTGAATACGCGGCTGCAAAGGCGGGTGAAGCTCAGGACCTCCGCCCGCAGGTTTACCTCCGCTCCGCAATGAGCCGCCAAAGCCCGTTCCGCCTCATGGGAACTCTGCTCCGGGGTGAGCAGCACCAGCCCGGTCTTATCCGAGCCTTTTATTTCGTCAAGTATCCGGCGGGTCTTGCCCGAACGGGCGGGCCCGGAAATAATTCTGAGCATGGGCCGTCTCCTTTGAAAATCGTAATGCGGATGAATAGAAACATCTTGTCATTCTGTTTTGCGTCTTGTTCGTCACATGGTACATGATTTTAAGTTCTGTCATTCTGAACGAAGTGAAGAATCTCCGGGGTCGGTTTTAGATGGGCAGTACCGTTACTGCGGAGATTCTTCGCACTCGCTTCGCGTGGCTCAGAATGACAGGGTTTGGGATTTTGCGTTTTATCATTACTGCGCATAAGACTGCAAGTTTTGTCATTCTGACCGAAGGGAAGAATCTCCGGCGTAGGGTTTACATTGGCAGTCTCGTTACTGCGGAGATTCTTCGCAAGCTCAGAATGACATATTCTTTCGATTTGCGTTTTGGTCATTACTACGCATAAGACTTCAAGTTCTGTCATTCTGACCGAAGGGAAGAATCTCCCATCTTGGTTTTACGCTGGCAGTAACGTCAGCCGGGAGATTCTTCGCACTCCCCGCTCCGCAGGGGCTCAGAATGACATAATCTTTCGATTCTGCGGTTGATCGTTATTGCGGACCGTCTTTACGTTCACGAAAAAAAGAGATATCAACGTACCAAGGTCAATATCTCTTCTTCTTCTTATCATTCACTTGGCAAGCATCAAGTCGAAAAACCGGAAGTCATACACTAATCACAAAGCATTTATCCCTCATTCTCTTCTTTCGTATAGGCGATCCAACGGTTTTTCCCGGCTCGTTTCGCAGCATACAGCGCCTCGTCTGCCATCTGAAACAGTCTATTATAGTCTTTTTCATCCTTTGGCACCGAGGCGGTACCCACACTGACGCAAAAGCGGGAATCCGCAACCGGAAGCTGAATGTATTCCTTGAGTCGCTTGAGCAGTCTTTCCATCTTTTCTGCCAGCGCATCTCCTGTTTCGGGAAGAAACAGCAGAAATTCGTCACCGCCAAATCGCCCGCAAAGTGCAGAAGATTCCTCCAAAATACATTCCGCAACTAAACGTAATACAACATCACCAAACGCATGCCCAAACGTATCATTGATCTGCTTGAAATTGTCGATATCGAGAATGACCAACGTTCCTCGTACACCGGGCTTAAGCAACTTCTCTCGGATACTCCGCTCAATCGCTGCCTTGTTCAGAAGATTGGTCAGCTTATCTGTGTCACGTTCCTTTTCCAACAGCCGTGTCTGGATGATGTCACGCAGCTTAATGCGGACAATCCGTGTGTAGATGGCAATGCCGATAAAAATGCAGCACACCACATTCACGCTGTCTGCAAAAGCTAAATACGCTGTTTTGCAATTATAGGCAAGCGCAACGAAAACGGCAGACAGCCCTGTCATGTAGACAGCCACCCGTACCGGGCGGTCAATGATGAGCAGCGGCCCGGCCACCAGAAAGGCGCAGAGCGTAGTGGCCGAAATATTTGGACGAATGACGGTATTGAGCAGCACGGCATAACCGCCGAAACACGTATACAACGCATACCACAGCCACAGCGCAAGTCTCGGATGCTTTCTGACTGTGGTGGCAGACAGAACCGCAAGGCAAACACAGGCAACGGCCATGGTGCAATAGTAAGCGGCAGCATCCTTGATCGCCTGGGAATAGAGGCTCGCGACCAACAGCCCGGTGAACATCACTGTGCACAGGATGGATGCAAGATACAGGGTCTCCCGGTTCTTTTTATCGATTGTCGGGAGAATCTCTTTGTACTCTTTCTCGGAAATGCCGCCGCGCAGACACAAATCACCAAGAACCGATCGGCGTTCTTCCGCAGCCGCTTCTTCGCCAGGGCGCCTTTTCTTTCTCTTTTTAACCATTGTTTTCGACACGGTATCTACACCCTTTGTTTCAGTATACAAATTTAAACAATACTGTAACTGTAATATAATAAAGTATATCACAGCCTTATGAAAAATCAAGATTACAGATCAGGACTGTGTGTCCAATCACTGCTAATTGAAATCTCCCCGGAATTGCAGAGCCTCGGCGAGATGACGGGGCAGGATATCGTCGCTTTCCGCGAGGTCGGCAATGGTGCGGGCCACGCGGAGAATTTTATCGTGGGAGCGGGCTGTGAGGCCGAGGCGGTCATAGGCCGCGCGGAGCATGTCGTCGCCCTTCTTGTCCAAGGCGCAGTATTTTGCCAGCTCACGGCTGCCCATATAGGCGTTGCAGCCCACAGACGTACCCGCAAAGCGTTCCCGCTGTATCTTCCGCGCGGCGTTCACCCGGGCACGGATGGCGGCGGATGGCTCACCGCCGGGCTTGTCATGCAGCTCGTCATATTCCATAGCGGCCACGTTCACAAAAAGGTCTATTCTGTCCAGCAGCGGGCCGGAGATGCGCCCCTTGTAGGCGCGGACGGAGGCTTCGGAGCACTTACAGCGCCCGGAGGGATGCCCGTACCAGCCGCAGCGGCAGGGGTTCATGGCGCAGACCAGCATGAAGCGGCTGGGATATGTAACGGATGCGGAGACCCGGGAGATAGTGACTTCGCCGTTCTCCAGAGGCTGGCGGAGTATCTCAAGGGTTTCCCGGGAAAATTCCGGCAGCTCGTCCAGAAAGAGCACGCCGTTATGAGCCAGGGATATCTCCCCCGGTCTGGGATTTGTGCCGCCGCCGGAAAGACCGGCGGCAGAGACGGTATGGTGCGGCGCCCGGAATGGACGCTGTGTGACGACGGGGTTATTCCTGTTGGTAAGGCCGGAGATGGAATGTATCTCCGTGGTCTCCAGCGCCTCCTCCCGGCTCATATCCGGAAGTATGGAGGGCAGGCGGGCGGCCATGAGACTCTTGCCGCTGCCCGGAGGGCCACTCATGAGCAAATTATGGGAACCGGCCGCGCATATTTCCAATGCGCGCTTAACGTTGGCCTGTCCCTTCACATCGGCGAAGTCCAGCACACCGCCGTATTCGCCGGAAAACGGCGGGGCGGAAACGGGCCGGATGGTGGTCTCGCCGTAAAGATGCTCCATGAGCTGGGAAATATGCTCCACCGGGTAGACCTCCACTCCCTCGGCGAAGGCTGCCTCCCGGGCGTTTTCCGCCGGGACGAAGAGCCGTCTTATGCCATCCCGACCGGCGGCAAGAGCCATAGGCAGCGCGCCCGCCACGCCCCGTACCTCGCCGGAAAGGGAAAGCTCTCCGAAGAAGGCCGCGTCCGCGGGCGGCGGGTCGATGCTCCCGGTGGCGGCAAGTATACCCAGCAGGATGGGCAGGTCATAGACCGTGCCGCCCTTTTTGGTGTCCGCCGGGGCGAGGTTCACGGTAATGCGCCCGTTGGGAAAGCCGTAGCCGCAGCTCTTTATGGCGGCGCGCACCCGGTCCCGGGCCTCCTTGACGGCAGTGTCGCCGAGGCCGACTATATCGAAATTTGTAAGCCCCGTGGAGACGAAGCATTCCACGCTCACGCCGTAGCCGCGTATGCCGTGGACGCCCAGGGAGCGTATCTTTCCTGTCATGGTCATCACTACTTTCACGCCGCTCTGCGGCTTTTATCGGCAGGGCTCAATTTTCTGAGCCAGCCAAAAATCTCGCCAGAACCTCTCTGTTCACCTTTTCCTTATCCACCAGGCGGCGTATCGCGGCCTCCCGGGTCTCAGGGGAGAACTCGGCGAGGGCGGCGGAGATGAGGGCGGAGAGCCTTTCGGCGGTAACGTCCGCCAGATCCACATAGTGCTCAAGACCCAGATAATTCAGAAAGGAGCTGACCTTGGGGTCATATACCAGACCAACCAGCGGGACGCCGTGACCGGCTGAGAAAATGAGTCCGTGCAGGCGCATGGAGACAACGGCGCTCATGCGGGACATAAGGCCGATGACCACGTCGGACTCCGGAGCCTTCCCGATAACGTGATGAGGAGCCTTCATCAGCCGCGCCACCTCGCGGGCGGCATCCGCGTCACTGACGCTGCTTATGGGTATGAACACGGGGGTCAGGCCAAGTTTTTCATAGGTGAAGTCCGCCGCGGCTGCGATATCCGCCGTCTTTTCGGCAAAACCCTCCCAAAGGCGCAGGGCGAAGCCGATATATTTTCCCTTCGGATCCAGCCCCTCGGTAAGCATGAGACTGTTCACGGCGGCCTCCCCGGCGGAGGGGAGCAGCAGGGAAGGGTCGGCGGCAAGCAGTATTTCAGGCCGTGTAACGCCCATATCCGCCAGTTCCTTCGCCGAGCCGTCCTCGCGCAGGGTGATGCAGTCCGCGCAGTTGTCTATAATCCGCCCGGCAAGGCGGCGGTTATATTCCCGGTTTACCGGGCCGATACCGCAGCCGTACATCAGCACAGGCACTCCCCGGCGGTGGGCGCAGCGGAGTGTATAGAGATAGAACCAGAGGGAGCGGCGGCTGGTGACGTCCTGAATGAGGCTGCCGCCGCCGTTGATATAGAGGTCGGCGCTCCTGCACAGCCGGGCGAAGGAGAACAGATTGAAGGAATAGACCGAGCGCACCCGGTGGTAATAGCGCGTCTCCCGGGGATTTACGGAGAGAACGGTGATGACCGCGTCGTGCTCCAGCTCCCGAACTTCGTTCAGGATGGAGCGCAATATGGCCTCGTCGCCGGAATTGCCCCGGCCATAAGCGCCGCAGATGACCACGTTTTTCCGCTTGCCGCCCTTTTGGCGGCGGAGAATGGTCTCGTATATCTCCCGCTGGGTGCGGCAGGTGGCCTCAAGGGAAAATTCCGCCGCCACCTTGTCATGAAGCCGCTGCGCCATTATCCGGCGGACGTTCTCGTTTTCCGCGAGCATAGCGAGAGCCTTGCCCAGCTTCTCATAGTCGCCTGGCTCAAATAGCAGTCCGTTAACTCCGGAATCGATGAGGGCGGGCACGCCGCCGACCCGGGAGCTTACGGTGGCGAGACTGTACCGCGCGCCCTCGGTGAGGGCATAGGGGAAGGTCTCGGAAAGGCTGGTGAGCGTATTTATGTCAAGGCTTGCATAGAATGCGTCGGTATCCGATATCCAGCCCAGAAAGGCCACCTTATCGGCCACGCCCAGCTCTTCCGCAAGAGCCTTCAGCATGGCCTCCTCCGGGCCTTCACCCGCGATGAGCAGGCGCAGGCGCGGGCTTGCTTCAGCGGCGATGGCGAAGCCGCGGATGAGAGTGGCGATATCCTTGACCGGGTTCAGGCGGGCGGCGATGCCCACGTTTATGCTGTCGGCGGGAAAGTCTATGCCGTGGGCGGCGTAAAATTCCCCGCGCCCCGGCAGATCTTCGGGAGTATCCATCTCCACGCCGTTATAGATGGTGAAAAGCTTGTCCGGTTCAAAGCCTCGGGATATGAGCAGCTCCGTCATGGAGGCGGAAACGCCGGTGAGGTTATCCATGCGCCGCAGAGCCAGCGCGTTGGCCAGCCCGTAGGTCACCCGGGCAAGAGGACGGCCCATATAGTCCAACTTGGGGTCGCTGTGGACGGTGGTGAGCAGGGGCAGACCCGCGTGGCGCTTGAGCAGGGCTGCCATGAAGTTGCCCCGGGCTCCGTGGCTGTGGATGATGTCAAATTTTTCGCTGTCCACCAGTTTTTTCAGCTCCCGCAGGTCTGCAAGGGGGCTGCGGTTGGCTATAATACGGGTATCGATGCCCATGTCGCGGGCATCGGCGGCAAATTCGCCCTCGGTGAAGCAGACCATGCACACCCTGTCCGTTTTGGAAAGCTCCCGCAGGAGGGTGAGCACATGGGTCTTGGCACCGCCGATGTCGCCGCCGCTGATAAGTGTGAGAATATTCATATATTTTCCTTTCGCAGCCCGCCTGGGGCGAGGCTCAGAATGACAAATCTTCAGATTTTGCGGATTGTGTTTTGTCAATCGACATGGTATACTATCCGCAAAGCGTTATATACGATTATTATACATCATTCCTATTTCACGGTAAAGTCCAAGGAGCAGAACAAAATGGAAAACAAAAAGAAAAAATTCAGGTTCAACATCATCGACGTTATCGTCATCGTGGTCATTCTTGCGGTCGCGGCATTTTTCGTCATAAAGTTCATTGATTTCGGCGACGGCTCCTTCGTCTCCGTTGGAAGCTCCGACCGGGTGCGTTATGTCGTTGAAGTGGACGTGATGAAAAAGGATGTGTTCGACGCCATAGCCGCCGAGCTTCCCACCCAGATGATATCCAACGGAGCCTATTCCGACGGCTATATCGTTTCCGCCGAGGCCGAGCCCTGCACCGTAAGCGAAATAGAATACCGCGACTCCGGCAACCAGACTGTTCTCTACCACGCCGCCCCTGACAGGGAGTACGTTACCGCCCGCTTTACCTGCGAGGCCGGAATTCTGAACGGCACCCTGCTCAACAACGTGGGCGCTCAGGAGATCCGCATCGGCCGCGCCCATTATATAAAGGGCAAGAACATCGAAGTTGTAGGAAGCATCATTTCTCTTGAGTATATTGAGGAGCCCGCGGCATGACGAAAATATACATCGTCCGCCACGCGGAGGCCGAGGGCAACCTCTACCGCCGCATCCACGGACATTATGACAGCCTTGTGACTCCCAGGGGCATGGAGCAGATAAAGGCGCTGGAAAAGCGCTTTGAGAGCATCCCAATAGACGCGGTCTATTCCAGCGACCTGACCCGCACCCGCACCACCGCCGGGGCAATATACATCCCAAAGGGGCTGCCCCTCAACGCCACTCCCGCTCTGCGGGAGGTGGGCATGGGCGTGTGGGAGGACGATATGTGGGGGCACATCGAGGAGGACTACGCCGAGCAGTACCGCTACTACAACACCTGCCCGGACAAGTGGGACATCCCCGGCTGCGAGCATTGGGATCACCTCTGCCGCCGTATCAGTTCCGCGATGCTGGACATCGCCGCCATGAACCCGGGCAAAACCGTTGCCGCCGTTTCCCACGGCTGCGCCATCCGCGCTCTTATGAGCGTTATTCTCGGCATACCCGCCTCTGAGATAAGCCGCATACAGTACTGCGACAACACCGCCGTCTCTCTCATCACCGTGGAGGACGGCAAAATGCAGCTTGAATTTATGAACGACTCCAGCCACCTGCCCGACGAACTCACCGCCTTCCGCCACGAGACCTGGTGGAAAAGCGAGAAGGCCACCGACGGACGCAATATGCGCATTGAGCCCTTCGATGTGGCGGCCAACAAGGAGCGTTATCTCGCCCGCTACCGTGACGCATGGATAATCTCCCACGGCAGCGACAAGGGATTTTCGGACATTTACTACGATTGGGCCGTCATGCGCAGCATGAAGAACGCCCGTGCCGTGGCTGAGGCGAAGCTGGGCGGCAAGCCCGCCGGCATGATCGAGCTTGCCCCCGAGTCCGGCGAAAAGGAGGGCTATGGCCATATCGCTTTTCTCTGTATGGACGAGGAATACCGCTTCCGTGGGCTGGGCGTACAGCTCATCGGCCACGCCGTTTCCTTCTATCGTCCGCTGGGACGGAAAAAACTCAGGCTGAATGTCGCAGCCGATAACAAAAACGCTATTAAATTTTACACCAAATATGGCTTTACCGAGGTTAAGCGTGAAGAAGGCGGCTTTGGCGAGGTCATAGTTATGGAAAAAGGGATAGCTCTGCCGTGAACGAATTATTTCTGCCTGTAAGCCGCGAGGACATGGAAGCCCGCGGCTGGTACTATTATGATTTTCTGCTGATAACGGGCGACGCCTATGTGGATCACCCGTCCTTTGGCACGCCCGTTATAGGCCGAGTGCTGGAGGCGGAGGGCTTCCGCGTGGCAATTCTGGCGCAGCCGGACTGGCACGATGCCGAGGCGATACGCGCTATGGGTCGCCCCCGCTACGGCTGCATGCTCTCGGCGGGCAACCTTGACTCTATGGTGGCTCATTACACCGCCGCCAAGCGCCGCCGCAGCGAGGATTTTTACAGCCCCGGCAAGAAAGCGGGGCTGCGCCCGGACAGAGCCAGCATCGTCTACGCCAACCGCGTGCGCGAGGCCTTTCCCGGCCTGCCGCTGGTCATCGGCGGACTGGAAGCGTCCCTGCGCCGCTTCGCCCATTATGACTATTGGGAGGACAAGGTGCGCGGCTCCGCCATCGTGGACGCGGGCGCGGACTTCCTCGTTTACGGAATGGGCGAGACCGCCTGCCGGGAGATAGCCCGCAGGCTGAAGGCCGGCGAAAAGCCCGGCGAAATGAACGATATACGCGGCACCGTCATTTGCCGTTCCAGCGCCGGAGATTGCGCCTTTCCCTATGTGGAGGTGCCCTCACTGGCTCAGGTACGCAGCGACAAGGCCGCCTACGCCGAGGCCTGCCGCGTGCAGTACGCGGAGCATGACCCAGTGCGGGGCAAGGCCGTGGTCCAGCAGCACGGCGAGCGTTACGTCATTGTCAATCCGCCCGCCATGCCCCTGACCCGTGAGGAGCTGGACGCGGTGGCCGCTCTGCCCTTCACAAGAGAATACCACCCCATGTACGAGGAAATGGGCGGCGTGCCCGCCATTGAGGAGGTTCGCTTCTCCGTTATCCACAACCGGGGCTGCTTCGGCGGCTGTAACTTCTGCTCCCTTGCCTTTCATCAGGGACGGATGGTCACCTCCCGCAGTCATGAATCCGTTATAAAAGAAGTGGAGGCGTTCACAAAGCACCCCCTTTTCAAAGGCTACGTCCACGATGTGGGCGGCCCCACCGCCAATTTCCGCCACACCTCCTGCGCAAAGCAGCTCAAAAAGGGCATGTGTGCCGACAGAGCCTGCCTTGCCCCCACGCCCTGCCCCAATCTGGACGCCGACCACCGGGATTATCTTTCCCTGCTCCGGAAGCTGCGGCAGATACCGGGTGTGAAGAAGGTTTTCGTCCGCTCGGGCATCCGCTTCGACTACATGCTTCAGGACAAGAGCGGCGATTTCTTCGCGGAGCTGGTGCGTCATCACATCAGCGGTCAGCTCAAGGTAGCGCCCGAGCACTGCATTGACAGCGTGCTGGGCTATATGGGCAAGCCGCCCATCGAGGTCTACGAGCGCTTCATGGAGAAGTACGCAAGGCTGAACAAGCAGTACGACAAGCAGCAGTTCGTGGTGCCATATCTGATGTCCTCCCATCCCGGCTCTACCCTGAAGGACGCGGTGCGTCTGGCGGAGTATCTGAAGGCGCACGGCGTGCGCCCGGAGCAGGTGCAGGACTTTTATCCCACCCCCGGTACGCTTTCCACCTGCATGTATTACACCGGCATCGACCCCCGCACGGGCAAGAAGGTCTATGTGGCGCGGGATTACCACGAGAAGGAGCTGCAGCGCGCCCTGCTTCAGTGGACGCGCCCGGAGAAAAAGGCGATGGTCATCGAGGCTCTGAAAAAGGCGGGACGCGAGGATCTTATTGGCTACGGCAAGCACTGCCTTGTCCGCCCGGACACTCCCCCGGCGCGGTATAATAAAAAGCCCGCCCCCAAGTCTGTGGTTTTCGAAAAGAAAAACGACACGAGACCCGGCAAAAAGGGCAGGAAATAATGATGCTTCGTACCACGCAGGGTATGGAAGCCAGCAATAACGTAAAAGATTTGTCATTCTGAGCCACGGGTCGTGTGTGCGAAGAATCTCCGCAGTAACGGAACTGCCGATGTAGACCGACACGGGAGATTCTTCCCTTCGGTCAGAATGACATGACTTTTAGTCTTATGCGATGTAACGTATAAAACGTAATATCTAAAGATTTGTCATTCTGAGCCACGGGTCGTGTGTGCGAAGAATCCCCGCAGTAACGGGACTGCCGATGTAGACCGACACGGGAGATTCTTCACTGCGTTCAGAATGACATATTTTTTTACATTTCTCCGTTTGATCCTTTCTGTGGTGGATGTCAAAACTGCCCCACTGGCGTGCCATGCACGCCCCTACGGTGCAGCTTTTTCCATTTGTACGAGTGATCGTTTTTGCTGTGAGCACCGCCACACCGTAGGGGCGACCATCGGTCGCCCGCCGGTACGCAATAACGATATATATAATGTAACGATAACAGATAAAAAACAAAAAGAATATGTCATTCTGAGCCCCTGCGAAGCAGGGAGTGCGAAGAATCTCCGCAGCAACGGGGCTGCCAATGTAGACCGACACGGGAGATTCTTCACTACGTTCAGAATGACATATTTTTTTATTTATACGTGTTATCATTTCTGCTGCAAAAGTCGCTTCTGCCACGGCGGAGGCACGCCTCCGCCCTACATTCATCTGCAAACAACATCCCCCCATCGACGGCGTCAATGGGGGGATTTTAATTATTTCTTCTTATACAATATTCTTATGGCATTGAGCACACAGAGCATGGCCACGCCGCTGTCGGCGAAAACCGCGGCCCACATGGACGCGCAGCCTAAAAGGCCAAGGAGCATCACCGCGAACTTTATCGCCAGCGCGAAAACAACGTTCTGCATGGAAACGGAATTCGCCGCGCCCGCGATGGAGAGGGACTGGGGGATCGCGTCCACGTTGGAGGTCATGAACACCACGTCCGCCGCCTCTATGGCCGCGTCCGCGCCGCTGCCCATTGCCGCGCCAACGTCCGCTCCCGCCAGGACAGGCGCGTCATTTATACCGTCGCCCACGAACATGACCCCGCCGTGCTTTTCACGCAGCTTCTGCATGACGTCGAGCTTATCATGGGGCAGCAGGCGGGCATGTACCTCGTCTATGCCGAGGCTTTCGGCCACGGCGGCCGCGCTTTCGGCGGTATCGCCGGTGAGCATGACCGTGACGCAGCCACGGCGCTTCAGCTCTGCCACGGCGGATTTCGCCTCGGGCTTTATCTCATCGCCGATGATGAGCCGGCCGGCGAAGCGTCCGTTCACGGCGCAGAGCACCTCAGTACCCGCCGAATCATCCGTCTCGGGCAGGGCAACGCCGAATTTATCAAGCAGACGGCGGTTTCCGCAGAGTGCCTCGCCTATCTCCAGCTCCGCCTTAATGCCCAGTCCCGCCAGCTCCTCCACGTTTTTCGGAGCCGGGAAGTCCAGCCCCTGCTCCTTCGCGGCGGTCAGAATACTGACGGCCACGGGATGGGTGGAATAGCTTTCGCAGGAGGCGCAGAGCCGCAGCAAGGCGGTCTCACTGAGCCCGGCAGCAGGCTCAGAACCCTTCAGTCTGAAGCTGCCCCGGGTGAGGGTGCCGGTCTTATCCATAACAACGGCCTTTATCTTCTTCATGGCTTCGATAGAGGCGCCGCCCTTGAAGAGTATGCCCTGCCGCGAGGCCGCGCCGATACCGGCGAAGTAGGCCAGCGGCACGCTGAGCACCAGCGCGCAGGGGCAGCTCATTACAAGGAAGGTCAGCGCTGTGTAGATCCATTCGCTCCAGCTTCCATGGAAGAACAGGGGCGGAAGAATAGCGGTGAGCAGGGCGATGATCACCACAGCGGGAGTATAGATCCGGGCGAAGCGGCTGATAAAGCGGTCTATTTTCGGCTTGCTTGCCGCCGCATTCTCCACGCTGTCCAGTATACGGCTTACCACAGACTCGGAGAGGGGCTTCTCCACGCGCATTTTGAGCTGGGAGGATATGTTCACCCAGCCGGATATCACCGCGTCCCCGGCGTTCAGGCTCAGAGGCGTGGGCTCGCCGTTTATCGCCGAGGTGTCGGCACGGCTCGCGCCCTCCGTGACCACGCCGTCCAGAGGTATGCGCTCGCCGGGGCGAACGAGAAGCAGGTCGCCTGCGCGTGCGTCCTCGGCGGGAATGGTTTTTCTCTCATCGCCGCTGAGCAGATTCACAGTCTCGGGGCGCAGGTCGATGGCCTCCATGATCTGGGCGCGGCTCTTCTCCACGGCTCTTTCCTCAAAATACTCACCGACGCGGAAGAAAAGCATAACGCCCACCGCCTCAGGGAATTCGCCTATGACAAACGCGCCTATGGTGGCTATGCTCATAAGGAAATTCTCGTCGAAAACGTGACCTTTCAATATGTTCCTGCCCGCCGTGAGCAGTATGTGCCAGCCAAGAATAAGGTAGGCCGCAAGATTCACGCCGAGGGACAGCAGCTTTGGCAGGCTCGTATTGTGTATGATGAAACCCGCCGCGAAAAGCACCGCGCCGATAATGATCTGGGCGAGCACATTGCCCTCGCCCTCTTCCTCGCCGTGCTCCCCGCCGCAGGAGCAGGAACCGCAGCCGCAGGATATCTCCGGGCCCCGGTAATTCTTTCTCTTTTCGCCGCCGCAGCCGCAGGAGCAGGACTCGTTTTCTCCGTGCGCGTGTTTATGGCTATGTTCGTGCTCATGCTCATGGCAGCAGGACTCTTTTTCCTTGTGCTCATGCTCATGGCAGCAGGACTCTTTTTCCTTGTGCTCATGCTCATGACAGCAGGACTCCTTTTCCTCGTGCTCATGGCAGCAGCAGGAATCCTTCTCTTCAAGGCAGCCGCAGCTCTTATTTTCAGACATGGTGTATCACCTGACCTTCAGCAAAACATTTGAACAGTTGTTCAACTGTCGTTATGATACACCTGCGACATGCTTATGTCAATAGTGTGCGTAAAAATTTTAATGATATTATTTTTGCACCTATCCGTGCAGTTGTTTTTGCGGTGGATGCCGCTTCTGAGGGCATGCAATGCCATCCTGCGATCAACGCTCAATAAATCCTCCATGCGGCAAAACCGCATAAAGAGTCATTAAAAATCTCTCCCGCATGGAGGATTTTTGCCATCATCGCCGGTTGCCCATAGGGCGAGGCGATGGGCTTTTTTTCAATAATAGTAGTGTGATTTTTCACACTGACTCCTTGCTGCATTCTGCATCTTCTCTTTTTGCTTTCCTTTTTAAATTGTTTTTAACTTGGATTTAACATGGATTTGCTTTTAATTTTACTTTGTAACGTTAATATGTTAAATGTAAACTTGCGGGTTTTCCCGAGAAATGAGGAGCCTCATGGATATATTTGACGTATTGACTCTGCTGGGAGGATTGTGTCTCTTCCTCTTCGGCATGAACATAATGGGCAAGGCGCTGGAGGCCTGCGCCGGCGGCAAGCTTTCCCTGGTGCTTAGCAAGCTGACCTCCAACCGTTTTGCGGGTTTTCTGACCGGCCTTGGCGTTACGGCGGTCATCCAGTCCTCTTCCGCCACCACGGTCATGGTCGTCGGCTTCGTAAACTCCGGTCTTATGAGCCTGAAGCAGGCCATCGGCGTTATAATGGGCGCCAATGTGGGTACAACAGTCACCGCCTGGATACTCAGCCTTACCGGAATTGAGGGCAGCAATCTGTTCATGCAGCTGCTGAAGCCCTCCTCCTTTACTCCGGTCCTGGCCGTTATCGGCATCGCCCTTTATATGTTCGGAAAGGGCGGACGCAAAAAGGACGCGGGCATGGTCATGCTTGGCTTTGCCACGCTGATGTACGGCATGGAGATCATGTCCGGCGCCGTAGCCGGCCTGAAGGATGTGCCCCAGTTCCGTAATATCCTGCTCATGTTCTCCAACCCCATTCTCGGCGTTTGCGCTGGTGTTGTGCTCACTGCGGTTATCCAGTCCAGCTCCGCCGCCGTAGGTATCCTCCAGGCTCTTTCCTCTACCGGCCAGATAACCTTCGGCTCCGCCATTCCCATCCTGATGGGTATGGATATCGGCACCTGCGTCACCGCCATGCTCTCCTCTATCGGCACTAACCGCAATGCCCGCCGCGCCGCGGTCGTGCATCTGCTGTTTAACGTTATCGGTACGCTGGTCTGGCTCTGCGTGTTCTACTTGGTGGATTTCTTCGTGGATTTCGCCTTCGTGGCTTATACCATAGACGAGTTCTGGATAGCCGTGGTCAACTCCGTATTCAAGCTGCTCTGCACCCTGCTCCTGCTGCCTATGTCCGGCCTGCTGGAGAAGCTGGCCTGCATCATTGTCCGCGACACTCCCTCCGGCGACAAAACCATTGAGCTGGACGAGCGCCTGCTTGCCACCCCTGCTGTCGCCATAGAGCGCTGCCATACTGTCACCGTTACTATGGCTGAGACCTCCGTGGCGGCCATGAAGAATTCCATGGCGCTGCTCAATGGCTATGACGGCAAGCTGGCACAGCTTGTCCGCGAGCAGGAGAATGACGCCGACCATTATGAGGACACCATCGGAACCTATCTGGTCAAGCTCAGCGGCCATTCCCTCAATGACTCCGACAGCAACGAGTCCGCCAAGCTCCTGCGCATGATAGGAGACTTCGAGCGCATCTCCGACCACGCGGTGAATATCCTGGAATCCGCCGAGGAAATGAAGGATAAGAACATTGTGTTCTCCGGCGACGCCCGGACAGAGCTGGAGGTCATAACCGGCGCCGTCAGCGAGGTGCTCGACCTGGCGCGCGCTGCCTTTGTGGATAATGACCTCAAGGCCGCCGCTATGGTGGAACCTCTCGAGCAGGTGGTCGATACACTGAAGGAGCAGCTCCGCGCCCGCCATATCCTGCGTCTGCAGAAGGGCGAATGTACCATCGAGGCCGGCTTCGTCTGGTCCGACTTGCTCACCAGCCTTGAGCGCGTGGCTGACCACTGCTCAAATATCGCCGGCTGCGTCGTAGAGACCGCCCACAGCAGCCTTGACCTTCACGAGTATATCCGCGAGGTCAAGTCCGACAGCACAAGCTTTATTAATATGTATAACGAGTTTGCCCAGAAATACGCTCTCGTCCAGGAGTGACGCAGAACGCGGCCGTGCAATAACGATAGGCATATTGTAAAGATAAATAGCAAGGATACAAAAAATATGTCATTCTCCGCATTGACGTGAGTACCGGTGTAAACCAATTGCGGAGATCCTTCGCAAGCTCAGGATGACAAACCTTTAGGTTTCGCTTTTGCCGGTTACCTTGCATTAGACTAAAAGTTATGTCATTCTGACCGCAGGGAAGAATCTCCGGACTGAAATTCAGATTGGCAGTATTGGTTCATTGGTCGCCGCTATAAGCGCACAATAGCTCATTGACGCAACAAGGGGCATCCCGAATCGGGATGCCCCTTTGCTCTGCTTACAGTATCAAACGCCGGAGTAACGCTCCAGAAAATGTTTGGTGCGCTCGTGCTTCGGGTTGCCGAATACCTCCTCCGGAGGGCCGGCTTCGAGAATGATGCCGGAGTCCATGAAAATGACCTTGTCCGCCACCTCGCGGGCGAACTGCATTTCGTGGGTGACTATTATCATGGTAGTGTGCTTCTCGGCGAGACCCTGGATGACGCGGAGCACCTCGCCGGTGAGCTCGGGATCAAGGGCGGAGGTAGGCTCGTCGAAGCAGAGAATATCGGGAGAGAGAGCCAGAGCGCGGGCTATGGCTACGCGCTGCTGCTGTCCGCCGGAAAGCTGGTGGGGATAAAAATCCACCTTTGCCGAGAGCCCCATCTGGTCAAGAAGATGCCGGGCCTCGCTGTCTATTTCGGCAAGGATGGCCTTTTTGTTCTGCTTCCAGTCGGGCTGCTCCTGCGCCAGCAGCTCGCGGGCCAGCTTCACGTTCTGCAGGGCGGTGTACTGGGGGAAAAGGTTGAAGGACTGAAAGACCAGCCCGAAGTGCAGGCGCTTGCGGCGTATCTCCGCCTCACTATGAGCGGATGGGTCGCTGCCGTCGAAGATAACGCTGCCGTTTACGGAAATAGTGCCGCTGTTGGGGGTCTCGAGGAAGTTCAGACAGCGCAGTAGAGTGGTCTTGCCGCTGCCGGAGGAGCCGATGATGGCGATGGCCTCGCCCTTTTCCAGGGTAAAATCTATGTTTTTAAGGACTTCAACCTCTCCGAAGGATTTCTGGAGCCCTTTGACTTCAAGAACAGGCATGGTCGGTCTCCTTTCAGCGGAAGTAGCTCAGACGGCGCTCTACCCAGCCGAAGAGAAGGGTGAGCAGTCCGTTGAATACAAGGTAATATACGCCGGTGAAGAACAGGGGCCAGATAAGGCCGGAATAGCCGTGGGAGCCCTTCAGAAAGGCGTAGCCTGCCCAGATAAGCTCCTGGAAGGAGATTATGCGGGCGATGGAGGTGTCCTTTACGAGGGTGATTATCTCGTTGGACATGGGCGGCACGATGCGCTTTATCATCTGCAGCAGAGTGACCTTGAAAAATATCTGCCGCTTGGTCATGCCCAGAACCTGACCGGCCTCCTGCTGGCCGGCGGGCACGCCCTGTATGCCGCCGCGGTATATCTCGGAGAAATAGCAGGCGTAGTTGATGATGAAAGCCACGGCGGCGGCCATGAAGCGGCCGGAGTCGCCGGCGGGCCAGGGGCTGCCGCCATCAAGAAGCTGGCCGGGTATGTAGAATATTATAATGAGCTGGAGCATCAGCGGCGTACCGCGTACGACCCAGACGATTATCTTGACGAAAAGGGAGATGGGGCTGAACCAGACGAGAAAGCGGGAAAATTTGCTCTCGCCTCCGCGCTGTTCAAGACGTATGCCAATGCGGGCAAAGGGCGTCCAGCGGCTCATGGAGCCGAAGGAAATTATAAGACCCAGGGGCAGCGCGCCCACGAGGGTTATGGCGAAAAGCTTCAGAGTTTGAAGAAAGCCGGCGCTCAGCGCGCCGAGTACGGTTGCTAACATGCTGTGCCTCCTTGTGAGGTTATTGCGTGGGTTGACAGAGTGAAAAGCAGGGGGCGAAAAGCCCCCTGCTGCGTTTGCGTTGCATACTTTTCAGGCTTTGTTAAAAAATTACTGAGCGATGAGAGCTGCCTGCACGCCGTATGTCTCGGCGCAGGCCTGCATGGAACCGTCAGCGTAAGCTGCTGCGAAGAACGCATTGAGCTCGGCTGCCAGGTCGGAGCCCTTGCGGAAGCCAACGCCGTATTCCTCGCTGTTGAGGCCGACGGTGTAGGTCAGATTGGCGTAATCGGTGCCTTCGCCGACCATTGCACCGGCCATAAGAGAGTCGATGATGGCCGCGTCAGCGGTGCCGGACTTGACCTCAAGAAGAGCGGTAGCCTGGTCGAGAACCTCTATGTAGGTGAGAGAGTTGGCGTCTGCCTGCTCCTGACCGGCGGAGCCTGCCTCCACGGCGAAGCTGAGACCGCTGAGGCTCTCTACGGTCTGGTACTGGTCGGCAACGTCGGCGTTCACGATGACCACCTGGGCGTTGTTGCAGTATGCGTTGGAGCATTCCATAGCGGCCTTTACGGCGTCGGTGAGGGTCATGCCGTTCCATACCACGTCAATGGTCTTGCCGTCAAGCTCGAATACCTTGTTGTCCCAGTCGATCTCCTGGAAAACGACTTCCACGCCCAGGTGGGCGGCGAAGGCCTTGGCCATGTCGGCGTCAAAGCCTATCCACTCGCCGTTGGCGTCGGGATAATCCATAGGAGCGAAGTTAGTCACGCCAACTATGAGAGTGCCCTTCTGCTTTACATATTCCATGTCGGTCTGGGTGCTGGGCTCGTCGCTGGGCTGGGTGCTGGGCTCGGCGTTGGGAGTAGCGTTGGTGAGATTAGAGCCGGAAGAGGGGGCGGGGGTGTCCTTATCGGAATTGGCGCAGGCGGCGAAAGCGAAAACCATCGCCAGAGCGAGAAGCAGGGCTATAAGCTTTTTCATATTCATGTATCCTCCTGAATTTTCTACGCGGCCTTTTGGAAGACGCTGTTTCTGTCAGCGCTTACCCGGCCGCCGCATACACAATATAATAACACATTAGCGAAATAAATCAACGTGTGTAATAAATTATCGTGGAAAAAATATTTCGGGCTTTTTTGTGGAATTTTCACAAGTGAAACGAACATATAAACGACGTTGCGCAAAACAGGAACGCAAAAGCCGGAAGCTTTGTGCAATATGACACTTGAATTTAGTAATTTAAAGCAGTATACTATGCACCGTTAAAACAGTCCGCCGCGGCTGGCGGGCCAATAAAAAGGAGAACTGCAAAAATGACAAAGAAAATTCTTGCCCTGCTGCTTGCGGCTGTTATGGTTTTCGCTTTCGCAGCCTGTGCCGGCAATACCAATACCGACACCAATAGTCAAAATTCCCAGTCCGGTACTGCTGCACCCAGCGCCACCCCCACGCCGATGGCTCCCGCCGATAACACCCCCGCTGACCAGCAGCCCGCCGAGAACACCCAGACCTATACGATCGGCATCTGCCAGCTCGTTCAGCACCCTGCTCTGGATGCTGCTACTCAGGGCTTCAAAGACGCTCTGACCGAGAAGCTGGGCGACCGCGTAAGCTTTGACGAGCAGAACGCTTCCGGCGACGGCGCCAACTGTGCCATCATCTGCAACGGCTTCGCCGCCAGCAAGGTAGACCTCATCATGGCCAATGCCACCGCGGCACTTCAGGCTGCCGCCACCGCCACCGCCACCATCCCTGTTCTCGGCACTTCCGTCACCGATTACGCCACCGCTCTTGAGATAGACAACTGGACAGGCACCGTCGGCGGCAACATTTCCGGCACCTCTGACCTGGCTCCTCTGGACCAGCAGGCCGTCATGCTCAATGAGCTCTTCCCCGAGGCCAAGACCGTCGGCATCCTTTTCTGCTCCGGCGAGCCCAACAGCCTCTATCAGGCCAACACCATCACTCCCTATCTGGAGAGCTACGGCTACACCGTGAGAACCTATACCTTCGCTGACTCCAACGATGTTTCCACCGTCACCGCTATGGCCTGTGATGAGAGCGACGTTATCTACATACCCACCGATAACACCGCCGCCTCCTGCACCGAGGCTATCAATAACGTGGCGCTCAACGCCAAGACTCCCATCATTGCCGGCGAAGAGGGCATCTGCTCCGGCTGCGGCGTTGCCACCCTTTCCATCAGCTACTATGACATTGGCTATACCACCGGCGAGATGGCCTATGAGATCCTTGTAAACGGCGCCGATATTTCCACCATGCCCGTAAGCTTCGCTCCCAATGTTACCAAGAAGTATAACGAGGCCAACTGCGCCGCTCTCGGCGTGACCATCCCCGAGGACTACGTTGCTATCGGTTGATGCGTGAACCTGAAAAAGTAAACTGAACTGAATAGAGGGGCGCTTAACGGCGCCCCTCACAGTGCTGTTAAGAAGCGTTAAAGTGAGAGAGAAGCGGCCGGGGTTATGCGGCCGGAAAAGGAGGAAACAACATGAGCGGTATTGCAGCGTACTTCTCGTCGCTGGATATTCTCAATCTGCCCGGACGACTGCCCGGCGGCATCGCCCAGGGCCTTATCTGGGGCATTATGGCCCTCGGAGTTTACATCACCTTCCGCGTCCTTGACATTGCCGACCTTACCGTGGACGGCTCCTTCGCCACCGGAGGCGCGGTCACCGTCATGCTCATTCTGGCGGGCTGGCCCGCTTGGGCGGCTCTGCTTGTGGCCATATTGGTCGGAATGGCGGCGGGACTGGTGACCGGCCTGCTCCACACAAAGCTGGGCATTCCGGCCATCCTCGCGGGTATTCTGACGCAGTTCGCGCTGTACTCCATCAATCTGCACATAATGAAGGAGGCCGCGAATAAGGCCGTGAGCGCGGATAAGTACAGCCTTATCCTTACAGGCCGAAACGTGCCTATGGCTATCCTTGTGGGCGCCGTCATCGCCATTGTTATTATTGCAATACTTTATATATACTTCGGCACCGAGCAGGGCAGCGCCGTGCGCGCCACAGGCGATAATCCGGCTATGAGCCGTGCCCAGGGAATCAATATCAATTCCATGAAGGTGCTGGGCCTCGCGGTGTCCAATGCGCTGGTCGCGCTGGCCGGCGGCCTTATGGCTCAGTACCAGGGCTATTCCGATATCAATATGGGCCGCGGCGCCATCGTTATCGGCCTCGCCGCCGTTATCATCGGAGAGGTGCTGGGCGAAGCGCTGCTGAAGAAGTATCTGAATTTCATGGGCCGCCTTAGCTTCGTGGTCATAGGCGGGGTTATATATTATATAGTAGTAGTCATAGTCCTCTGGCTGCGCCTGCCCACCAACGACCTGAAGCTTTTCACCGCTGTCATAGTCGCCATATTCCTTGCCGTGCCCTATCTGCGGGCGCAGGCGAAGAGCTCGTTTAAACTTGCCGGAAAGAAGGGAGCGAAGCTGAATGCTGAAGATAAATCATGTGTCTAAAACCTTCAATCTCGGCACCATAAATGAGAAGAAGGCTCTTATCGATATGAATCTCCATCTGGAGAAGGGCGATTTCGTAACCGTCATCGGCGGCAACGGCGCGGGCAAGTCCACGCTCCTCAACGCCGTAGCGGGCGTCTGGCCTGTGGACGAGGGCGATATCGTTATCGATGGCGTGGATGTCACCGGATTGCCGGAGTATAAGCGCGCCAGCTTTATCGGCCGCGTTTTCCAGGACCCCATGATGGGCTCCGCGCCAAATATGCAGATCGTTGAAAATCTTGCCCTTGCCTATCGCCGCGGTCAAAAGCGCGGTCTCCGGTGGGGCGTGAGCAAGGCGGAGCAGGAGCTGTACCGTGAGAAGCTGAAAATGCTGGGGCTTGGTCTGGAGGACAGAATGACCGTCAAGGTCGGTCTGCTTTCCGGCGGACAGCGCCAGGCGCTCACTCTTCTCATGGCCTCGCTGCAGCGTCCGAAGCTTCTGCTGCTGGATGAGCATACCGCCGCCCTTGACCCGGCCACAGCCGCCAAGGTGCTGGAGATATCCGACCGCATCGTGCGCGAAGACGGACTCACAGCCATGATGATCACCCATAATATGCGCGACGCCATCGCGCTGGGCAACCGCATCATCATGATGAATGAGGGCCGCATCATTCTGGATATTCGGGGCGAGGAGAAGAAAAAGCTCACCCGTGAGTCCCTGCTGGCCAAGTTCGCCGAGGTGGCGGGCGTCCAGGAGGAAACGGACTCTGTGCTGCTGTCCTGAGAAAGTGCAGGCGTTTGCAGTCCCACATATTTATATGTGTATAATTAAGCCGCGGAGCTGACATTCAATGCCGGTTCCGCGGTTTTTTTTGAAAAAAGTCGAAAAAAGATGTAAAAAGGTGTTGACAAAGGGGGGAAGACATGGTATATTAATCAAGCGCTCGGGCGACGGGCTGGAAAATGGAGAGAGTTTCAAAGAAAGTTGAAAAAACCTCTTGACAGACCGGCTTGAGTGTGGTAATATAAAGACCCTGCGTCGAGCGGGGAGTGTACCTTGCAAA
>JAQXJB010000011.1 GCA_029008095.1 Clostridiales bacterium
CTCCTCAATGCCGTGGGAGCCCTTTTCCTTCCGGAAGCAGGGGGAGTAGGAGGTGAGGGTCTGGGGCAGGGACTCCTCGGGGATGATCTGGTCAATGAACTTTCCGATCATGGAGTGCTCGGAGGTGCCGATGAGGTAGAGGTCCTCGCCCTCAATCTTATACATCATGGCGTCCATGTCGGTCTGGCTCATCACGCCCTCCACCACGTTGCCGTGGATCATGAAGGGGGGGATGCAGAAGATGAAGCCCTTATCAATCATAAAGTCCCGGGCGTAGGCCAGCACCGCCTCGTGGAGACGGGCAATGTCGCCCAGCAGGTAGTAGAAGCCGGCGCCGGAGACGCGGCCGGCGGAATCCATGTCCACGCCGTTGAACTTCTCCATAATCTCGGTGTGGTAGGGAATCTCAAACTCCGGTGTGACAGGCTCGCCAAATCGCTGAACCTCCACGTTGTGGGAGTCATCAGGGCCAATGGGCACGGAGGGGTCAATGATGTTGGGGATGACCAGCATAATCTTGCGGATCTCCTTGGCCAGCTCTGTCTCCAGGGTCTCCAACTCCGCCAGGCGGTCGGCGTTGGCCTTTACCTTGGCCTTGGCCTCCTCAGCCTCAGCCAGCTTGGAGGGATCCTTTTTGGCCTGGCCCATGAGAATGCCCACCTGCTTGGACAGGGTGTTGCGGGCGGAGCGCAGCTCATTGGCCTCGGTCATGGCGGCACGGTTGCGGGCGTCCAGCTCCAGCACCTGATCTACCAGAGGGAGCTTTTCCTCCTGAAACTTTTTGCGGATGTTTTCCTTGACCACATCGGGGTTATCCCGGACAAACTTAATATCTAACATGATCCTCTCACCTTTTCCATGAGTATAGAATTTATAAAGTTAACATTGTGGAAGCAATGGAATGTTCCACGTGAAACAATTCTGCTGAGGCCTGCGCGTATGCGACTTCCTGCAGATAGGCAAAGACCAAAAGCAGGAAGGCAGAGGCAAATAGCAGAACCAGGTACATCAGCACGGAATGTTTGATTCGACGAAGCGAATGGGCGGGCTTCTGAGCTCCGCTGGGACGTTTCATTCTCATTCTGCGTCTCCTTCCGGGGATTGGAGGGGAGATAGTGTCTCCAGCAGATCCAGCAGTGCGTTCAGGTCATCGGTGTCGTAAAACTCCAGCTGAAGCTTGCCCCTTCGCTTTCCGGCGGTAATGGTGACCTTGCGTCCCAGACGGCCGGACAAAGCCTGCTCTACCTGGGCAATATAAATCTGGTTGGGATTTTCCACCGGCTTTTTTTCTTTCGGAGGCTCAAGGGTAAACTTTTTGGCGGCCGCCTCCGCCTGCCGTACACTGAGCCCCTGCTCGGCAACCAGACGGGCAAAGGCCTCCTGGGCTGCCTCGCCCTCCACCATGAGCACCGCGCGGCCGTGACCGGCGGTGAGAGCGCCTTCCATCAGCATCTCCCGGACTGCGGGGGGGAGGGAGGTGAGACGCAGAGCGTTGGCAATGGCCGGGCGGGATTTACCCATTCGGCGGGCCACCTCCTCCTGAGTCATACCGTAGTCGGTGAGCAGGACCAGATAGCCTTCGGCTTCTTCCATGGGGTTCAGGTCTTCCCGCTGCAGGTTTTCAATCAGACCAATCTCCATAACCTTTTTGTCATCGGCTTCAATGATGACGGCGGGCACCTCATGGAGACCTACCTGCTTTGCAGCACGCCAGCGGCGCTCGCCGGCAATAATCTGATAGTAGCCGGAGCTGAGCCGGCGCACAGTCAGGGGCTGGATAATGCCGTGCTCCCGGATAGAATCGGCAAGATCCGCAAGGGCTTCCTCATCAAAGCGCTTACGGGGCTGATTCAGCCCGGGTTCTACCTGTGAAATGGGTAGAAAGACGGAGCCGGCCTCCTGTGTCTGGAGAGCTGCATCGCCCATGAGAGCGCCCAGTCCCTTTCCCAGACCCTTGGCTTTTGCCATTTCTGATCTTCCTTTCTGTTTCAGACAGCAAGCTTACACTTTGCACTCACTGTGATTCTTTCCATAAAACTCTCTGGCCAGACTTTCATAGGCCTCCGCGCCCCGGCTAAGCCGGTCATAGGCGGAAATGGGTCTGCCGTGACTGGGAGCTTCGGACAGGCGGACATTGCGGGGGATCACGCTGGCGTACACCTTACCGGGGAAATAGCGCTTGACCTCCTCGGCCACCTGCATGGACAAATTGGTGCGGCCATCATACATGGTGAGCACCACGCCTTCCAGCTCCAGCGCCGGATTCAGGGAGCGCTTTGCCAGGCGGACGGTATACATCAGGTCAGACAGACCCTCCAATGCAAAGTACTCGCACTGAACCGGAACCAACAGGGTATCTGCAGCACACAGGGCGTCCAGAGTCAGCAGCTCCAGAGAGGGTGGACAGTCAATAAATATGTAATCATAGCCGTCTTTCACCTCGGCCAGAATGTCACGCAGCAGGTATTCCCGGCGGTCAATGGAGATGAGCTCCACAGTGGCGCCGGACAGGGCTTTGTTGGAGGGGAGCACATCACCCCACCGTGTGGACACCAAGGCCTTTTTTACATCAGCTCCGCCCACCAGCACATCGTACACACTGGGAGAGCGAGTTTTATCCACACCGAAGCCTGAGGTGGCGTTGCCCTGGGGATCAAAGTCGCATACCAGCACGCGTGAGCCCATACCGGCAAGAGCAGCGGCAAGATTGACACAGGTGGTCGTTTTGCCCACGCCGCCCTTCTGATTGACAATTGCGATGGTTTTGCCCATAATCACGATCCTTCCCGGCCCAGCCGCCGAACATTCTTGTATACAAAGCCAACTTATATTATACCGTGTTCCCAGCCGCATTTCAACCTTTTCAGAAAAGAAATCCTAAATGTTTTTTCTGTAAAGCAAGGGAAAACCCGCCTCCGTTGTTTCACGTGAAACATGGGGGCGGGTAAGGATCTACTTTGGGATATGTATGGTGAGGGTAATCTCGTGTTCGGTCTCTTCCCGGCCGCAGCGGGCGTCTACCCCGGCGGATTGCATCAGAGAGAGGCTGCGTTTCAGCGTGTTGAGAAACAGGCGGACATCCCGGGTGCGGTAAATAGGCACGGCAGCCTTTGGGCGGTTTGGCTGACAGGACAGCTTGTCCACATAGCGCTCCGTCTGGGCTACGTTGAGCCGAAACCTGATTATATGGGCCAGCGCGGTACGTTGGGTAGCTTCGTCAGGCAAGCGGAGGAGGGCACGGGCGTGTCGCTCGGTGAGGCGGGCGTCGCGGAGACCGTCAATCACATCCTGGGGCAGCTTCAGCAGCCGCAGCTTATTTGCCACGGCAGACTGGCTCTTGCCGATCCGGCGGGCGGTCTCCTCTTGGGAAAGATGAAATTCGTCGATAAGTCGTCGCAGAGCGGCAGCCTCCTCCCACACATCCAGATCGGCCCGCTGAAGATTTTCCACCAGAGCCAAAAGGGAGGAGGTCTCTTCGTCGGCCTCTACGTTCAGGCAGGGGACAGTGGACAGACCGGCAAGCTCCGCTGCCCGCAGCCGGCGCTCACCGGCAATCAGCTCCCAGCCGGCGGGGGTGCGGCGCACGGACAGCGGCTGCAGTACGCCCAGGCGTGCAATGGATTGGGACAGGTCAGCCAGTGACTCCGGATCAAAGACCTTTCGAGGCTGATAGGGGTTGGGGTGAATGACGCTGATGGGCAGCTCCATAATTTGACGCTTTCCAAATTTGGTAAACAGAGCCATAAACATGCCTCCTAAGATTGACATTCCAGAAAATTACAAAAATTGAGGTATAATATCCGACTTGCGGATATTATACCTCATGAAGATGGGCGGATTTGGGCGAAGAAAGGGGAGAACTTACGCTCTGAGGAAACCTTTGCCGAAAATCTCGCTGGAATTGGTAATGAGCATAAAGGCGTGGGGGTCCAGCTCCTTCAGGTGCCTGCGGAGGGCCACGGCCTGAGCGCGGTTCAGAGCGGCCAGCACCACCCATCTGCGCTCGTGGGAGTAGGCGCCCTGGGCCTCCCAGACGGTGGCGGAGCGGTGAAGGGTATCGGTAATGTAGGCGCATACCTCCTGGGGATAGGAGGTGACCAGGACAAAACTCTTTTTCCGGTTGAGAGACTCAATGACGTTATCCACCAGCACAGACTTCAGAATGAGGCCCAGCAGGGAGAACAGGCCGGTCTCAATGCCGATGAGGAACAGGGTGGAGCCGGCGATCAGCACATCCACATAGAGCAGCGCCCGGCCGATGTCCAGACTGGTGTATTTTTTCAGGATCATAGCCAGAATGTCCGTGCCGCCGGTGGAGCCCTGCATGTTGAACAGAATGGCCGAGCCCAGAGCGGGGAAAATCACGGCAAAAAAGAGCTCCAGCATTTTCTCATTGGTGAGAGGGGCGGAGAGAGGGCAGAGCCACTCCAGACCGGAGAGCAGAGCGGAGAAAAGCAGGGAGCAATAGACGGTGCGGATGCCAAAGCCCCGGTTGAGTACAGCAAAGCCCAGGATCAAAAACAGGATGTTAATGACCGAGGCAAAGGCAGAGGAGCTGATACCGGGAAACAGGGCGGAGAGCAGAACGGCGATACCGGTGACACCGCCGGTGGAAAAGTGGTTGGGAAATTTGAAGAAGTAGACACCGATGGCCACCAGTGCGGTGCCCAGGGTGAGAAGGAGGAATTCACGGATGTTTTTCTTGATGTTCATGGCTTCCACATGCTTCTTTCTTTTAAGAGGTAGGAACATGCCCGGAATCTGTGGACATTGTAGCAGAAAAACAGCACCGCGACAAGAAATAATGTGAAAAAGAGGGGTAGCGAAACCCAATGTTTTTTGTTATAATGTCTGCATCTGTTTGAGATGGAGTGAACGTCTTGAAAATTTTGGAAGATCGCATTCGCCGGGACGGCGTGATGGTCAGCGAGGATATCCTGAAGGTGGACAGCTTTCTCAATCATCAGATGGACGTGGCCCTCTTTGCGGAGATGGGCCGGGAATGGGCCCGCCTGTATGCGGGGGACAGGGTTACCAAGATTCTGACCATTGAGGCCTCGGGGATTGGTATGGCCTGTGTGGCGGCGGAGCAGTTTGGCTGCGTGCCTGTAGTCTTTGCAAAAAAGAGCAAGTCCCGCAATGTGACCGGGGATATGTATACCGCCAAGGTGGAGTCCTTTACCCATGGGCAGGTCAACGATATCATTGTGTCCAAAAAGTATCTTCAGCCCGGGGATCGGGTGCTGATCATTGACGATTTTCTGGCCAACGGCGCAGCCCTTCAGGGGCTGATCTCCCTGGTGGAGCAGGCGGGCGCCACCCTTGTGGGCGCAGGCATCGCGGTGGAAAAGGCTTTCCAGCCCGGCGGTGAGAGGATCCGTGCCAAGGGCGTGCGAGTGGAATCTCTGGCAAAAATCAAATCAATGGGAGTGGGCAGCATCGAATTTTGCTGACCCCTCTGTTTTGCAGCCTTTTCCTTGTGCAGGAAGGGCTGCTGCCGTTTCCTTGCCTGGACAAAAATTCGATCCGAAAAAACTGCTTCGCACATTCCGGCGAGCATTGTTCGAGGGATTTTTGTCGCGGCTGACGCAGCCTTGCTGACGCAAGGCAAGGACAACAAGGCAAAAAGCGCCGAACAGGGCCGCCGGAATGCGGTACGTGTTCGACTCACGTTGCCTTAAATATAATAGCGGAAATAGCGCAAAATTGCAATGATAAAGATTACAAGAAAGGAATAATGATATTATGCAAGTCGACGGAAAACAGTATCATATCAACTGTACTGCCGCGGATATAGGCGAATGGTGCATACTGCCGGGTGATCCTGGCAGGTGCAAATACATAGCGAGCTTTTTTGACAGCGCCGAGTATGTGGGACGCAACCGCGAATTCGAGATATGGACGGGTTTGGTAGGGAGCAAGCGGGTATCAGCCGTTTCCACCGGCATCGGCGGACCCTCGGCGGTCATTGCAATGGAGGAGCTTTGCGAGCTGGGGGCACATACCTTTATCCGCGTAGGTACCTGCGGGGGCATAAGCCTTAAGGTCAAGCCCGGCGATGCGGTCATTGCCTCCGCCTCGGTGCGGCAGGAGGGTACAAGCCGTGAGTATGCCCCCATCGAATTCCCAGCCGCGGCGGATTTTGACGTTACTCTGGCTCTTAAGCGGGCGGCTGACCGGCTTGGCGTGCCTAACCATGTGGGGATAGTCCAATGCAAGGACTCCTTTTATGGTCAGCATGACCCCAAGCGTATGCCCGTGTCATACGAGCTGCTTAATAAATGGGAGGCATGGAAGCGTCTGGGCGTTCTTGCCAGCGAGATGGAGAGCAGCGCCCTCTTCGTTGCGGCCTCCGCCCTCGGCGTGCGCTGTGGGACTGTGCTCCATACGGTATGGAATCAGGAGCGGGACACCGCCGGATACACCGAGGACAGCCGGGAGGACGTGGGCGCTGCCATAAAAATATGCATAGAGGCTATCCGGGAAATGGAGGACTGCAAATGAGAGCTGTTGTTACCCGCGTTAAAAGCGCGTCCGTTGAGATAGACGGAAAGACTGTGGGCAAAACCGATGGAGGTTTTCTCGTCCTTCTGGGCGTAAAAACCGGCGATACCGAGGCTGAGGCCGAGAAGCTTGTTTCAAAAATATGTCAGCTCCGTGTTTTTGAGGACGGCGAGGGCAAGATGAATCGTTCGCTGGCCGATGTGGGCGGCTCCCTGCTGGTCATAAGCCAGTTCACGCTCTATGCCGACTGCAGAAAGGGCAACCGCCCGTCCTTTATCTCCGCCGCCCGGCCCGATACCGCCGTGCCGCTCTATGAGCTGTTCATAAAGGGCTGCCGCGACCGTGGTTTCCATGTGGAGACAGGCGAGTTCGGCGCAAATATGCAGGTGGCCTCCGTCAATGACGGCCCTGTTACCATAATCTATGATACCGACGCGCTGTAAGCGGCGGCACTTCTATTGACAAGCGCAGGCCCCCGCATTGGTAGGAAGCCAATGCGGGGGCCTGATTTTTGCTGTCTTAAATTTGAAAGCGGTCGTAGCTCTGATAGCAATCGGTGCAGAGCTTTTTCCCGTCCTGCAGGCGGATCCAGTTGGCGCCCGTCATCTCGCCGCAGCACTCGCACTCATAGGAATCGAAGATGCGGGCTGGCTCGGGCAGAGGAATTTTGGCCTCCTTAACGTCGAAAAGAGCGGAGGGCTCGCTGGACTGATAATAAGCGAAAGACTCAGCCTTGGGCATGGGATGGGGCTTTTTCCGCTGCACGAGGCGGACGGAGCGTCCGCTTGTCCGGTCATAGAAGGAAAATGCCTGCTTGCCGGTCATGTGGAAAAGGAGGTTGCCCTTGCCCACGCTGCAGCCGAGTACGACCTGCACGGCGTCCACGCCGCAGGCGTCGTTCTCGCTGATGCAGACCACTTCCTCATCGGGGGAGAAATCCAGATCAAGCAGCTCAATGGCGTAAAGAGCCGCCTTGAAGCCGATAGTCAGGCCGCTGCATTCGTGACCGTGGAAGTCCACGCATTTTTTCCAAAGTAATTCGTTGTTCATTCGGTTTCCTCCTCAAGGGGTGATCGTCAGAGATATGGACAGTATGTTTATGAGCATGTGCAGCAGGACGGGAGCCCATATGGAGCCGCCCTTTTCATAGCACCAGCACAGCGCCAGCGAGACGGGGAGGTAATAGAGAAAATCTATCAGCAGTTCCCAGCCGAAGCCGGAGAAAAACCGGCTCCACACGCAGTAGAAACCAAAAACAAGGAAGGAAACGATGTAGGCCAGAGCTCGGCTTTTGTGGCGCAGACCGCCGAATACCACGCCACGGAAGAGAACTTCCTCCACGATTGGGGCGAGAATAATGGAAACTATGGGCATCACGCCGGAGTTGAGCCGCACCTGAGAGAGTATGCCGGTGACGGCGGGGAAGCCGTTCCAGCCCACGATCCAGAATATCAGCGACATCAGCCAGCGGGCTATGTAGTAGCCGAAGTAGCCCACCACAATGGCCGTCAGCGCGTCCATGCGGCATTGAACCAGGTCGGTAAAGGAGCGGGCAAGATAGGAGTGCATCACGATGAGGATGAAAAGGAAACTCACCGAGAAGTAAACGAGGTCTGACCAATACTGGCTCGCTGAGGGCGCTGCCGCCTTCATCACCAGCGGAACCAGAAAATCCAGCACGATGATGTGGACGGGAATGTATATCGCGCCGGGGAGCAGCTCAGTCTTGGACATGGGGAAACGGAAGGAATAGGAAGCTTTTCTCATTGCTGCAGCTCCTTTTTCAGCTCAAATAGCAGATTCATGGCCTCAATGGGCGTGAGGGTATTCAAATCAATGGCCTGCAGCCTTTCGCTTATGCGGTTCTCACTGATGCTGCCGAAGCTTATCTGGCCGTCGTCGATGGGGGCGGAGATAACGGGCGCGGTCTGCGCCGTTCCGCTTTCAAGCTCGCTGAGAATAGTTTTGGAACGCTTTATAACGCTTTCCGGCACTCCGGCCAGCTTTGCCACCTCAACGCCGTAGCTTCGGTCAGCGCCGCCGGGAACTATTTTGCGCAGGAAAATGACGTCGTCGCCCCGCTTTTTCACGCTTGTGTTCATGTTCCGCACGCCGCTTATTTCGTTTTCAAGGGCGGTAAGCTCGTGGTAATGGGTGGCAAACATTGTGCGCGCGCCAAGCTTCCTGGGCTCCGCGCAGTATTCAAGAACGGCGCGGGCTATTGCCATGCCGTCGAAGGTGGAGGTGCCGCGCCCTATCTCGTCCAGTATCAGCAGACTGCGGCGTGTGGCGTGCTTGAGTATTTCCGCCACCTCGCTCATCTCCACCATGAAGGTGGACTGACCGGAGGAAAGGTCGTCGGAGGCACCTATTCTGGTGAAGATGCGGTCGGTTATGCCTATCCGCGCGGAGCGGGCGGGGACGAAGCTGCCTATCTGAGCCATGAGCACTATGAGCGCCGTCTGGCGCATATAGGTGGATTTTCCCGCCATGTTGGGGCCGGTGATGATGGTCACGCGGCAGTTCTCGCCGTCCAGATAAGCGTCGTTGGGGACGAAGAGCGTGGTGCTCTGGGCGGCCTCCACTACCGGGTGGCGGCCGTCCTTTATGTCAATAATGTCCGAAACGTCAACCTCGGGCTTGCAGTAATTGTTCTTTGCCGCGGTCTCGGCAAGGGAGCACAGCGCGTCCAGTGTGGCGATGTCCGCCGCCGTGGAGCGGATGGCAGGGGCAATGGAGGTCACCTTCTGGGCGGTATCGAAAAAGAGACGGTATTCAAGGTCGGTCACACGGTCCCGGGCGGTGAGAAGCTGGGTTTCCAGCTCCTTCAGCTCCTGAGTGATAAAGCGTTCGCAATTCACAAGGGTCTGCTTGCGGATGTAATCCTCGGGTACGTCCTCGCTCTGGCTGCGGGGCATTTCTATGTAATAGCCGAAAACCTTGTTGTAGCCGATGCGCAGCTTTTTGCCGGTGCGCTCCTTTTCAGAGGCTTCGATAGCTGCCACCGCGCCCTTGGCGTTCTCCGCCAGCTCGTGGAGCCGGTCTATCTCCGGGTCGTACCCCTTGCGTATCATGCCGCCTTCGCGCACAGAGAAGGGCGGGTCGGCGCAGATAACGTCCCGGACGAGGGCGACCATGTCGGCCAGCTCGTCCATATCCGCCAGCTCCACGAGCATATCGCTCTTGGCGCCGGCAAGGAGCTTCTTTATCCCGGGCAGCGCCTCGGCGGAGCCTGCCAGCGCCGCAAGGTCGCGGGCGTTTCCGCTGCCGTATACGACGCGGCCGATAAGCCGCTCCATATCGTCAATGGCCTTCAGCCCCTCCCGCAGCTCGCCGCGCATAATAGTGTTGGAAACAAGCTCGGCAACAGCGTTCAGGCGGCGGTTGATAACGTTTGTGGAAAGCAGGGGCTTCTCTATCCAGGAGCGCAGAAGTCTGCCGCCCATTGCGGTGCGGGTCTTGTCCAGGACCCAGAGGAGGCTGCCCCGCTTGTCCTTGGAGCGGATGGTCTCCGTCAGCTCAAGGTTGCGGCGGGTCTGGTAATCCAGCTCCATGAAGCGGCCGGAGGTGTAGAGGGTCAGGGTGTCTATGTGTGCAAGGCCGGTTTTCTGAGTATCATGGAGATAGGAAAGCAGACCGCCCGCGGCGGCGATAAGGTTTTTCTTATCCTCGTTTTTGGCATAGGCGTCCTCGCCGAAATGGCTGCGGAACTGCTCCGCCGCGCCCACAGGCTCAAAAACGCCGTCGCCGGTCTGACAGAGGCACTTTATACGCTTGGTGAGAAGCTGGCGGATCTCCTTGTTTTCGGCGGCCTGCATATTGATTATGGCCTCGGCGGGGGAGTAGCGCACCAGCTCGTTGAGAACGTGACCCATTGCGTCCGGGCCAGTGAACTCGGCGGCGAGGAACTCGCCAGTGGAAATATCAGCGAAGCATACGGCGGCGCCGCCCGCTTCGGCGAATACGGTGCAGACATAGTTCTGTCGCCCCTCCTCCAGCATGGACTGCTCAATGACAGTGCCGGGAGTGATTATGCGCACGATGTCCCGGCTGACCAGTCCCTTGGCCAGAGCCGGATCCTCGGTCTGCTCGCAGATGGCCACCTTGTAGCCCTTGGCAAGCAGGCGGGCGACGTAGCTTTCATAGGAATGATATGGCACGCCGCACATGGGGGTGCGCTCGGCTTCCGGCTTGCCCCTGTCCCGGGTGGTGAGGGTCAGTTCAAGTTCCTTGGAGGCGGTAAGCGCGTCCTCATTGAACATCTCATAGAAGTCGCCGAGACGGAAGAAAAGTATGCAGTCCGGCAGCTCCTGTTTTATTTTTAAGTATTGCTGCATCATGGGGGTATTGTCCGCCATTTTACAGCACCTCCGTATCTTAATTCATTCATAGTTTGGGCAGCGGGAGTCCTGTTGGACCGGTGTTATATAAGCTCGCCCTCAAGGCTCCATGTGGTGCTGCTCTTTATCCTAACGTTTTGGAAAGTGCCTACCAGATCCTTCGGCTCGGACAACTGTACCAGCCGGTTGCAGGAGGTGCGGGCTGTGAGCTTGCCGCTGGAGGCGTTCACGCCGTCTACCAGTACCCGGTATTCCCTGCCAACATGGGCGGCCTGGGTCTCGGCGGAAATGCGGCTCTGAGCATCCAGCAGGCGGTCAAACCATACCTGTTTTTCGGCCCGGGTGAAGGGGTCGGGCATTTCAGCGGCGGGCGTGCCCTGGCGGGGGGAATAAATAAAGGTGAAGAGCATGTCGAAGCGCAGCAGCTCAACAAGGGAGAGAGTTTCATTGAACTCATCCTCGGTCTCGCCGGGGAAGCCTACTATAACGTCGCTGGTGATGGCCACCCCGGGTATGGTGCGGCGGGCGGCCTCCACGAGGGCGATATACTGCTCGCGGGTGTAGCGGCGGTTCATGGCCTGCAGCACGCGGCTGCTTCCGGATTGGAAGGGAAGATGGATGTGCCGTTCTGCTTTTTCACAGTTTGCAAGGGTATCAAAAAGGCGCTGGGTCGCGTCCTTGGGATGGCTGGTCATGAAGCGGATGACGAAATCGCCGGGGATCTTGTTTATTTCCTCAATGAGGTAGGCGAAATCGTGCCCCTCGTCCAGGTCCTTGCCGTAGGAATTTACATTCTGGCCAAGGAGGGTTATCTCCTTGTAGCCCATGTCGATAATTTGCCGCGCCTCGTCGATTACGCTTTGGGCGCTGCGGCTGCGCTCGCGGCCGCGAACGTAGGGCACAATGCAGTAGGAGCAGAAATTGTTGCAGCCGTACATGACCGAGAGCCATGCCTTAACGCTATGAGTGCGGTAGGAGGGCAGACCCTCAAAGCGCTCGCCGTCTATCTGGCGCACCTCGAAAACGCGGCCTTTGTGGGGTTTCACGGTTTTTTCCAGCAGCTCAGGAAAACGGTATAGCTCGTGCGTGCCGAAAACAAGGTCAACGTGGGGAAAGGATTTTTTTACCTTCAGCGCCATATTTTCCTGAGTAACCATGCATCCGCAGAGAGCGATGAGCTGGCCGGGCTTGGCCTTTTTCGTGTGGACAAGAGCGCCCACGTTGCCAAGAACACGCATTTCGGCGTGCTCGCGTACGGCGCAGGTGTTTATAACGATGAGGTCGGCCTCATGTTCATTGTCGGTGAAGCGGTAGCCCATCTCGTGGAGCATACCGCGTATTTTTTCGCTGTCCGCCTCGTTCTGCTGGCAGCCGTAGGTGTCCACCATTGCGAGGGGGGGCTCGGGCATGGCGGCGGTGTATTCGGCCATGCGGGCCATTATTTCCTTCTGGCGCTCCAGCTCGGCGGCGGGAACGTTGCTTACATTATGCGCCAAGACGAAAGCCTCCTTTTTGCAATTTAATGAGGTGAGGTGTTATATCATGTCGGCAAAGCCGTCATGATATAATGTGCCATGCTTTGCGGTTGTCCCATAAGGGACGAGCAAAGCGGCTTGAACAAATATACTATCCGCAACGCGGATAGTATATCATTTTTGCGCCGAAGATACAAGCTTTCGAGTTGAAGATACAAGAAACTTGAAAAAATGCGGCAAAGCTGTATAATATGTTAAAATCTTATCGGAGGATAAATCAATGGAATTCATAACGGCGAACGCCGGGCATATAGACGCGCTCTGCCGCATAACGGACCAGGCCAAGGCTCAGCTCAAGGGTATGGGGGTGGATCAGTGGCAGAGGGGCTATCCCAACCGCGAAGTATGGGAGAACGATATAAAAAATGGCGCCGCACGGGTGGCCGTGGAGGACGGTAAGGTGCTGGGCGCGTTCACCTTTCTGACCGAGCCGGAAGCGGCATATGCCGCCATCGAGGGCGCATGGCTGGCAGATTTGCCTTATGCATCCTTTCACCGTGTCTGCGTGGCCGACGGGAGCAAGGGTCTCGGCGTCGCGGGAAAGCTCTTTGACTATGGCTGCGGGCTGGCGAGGCAGCTTGGCCTGAAGTCCGTGCGCATCGATACACATCGGGAAAACCTGCCCATGCAGCGGGCCTTAGCCAAGGCGGGCTTTACCTACTGCGGCGTCATCCGGCTTATCGGCGGCGAGGAGGACGGAAACGAGCGCATAGCCTTTGAATTGCTGCTGTAACACGACGGCGTTTGTGCACAAGTACTAATAAACGAATACTGTTTTTGAGCAAATACAGCAAAATACAGATTGAAAACAATTGGCGCGGTTTACAAACAGGCATAGTAGTGGTACAATATATAATAACGGTTTTACCGACACGCGATATATCCATTGTAATTGTAAATCTACAGCTTTGCCCGAAATTATTTCCGTCAAAAGCTGATAAAATCATCACCGAAAGGATGTTTTCACTATGCTGACTAAAAGACAGAACCTTCTCGAAACGATCCACGGCGGCCATCCCGACAGATTCGTAAATCAGTACGAGGCTTTCGCCATCCAGATGGGTAACCCCATAAGCATGCGCAGCCCCATGCCTCAGTACGGCGAGCACAACGTGGTAGATGCCTGGGGCGTTAGCCGTTCCTTCCCCATCGGCACTCCCGGCGCGTTTCCCGATCATGACGAGGCGCACATCCTGCTGAAGGACCCCACCCAGTGGAGAGAGATACTGAAAGCTCCTCAGGTGGTCTACAGCGAGGAAGAGTGGAAGCCCTTTGTGGATGCGGCAAACGCCGTTGACCGCAACGAGCAGTTCGTTACCACCTTCTACGCTCCCGGCATTTTCGAGCAGTGCCACTACTTCATGGAGATATCCAACTGCCTTGTCAATTTCTATGAAGAGCCCGAGGCAATGCATGAGATAATCGATTACATCACCGATTATGAGCTCGCCTATGCCGCCGAGGTATGCAAGTACATAAAGCCCGATGCCCTCTTCCATCATGATGACTGGGGCAGCCAGCTTTCCACCTTCATTTCTCCCGCCATGTTCGAGGAATTCTTCCTCCCCGCGTATAAGAAGCTCTATGGCTTCTACAAGGCAAACGGCGTAGAGGTCATCATGCATCATTCCGACTCCTACGCAGCCACCCTCGTCCCCTATATGATAGATATGGGTATCGATATCTGGCAGGGCGTTATGCGCTCCAATAACATCAAGGAGCTTTTGGAGAAGTATAAGGGTCAGATAACCTTCATGGGCGGTATCGACAGCGCTACCGTTGACTATGAGGGTTGGACTGAGGAGGTAGTTGCTGCCCGCGTCAAGGAAGCCTGCGAGGAGTTCGGCAAGCTGTACTTCATCCCCAGTGCATCTCAGGGTCTGCCCATGAGCAACTACCCCGGCGTTTACGAGGCTCTCACCAGAGAGATCGACAACTGCTCCAAGGCAATGTTCTGAGCCTAAGGCAACGGGAGTCGAGCCCGTACCGCATTCCGGCGGCCCTGTTCGGCGCTTTTTGCCTTGTTGTCCTTGCCTTGCGCCAGCAAGGCTGCGTCCGCCGCGCCAAAAATCCCTCGAACAGGGCTCACCGGAATGTGCGAAGCAGTTTTTTCGGAGCGGATTTTTGTCCAGGCAAGGAAACGGCCGCAGAGAATACTGACGTATTTTCAAGGCCGATGACGCGGCATGGGCGGAAATTCGCCCGAAAAAACCGGCACGGGTTCAACTCCCGCTGCCTTAAGGAGTAGGTAATCTATGCGGAATGAAAAACTGAGAAACGTGGCCATCATCGCCCATGTTGACCACGGCAAGACTACCCTGGTGGAC
>JAQXJB010000012.1 GCA_029008095.1 Clostridiales bacterium
CCAAAAAGCGAATTAAAATCAGCGTCAACACCGTCAAGAGTTACCTCGATTATCTATGTGATGCATTCGTTGTCAGTCGCGCAACCCGCTACGATATCAAAGGAAGAAAGTACATCGACACTCCCCAAAAGTATTATTTCAGCGATGTGGGGCTGCGGAATGCCCGGATCAATTTCCGTCAAATGGAAGAAAATCACACAATGGAAAACATTCTGTATAACGAGCTGATGGCCAGAGGGTTCAACGTAGATGTCGGTTTGGTCGTCGCTCGGGAGTGTGACGAATCCGGAAACCGCCAGCAGAAACAGTTAGAAGTGGATTTTGTGTGCAATAAGGGAGCGAAGCGCTACTATGTTCAGTCCGCTTTTTCCATTCCTGATGCGGAAAAGCTGCAGCAGGAATCCGGCTCGCTTCTTCGCATTGAGGATACCTTTAAAAAAATCATCGTTGTCAAAAACACCCCTGCTCCCTGGTATACCGACGAGGGCATCCTGATTATCAGTGTGTATGACTTTCTGCTGAATGCGGATAGTCTGGATATGTAGCTGTTTCATCCGATTCGTGTATGCGTTTTCGCTTTTCGTTTCCGGTATGGCTCCTGTTTTGCGCGAGCCGATACGCTAAAATATGCATGTACAAAACCGTCAGGCGCTGGTATAATATCCACATCAGGATAGACCATTCAGAAAACCAAGGAGGACGCTATGAGAAAGTTTATGACTCAGCCCTGGCCCCAGGTGCTCTTCGGCGAGGGTACATCCAAAGAGCTGGGCGCACAGTGTACGCGGCTTGGCGCTAAGCGGGTAATGGCCGTCTACGGCAAAAATCTGTACGCCACCGGCGCGGTCGAGCCGATTTTGCAGCTTATTGCAGCCGAGAAGGACATCGTCCTTGAGCGCTTTGACGGCATCGAGCCGGAATCTCCGGACTATGTGGTGGAAGCGCTGGGAAAGGCGGCGGCGGCATTTGACGCCGACACCTTCGTGGTGATAGGCGGCGGCAGCGCCATCGACACGGCCCGCGCCGCTTCCATGTACCGCTACTGTGCCGACATCCCCTTTGAGGAATGCCAGCGGAGGGGCTTCATCCCCCTGCCGGAGGAGCAGGTGAACGGAATAAAACTGATATTCGTGCCCACAACGGCGGGCACCGGCGCGGAGATGTCCTCGGGCGGTCCGCTGCTCAACACAAAGACCAACGTGAAGGGCGGCCCCTTCTTCGGCGTAAAGCTGGCGGCGCTGGCAGTTCTTGACCCCACGCTGACATACGGCCTCTCGCCCTACCTTACATACACCACGGCTATGGACGCCCTGTCCCACGCCATAGAGGGCATGACGGGCAAGACCCGCTCGCCGCGGTCGGATATGTTCTGCGGTCAGGCGGTGGAGTATATCTGGCGCAGCCTGCCCCGGGCGCTGGAAAACGGCGAGGATGCCGAGGCCAGAGGCGAGCTGCTGCTGGCCGCAAATCTGGCAATAGGAGTGGAGACCCTGCGGCATTTGGGCCACGCTATCTGCCAGCCGGTGGGCGGCCTGCTCCATCTGGGACACGGCCATAGCTGCGCGCTGGCTCTGCCGCCCGCGCTGCGCATGATAGCCAACAGCCCCGAGGTCAGAGAGGAGCTGAAGCTCATAGCCGCGAAGATGGGGCTTGACCCGGCTTCGGAGACGGTGGGCGAGGATATAGCGGACGCTATCACCGAAAGCAACCGGAAATTCGGCATTCAGTCGCTGAAGGATATGGGCTTTGATTTCGAGCAGGTTCGGGCGGCCGTGCCTCTCATCATGGCGGATGGACGGCTGCTGCCCAACGCGGTTGTGGCGGTCAGCGAGGCGGACGTTGAGACCATGCTGCGGGAAATGTACGAATATTGATGCACACGCCCGCGCGGCCGCTGGGATGCACACCGCAGAAACGATAATACGAAAAGATGCCAAACGCTGTGTCATTCTGAACGTAGTGAAGAATCTCCGGTGTTGGTTTACATTGGCAGTTATTGCGTACCGGCTGGCGACCGATGGTCGCCCCTACGGCGTGACCTTTTTGTTTTGCTTTTTATCGTTACATGTTGCGGAACGTTACTGCACGGCAGGGGCGCGCCCCTGCCCTACAAGGCTATCTTTACACTCATTCTTGTGAAATTTTCCGCCTACGCGAAAGGTGAAAGGAAAGAAATCCACCCACGCCCGCAGGCATTTCACATTTTCACTTGCGAAGCAAATTTCACAAATCCCAAAAGGGTTTTATTTCTTTTGAAATGCGGCGGGCGACCGATGGTCGCCCCTACGGTACATTTTTTTCAGCCAACGGTCAAACATATCAGACATAAAACAGGGGC
>JAQXJB010000013.1 GCA_029008095.1 Clostridiales bacterium
GGTATATGCTCTGCCGCGGACATACACAAAAGGAACATCGATCTCTTCCGCGTAGTGTTCATGCCACAGGGCGTCATCGTCAAAATACAGCTCCGACTGTGAATTGTGTTTTGCATTGCAGCAGAACACTGTAGGCTCATAACCCATACGTTTCAGGTACTTGGCAAAGGAATAGTGGCGTCCGCCTTTAGCAGACAACATATTGCCAGCATAGTGGTTGATTATCCAAACTTTCATCTTCATTACTGCTCCTTATGCTCTATACTTCGGAAAATACCCGCTCTCTATCGGTTCCCTCATGGCAACCAATTCATCATATTTTTCTTTATCGTATATCTTCTTCCCAATAAAGAAATGGTTCAAATCCTTTTTATAGAAAGCACGCTTAAACTTAAATAGGCTATCTTCTCCTGAACCTACTCCGCCTCCAAGATAAAGGGTTTTATACCCATTGGCACATCCCCATAAGGCCGCTTCGTATAGAAGTAAATTCGTTGGAGCCATGGAGCTGTACTCATGGCGACTTCCAGAAAGGTGATAGTTCATGCGTCCATTTGCGGCAAGCATAATTGATGCTGCAATAACAACTCTATCCTTTTCCGCAAAAAACATCTGTGCATTTTGAGGCAGGTCTTCCAATACCGATTTATAGAACTCTTCTCCAAAGTAGTAATACTCCTCAGCATTATCTTTATCCATTGTACAGTTGTATATCTCACGAAAGGTCTCATATATTTCTGGATACCTACCGTTGTAAATCTTGATACCGTTATTCATAGCCTTCCGTATCATGTTCCGGTTTTTGCTTTTGATGTTATTCCAGATTTCTTCCGGCGAGTTCAGTTCCATGTGGACAACCTCACCAAGTTGAATAACCTCATAAAAATTACGACAAACCTCATGGTTTTTTACCATCGGATGAAACCGTACAAACTCGGATATAACACCATTTCTATTAAGCCATATTTCATAGTCTCTAAAAAGGGATCTTATGTCTTCTCCTTCGATTATCCATCCACCATAACCATAGGGTGTCGCAAAATCAATATACTGTCCTTCTGGTATCCTTCCGGCAAATCGCTTATCTTTTGCAACGTCCCGTTTCATGACCACATTAATGCCACGTGTTCCTTCTTTTTCATAGTGAAACAGCAGCGGATCACCATCACCGTGAATTTGAAAAGCCTTTACATAGCCACTAAGCCAGTAGACATCATATTCTTTGAAGGAGCGCACGACAGCATCCCATTGCTCTGATTGTTCAAGTGTATAAACTGTGAGCGCCATCTCTACTCCTCCATAAAGGTCTTTATTGCCTCTGCCATTCTGTTCATATCTTCCTTCGTATATCTTTGATCACACACGAGGCTCAGTTCGTTATCATACAAAAACTGCTCCTGCTCATCTAACCTATGATACTCGCTCACAGGCCAATGAATCGGACAGTAGATTCCATTGTTAATCAGGTATCGTCTTAGCGGATCCCGCTTTCCGTCCGGCACCAATACCGGCACAAACATAGGGCAATCATCTTCATTCATTTCTTTGAATACGAGCCAATTCGGAAAGGAAGAACGCAAGACTTCCGCATTTTCTCTTCGTTTAGCCTTAATCGTCTCGACATCCAGTCGCTCTGCTATCCGGATATCCCGCTCAGCAGCAGGAGCTACTCCTACGTTTTCAAGACATTCCTCGGCAGCACCATACAGTTTCAAATAGCCTTTATCGGTTACTCCACAACCTCGGATATAACGATTTTTGAGCTGCATTGCCTTTTCACGAAGGGCAGCATAGCCGCCATCATCAGTGTTTTCTTGTTGCAGCTTGTGTCCATCTTCAGTCCAAGCATACCCGCCGGTCCATACCCCACACCACTTGCGAAGCGATCCGAAATAGTAGTCAGCATCCGTGTATGTATCTGAAAAGATGGAGTGTGTAACATCACGGACTGTAATGCCTTTGAAGCCCTTAAGATCAGGCAGAGATCCTGAATATCCAAAATAGTCCATGATAAATAGCGCATCACAATCCAAGCGTATTTCCTGGACAAGACCATTCTTCCAATAAACCGGATAGAAATGAACGTCCAATCCTGCATCGACAAAGGGCTTGATCATACTGTCACAGCACCAGGACGGCATCGCGACAGTATGACAACCATTCAATTCCTTTATGATTGCCTGTAAAGCACTTCTTCCCGAAATAAACCATTGTGTTGATTGCGGGAAGAATGCTGCATCTGTTTTGTCAGTAACGGGAACATCCCAAAATTCGCTGCCGATCTCAATGTGAACAGCCATCACGTTCTCCTTATGACCTGATCAATCTCCATTTCGTGCTTCATATCCCGTGCCATTTCAAGCATGGAATAGTCAGGTGTAAAATCAAGTTCAACAGCGGCTTTTTCACAATTTACACACCAAATATGAGAGTCTTCATGCTCAACCGGAATTTTGCTGACAGGTGCGCTACTGTCAAAGCCCTTCGTATATGCTTCTGCTAATTCCATGTTAGAAACTGCTCTTCCGCTGCCAATATTATAGGAACCACAAACCGTTGGATGCTCAACAGCTGCAATTGCAGCACGGGCTGCATCACGAACATAGATTACATCCCGTGCCGCAATACCTTCTCCCCAAACTGTTATAGGCAATCCTTGACTTGCGTTTCTCAATAACATTCCATAAAACTGTGTAAAAACCTGTCTGCGGTAACCAAGAACCTGTGCATACCTAAGATTTTTTATACTCATACCGTACATGCTGTTATACAACTCGGCCATTTGCTCTATAGCGACCTTGCTTACTCCATACATACTGTTAGGCTTAAGAATATCGTTCTCTTTGAGCGGATGTCCCTCCGCCTGTTTGTATACTGCAACTGAAGAAGCGCAAACAACATTTTTAATACTTAGCTCTTCGCAAGCCGAAAAAACATCTGCCGCAAGTGAGATATTGTTGATATAAGGCTTTGTAATTAAATCCTTGTCCGATCCTTTTATAACATATCCACCCAGATGTATCACCGCATCACACTCACGAAAGTAGTTCAAAAAATCTGCTCTTGAATAATCCGACTGAACATATCTCGCTTTTGTACAAAGCCCATCAAATACGCTGCGCGAAGTGGGAACTATAAAATCATATTCATCCCCAAAATCCCGTATTAGATACTGTCCGATGAAGCCAGTGCCTCCGGTAACCGCAATTCTCTTTTTCATATGCGTTTGCGCCTCAATCCCAATAATGTTCGATTACGCTCTTTGCAAGTCTGCTGGCAAACATGCTGTTACCTTGTTCATCCCTAATATCTATCATTTCATATATCCTGTCTACTCTGTCCGCAAGCTCAGCGGGTGTATCTGCAATGACATTGACACGAATCAAGTTCTGGTTCATAGCTCCGCTATCTGGGATTTCCTGACCTTCAAAGTAGAGCTGATCAACAGATAGAACGCCATCCATTTTTCTGATTTCAGATATATCTCCCAAATGCCCAATTACTCCCGGAAGCGCATTCGGGGTAAAATTGCAGCAATATTTTTTGAAATGTGGGTCATCCTTTTCAGCGGCATTCCATCCCTGCATTTCACCGGTAAGGCAATGAGCCAGCATCATTTCAAGATAATTTATATCGTTATTTGCTGAAATGACATTATAATTCGTACCGCCGCCAAGACGATATCCGACTTCGAAAACATAAAACTTACTATTCTCAAAGAAAGTTGCAAACTGGAATACTCCGTTTTTGGCGTCAATGTTCTTGAGCAACCTTTTGCAGTCCGCATCCGAGTTCACTTCAAATTCAGAAATATATTTTGAGGGGTATATCCAAGCTTCTGTCAGCTTAATTCCACCCTTTTTGCTGTATCCATGGATAGCATCCGACATGCATGCAAGTGATGCCGTTCCATTTTGAAGTGTATAGTGCGCATTCACTTCCGTTCCAGACATGAACTGCTCAACCACAAAGCTTTCCGAGGGAGAAAAAGACAATGCCTTATGAATACCTGTGACAAGTTCTTCGTAATCGCGGCAAACGGAAATGCCTCTGGAGCCGGCACTGTCAGCTGGCTTTACTACCACAGGATATTCTATGTACTTACATTCATCCTCTGTCGCATCTTTTGTAATACAATACTCCTTGACGGCATTTACTCCGCTTCTTTCGCACAAATGCTTGAACGCCACCTTGTCACTCGTTTCCAAAATCTGCTCTTTTGTAGCGTAAAAAGGAAAGCCGAGACGCTCGCAAAGAGATATTGCCGCCAAAACGCAGCCCTCGCTGAAACCGGTAAAAACACCATCCACTTTTCGCTCAATACACTTTTTTTCAAGCGCTTCGATATCGCTCCAGCTGATATCCCAATATTCATCAGCTACATCCTTTGCAGGACTCACCTTATGATCGAGATAGTAGTCGGTCACGATGCAATATATCCCCATTTTTTGGGCAACTTCAACCACCTGCTGAATGAACGCACCTGCGCTTAAAAACAGTATCCGTTTTCCGTCAAATCTCATAGATTGTTTAGCGGACATTGTATTCATCTCTTTTCCGCCTTTTCGTATTCCTTATACCATTGTGGCATTTCAACTGTTCCTTCTGCCCATTGCTTCTTTCTGTAATCAGAAAAGTAGCCTTGTTCCTCAGCTTCGGTAACAATATCACTTCGTTTGATTACATTTATAACGGTCATAAACAGAATTTTTACGTCAAATATAAAGGACACATTTTCAACATATTCAATATCGTGCTCTATGCGCTGGTTCCATGCTGACGCTGTTCTTCCATTGACCTGCGCCCAACCGCTCAAACCAGGACGAACCAAATGGCGCTTTCTTTCCTCTTCAGTAAAGTATTTCAGATCCGCTAATCCCCAAGGTCTCGGTCCGACAACGGACATATCACCCTTCAGAATATTCCACGCCTCCGGAAGTTCATCCAAAGATGTGCTCCTGAGAATTCTTCCGAACTTGGTCAGTCTTTGCTTGTCCGGGAGCAGCTTTCCGTTTTCATCCGTTGCATTGCTCATAGATCTGAACTTATAGAGCTTAAAAATTCTTTCCTTGCCTGTTTTTTCGTCAATTTTACCAGGTCTCTCCTGAGAAAAAATGACAGGACTTCCCAGCTTTACTCGCACCAAAACAGCAAGGATCAAGTAAAGCCATGAGAAAACAATAATTGCAGACAATGCGCAGACAATATCCAAAACACGCTTTATGTATTTCTCATAAACAGATCTTTCTTTTTGCATTTCCTACACCTTTATATCATTACTCAAAGCATCTTCTAATCACTTCGATAATCCGATCCTGCTGTTCGGCGGTCATTTTATTATCACTGGGCAGGCACAGACCTCTGGCGAAGATATCCGCGCCGACGTCCTCCACGCCGCCGGCGATATAGGCGTTGGTCTTGGCTCTGCCCTCACCGGCCACGGTGATGAAGCTGTTCATGCGGTACATGGGCTGCATGTGCATGGGCTTCCAGATGGGGCGTCCCTCTGCATTGATGCCGGCTATGGCTTCCAGAATCTCGGTGGGGCAGGTCTTGCCGTGCTCCGGAACGTAAAGTGCCTGAGAGTCATCCCGCACCTGCCTGCACATGGCATCCTTATCAATAATCATGGCGGACAGCCAGTAATTTGGAACGGCCTTGTCCTCTTCAAAGGGATTCATATGTACCGGTAGACCTTTCAGGCCGTCTTTATACCGCTCCCAGATGGCTTTCTTCTGGGCGATGTGTTCCTCCAAGTAAGGGTACTGACCGCGGACAACACCGGCAATGACATTGGACATGCGGTAGTTATAGCCCACTTCCTCATGCTGATACCAGGCGGCATTTTCGCGAGCCTGGGTAGACCATTTGCGAGCCTTATTTGCGACCTCCAGCTCGTTGGTCAGCAGGCAGCCGCCGCTGGAGCCAGTGATAATCTTGTTCCCGTTGTAGGAAATCGCGGCATAGTCGCCGAAACCGCCCGTCTGCTTGCCCTTGTATGCAGCGCCCATGGATTCGGCGGCGTCCTCAATGAGCAGCGCGCCGTGCTTGCGGCAGACCTCCAACAGCTCGTCGATTTTACCGGGGAAGCCGTAGAGGTGTGCGACCACAACCAGCTTGACCTCCGGGTAAATTTCAAAAGCCCTTTCCAGCGCTACCGGGTCCATGTTCCAGGTGTCGCGCTCGGTATCAATGAATACGGGAATGCCGCCCTCATAGACCACAGGGTTCAGGGTCGCGTCGAAGGTCATGTCGGAGCAGAACACCCGCTTACCTTCCACCGCGCCGTGACCGATGGCGGGCTTACCGTACAGTCTTTCTCCGGCAAGCTTCACGCACAGGTGCAGGGCTGCCGTGCAGCTGGACAGAGCCACCGCATACTTGACCTCCGCCTTCTCCGCCGCTATGCGCTCAAGCTCGTTGATGTTTGCACCAACTGTGGACATCCAGTTGGTTTCATACGCCTCGGTCATGTACTTGATTTCATCACCGTGCATCGTCGGGGATGCAAGCCACACTCGTGATTCAAATGGCTTGATATCATCTTTTCTGACAAACATATTTTTTCCTCGATTCCCCTATAGTTTCCATGCAATTGCCGGCGGAAGTCCAGACGCACCTACCGCCCGCCTATATTCGCAATACTCTGCCACCGCGGAATGTTTCCCAATGGAACATCAAATAGCCAAGAATGGTCATTCTCCACAGTTCTGTTAAGTCAATCCTCTTATCAAATATTGTACGCTTATAAATCAGGGGCAAAATACGCACTCAAGAAGCCAATTTTCACTGCATTCAACTGAATACTCCACCCAAATCGCACAAAATCTCAGAACGGGGTTGACTTAGGGCATGATAACTAAGAAAATCAATGATTTTCTTAGTTATCCTTATGTCTCTGCATTCGCTGTCTCCGTCTCAGGATCAACCATGATATGCCGCTCCCTATGACCGCACCCAGGGTATCGATCCAAATATCTGTCACCAAGCTCCCCCGTCCGGGCACAAAAGCCTGAATGGTTTCATCCACCATGGCAGTCAAAACGCAAATGAACAGAGTATGGCATACTCGCACTTTTTTCACAGGACAGCCGCCCGACTCGATACGAGTCAGGGCGGCTGTCCAAAATGCGCCTAACAAGGCGAACTCCGTTATGTGGGCCAGCTTACGGATCAGCGTATGCCAACTCTCCACAGGCAGGGGCGTGGCGGACAGCGACGGCGTCAGCAGTTCCATAATGTAGGAACTCTGTGCGGCAGACTCCGATGCCGTAAACAGAGAATTTCTCCAAATCAGCAGAGTTACTGCCGCAGCCGCGGCAAGCCACAGCCATTGGCCGGACACTCGCCATTTTGGCGTTTTCAATCTGCCAGTATGCTATTGCAGTAGTTCTGCAGAAGCTGTGCCACTTCGGCGCGGGTAGCCACACCCTGAGGATCCAGAATGCCGTTGTCCTTGCCGTGGATCACGTCATTAGCTACGGCCCAACGCATTGCGTTAAGAGCATAATCCTGGGTCTGATCCGCATCGGTGAAGTCAAGCTTTGTATTTTCGTCAACAGCAGGCAGACCGGCATAACGGTAAAGCATGACCACCATCTCCTGGCGGCTGATGTCCTTATCAGGCTGGAAGGAACCGTCATCGTATCCTTCCACGATGTTATTCTCGACAGCCCAGCGGGCTCCGTCTGCATAGTAAGCGTCGTTGTCCACATCGTCGAAAGCCTTCTCAACACTGCTCTCAGGCTTGCTCTCCAGACGGTGCAGGAGAGTTACCAGCATACCACGGCTGGTGGGAGCCTCGGGGGAGAAGGTGGTGTCGGAGGTACCCTCGATAACCTCTCTGGCGGACATGAAGTCTACCGCGTCGTTTGCCCAGTGGTCTGCCGGCATATCTTCAAAGTCCTTGCTGTTATCGATGATCTTTATGCTTGCAGAACCGGTCAGTTCCAGCTTCACGCCTTCATCGGTTACAGCGGACTTGGGAACGATGGTCTCGTTGCCATCCTCGTCCACGATGACAGCTACCAGACCGGGCTTGCTCTCCTCAACGGGCAGCTCAACCTTAACGGAATCTACTCCCTGGGGCAGAGTAATATTAACAGCGGGTGCATCTTCGCTGTTATCGACAACAGGAACCTGAACGGGCAGGGCGATGGTTTCATCGGCCTTTGCTGCTTCCTCGACGGCGTTGTCAGGAATATCCACGGTAATATCCGTAATATTGCCATCCTTGTCGGTTACGGTAGTTCCGGTAACGCCGTTGGTGTCCTCAGTGGTCTCGGTAACGGTACCGGTCTTCTCATCCGTAACGATGGTGGTAACAGAACCGTCAGGATTCTGGATCGTTTCCTCATTGCTGCTGGTGGAGCCGCCGGTAGAGCCGCCGCCACTGGGCGCAGTGTAGGGCTTCAAGGTAACGGTAACGGTATAACCCGCATAGGTAAGCGTATAGTCTACGTTTGCCTCCAAAGCCGCATAGGTAGCATTTTTGTTCTTGATTATTTCTTTAAAACCATTACTATCAGACATTACATGCGTATTGACATAATCTTCCCATTCAGCATCGGTGCCCTTAATGGCCTCCAGTCCGGCATCGAAAATCGCGCTGAGACCAGCCCCTGCAAAGGTGCTTTCGATTTCAGACCGCTTTGTATTAATCATTGTTGTGACTTCAGTTGCCAGAGGAGTTCTTTCAGAACCAGTACCTGACGTGGCAGTCACTACTTTTTGCGGGTTAGCATCATCTTTTACGCTGACCGTAAGAGTATAGGTTCCCGCCGGGGCGGCCATAGCCATCTGCGGCAGAACAAGGCACAACAGCATTGCTACTGCCAAAATCATTGCGAGTTTTCTTTTCATTTCAGTTTCATTCCTTTCAAATCTTTTATGCTATTTATAGTTTTATTTTTAACTACGTTCAGTCTATAACCACCCCTCTAATTCAGATGTGCCTTCAGTTGGGACATATACCATGATTTTTTCAGGCTTTTTTCGTTTGCATATGTATAAATCACAGTATCAACTAAATCCATATCGCCATTATTGGCTTCTATCAAGCTCGCCATTGAGCTGACGATATCATCCATTTCAGCATCGCACTGCTTTTCCAGCTCAGTTGCCTCGTTCAAATACCTGCTTCCGATGCTTAGCATATTCGATCGCGTGCGCTGCTCCTTCGGCAAGGCCAGATATTCCGCCTTGGCGGCTTCAAACATGTTATCCAGTATTCCGGTGTATTCCGCCTGCAGGACATATACCTGAGCGACGATTGCCGACAGTTCCTGCTGGTAGTCAGTCTTCTCATTTTCATCCGGCTCTACCGGTTTCGGAGATTCGGTGGGAACCGGGGTATTCTCGGGAGCGGCCTCATTCTGCCCGCCGGACTCCTGATCAGGCTCTTTCCCCTCTTCCGATGGCTTCAGAAGCTGTTGGATCAGTTCTTCCCGGGGCAGTGTCCCCTCCAGAAGCTCCTGCCGTTCTTCCTCTGTGATAGGACGGACAATAATATCCGGATGGGCATCCATCGCCTCCTGAATCATTTGCTGGTTTTCCGCCAGCTTTTCCTCCAGCTCCTCCGAAGTGTACTGAATCGCGACCTTAAGCGCTCTCAAATAATCCCGCTGCCAATATGCCAGACCTGCCAGCAATGCCAACAAAATCAGCAGAACTATGAGAACGCAAAGTACCTTTTTCCATGCTTTCAAGCCAATTCCTCCACTCTGCGGGGATATGCCTCCACATCCACACAGTCTTCAGCGTCCTTCATGACCTCGTGCTCTGCCACTCGGCTATTGACCTCCGCCGGGTCATGATAAGTCGGTATCATTTCCCTCAGCAGCTCGATCAATTTCTGCGGCGGATCATTTCTGGTAATGGCTTCATCCAGTCTCACAAGGTCTTCCATAATGGTTTCCTTGGAGATTTCGGGCTGCTGCTCAATGAATATCTTCTCATTGCTGGTCTTGCAGAGATTTTCGCTGCGCATCAGCAGTTCCTCATAGAGCTTCTCTCCGGGACGCAGCCCCACCTCCCGGATTTCAATGTCTTTGTATGGTTCCAGTCCGGACAGGCGGATCAGATTTTCCGCCAAGCTCAGGATTTTGACCGGCTCACCCATATCCAGCACAAAGATCTCGCTCTGCTTCGCCATGGCGCCGGCCTCCATCACCAGCTGCGCTGCCTCTGGGATCGTCATGAAATAGCGGATAATGCGCTTATCCGTAATGGTGACCGGGCCGCCCTCCTCTATCTGCCGCTTGAACAGCGGTACAACAGAACCGTTTGAGCCCAGCACATTGCCAAAGCGCACAGCGCAGTATTCCGTTGGGCTGTCAGATTTGCTCTGCAGGATCATCTCGCAGAATCGCTTAGTTGCGCCCATAAAGTTTGTGGGATTCACCGCCTTGTCCGTGGATATCATCACAAACTTTTTTACACCATATTTTTCTGCCGCCCGCACCACATGGTATGTGCCGAAGATGTTGTTTTTCACCGCTTCACCCGGGCAAGCCTCCATGAGCGGGACATGCTTATGAGCGGCAGCATGAAACACGACATCCGGACGGTAAGTAGAAAACAGCTCGTAGACCTTTTCCTTATCCCGGATGGAGGCGATCTCCACCTTAAGGTCCAGCCGGCTGCCCCATGTGCGAACCAGCTCCTGCTGAATGTCATAAGCATTGTTCTCATAGATATCCAGAATAATCAGCCGTTTGGGAGCATACTTGGCGATTTGACGGCAAAGCTCGCTGCCGATCGAACCTCCGCCGCCGGTGACCATCACGGTCTTATCCTGTAAAAAGTCAAGCAGCACAGCCGTATCCAGCTTCACCGGCTCCCGGCCCAGCAGATCCTCTACCTGCACATCCTTCACCGCCGCCAGATTGGCCTCGCCGTTCACCAGCTGGTAAATTCCCGGCAAGCTTCGGACGCGGCAGCCCGTCTTCTGGCAAATATCCAGAATATCTTTTTTCTCCTTTGACGGCGCTGCTGGGATCGCCAGAATGATCTGCGTGATGCGCTTCTTTCTGACCATATCCGGAATCACATCACGCCCACCTGCGACCAGGACATTTTCAAGATATTTTCCTTGCTTTGCTGGATCATCATCGATGACGCAGCAAACCTCTCCCTTTACCTGCGGCGTGGTGATGATCTCCCGAAGGAGCATCCGGCCTGCCGCACCCGCGCCGATCAGCATTATTCTTTCGTTTCCATTCTCTGTCCGATGAACAAGGTTTAAACAAACTCTCACAAACCTGAGGGAACATCGCATGCCTATCAGCAGAAACAACTGGCACAGCAGCTCAATAAACAAAACACTACGGGGCTGCACATACCCCAGCAGATATGCCGGAATATGGAACACCGCATAAGCCAGGAATACCGATCCCGTCATGCCCATAACATCCCTGACGCTGACATACCGCCATATATAATGGTACATCCGCCGCAGCCGGAACACCGCCAGTGTCACGAATATCTGCACCGGCAAAATGCGAAACCAGGGCTCAAGATATACAGGCGGTACCGCTTCAAAGGAAAAATCGAACCGCACCAACAGTGCCAGGCCGCCTGATGCAACGATCAAAACGGCATCTATTACCATCAGCAGGAACGTTTGAATCGGCACGCTTTTCTTAATCTTCTTCACAATATTCACCAATCACTTGCGCTTCCTAATCAGTATCTATTTTTGTCAGACACAAAGCGAAGCCGATTCACTCCGCGATGTGCTCCGCCGGCAGCAGCCAGTCGCTTTGGTGGGACAGGGCTGCCGAAGCCTTTCCCAGCTTCTTTTTCACGATCTCCATCGCCGGGCCCAGGTTGGGCGGGCGGCTGGTGGTATTATGACAGTCGGAGGCGATCAACTGCGCCTGCCGCTCCCGCAGCAGCTTCAGTACTCTGCCCCGGTTCAGCGGATGGAGCAGGGGCTCCGAGCTGACCTGAACCGGTACGCCGAGGGACAGCACCTCCTTGATGTGCTCCGGCTTCTGCATTTTCATGTACCGCTCGATATGGGCGATGACCGGTGTCAAGCCTGTACGTCCCATGAGGTCGTAAAGCTGGCGAAACATCTGCTCATTCCACGGATTCATGGGCAGTTCCAGCAGCAGATGTCTGCCGCGGCCCATACACAGCTGGGGCAGCTCCGGCCAATCTGCCAGATTGGGTACCCACGCCACCTCCGCACCCAATACCAGACGGGGCATGGTACTGCGTTCCTCCTCCGGCAGGGCCAACAGCGCTTTCAGCAGAGTCTCCTCCGCCTCCCTTCGGCGGGCAAGGAACCGCTCCGGGCGCTCCCGGTCCCGGTAGAAGTGGGGGGTAAGCACCACGGTATCGACTCCCTGGTCCCGCTCCATGCGGAGCATTTCCAGACTGATCTCAACGGTTTTGGCTCCGTCATCCATTCCCGGCAAAATATGGGTGTGCAGGTCTGTCATTGCACGTCACGCTCTGCCGGCTTCTCCTGTGCGTATGCACCGTAGCCATAGCCACGACCGTAACCGTATCTGTATCCGCCGTATTTTCCGTACTTCTTATTGCGGTTCTTTCCGTAGCCGTAAGCGCTTTTTTCCATGTCCACGCCGTTGAGCACGAATCCCAACAGCTTCGCCCGGGCGTATTCCAGCTGTGACACCGCATGGACAACAGAGCCCCGCTCTGACTGGTTGGCGCGAACGACGAACAGCACACCGCTGCTCCGGGGCGCCAGAACCACTGCATCGGTCACCATGTTGACAGGCGGTGTGTCCAGAATAATGTAGTCGTATTTTTCCTTCATTCGGTCAAGCAGCTTCTCCATCCGTACGGAACCCAGCAGTTCCGACGGGTTTGGCGGTATGGCGCCGGCCAGGATCACACTGATCCCACCATAGTTCTTCACGACACCCTTGTCCAGCAGTCCGGGATCCAGCAGCAGATCGCTCAGCCCTTCCGGTGAGTTCAGTTCCAGCAGTCGGCCCAGCTTCGGGCGGCGCAGGTCACAGTCGATCAGAAGTACCCGCTTGTCCGCCTCAGCAAATGAGATGGCCAAATTCAGGGCCGTGGTGCTTTTTCCTTCGCTCTGGAGGGACGAGGTGACAATTATCACCTTGCAGCCATCCTCTTCCGCCAGGGAGAACGTGACATTTGTTCTCAGCGTCTTGTACGCTTCCCGGATGAAAAAGTCGCTTTTGTCGGAGAGGATACTCCGCCGTTCCTCCTGAATGCGGAAGTTTTCGTCTCTTCTGACATTCCTCTTTCCGGATTTTGATAACAAAATCATCGTCATTTTCCTCCCTTCACGACGGAGCTTGGTTCCGTCTCATAGCCGTACTTTTTCTTGCTCGAGCTGCTCACCGAGGCGATATCAGGTATCTGCCCCAGAACAGGAAACTCGAAAAGCGCGGTCAGGTCATCCTCCTCCTTGATGCGGACATCAAGCAGGTAGGTCAAGGTCAGGTAGGCCAATGCGATCAAACAGCCGACCGCGCCGCCCATCACCAGATTCTTTCGATAATCAGGGCTGTACGGTTTGTCGGGCACCTTGGCATAGTCAATGATCTTGGTTGAGCTTCCCTCCACGATCTGTTCGATCTCACCGGGCGCCACATTCGCCACCGCGTTGGCAATGCGGGCCGCCATCTCCGGATCGGGGTGAAGAATATAAATGTTGAACATCTCGGTCCCGCCCACCTGTGAGGCGGACAGAATGTCACGAAGCTGGTCGGCGCTGTAATTCAGTCCGGACTGCTCCACTACCTTTTCCAGCACGGTGTCACTTTTGATGATGTTGATGTAGGTATTGACCAACTGCTGAGAAGCGCTCAGATTGCTGCCGGAAATATATTCGATCCGCTCTCCGGCGGAACTATTATTCACATAAACAGTCACACTGGCGCGATACATGGGCACGACAAAGTTTTGTGTATAAACCAGCATAGCTCCCGCCGCCAGAATCACACACAGCAAAATCAGCCACCATTTTTTGAGATATACCATCAGCAGCTTTCGCAGATCAATTTTTATTTCATTTTTTTCAGCTATTGTCTCTCTCATATGTACGTATCCCCAAGCCGGCATTTCTGCAGCCGTATTATTTTTTGAGTGCAGTGTTATGATTTAACCACTCAAAAATTTCCCTATATTCTGTTTCAGTCTACTACAAACCATCATAAAACGCAAGTTATACCCAAAGAATTTTTCGTTATTTTTGATGACTCTTTTCGGTAATTTCGCCAAATAAAAGAATGAACGGAAAATCAGCGCTCCGAAGTGGCGTCATATTTCGATTGGTCCACCGCTTTGAATCGTGTCTCCTGCATCATCAAGCAAAATCAGCTAAGATATACGGGCAAAATCGTTTTCATTCCAATATTTGACAGTTTGAGTTTCAGAGAGTATGCATTTCCTTTTTGATTTCGGTCTACCTCCACTTCTTGAATGATGACAGGGCAGCCATCACATAATTAATGCGGAAATATTCGATGTGTTTTTCCGTTCTTCATGTTTAGTCCTCCACAACATAATCAGATTTTATAACATAAATAATAACATATAAATCACTATTTTTCAAACATAAAATATGATTGAGAGGTGATTTGTTTGAGCAACGAAAACCTTGTTATTCGCCCAAAGAGGCCAAAGGGTGATGACGGATACAAAACTTTCTCAATCCGCATCAAAGAAGATTTAGTATCCAAGATCGATAACATATCAGCAAAGACTGGTCATAGCAGAAACGAATTGATAAGTCAATTTCTGGAATATGCTGTTAAACACTGTGTGATTGAAGATAAGTAGTTTTATATGAGCACCGGGGTTCATCTCCGGTGCTCATCATGTTATAGGTAATTTGAAATTTTGTTAGAGCACATAAGTTAACAGGCGTCTGATCGGATACTATACACAATCAATGATGGCTGCATTACATTTTATTTCTTTTTCACTGTCATTCATGTTTTTCTTAAGTGATCTCCTCTGACCACAATTCGGACATATCAGGAGGATTGCCAGATACTATGTTTTCTGCTATACTACTATCGTCTATCGTCCTTTATTTGTCCGGCGGTGTCAGTCCAATGACCCATACAGAACAGCAGCCGCCGAAACGGCCACGGCTCACAGGATTCTGACAACCTACATGTTTTCCTTTGTAAAAAAACAGAGCGGAAGCGCAGCGCAATGCCCGCTCCCGCTCTGCTTTCCCGCAAACCGAGCGTTTCTATTATTTCGTTTCAAGCTCTGTGATGTATATTTCTTCACGGCTGTGCAATTAACTATACTATGGGAGGGTTTAGCATGTCTGTTTTAGTTAGCGGCGGCGCCGGTTATATCGGGAGCCACACCTGTGTGGAGCTTCTGGAAGCCGGGTACAAAATCGTGGTGGCTGACAACCTTGTCAACTCCTGCGAAGAGTCTCTGCGCCGCGTAGAACGTATCACCGGCAAACCGGTCCCCTTTATCAGAGCAGACTTGTGTGATCCTTCTGCTGTCGAGGCCATCTTTGCCCGATACCCTGACATTGATGTGGTCATCCACTTCGCGGGGCTAAAAGCCGTGGGTGAGAGTGTAAGGAGCCCCCTCGAGTACTATTCAAACAATTTGACCAGCACCCTTGTTCTGCTCAGCGCCATGCGTGATCATGGCGTCAGGAACTTTGTATTTTCCTCCTCCGCCACCGTATATGGCGTTCCCGCCTCCGTCCCCGTCCGGGAGGACTTCCCCACCGGCGGCACTACCAACCCATACAGCACCACCAAGCTGTTCATTGAACGCATTCTCTCCGACCTTTACGCCGCCGAACCTGCCTGGAACATAGCGCTGCTGCGCTATTTCAACCCCATCGGCGCGCACGAAAGCGGTCTTATCGGGGAAGACCCCAACGGCATCCCTAATAATCTGGTTCCTTATATCTCTCAGGTGGCTGTCGGAAAGCTGCCCGAACTCCATATCTACGGAGACGATTATCCCACCCCTGACGGCACCGGCGTCCGCGACTATATCCATGTTGTAGATCTGGCGCGCGGCCATGTAGCTGCGCTGAAGAAGCTGGAAAGCGGCTGCGGCCTGTTCGTCTGCAACCTTGGAACCGGAAAAGGCTACAGCGTTCTGGATGTTCTCCACGCCTATGAAAAGGCCTGCGGAAAAGCTCTCCCCTATGTAATTGACCCCCGCCGACCCGGTGACATCGCCGAATACTACGCCGACCCCGCAAAGGCTCTGGCCGAAATGGGCTGGGAAGCCAAGCTCGGTCTTGAGGAAATGTGCGCATCCAGTTGGAATTGGCAGTCCAAAAATCCAAACGGTTATCGCGGTTCTGATCACTGATACCCGTTTCCGTTCACCAAATGAAGCTGCGATACCATATGCGAAGCTGCCTTATCTCTTAAAAAACGAGCGAAGCCTGTTTGCCGCGGCCTGAGCTTTGCCGCCGCAATCCTCCCGCTCCCGCTGCGCTGATTCCGCCGGTTCATCCGTCAGCCAGACCTTGACGATCTGCCCATCCCACTCCTCCCATCGGAAGCCGCGGCAATTTTCCTCGCTGCCCGCCATACTCTCCGGCATGGGCGTGTCTACAATGAGCCGATACCCCACCGCCTCATAAAGATATCCGGACGGGTTGCAGACTTCTCCATTTCTGACCTTCAGAGGGTCAGGCGCCGGTATGAGCCGTCCGTTCACCAGTTTTCCATATGCCATGCGAATGCACCTCCCGTATGCGCAATGTTCTTTCCATAATTTAGCATATTTCGATGTCGAATAAACGCTTTTTGTGTATTGACGCACTGCAAAGGCCGCGCATTTTTTAATAATCGACATAAAAAGAGCTAACTGACCGAATCAAAATCAGTTAGCTCTTTTCCTATAAATGATGTGGTTTCTGCAACCCCGCCTATCGCCAATTCCAAGATAATATCTGTCGGCATACTCATTTTGTTCTCCTCTTGGTGTGAAGCGGCGCTTTTCCGCTATTTACTCAGCTCTTTTCGTTTTGCCCTTCTGACACGGTTGATATGTCTTTCAAAATCACCGTTTGCAATGAGCTCTGCCAATACGAGCTGTATGTAAGTCGGAACGGTGCAGGAATAGAAGCCTAATCGATCTTCAAACTCCGGTACAAGGTGCTTTGGCAACACCATATATCCAACACGGAAGGATGGAGAGATGGTCATTGAAAAGGTATTCATATAAATTACATTATCGTTGGAAGTGTGGGAAAATAACGTTTCCTCTGCTTTTTGAGAAAGCGAAAATTCCGACTCAAAATCGTCTTCCACAATAAATCTTTGGCTTTGTCCTGCCCATCGCAAATATTCGTGCCTTTTGGAGGCTGAAGCTGTGACTCCGCTGGGATAGCTTCTGTATGGAGAGATATGCAAAACATCCGCTTTGCAGGCGCGAAGCGAAGCGCTGTCAATGCCATCATGGCCGAGCGGGAGCTTTTCAAGCTGAACATCGGATGAACGATAGACCTGCTCTATCTTTTTGTAGGATGGCGACTCAATGGCATATTTTTTATTTCTGCCCAACAGTTCAACGATCAGACTGTACAGATATTCCGAACCGGAGCCGATGATAATTTGTTCCGGCTTTGTGTGGACGCCTCGACTTCTGGCAAGATAGCGGCTGATTTCCTCACGAAGCACTGTGCAGCCAGTGTTTGGCGAACGATCAAGAATAGATTCACCAAAATCGCTCATTACCTTGCGCATCGTTTTTGTCAGTACAGAAAAAGGGAATTCAGCTGCGGACGGACTCTCGTGGGGATATGCGTGATGTATCCGGGGCCGTTCTTTGTTTGCAGAAGCGGCAAAGCCGTCATCAATCTGAAAGATGACAAAGTAACCGCTTCTCTCTCTGGTCTCTATATATCCCTCATCGCAGAGAAGCGCATAGGCGTGCTCGATCGTTACGGTGCTGACGCCAACCTCGTCGGCAATCGTTCTTTTGGAAGGCAGCTTGCTGCCGGAGGGATAGATACCCTTAACAATATCATCCCGAACCTGTTTGTATAGTTGAAGATAAGCGGGAATGTTGCTCCCATAATCAATTGCATATTTCATCTGGTTATATGAAATTCTCCTTTTCTGGCCATTATCATATAGCCAAAATTATTATATAATAATTTTGCATTAAAAACAAGGAGCAGAAACAAAGTGTCGCATAATCGTCAAAAAAAGATTGCTGTTATCAATGATTTCAGCGGCTTCGGCCGCTGCTCCATAGCGGCATCCCTGCCTATCATTTCAGCGCTGAAAATACAGTGCTGTCCCTTGCCAACTTCCATTTTCTCAAACCATACGGGGTTTGACAGTTTTTATTATACCGACTATACCAGCCATATCCATAGATCATTTCTTCAAGATACTTACGGCTAACACGTCCGCTGAGAACAATAAACCCTTTTGCCTTCAGATCATCATTAAGCTTTTTCATAATGCGATAGGCTTCAGATCTGGATACACCGAGCAGCTCCTGCACCTCATCAGCTTTCATAAACACGCTTTGTGCCATGTTAATTTCCTCCTGGTCAATCGGTATGGAAAGGAAATAACCCTTTCACATATTCCGAATTTTGGGGTAGGAAAAGTCAACCGAGTTCATGGATTTTTTGAGATTT
>JAQXJB010000014.1 GCA_029008095.1 Clostridiales bacterium
GCGCTGAAGGCGTGGACGGTCTGATCGTCGGCGCCAGCGGCTGCTCGCTCTGCTCCCCCTGCGCCATTACCAAGGGCGAGCCCTGCAAATTCCCGGACTTTAAGTATTCCTGCATGTCCGCATACTGCATTTTCGTGAAAAAGCTTGCCGACTCCTGCGGTATGGAATACGACCCCGGCGCGGGCTGCACCGCATTCTTCGGAATGTACGTTTTTGACTAAATTTTACTGATATATATGAATTATATATCAACAGCAGAGGGAGGTACATGCATGGTAATCCTGATCGGCGGCGCGAGCTGCGTGGGCAAGACCCTGCTGGCTCAGCGGCTTCTGGAAAAATACAGCTTCCCCACTCTTGCTCTCGACCATCTTAAGATGGGGCTCATACGGGGCGGCGTGGACTGCGGCTTCACCGCTGAGAGCCGGGACGCTATCATAACGAAAAAGCTCTGGCCCATCGTGCGCGGTATCATCATGACCGCAGTTGAAAACGGGCAGAATCTTATTATCGAGGGCTGCTACCTGCCTCCGGACAAAATAGCCGCTCTGCCGGAGGAATACCGGGCGCAGATCATTTCCTTTTACCTTTCTCTTTCCTACAAATACACGCTGGAGCACTTTGAGGACATCCTCGCTCACCGCAGCGACATTGAGAAGCGCAAATACCCGGAGGATCGCGGCGCGGTGGAGGTCGCCGAGGACAACGACCGCACCGTCACCGTCTGCGCCCAGAGCGGCGCGAAGTGCTTCGTTATCGAGCAGGACTACGAGCGCGAAATGGCGGCGGTGATTGCTTGGCTGGACGGGGAAATGGAAAAGCGCGGATTTCAAACAGCGGATTTGCACTAATAAATTGAACTCTCTTTCGTGTATATATGCTTATCGGAGCTATATCCGGACGCACTCTTGAGGGAGATCAATTTCGCTTGGGATATGTTTCACCAATAAAAATGGCTATCGATGCAGGGTATGAGATAAATGGAATTCATGCAACCACGGAATATTACTAAAATCAGCCTGAGCTGCCTTGCGTTGATTTTAGTGCTTCATATTAATATTTCCGGCAGCGCTAACGCAGTCCCCCAGGCGGAAGTCCGCGCGCAGGACGATGCCTACGAATATCTTTGCCAACTGGCGGAAGCGCCGGAACGCTTTCGCGACGGCAGCGGCGCACTGTGGGTGGCAGCCGCAGCCGACTCGGGAGCACCCGTGCCGACGGTGACGGTGCTCCCGTTCAGAGCCAGCGATGGCGCTGAATATTCGCCCCTAAACCTGCGCATGGAGCCGCTGGAGGCGGACGGAAAAACGCTTACGCTGCGGATATACAACGACTCCGCCGATGCGGTAAGCGTCGAGCCCACGGTATGGCTGGAGGTAAAGCTTTCAGACGGCTGGTACAACGTGCCGTTCAGCAGCTCCGGAGCGAGGGAATTCATGCTGCAGCCGGGTAAAAGTCTCGACACGGCGGTCGGATTCACCGCCGGATTTGACCGGGAAGCTCCGCTGCCTGCCGGAAGCTACAGGGCAAGGGTCGCGGCAGGCGAGGGCTATGTGTATGCCGAGTTTGAGCTGCTTTACGAAAACGGTGTATATACCGTGGCCGGAGTGGAGGCGAAATGATATGATTGCGAAGAGATGAGTTCTTATCGCCGCCCTTGCGCTGCTCGCGGCAACGCTGCTCGTGCTATTTTGCGGCAGAAATGACTCCATTGAAATGACGCCTTATGAATTTCTCAGCCACATCCTGCCTCCCGAGGATATCTTTACCAGTGATGACGGCAAATTGTGGTATCGCAGCTCCGATAACGATGAGAATCCGCGGCTTTTGCTCATGGCTCCGCTCGAAGAACGGAAGAAATATTCCGGGCTATCGATGAGAGTTTTGTCCTGCAGCGGCGATGAGCTGCATATAAGCGCCAAAAACCGCGACAGCAGAACGCTCAAAACGTTAAAATCAAATACATACATATCAGTAAAGCTTTCTGACGGCTGGTACCCCATACCTGCGCTCGGAGCGGTGTACGCGGGACACGTCGAGCCGGGCGAAAAAGGCAGCGTATACGCGGAGCTGCGGCAACGAACCGGGAGCGTGTATACCCTGCCTTCGGGCAAATATCGCTTTGAATATTATATTTTCGACAGCGAAATCGGCGAGTTTCGTTCTTCCATCGCTGAATTTGAGCTTATCTGCAAAAACGGCGAATATCGGATAAAATAACACACTGGTGAAGTTTGCTTGTATCAGGAACTATAGCGATACCTCCCCGGAAACGGCGGTGTACCCCATGTCCCACACCTACCTTTAGAATGACATAGCCTTTAGTCCTGTGCAGCGCAGCGCATCCCTCAAAACTCCACACAAAAAATCAAGAGCGGAACGCTTCCATGCATTCCGCTCTTTCCTTATCCACTTCTCAACGTGCGCCGTATTCGGCGAGATAGGCGTCCATTCTGGCGCGCATTTCATCGTCGATGTAAACCTTGCCGTCAACCTCTCTGTTGTGCAGGGTCTCCTTGATGTCCTGGATGGTCACTATGGGGAAAACCTTGATGCCGTAGTCCTCGCGCAGCTCGTCCAGGGTGGTGCAGTCGCGGGTACCGCGCTCCATGCGGTCGGCGGAGACGAACAAAGCCTCTATCTTCACGTCGGCAACGTGCTTGAACATCTCAATGGACTCGCGCACCGCTGTTCCTGCGGTAACGACATCCTCTATGATCGCCACGCGGTCGCCGTCCTTGGGCTTATAGCCCACCATCGTGCCGCCCTCGCCGTGATCCTTGGCTTCCTTTCGGTTGAAGCAGTAGGGCAGGTCGCGTCCGTAATTGCGGTAAAGAGAGGCGGCGGTGGTCACGGCCAGCGGGATGCCCTTATACGCGGGGCCAAAGAGGCAGTCAATGCCCTCGGGCATGTTCTCCTGCACGCAGGCGGCGTAGTAGTCGCCGAGGCGGGCAGCCTGAGCGCCGGTCTTGTAGTTGCCGGTGTTTATAAAATACGGGGTCTTGCGGCCGGACTTGGTGGTGAAGTCGCCGAAAGTCAGCACTCCGGAAGCCACCATAAAACGAATAAATTCTTCTTTATAGCTCATTTGTCGCATCTCCTTTTTTGTTTCTCCAAGTATGTCATGATACCATTATTTCGCAGGAAAGGCAAGGAAAAGATTTTGGCCTCCCTTTTAAGTGAAAAGGGATATTTTTGCCCCTTGCCGCTTATTGAATATTCGGGCAGGCTGTGCTAAACTTTGAAATACGAAATATACAAACAGGCAGGGATAGGCAATGAATCACTATCAGCACAAGGTTCAGTATTACGAGACCGATCAGATGGGCATCGTGCATCACTCCAACTATGTGCGCTGGATGGAGGAGGCCCGCATCGAGTTTTTGACCCGGCTGGGCTGGGAGTTCCGCAAAATGGAGGACATGGGCATCGTTTCCCCGGTCACGGCCATTGAAGGCAAATACAAGCGCAGCGCGAAATTTGCCGATGTGGTGGACGTCGCCGTTTTTGTGACAGAGTTCAACGGCATCCGCCTGAAGCTGCGTTACGAGATACGCGGCAGTGCGGGCGAGCTGCTTTTCACCGGTTCCTCCGAGCACTGCTTCACGGACAGCGACGGGCGGATCATCAACATGAAAAAGGAATACCCGGCGGTCTATGCTTCTATCGCAAAGCAGGCGCAGGCATGACGCAGACGATAAGACGCAAGCGGAAATATCCACTTGCGTCTTAATAACATATTTACCATCCGGTTCCAAGGATTTTAACATGCCAGCCATCGTCGGACAGCGTAACATAACCTACGCGCTTATAATACCATGCGCCTTCAGGCACATCGGCATCGTCGCCGCAATATTCCTCCGTATTACCTGCCATAGATTGATTGTAGGCCGCTTCGTTTTCCGGGACAAAGATCGTTCTCGCATAGAAAGCCCAAGTGCTTTCGTCAATTTCACCAATCTTCCTGAAATGCTCCGTTTCAGATTCTGCCGGAGTTATGCTGCATTTGACAAATGTATAGCGGAACGCGCTACCGGGAGATACATGAAGATGCGCTTCCTCCTTCTGCCGATAGCCGGCCAAAGCCGCTGACGCGTAGTCCTGCCCGTCATCGGGAATGACGGCAGGTGAATAGTTAATATGCCATCCTCCGAGCGCTTCAAACTCCACAGTATCGTAAAAGTACCGCAGCAATACTCCCCACCATTTATGGTCGCTTTCAGCATCCGACTCGCGGAAAAAATAGTATTCCTTACTCTCGTAAACCAAGACGACATACTGTGAATCGCTTTGCATCATGAACGACCATGATGATCCGTCATCCTCGCTCCCGGCAAGAATGAGCCTGTAACTCTCACCATCTCCGTTTTCGGCAGATATCCGGGATTTCCACTCCGTTTCCGATATTTCATTCCAGCTAAATTCCCCGGAATGATTATTCAGGGGAATATGTATCGCCCAATATTCGTCAAGTACAGTGTCATATGTTCGGCTGATATCGCCTTGTTCAAGCGTTATTGCAACGCTCTTTCCCGCAGTAAGAGAATTCAGAACAGCATTGAGGCGCATCACCCCCTCCGGTTCAGTCTGTTGCTCTGTACTTACCGGCTCAGGCTCCGGCGTTACACTTTGGCTTGTCACCGGCGCCGGTGCTTTTGTACCGCATCCCACTAATGTCAATATAAGTGTCATTGATAGAAACAAAGCAAGTAACTTTTTCATGTCGGCGCCTCCCTTTCTGATGCTCTTACAGTAGAACGAACCTTATAGATATGCGGTTTCATTGTTCTTGTATTGTATCATATATAATTGTAAAAAACAAGTATTTCACAGGCGCACGAAAGGCAGCCACCCTTCTGTCGTAAGCTGGTGCGGGCATGGTGCATCGGGTGTGCACGCACGATGTGGTATTTGCGCGCTTCACGGCAAAAACGATAATACGGACAAAGGTGAAAATCATGTCATTCTGACCGCAGGGAAGAATCTCCTCAGTTACCGTCAGATTTGCAGTTCCGTTGATGGGTAGAATTTTCACACTCCAGCCTTCAGCAGGGAGAAGAACAGCAAATCTTTACATTGTAGTAATATGTCTTTATACCGCTGCTCTTACGCTTTTCCTTACCCCAGTGTCAAAACGATCTGCCCGGTGAAAAATTCCTCTCCGGGCGCTTCCAGCATATCCCGCGCTTCCAGCTCATCGCATATCATCGCAATTATAGAATTGAGTTCCGCGCCGAAAACGCCTCTTATCTGCTCATGAAGATGTTTCGGCGTTGCGCGGCGCATCAGCTTGTATATTTCCTCCACTTGGGGATAGATCATGCTGCTCAGCGGTTTTGCGATTTCAGCTATGAGCCTTTCGAATTTTTCGTATTGATCTGCGGTAAACACCGGAACCGCCCATGCGTTATTTTTCACCAAACCGTATTTGATGCATTCCGCTGTCAGCAGCTCGTCGAACCCGCATTTTTCAAACTCCGCACTGCATATCTCATGGTTCTCCAACTTATACAGGAACATATTCAGCTCCTCAGCAAAATATTTGCTGCTCCAGTAATAGTAGAATTTGCTGCTGTCGAGAAAATACCCATTGCAGCCGGAAAAATATTTGTGCTCCTCATTCTGGGCCACATTTGCAAATATCCATCCCTTTCCGCCATCAAGCCGGGGCGGGTATGAGCAGCGGGCGGTGACTCCATGTTTCTGGCGTGCCTGCTCGCAGGCCTCGCGCCAAAGCATAGGAATTATGCTCCACCACAGCCGCCCGTCAGGAAAACTGCAGCCGTGAAAACCAATATTGCGAATTTCCGGCATATACGCTGCAAGCGTCTGCGCGGTCGCATCCGCCAAAGCCCCCGCCCGGTTCATCAGTATGTTCTCAATTTCGGACGTGGTCTTTTCACCGTGTACGATAATATTGGCAAGATATTTGCCCGAGCGCTCTGAAATTATCTCACCCTTCAGTAAACTGGGAATCTCGTCCTCCACATACATGCAGGGAATCCCTGTGGCCTCCGAGATTTCCTCGATGCTAAGGGGTCTCTCATAGCAAGCCGTAACGATTGCGCGTGGAAGCTGCCGCCCGATATAGGACACATCAACATCCCCGTTGCCGCTGACAAACCAGTTTCTTTTCTCATATATTCGCTTTGTTTCCATTGTCTGCTGCCACCTTTCTTTCAGCTTCTGCCTGCCGTAATGCAACCGTGTTTTAACTGTTCCCTCCGGCAGTCCGTACTTTTCCGCAAGCTCTGCGCAGGTAAGCTCATTGACATATCTGTCCACCAGTAAAGCTCTATGGGCTTGCGCAATACTGTGCAGCGCCACAAAGACAGCTTGATATTCGTCGCCGTGATCCTCGCTGCAGTCCACGCCCACCAGTGTGTCTATAAGACCGCTTTCATATATTGAAATATATGATTTCTTTTTGCCGTTCAAATATTTCACATAGCGGTTGTGGGCTATTTTCCATATCCATGCTTCAAAGTTCACTATTTCTGTACTCCCGGCCGAACGCAGTATTTCGCAGACTATGTCCTGGCTGAGGTCTTTCGCGTCCTCAATATCCTTCGTTCTCCGAATACAGTAAGCAAAGATGCTGTCTATTTGCTTTTCCAGTTCGCTTATGTCCAATAATCTCACCTCCGTTTGCCTATATAGTGTCAGCAGGAAATAATAAGTTCACCGCATACCAGAAAAAAGGTTGTTACGTTGCATAAGACGAAAAGCTACCGTCATTCTGACCGCAGGGAAGAATCTCCGGGGTTGGTTTAGATAGGCAGTCCCGTTGGTTGGGGGATTCTTCGCACACGCTTTGCGTGGCTCAGAATGACAAATCTTGAGATATTGCGTTTTGGTCGTTACATTGTGCGTATCGTTACCGCACGGCAGGGGCGCGCCCCTGCCCTACGCTCACGGACTGAGATATTTTCAAAGACCCGTGTCGCCGCTGTGTGTTTATTGATAGGCCGTAGGGCGGAGGCATGCCTCCGCCGTGGCAGTTGGGCTATTAACGGCAAAAATGATAATACGAATAGACGAAAAGCTACCGCCATTCTGACCGAAGGGAAGGATCTCCGGTGTTGGTTTAGATAGGCAGTCCCGTTGGTTGGGGTTAGATAGGCAGTGACGTTGGTGCAGGGATTCTTCGCTCACGCTTCGCAGGCTCAGAATGACATAGTCTTTTGAAAATCGCATACAGCAAAGCAAAAAGCGAAGCAGAAAATCTGCTTCGCTTGAAGTGTTGGCGTTGACTTATCTTCCCGGCACGTTGCCATGCAAGTATTTTCAGCACTGGTGAGCTTAACTGCCGTGTTCGGAATGGGAACGGGTGGACCCTCACCGTCATTAA